>NZ_JACCBP010000002.1:0-600000 GCF_013408655.1 Pigmentiphaga litoralis
GACGGACGTCTGTGAAAGTAGGTCATTGTCAGGCTAGTTATACCCAGAACCCCTCGTAGCGAACGCTGCGGGGGGTTTTGCTTTTGGGGAACGCAGGTAATCCCCCGCGTCAACTCCCCCGCTGTTCTCCCCCGCATTTACTCCCAATTACGCATTGCGTCCGTTCGACACCGGCACGCCTATCGCTCTGCGCTTACAGTCTTCCCTCACACCATCCAATCACGCGTGAGTCCGCAGCTGGGCTCGGCACGTTCTCGCGGGGCGTGCGTGCGCGTAGACGACATCACAGCGACATCACAGGGAGCCTCGATGCATCCACAACGTTTCTTCCGGCAGGCTGCGGCCGCCGGCTTCAGTGTCCTTGCCTTGGCCACTGCCCTGCAGGCGCAGGCCCAGGCGGTGCGGCCGGGCAGTGACGTGCGTGCTGAACGCGCATCCTTGCCCAATGGCGTCACCAAAAGCACTTGGGCGGATGGATTGGAACATCCCTGGGGACTGGCTTTGTTGCCGTCCGGCGAAGCGTTGGTGACCGAGCGTCCAGGCCGGCTGCGTGTGGTCGCAAAAGACGGGTCCTTGTCGGCGCCTGTAACGGGTACGCCGCAGGTGGATGCGCGGGGGCAGGGGGGACTGCTGGACGTCGTTTTGCACCCGGACTTTGCGCGCAACCAGTGGGTCTATCTGAGCTATTCGGAACCGGGCGAAGCGGCGCGAACCAATAGCACTGCCGTGATGCGCGGCAAGCTGGTGCAGACCTCGGGCACGTGGGCGCTGACTGAGACGACCATGATCTTCCGGCAGGCCCCCAAGTATGCGAGCAGCCTGCACTTCGGGTCGCGCATGGTGTTCGATCGGGACGGCGCCTTGTTCGTGACCTTGGGCGAGCGATCGTCACGCAGCGTGGATGCGCAGGACCTGAGCACGCACCACGGCAAGGTCGTGCGACTGACCGATGCGGGCAAGCCGGCGCCAGGCAATCCTTATGCAGACCCTTCGGCTCAACGCACGACGAAGGGTGCGCTGCCCGAGATCTACTCCTTGGGCCATCGCAATCCTCAAGGCGCGGCGCTGGATCCGGTCAATGGCGAACTGTGGGTGGCCGAGCATGGGCCGCAGGGTGGGGACGAGGTCAACATCGTGAAGCGCGGCCAGAACTATGGCTGGCCCAAGTTCACCTACGGCGAGCAGTATGGCGGCGGCAAGATCGGTGAAGAAGCGTCCGCGCCAGGCTATATGCCGCCGCTGTACAGCTGGGTGCCATCGATTTCGCCGAGCGGCCTGGCGTTCTATACCAGCGACCGAATCCCGGAATGGAAGGGCAGTGTGCTGCTGGGTGCGTTGAGCGGCCAGGCCTTGATCCGGCTGCAGCGCCAGGGTGATCGGATCGTGAAGGAAGACCGCTATATGTCGGGCGAAGCGCGCGTGCGCAACGTGACGGTGGGCCGGCAAGGAGAGGTCTATCTGCTGACGGATGCACCACGCGGGCAAGTGATCGTGCTCAAGCCCGCGGGCGGTTGACCGGCTCGGGTCGATCGGGTGCTGACGCTTTCACGGCATGTCAGCATCGAAGACCACAATCTCATCGAACGCCAAGGCGCCACTGGCCGGCTGCTGCTGCGGGTACCCACGTAAAAACGCCCACAGCGACGTACGTCAATGTGGGCGTCAAGCGGTCCCGGAGTACCCGGGGGCATGCCAGGGCTGCTTGGTTTACTTCAAGTGGGCGTTCACGATCTTGGTCAGTTCGAACATATCGACGGTAGGCTTGCCGAACAGTTCTTTCAGCTTGGCATCGGCGTTGATGTTGCGCTTGGCCTTCGGGTCTTGCAGGTCGTGCTTCTTGATGTATTCCCAGATCTTGCGCGTGACTTCGGTACGCGGCAGCGGTTCCGAGCCGATGACCGCGGCCAGTTCGGCGCTCGGGGTCAGGGGCTTGAGGAAAGCTGCGTTGACTTTACGCGGAGCCTTGGTGGCTGCTGCTTTCTTGGCGGCAGGAGCCGCTTTCGTGCCGGCCGGCGCTGCTTTTTTAGCGGCGGGGGTCTTAGCCGGGGCTGCTTTCTTGGCGGGCGCGGCGGTTTTCGCTGCTGCCTTCTTGGCTGTGGCCATGCTGTACTCCTACAAAGAAGAATCGTCCGATCGGTAGCAGGGCCACACCGCAGTGCGCGAGAGAGGCAAACTCCAGTACTGCGGAATAACCCCGCGAGCGCAGCATATCGTTTCGCCAGGGAAAGCTACAACAAAATTTCGTTTGAATTGGTGTTTCCCAGCAGAATTTGCCCGGTGCGCAACGCTTGGACGTCACGCCAGGCCGGTAGAATGACCCGACCGTCTTTCATGAGCGCCGGTGCCGACTGTGAAATCTATGTCTTCCTTGCCCGTTCGTCTCGCCCGAAACGCCTGCTGCAGCGCGCTTTTCGGCCTGGTGGTAAGTGGCTGCGCAACGCATCCCGAATTGCCCAACTATGAAGATGAACACGACCATGAGCAGGTGGTTACACCTGCATCCGATGCGGTCGTGATTGCCCCTGAACAAGCCCTGGTGGTGTCGACGTCGGCGTCGCCGATTGGCGAGCCACCCGCAGGCTGGCAGCCGCTCATCATTCGCCGCGACAAGACTCGCACCAGCTATAGCGTCACGCATAAACACGTGGCGGCCAAGCCGACGCGCGTGCTGCATGCGGCCGCCGATTCATCGGCCAGCGGATTGTGGGTGCCGATGCCCGTGGCCCCGTCCGCATCGTCGATCACGTGGACGTGGCGCACCGATGCAATGATCCCGGGCGCGGACAGCACGCGCGCCGACGCCGAAGATGCGCCAACGCGGGTGGTGCTGGCATTCGATGGCGACATGAGCCGCCTGCCCATGAAGGAACGCATGCTGGCCGAAACGGCGCGCATGCTGTTGGGCCGCGACATGCCGTATGCGACGCTGATCTACACGTGGGATACGAAGCAACCCGTGGGCACGGTGATCGCCAATTCGCATACGTCGCGCGTGAAGAAGAAGGTGGTGGAATCCGGCCCCGCGCGCGTGGGCCAATGGCTGTCCTACAAGCGCGACTACGTGAAGGACTACACCGAGATATTTGGTGAACCTCCGGGCAAATTGTTGGGCGTGGGTGTACTGACCGACACCGACAACACGCGTCAGCGCGCCGAAGCCTGGTACGGCGATATTCATTTGCTGACCGAACGCACGACCGCGTTGGGGAACTCCCAGGGCCCGACGGCAATCGACTAGAAGCAGGCACGACGCAGACTTCGGAGAACAGGATGGATGTTGGGGTGGGCTTGCGGTCGCCGCTGGAAGCGATCCGCAAATTTCATGACGAGCTGACGGCGCTGCGGCGCGATCTGCACGCGCATCCGGAACTGGGATTCGAAGAGGTCCGCACGTCGGGCATCGTGGCGCGCAGTCTTGAACTGCTTGGCATCGAGGTGCACCGCGGCATCGGCAAGACCGGCCTGGTGGGCGTGATTCGCGGGCGGCGCTGCGACAGCGGCCGGATGATTGCGCTGCGTGCCGACATGGACGCGCTGCCCATGACCGAGCAGAACACCTTTGGCCATCGTTCGACCAAGCCCGGCCTGATGCATGGCTGCGGTCACGACGGGCACACCGCCATCCTGATAGGCGTCGCCAAATACCTGGCGCGCACCCGCAACTTCGACGGCACCGCCGTGTTGATATTCCAGCCCGCCGAAGAAGGCCTGGGCGGCGCGAAGGCGATGATCGAAGACGGGCTGTTCGATATCTTTCCGTGCAACGCCATCTACGCGATGCATAACTGGCCGGGCCTGCCGCCCGGCAAGATCGGCATCAACCCGGGCCCGATGATGGCGGCGGCCGACCGGTTCGAGATCGTCGTGAACGGCAAGGGCGGCCATGGCGCGCATCCTTACCAGACGATCGACCCGGTGGTGGTGGCCGCCCACATCATCACGGCGGCGCAATCCATCGTGTCGCGCAACGTGAGCCCGCTGGATGCGGCGGTGGTGTCGATCTGTTCGGTGCAGGCCGGCCATCCGGGCGCGATGAGTGTCATCCCGAGCGAGGCGCGGCTGGTGGGCACGGTTCGGACCTTCCGCCGCAGTGTGCAAGAGATGGTCGAGACGCGGCTGGGCGACATCGCGTCGTCGATCGCCGGGGCGTTCGGAGCGACGGCTGCGCTGAAGTACGAACGCATCTATCCGGCCACCATCAACACGCCGCACGAAGCCAATTTCGTGGCTGACGTCGCGACCGCGATGATCGGCAAGGACAACGTGATCCGCGACCTGACCCCATCGATGGGCGCCGAGGACTTTTCGTTCATGCTGCAGGGGCGGGCGGGTGCGTACTTCCGCGTCGGACAGGGCGGCGCCGAAAGCGGATGCTTCCTGCACAACACGGGCTACGACTTCAACGATGCGATCATTCCTGTCGGCGCCGGGGTGATGGCGTCGATCGTGGAACGCAGCATGCCGGTGGTGGACTGACCTGGACGAACGCACCCTGCATCAGGGGCCCGTCGCGGGCGAAGCGAACGACAGCGGTTAACATTCCCCACAACCTGCGGAGCGTTCCTTCCGCATTTCCCCATTTCCCGAAGCCGCTACGGCGGCCATGACGATGACGACTCCTACGCTTACGATCACCCGACCCGACGACTGGCACCTGCATCTGCGCGATGGCGAGGCGCTGGCGGCCGTGGTGGGGCATACCGCCGACCAGTTTGCCCGCGCCATCGTCATGCCCAACTTGAAACCGCCGGTCACCACGTCCGAGCAGGCCGGCGCGTACCGCGACCGCATCCTGCAGGCGCTGTCGTCGCGGCCGGCCGATGCGCCGGCATTTACGCCGCTGATGACGCTGTACCTGACCGACAATACGCCGCCCGCCGAAATCGAAAAGGCCAAGGCCTCGGGCTTCGTGCATGCGGTCAAGCTGTATCCCGCCGGCGCCACGACCAATTCCGACGCCGGGGTGACCGATCTGCTGGGGCGCTGCGCGCCAGCGCTTGAAGCCATGGAAAAAGTCGGCCTGCCGCTGCTGGTGCATGGCGAAGTGACCGATCCGGGCATTGACCTGTTCGATCGCGAAAAGGCGTTTATCGACACGGTCATGATTCCGCTGCGCAAGTCGTTCCCGGGGCTGAAAGTGGTCTTTGAACACATCACCACGGCGGACGCTGCCCACTATGTGCGCGATACCGATGGCCCCACCGCCGCGACCGTGACGGCGCATCACCTGCTGTACAACCGCAATGCGCTGTTCGTGGGCGGCGTGCGGCCGCACTGGTATTGCCTGCCGGTGCTGAAACGGGAGCGGCATCGCCAGGCGCTGGTCGAGGTCGCCACCAGCGGGAATCCCAAGTTCTTCCTTGGCACGGACAGCGCGCCGCATGCCCGGGGGCTGAAGGAACATGCTTGCGGCTGTGCGGGCTGCTACACCGCCCTGCACGCCATGGAGCTGTATGCGCAGGCGTTCGATCTGGCCGGCAAGATCGAGGCGCTGGAAGGCTTTGCCAGCTTCTTTGGCCCCGACTTCTATGGCCTGCCCCGCAACACCGGCACGCTGACCCTGCTGCGCGAACCCATGACGATCCCTGACGAACTCCCCTATGGTGCGCAGACGGTGGTGCCGCTTGCCGCCGGGGAGACGCTGCCATGGCGGGTCGCGAGCTGAACGCCGGGCCGCAGAATGGCCCCGACGACGCCCAGGACGGCACGAACGCGGGCGCAACCGTGATCGATTGGGAACAGCCCTGGTTCACCGGCGTGGCGCCTGCCGGCGCGCTGCTGTCGCTGGAGGCGGGCGAGCCGCTGTGCGATCGCCTGAATCGGCTGCTGGTGACGTCGTCGGCGCGGGGCGTGCGGCCGCAAATGGATTCGGGCAAGCCGATCGTATTCGCGCCCCAGTCCGACCTGCCGGACGGCACGCCCTACGAAAAGCACATCTACGACACGGGCCGCATCCCGACCCGCGACAACCTGCACGACCTGTTCAACGGCCTGGCCTGGCTGTCCTACCCGCACATCAAGTCGCGCCTGAACGCCACGCAGGCCCACGCGCTGGCGCAGCCGCACATGCCGCCGCCAGGTGAAGGCGGCAAGAACGGCCGCGGGGCACTTCGCGATGCGGTCACCCTGTTCGACGAAAACGGCCTGGTGCTGGCTTGCTCCAACGACGAACTGGCGACAGCGCTGCGGCGCTTCGACTGGCAGACGCTGTTCCAGGACCGGCGCACCGCCACGCTCGTGCAGACCGAGCCGTGGGTGGTGGGGCACGCGCTGCTCGAAAAGCTCATGAACCCGTACAAGTCGATCACGGCGCACACGTTGATCGTGCCGGTGGACGATTCCTACTTTCGCGCGTCGTTTGGCGAGCGGCGGTCCACCATCGACCGCCTGGTCAGCGACTGGCTGGCCAACTGGCCCTTCTTTACCCCGCGCGACCTGTCGCCGTTGCCCGTGCTGGGCCTGCCAGGGTGGTGGGCCGCCAACACGGCGCCCGGCTTTTACGACGATACCGACGTATTCCGGCCGGGGCGTTCGCGTCAGAGGTAAACTGTCGGCGCAGAGCAGATCAGGCAATCGCGGCGCGCAAGCGGCGAGGAAGGTCCGGACTCCATATAGCAGGATGGCGGCTAACGACCGTCCGGCGATCGTCCCGTGCGCAAGCATGGGGCGCGAAGCCGAGGAACAGGGCCACAGAGACGAGTCTGCGGCGAGGGCGGATTTCGATCCGCACCGGCACGGCATCTCCGTGCTGCGCGTTCGGGTCACCCCGGGCGCGGCGCAGCAGGGTGAAACGCGGCAACCTCCATCCGGAGCAACACCAAATAGGCATGCATGCGGCCCCCGGGCCGTGGAGGGCGGCTAGTTCGCGCATGCGGGTAGGTGGCTTGAGCTGGCCAGCAATGGTCCGCCTAGAGGAATGATTGCCCGCGGGGCGACCCGTGTACAGAATCCGGCCTATCGATCTGCTTTGCCTCCCCATTTCCGTACCGAAACGCCGCCTCGAGCAGGCCGTTTCGTGCGTCCCTACCCTTCGCCAACAGGAGAGGATCCCTTTCCCCCGATTCCAGGATGGCCGCGAGCAAGCCGTTTCGCCGTCCGTTTCAGGCGGATGTCAGGCTGGCCATCCTTCGTGGTCAGGCAAGTTTGGACAGCAATACGGGGTGGCCCGGGAAAGCACTTGTATCTAGTTACCACACTCTTGAGAGGGGCGTTTTTCCCGGAATCCTCACGTCTCGCATTCACTTCTACACCCAAGGCACTGATTCGATTCGATATTTCATATCGTGAATCTTCGAGCAAGTTCGGCTAAGTCCTTGTTACTAATGGATAAATGGCCGTTACCGGCTTGACCCTGCAAGGGCGGTCCTTTAGAGTGGGAAATAGTAGAATTTTGTGCAAAAAAGTGGGGTGACAAAGTCGTGTTCCAGGGCAGCAGCGCATTAACGCTGGATGCGAAGGGGCGGGTATCGATCCCGACCCGGCATCGTGACGCGTTGATGGTTCAAGCTGAAGGGCGCCTGACACTCACCCGACATCCCGATGGTTGCCTTCTGGTCTATCCTCGTCCGATTTGGGAAACGAAACGCGAACAGATCGCGGCGTTTCCGATGCAGGCGCGCGGGCTTCAGCGATTGTTGCTCGGAAGCGCGCAAGACGTCGAACTCGACGGAACGGGACGGATCCTGATTGCCCCCGAGTTACGCTCGGCTGCCTCCCTGGAACGCGATGTGATGCTGCTCGGCATGGGCGCGCACTTCGAACTCTGGGACGCCGCCGCTTTGGCCCGAAAAGAGCAGGAACTGCTCGATCAGGCCTCGCCAGAAGTCCTCAATCAGTTTTCTTTCTAAATCGTGAATTCCCCCTTTCAACATCGGCCCGTGCTGCTGGCGCCGACGATAGACGCGTTGTCCAGACAGGACGACGGCGACGCCGTGGGCGGCGTGTGGGTGGACACGACGTTCGGCCGTGGCGGTCATTCTCGCGCGCTTCTGGCGCGCCTGGGACCGGACGCACGGCTGATTGCTTTCGACAAAGACCCCCAGGCGGTTGAGGCGGCACGCGAAGTCGCGGCCGCCGATCCTCGCCTGACCATCGTGCATGCCGGCTTTGCCGATATCCGTGAAGAGCTGGCCGGGCTGGGCATCACCCAGGTCGACGGCGTCATGATGGATCTGGGAATTTCTTCGCCGCAGATCGACGATCCGGAGCGTGGATTTTCGTTCATGCGGGACGGCCCGCTCGATATGCGGATGGACACGACGCGCGGCCTGACCGCCGCGCAATGGCTTGCCGAGGCAAGCATCGACGATATGCGGGAGGTCATAGCGCGCTATGGAGAAGAACGGTTTGCTTTCCAGATTGCAAAGGCGATTGCAGCTGGCCGCGAGGTGCGGGCTCTTACGACAACCGGTGAGCTTGCCCACCTCGTGGCTGGTACAGTCCGCACGCGGGAGAAGGGGCAACATCCAGCGACACGCACCTTTCAAGCTATACGGATTTTCCTCAATCAGGAACTTGAAGAGCTCTCGCGTGCGCTCGCGTCCATTCTAGAGTTGCTTGCGCCGGGTGCGCGTCTCGCGGTGATCAGCTTTCACTCGCTGGAAGACCGCATCGTCAAGCAATTCATCGCGGCCGCCGCCAATCCGGGCGCCGAGACCGCTCGCCTGCCGATTCCCGAACGCGACCGGCCCCAGCCGGTGCTGCTGTCGATCGGCCGCATCCTGCCGACCCATGAAGAAGTCGACGGCAATCCGCGCGCGCGTTCCGCCGTGCTGCGGGTGGCCGAGCGCACGTCGGTGCCGCTGCCTGCCGAAGGCGGCGCGGCGTTCATCCGGTCCGAATTGCCCGTGGGTGCGGCTCGCCGCCCCGCGTCGTCGCGTCCGCGGCAGGTGCGTGCGCAAGCACGCTCGTCGACCTAGGTCCCGGCGCCATGGCCCGTCTTCTGTTCGTCCTGACCCTCGCGCTGATCGGCTGCGCGCTGTCGCTCGTCAGCAGCCAGTACGAAGCGCGCAGCCTGTTCATGGAGCTGGAACGCGCGCAGGTCGTGACGCGCGACCTGGACGTGGACTGGCGCCGTCTGCAGCTGGAACAGACCGATCATTCCAAGCACGGCCTGATCGACAATGTGGCCCGCAACACGCTCAAGATGGAGCCGGTCACGCCGGCTCGCACCATTTATCTCGCGCAGCGCCGCGACCAGGGCGATGCGCCCGTGGTCCTGCCGTTCGGACCGCTGGGCGAACCGATGCCGGCGCCTGCCGGCCGCAATCCGTCGGGAGCCCGCCGATGAAGCGCAAGAGCACACAAAGCGTCCGCTTTTCGTCCAACCCCGTGCTGCATGCCAAGCTGCCGCCATGGCGGTCGCGCTTCGTGCTGTTCCTGCTGTTCGCCGGCTTTGCGACCTTGATGGTGCGGGCCCTGTATCTGCAGGGACTGTCGAACGAATTCCTGCAGCGGCAGGGCGAATCGCGCTATGCGCGCACGCTGGTGCTGCCGGCGTCGCGCGGCAAGATCACCGACCGCAACGGCGTGGTGATCGCGTCGAGCGTGCCCGCGCGCGCCGTGTGGGCGATCCCGGAAGACGTGAAGGCGCCGCCCGACAAGCTGGCCGAACTGGCGAACCTGCTGGGCATTCCGCTGCGCGATCTGCAGCGCAAGCTGTCCAATGAAGACAAGACGTTTGTCTACCTGAAGCGCCAGCTGACGGTCGAGACGGCCGACAAAGTGGCCGCGCTGGGCCTGGAAGGCATCCACCAGCAACGCGAAACGATGCGCTACTACCCGGAAGGGGAAATGGTGGCGCACGTGCTGGGCTTTACCAATATCGAAGACAAGGGCCAGGAAGGCATCGAGCTGGCGTACAACTCGCAGCTGGCAGGCCGCGCCGGCAGCCGCCGCGTGATCAAGGACCGTCTGGGCCGCGTGGTCGAAGACGTGCAGGCCGTGCGTTCGCCCGCCAACGGCCACGACCTGACGCTGTCGATCGACACCCGCATTCAATACCTGCTGTTTTCGCAATTGAAGGCGGCGGTGGACAAGAGCAAGGCGCGCGGCGCGGCCGCGGTCGTGGTCGATACCCGCACGGGCGAGATCCTGGCGCTGGTCAATCTGCCGACCTACAACCCGAATGCCCGCGAAGGGCTCAATGGCGGCCAGTTGCGCAATCGCGCGCTGACCGACACGTTCGAGCCGGGTTCGACCATCAAGCCGTTTTCCATTGCGCTGGCCATGGACCTGGGCCGTATCCGTCCGACCAGCACGTTCGACACCGGCAATGGCCGCATGACGTTCTTTGGCCGGTCGATTTCGGACACCCACGGCTACGGGGTGTTGAGCACAGCCGGCGTTATCGAGAAGTCGAGCAACATCGGCACGTCGCTGATTGCGAACCTGATCGAAAACCGCGAAATGTGGAACAAGTACAGCGAGCTGGGCTTCGGCCAGGTGCCGAAGCTGGACTTTCCGGGTGCGGTGGCGGGCCGCCTGCGGCCGTATGACCGGTGGCGTCCGATTGAAAAGGCCACGATGGCTTACGGCTACGGCCTGTCGGTGTCGCTGGTGCAGATGGCCCAGGCCTACACGGTGTTTGCCCGCAATGGCGACATGGTGCCGCTGTCGTTCCTGAAGACCGATCGCGAGCCGACCCCGACGCAGGTTTACACACCGGCCACGGCCCGGACCATGCGCAAGATGATGGAAGCCGTGACGGGCGCGGGCGGCACCGCCGTGCAGGCGCAGGTCATGGGCTATCGCATTGCCGGCAAGACCGGCACCGCGCGCAAGATCATCAACGGCGCCTACAGCACCAAGTATGTGGCGTCGTTCATCGGGCTGGCGCCCGCGTCCAACCCGCGCCTGGTCGTGGCGGTGATGATGGACGAACCGACCACCGGCAGCGTGTACGGCGGCGCCGTCGCGGGCCCGGTGTTCTCGAATGTGGTGGGCGGCACCCTGCGGTTGATGGGCGTCGAACCCGATGCGCCGTTCAAGTCGCTGGTCGTGCCCGATGTGCCGTTGATGGAAGAAGTGCTGTGAGCGCGGTGGACTTCCGCACGCAGGCGCGCGATCCGTCCGCCCTGGTGGCGTGGCTGCGCGCGAACGTGCTGGCGTCGGCGCAGCTGACCCTGGATTCGCGGGCGGTGGTGGCGGGCGACGTGTTCCTGGCCTACCCGGGGGCGCGCAGCGATGGCCGCGACTACCTGCGCCAGGCGCTGGCGCAAGGCGCCGCGGCCGTGGTGTATGAAGCGGCCGAAGGCGCCCATGGCGCCGAGATCGATGCGGTGCTGGCGGAACGTGGCGTGCCTGCGTGCGCCTTTGTCGGCCTGAAAGAAGCCTTGGGCGAGACGGCGTCGGCCTGGTATGGCGAGCCATCCAAGGCCATGACCGTGATCGCAGTGACCGGCACCAATGGCAAGACGTCGTGCACGCAATGGCTGGCCGATGCGTTGACCGCCCATGGCCAGCCCTGCGGCGTGATCGGCACGCTGGGCATTCGCACGCCGACGGCCGATGGCGCGGGCGCGCATGTCGTGACCGGGCTGACGACGCCCGACGCCGTGGCCCTGCACCGGTCGCTGGCGCAGATGCGCGCGGCGGGCACGGTGGCCGTGGCGATCGAGGCATCGTCGATCGGCATTGCCGAAGGCCGTATGGATGGTCTGCACGTGGATGTGGCCGTGCTGACCAACCTGACGCGCGATCACCTGGACTACCACGGCGACATGGCCGAATACGAACGGCAGAAGACGCGGCTGTTCACCTGGAAGGGCGTGCGCGCGGCCATCGTCAACCTGGATGATCCGGCCGGGCATCGCGTGCTGGAGGCGATCGCGGCGAATGCAGCCGAAGCCAGCGCGGTCGAACCGGTGGCCCTGACGGGTTTCACCCTCGACGCCGCATCGGCAGTGATGCCCGCCGGCGTTGCCGTCCTGTCGGCCAGCGATCTGCACGGCACGAGCCAGGGCATGGTCTTTACCTTGAACCTGGATGACCGGTCGGTGCAGATCGCCACGCACTTGCTGGGCGCGCACAACGTGGCCAACCTGCTGGCCGTGGGCGGCGTGCTGCGCGCGCTGGGCTGGTCGGTGCAGGACACGGCGGGCGCGCTGGGGTCGGCCCAGGCCGCGCCGGGCCGCCTGGAAGCCGTGGCCGCGCCAGACAGCACGCCGGGTCACGGCACCCCCCTGGTGGTGGTCGACTACGCCCATTCGCCCGACGCGCTGGAACGCGCGATCGACGCATTGCTGCCCGTGGCGGCCGCGCGCGGCGGCCGCTGCGTGTGCGTGTTCGGCTGCGGCGGCGATCGCGACGCCGGCAAGCGCCCGGAAATGGGCCGCATCGCGGCGGCGCGCGCCGACCGTGTCGTTGTCACCAGCGACAATCCGCGCAGCGAATCGCCGCGCGCCATCATCGAACAGATCCTTGCCGGCGTGCCCGCGGATCTGCTGCAGCATGCTGACCGCGTGACGTCCGACATCGATCGGGCGCACGCCATCCGCGCCGCCATTCTGGGCGCGGACATCCACGACGTGATCCTGCTCGCGGGCAAGGGTCACGAGTCTTACCAGGAAATTGCCGGTGTGCGACAGCCCTTCTCGGATGTCGACGAAGCGCGCAAGGTGCTTGCCGGCTACCCGCGACAGGAAACACGTATTTTGGGCTTCATGAGTCTGGCGGATGCGACGTCCGCCATGCAAGGCGTGCTGCACGGCGCATCGGGTGAAACGGCCGCCGCGCCGCGCATCGCGATCCACGGTGTCAGCACGGATTCACGCAGCGTTGCCGCAAGCGACCTGTTCATTGCGCTGGTGGGCGACACATTCGATGCGCACGATTACGTCGCGGCCGTGGCGCAAGCCGGTGCGGCGGCGGTCGTGGTGCAGCGTCCGATGGACGATGTGGGCGTGCCACAGATCGTCGTGTCCGACACGCGCGTGGCGCTGGCCCGTCTGGCCGCCGCCTGGCGCGCGCGGTTTGCGATTCCGCTGATTGGCGTGACCGGCAGCAATGGCAAGACGACCACCAAGGAAATGATCGCGTCGATTCTGGCGGCGTGGCATGGCGAGCCGGCGCGTCTGGCGACCCGCGGCAATCTGAACAATGAGATCGGCGTGCCGCTGACCTTGCTGCGCCTGACCCCTGAGCACCAGAGCGCGGTGGTGGAATTGGGCATGAACCACCCGGGCGAGATCGCCCAGCTGGCGCATATTGCCGCGCCGACCGTGGGCCTGGTGAACAACGCGCAGCGCGAGCATCAGGAATTCATGCATACCGTGGAAGCGGTCGCGCGTGAAAACGGCGCCGTGATCGAGCACCTGCCGCCCGATGGCGTGGCCGTGTTCCCGAGCGACGATCCGCATACCCCGATCTGGATGGCGCTGGCCGGTGCGCGTCCGTGCCTGCGGTTTGGCCTGGACGGTACGGCTGACGTGACTGCCGACGTCACGGCCACGGGCATCGACATGCAGGCTTTCGATACCCGCTTTACGTTGGTGACTCCGGCGGGTTCGGCACCGGTCGTGCTGGCCGCGGCCGGGCTGCACAACGTGCGCAACGCATTGGCCGCCGCGGCCTGCGCGCTGGCCATTGGCACGCCGTTGGCTAAGGTCGTGGATGGTCTGCAGGCGTTTGCGCCGGTCAAGGGCCGCATGCAGCGTCATGCGCTGCCCTCCGGCGGCCTGCTGATCGACGACACCTATAACGCCAATCCGGATTCGGCCCGCGCCGCGATCGACGTGCTGGCCAGCCTGCCGTCACCGCGTGTCCTGGTATTGGGTGACATGGGCGAAGTTGGCAATGACGGCCCCGCCATGCATCGGGAAGTGGGCGAATACGCCCGTGCCTGCGGCATCGATGCGGTGTTCGCGCTGGGCGATGCCACGCGCGACACGGTGGCGGCGTTCAACGACGGCCAAGGCAATGACGCTGGCAACGACAACGCCACCCGGCGCGGTGTGCATGCGGACCGGGTGGAAGACCTGGCCCCGGCGATCCGGGCCGTGCGGCCGGCGTCGGTGCTGGTGAAGGGTTCACGCTTCATGCGTATGGAACGGGTGGTGGCGGCCTTGCTGGCCGGCAACGACCCGTCAAATGACTTTTTGAATGGTACGCGGAATGCTGCTTGAACTGGCCCAGTGGCTATCCGAAGACTTCCGGGGCTTCTCGGTTTTCAGCTATATCACGCTGCGCGCGGTGTTCGCATGCGCAACGTCGTTGTTGATCGGGCTGGTGGCCGGGCCGTGGGTGATCCGCCGCCTGACCGCGCTCAAGATCGGCCAGGCCGTGCGCGCCTACGGTCCGGAATCGCATCTGGTCAAGAACGGCACGCCGACCATGGGCGGCGCGCTGATCCTGATTTCGATCGGCGTGTCGACCGTGTTGTGGGCCGACTGGAGCAACCGCTTCGTGTGGGTGGTGCTGCTGGTGACCTTCGGCTTTGGCTGGATCGGCTGGGCCGACGATTACCGCAAGGTGGTGCGCCGCGATCCGGAAGGCATGCCGGCGCGCGAAAAGATGTTCTGGCAGGCGCTGATCGGCCTGGTGGCCTCGGTCTATCTGACCTTTGCGATCGCGGCGCCCGACCTGGCCGGCACCTGGGTGCTGTTCCGGGATTGGATCCACGGCGGCTTCACGATGGCGTTGCCGACGCGGGCCGACCTGATCGTGCCGTTCTTCAAGAGCATCAGCCTGCCGCTGGGCGCGCTGGGCTTCATGGTGCTGACGTGGATGGTGATTGTTGGCACCAGCAATGCGGTCAACCTGACCGACGGGCTGGATGGCCTGGCGATCATGCCGACCGTGCTGGTGGGCAGTGCGCTGGGCGTGTTCGCGTATGTCGTCGGCCGGACCGACTATTCGCGCTACCTGCTGTTTCCGTACATTCCGGGCGCATCGGAACTGATGGTGATCTGCGCGGCGCTGGCCGGCGCGGGCCTGGCGTTCCTGTGGTTCAACGCGTATCCGGCGCAGGTGTTCATGGGTGACGTCGGCGCGCTGGCGCTGGGCGGCGCGCTGGGCACCATGGCCGTGATCGTGCGCCAGGAAATCGTGCTGTTCATCATGGGCGGCGTGTTCGTGGTCGAAACGCTGTCGGTGATCATGCAGGTCACGTGGTTCAAGTACACGAAGAAGCGGTATGGCCAAGGCCGCCGCATCTTCAAGATGGCGCCGCTGCACCATCACTTTGAAGTCAGCGGCTGGAAAGAAACGCAGGTCGTCGTGCGGTTCTGGATCATCACCATGATGTTGGTGCTGATCGGACTGTCGACCCTCAAGTTGCGGTGATGTGGAAGCCTTGATGGACACGCTGGAGTCTCCTGTCGCGATGCCGTTCACCCTGGTCCTTGGCCTGGGCGAGACGGGCTCGGCCGCCGTGCAGTGGTGCGTACGCACCGGCTGCGGCGTGCGCGTCGCCGACACGCGGACCGAAACGAACGGCCTGGCCGCGCTGCGCGAGCAGGCGGGCGACGCCGAGTTCGTGCTCGGCGCGGCGGCCCTGCGGGACATCGATGGCGAATCGCAGTTCGACCCCGCGCTGCTGGATGGCGTGGAACGTGTCGTGTTGAGCCCCGGCCTGTCGCCCCGCCTGGCTCCGGCCCGCGCGCTGGTCGATGCGGCCAAGGCACGCGGCATTCCGGTCATCGGCGAAATCGAACTGTTCGCGCAAGCACTGAACATGCTCAAGAATGAGCAGGCTTATGCCCCCAAGGTATTGGCCATTACCGGCACCAATGGCAAGACCACGGTCACGTCCCTGACCGGCCGGCTGGTGGCCGCCGCGGGCAAGTCGGTGGCGGTGGCGGGCAACATCAGCCCCGCCGCGCTGACGGCCCTGATGGCCGCGCAAGACGCCGGCGCCTTGCCCGACGTGTGGGTGCTGGAGCTGTCCAGCTTCCAGATGGAGACCACGAGCAGCCTGCGGCCCGACGCCGCGGTGGTGCTGAACGTGACGCAGGACCACCTGGACTGGCATGGCGACATGGCGTCCTACGCTGCCGCCAAAGCCAAGCTGCTGGCCGCGTCCGCCATCGCGATCGTGAATCGTGATGACCCGACCACGGTCGCCATGGTCGATCGCCTGGACGCCGAACGGGTGCGCAGCTTTGGCCGCGACCTGCCCGCGCTGGCCGGCGACATGGGCATGGACCACAGCCATGGCGTGGCCTGGCTGGCCGAATCGGCGTTTGACGAATTCGATGCCGAGCCGGTCAAGCGCAAAAAGAACGATCCCATCCTGCGGGCCGCCGGGCGCGTCGTGCGCCTGATGCCGGTCGACGCCTTGCTGGTGCGCGGTCAGCACAACGCCGCCAATGTGCTGGCGGCGCTGCAACTGGCCCGGTGCATCGGCCTGTCGTTGGTGCCGATGCTGCACTCGGTGCGCGATTACCGCGGCGAGCCGCATCGGGTGGAATTCCTGCGCACCATTGGTGGCGTGGACTTCATCGACGACAGCAAGGGCACGAACGTGGGCGCCACCGTGGCGGCGCTCGAAGGCCTGGGCCAGCGGTCGGTGTTGATCGCGGGCGGTGTGGGTAAGGGGCAGGACTTTGCACCCCTGGCGCGCGCCGTGGCGCTGCATGCCCGCGCCGTGGTCCTGATCGGGCGCGACGCACCTGCGATTGCCGATGCCTTGGCCAGCACCAACGTGCCGCTGGTGACGAGCGAGTCGCTCGAAGCCGCCGTCCATACCGCCCTGACACACGCCGAAGATGGCGACGCGGTGCTGCTGTCGCCAGCCTGCGCCAGCTTCGACATGTTCCGCGACTACAAGCACCGCGCCGATGTGTTCGACGCCGCGGTCACCGAACTCGCGCACGACCGCGGAGAGATCTGACATGAGCCTGTTCGCAGAACTGTCCAATGGCGTGAACGCCGTCCGCCCCAGCCGCACGCGCATGCTCAATTACGACGCCGCGCTGGTGGTGTCGGCGGCTGCCCTGATGCTGATCGGCCTGGTCATGGTGTATTCGGCATCGGTCACGCTGGCCGATTCGCCCAAGTACAAGAACTACGGCAATTACTTTTTCCTTATCCGCCATGTTGCCTACCTGATGGTGGGGCTGTTCGCGGCCGTGTTCACGTTTTCGATCCGGCTGGATACGTGGCAGAAGTACGCCATGGCGCTGTTCTCAATTTCGCTGGTGCTCCTGGCGGTGGTGCTGGTGCCAGGCATCGGCCGGGAAGTGAACGGCGCGCACCGCTGGCTGCCGCTGGGCGTCGTCAACTTCCAGCCGTCGGAATTGATGAAGCTGGCCGTGCTGATCTACGCGGCCGACTACACGGTGCGCAAGCAGGAACACATGCAGTTCTTCTGGCGCGGCTTTGTGCCGATGGCGGTGGCCATGGCGGCGTCCGGCCTGTTGCTGCTGCTCGAGCCCGACCTGGGCGCCTTCGTGGTGGTCGTGGCGATTTCGATGGGCATCCTGTTCCTGGGCGGCATGAACGGCAAGCTGTTCGCGGGCCTGACGGGCGTGCTGGTCGGCACCTTCATGCTGCTGATCTGGGCCGCGCCGTGGCGCCGGGAACGTCTGTTCGCCTACCTGGATCCGTGGAGCGAGGGCAATGCGCTGGGCAAGGCGTATCAGCTGTCGCATTCCCTGATCGCGTTCGGCCGCGGCGAATGGCTGGGCGTGGGCCTGGGCGGCAGCGTCGAAAAACTGCATTACCTGCCCGAAGCGCATACCGACTTTCTGCTCGCCGTGATTGGCGAGGAACTGGGCTTTGTCGGCGTCGCCGTCGTGATCCTGCTGTTCGCGACCATCGTGCGCCGCGGCTTTGAGATCGGCCGCCAGGCCATTGCCATGGACCGCACCTTCAGCGGTCTGGTCGCCAAGGGTGTCGTGCTGTGGTTCGGCGTGCAGACGCTGATCAACATGGGCGTGAACCTGGGCCTGCTGCCGACCAAGGGCCTGACCCTGCCGTTCATGAGCTTTGGCGGCACGGGCATCGTGTTCAACATGTGCGCGCTGGCGGTGCTGATGCGCGTGGATTACGAAAACCGCATCCTGATGCGTGGAGGGCGCCTGTGACGGCTCACGCACGCACCCTCATGGTCATGGCCGGTGGCACGGGCGGGCACATCATGCCCGGCCTGGCCGTCGCGCAAGACCTGCGCGCGCGCGGCTGGAACGTGGTCTGGATGGGCCACCCCGATGGCATGGAATCGCGCCTGGTGCCGCCGCAAGGCATTCCGCTGGTGCCGCTGCGCTTTTCGGGCGTGCGGGGCAAGGGCGTCAAGACGCTGGTCAAGCTGCCGTTCACGTTGCTGCGTGCACTGGGCCAGGCCTTCTCGGCCCTGGGCCGGCACAAGCCCGACGTCGTGCTGGGCATGGGCGGCTATGTGGCGTTGCCCGGCGGGCTGATGGCGGCGATGCGCGGCATTCCGCTGGTGCTGCACGAACAGAATTCCGTGGCCGGCATGACCAACAAGGTGCTTGCCCGGGTGGCGGACCAGGTGCTGACGGCTTTCCCGGGCGCGTTCCCGGGCAAGGGCGGCAACGCGGCGGTCGAACAGGTCGGCAATCCGGTGCGTCCTGAAATGACCCGTCTCGCGGCGCCCGCGGACCGCCTGGCTGGCCGCACCGGCCCGCTGCGCCTGCTGGTCGTCGGCGGCAGCCTGGGCGCGCAAGCCCTGAACGATACGGTGCCGCAAGCCCTGGCCCGCCTGCCTGCCGATGCGCGACCCACGGTCGTGCATCAGGCCGGCGAAAAGCATCTGGCGGCCTTGCAGGCGTCCTATGACAAGGCCGGCGTGACGGGCGATTGCCGCGCCTTCATCACCGACATGGCGGCGGCCTATGCCGACGCCGACCTGGTGATCTGCCGATCGGGCGCCATGACGGTGGCCGAGATCTGCTCGGCCGGCGCGGCCGCGCTGTTCGTGCCGTTCCCGCACGCGGTCGACGACCACCAGACCACCAACGCCAAATACCTGAGCGATGCGCAGGCCGGCTGGCTCAAGCCGCAATCGGCGCTGACGCCCGAGTGGCTCGCGGCCTGGCTGGCCGAGCGCACGCGCCCCGAATTGATCGAGACCGCGACGCGTGCGCGTGCGATGGCCCGGCCGCAGGCAACCGCCCGCATCGCCGACATCTGCGAAGCCGCGGCGCGCAAAGAGAAACCATGAGACACCGGATCAGACACATCCATTTCGTCGGCATCGGCGGCTCCGGCATGAGCGGTATCGCCGAAGTCCTGCTGAACCTCGGCTATCGCATCAGCGGGTCCGACCTGGCCGACAACGCGACCACGCAACGCCTGGCCGCGCTGGGCGCGTGCATCGTGCAAGGCCACAAGGCCGAGAACATCGAAGGCGTCGATGCCATCGTCACGTCGACCGCCGTGGCGGGCAACAATCCGGAAGTGATTGCGGCCCGCAACAAACGCATTCCGGTCGTGCCGCGCGCCTTGATGCTGGCCGAGCTGATGCGCCTGAAGCGCGGCATTGCCGTGGCCGGCACGCATGGCAAGACCACCACGACCAGCCTGGTGGCCAGCATCCTGGCCGCGGGCGACCTGGATCCGACCTTCGTGATCGGCGGCCGCCTGAACTCGGCCGGCGCCAACGCCAAGCTCGGGCAGGGCGAATTCATTGTGGTCGAGGCCGACGAGTCCGACGCATCGTTCCTGAACCTGCTGCCCGTCATGGCCGTGATCACGAACATCGACGCGGACCATATGGACACGTATGGCCATGACTTCGCGCGGCTCAAAAGCGCCTTCGTCGAATTCACGCAGCGCATGCCGTTCTACGGCACGGCGGTGCTGTGTTCGGACGACGCCAGCGTGCGCGAGATCATGCCGTTCATCTCACGTCCGATCACGACCTATGGCTTCAATGCCGACGCGCAGATCCGCGCGATCGACGTGCGCGCCGATGGCCCCCGCATGTGCTTTACCGTGCTGCGCCGCGACCGCGACGTGGAACTGCCGCCGATCGACATCACGCTGAACCTGCCGGGCGAGCACAACGTGCGCAACGCCCTGGCTGCGATCGCGGTGGCGACCGAACTGGGCGTGTCCGATGCGGCCATTCGCGATGCGCTGGCCGCCTTCAACGGCGTGAACCGCCGCTTCACGCAGGCCGGCGTCTTCCCGGTGACCGACGCCAACGGCGGCGGCAGCTTCCGTGTGATCGACGACTACGGTCATCACCCGGTGGAAATGGCCGCCACGCTGGCCGCGGCCCGGGGCGCCTATCCGGAACACCGCATCGTGCTGGCCTTCCAGCCGCACCGCTACACCCGCACGCGCGACTGCTTTGAAGACTTCGTCAAAGTCCTGGGCACCGCCGACGCTGTGCTGCTGGCCGAGGTCTACCCCGCCGGCGAAACCCCGATCGTGGCCGCCGACGGCCGGTCGCTGACCCGCGCCGTGCGGGTGGTGGGCCGCGTCGAGCCCGTGTTCGTCGAAGACATTGCCGACATGCCGCACACCATCGCCGACTTTGCGCGCGATGGCGACGTGGTCATCGTCATGGGCGCCGGTTCGATTGGCGCCGTTCCGGCCAAGGTGGGCGCGATGTTCGCCGACCCGCAGCACGCGGCCGCACCGATTCTTCAAGGAAGTCCGTCATGAAGTCCCCGCAGTCCTTTGGCAAAGTCGGCGTGCTGTACGGCGGCAAGTCCGCCGAGCGCGACGTCTCGATCATGTCCGGTACCGGGGTGCACCAGGCCCTGCGCAATGCCGGCGTCGACGCGCACCTGTTCGACACCGGCGAACGCTCGCTGGCCGAACTGGCCGCCGAAGGTTTCGATCGCGTCTTCATCGCGCTGCATGGCCGCTATGGCGAAGACGGCACGCTGCAGGGCGCATTGGAACTGCTGGGCATTCCCTACACCGGCAGCGGCCCGCTGGCGTCGTCGCTGGCCATGGACAAGATCATGACCAAACGCGTGTGGCTGCACGAAGCGCTGCCCACGCCGCGCTATGCCGTGCTCGATGCCGAGACGGATCTGGACAATGTGATCTCGACGCTGGGCCTGCCCGTGTTCGTCAAGCCGCCGCATGAAGGCTCGACCCTGGGCGTGACCAAGGTCACGCGCCGCGAAGACCTGGCCGCGGCCTATGCCAAGGCATCGGAATTCGACGAAGACGTGCTGGCCGAAGCCTTCATCAGCGGCCGCGAACTGACGGTGGCGATCCTGGGCAAGGGCGCGAATGCGTATGCCCTGCCGGTGATCGAGATCGTCGCGCCCGATGGCAACTATGACTACGAGCACAAGTATTTTGGCGACGAGACCAAGTACTTCTGCCCGGCCAATCTGCCGGAAGACACCACCCGCCGCATCCAGGACATCTGCGTGGCCGCCTATCGCGCCATTGGCTGCGAAGGCTGGGGCCGCGCCGACGTGATCCTGGCGGACAACGGCGAACCGTACCTGCTCGAGATCAACACGTCGCCCGGCATGACCAGCCATTCGCTGGTCCCGATGGCGGCTGCCGCGAACGGCATGAACTATGAAAGCCTGTGTGTCGAGCTCCTTGCGGATGCCCGGTGCAAGGTCTCGGCCAGCCGGCCCCAAAGCGCTTAATCGGACGATCTGTGTGGAACGACTCCCGAACCCTCAACCTTCTTGCCAACACGCTGTATCTGTTGGCGGCGCTGGCATTGGGGTTGGCCGCCTTGCTGTGGATGGCGCAGCGGCCGGTGTTCGCGCTCAAGGGCATCGTGGTGGAAGCCGACAACGCCGAGCTGCAGCATGTGACGACCGCCAGCGTGCGCGCGACCATCGAGGGACGGCTGACGGGCAATTTCTTCACGGCCGACCTGGAGCAGGTACGGCAGGTGCTCGAGACCGTGCCCTGGGTGCGCCATGCCTCGATTCGTCGCCAGTGGCCCAATGCGCTGCGCGTGACGGTGGAAGAGCACCGGGTGCTGGGCTTGTGGAACGAAAACCGGCTGCTCAACACCTATGGGGAGTCGTTCACGGCGAACCTGGGCGAGGCCGAGGAAGACGGCGCGCTGCCGGTGTTCGGCGGCCCGCCGGGCTCGGAAAAACTCGTGGCGCAGCGCTACGCGGAATTGATCCGCTGGTTTGCGCCCATCAAGGTCGACCCGTCCCGGGTACTGCTGACTCAGCGGTACGCGTGGCAGGTCGAATTGTCGACCGGTCTGACGATCGACCTGGGTCGGGATCCGACCTCGGTCGGCGGGACCGATCCGGCCTCGCTCGAATCGCGTGTGCAGCGTTTCGTGCAGGCCGCCCCGGTCATCGACAGCCGGATCGGCAAGACGATCCATGCCGACCTGCGTTACCCCAACGGTTTTGCCATCACCACGGCAAAGCCGGCCCCGGCGCCTAAGGCGGCGCCAGGCACCAAGAAACCCGCATCAACCCCGAAAACTACCCAGAAAAAGCCATGACCCGTGAAACCAAGGACCTGATCGTTGCCCTCGACATTGGCACCAGCAAAGTGGTGGCAGTGGTCGCCGAGATGCAGCCGGAAGGGCGCTTCGAAGTCCTCGGACTCGGGCAGCACGAGTCGCGCGGGATGCGCAAGGGCGTTGTCGTCAACATCGAGACGACCGTCAATTCCATTCAGCGCGCGCTTGAAGAAGCCGAGCTGATGGCCGACTGCAAGATCCGCGACGTGTTCACCGGCATTGCCGGCAGCCACATCCGCAGCTTCAATTCCAGCGGCATGGTCGCGATCAAGGACAAGGAAGTCACCGCGGCCGACGTGGCCCGCGTGATCGAGACGGCCAAGGCCATCAACATCCCGACCGACCAGCAAGTCCTGCACGTGCTGACGCAGGAATTCATCGTTGACGGCCAGGAAGACATTCGCGAGCCGATCGGCATGAGCGGCATCCGCCTGGAAGTGCGCGTGCACATCGTGACCGGCGCCGTCAGCGCCGCGCAGAACATCGTGAAGTGCGTGCGCCGCTGCGGCCTGGAAGTGCAGGACCTGATCCTGCAACCGCTGGCGTCCAGCCTGGCGTGCCTGACCACCGACGAAAAGGAACTGGGCGTGGTCCTGGTCGACATCGGCGGCGGCACGACCGACATCGCCATTTTTACCGGCGGCGCGATCCGCCACACGGCCGTAATCCCGATTGCGGGCGACCAGATCACCGGCGACATTGCCGCCGCGCTGCGCACGCCGACGCCCGACGCCGAAGAGATCAAGTTGCGCTATGGCGTGGCCAAACAAGTGCTGGCCAGCCCCGACGAACGGATCGAAGTGCCCGGCCTGGGCGATCGTGGACCGCGTCAACTATCGCGCCAGGCCCTGGGCGCCGTTATCGAACCGCGCGTTGAAGAGCTGTTCACCTTCGTGCAGCAGGTGGTGCGCGAATCCGGTTACGACGAGCTGCTGTCGTCCGGCATCGTGCTGACCGGCGGTACATCGCAAATGCCTGGCGTGGTCGAGCTGGCCGAAGACATTTTCCTGAAACCCGTTCGCCTGGGCGTGCCGGAATACACCGGCAGCCTGGCGGACGTGGTGCGCAGTCCGCGATTTTCCACCGTGATGGGCCTGTTGGCCGAGGCGCGTTTGCAACGTGTCCGCGGCCGCCGCGTTGCACAGCAGACCGGCAACGTCACGCAGATTTTCGCGCGCATGAAAGAGTGGTTTCTGGGGAATTTCTGAGTGCGAGCCCAGTCGCAGAAAGATTTTGTGCAAGTCCTGCAGTCGCAGTCGTAGTTGCAGTGCCCGGCCGGCGCAAGCCACCGGTACTTTCTTGTTCATTCAACCTATGGAGCCGCGTGTGCCGGGAATATGAAATATGAAGCGTGATCCTTGGCGGGGTCACGGCCGGGTTGTTTTTGCCGCAAGGCTGCTTGTCCGGATCGCTTTTCATTTTTCGTATTCCCGATCACCCACTCCCAAACTGCCAGAACCTCTTCGGAGAACCTTATGAAATTCGAAATGCTAGACACCGATACCCGTGGCACGGTCATCAAGGTCGTGGGTGTGGGCGGAGCCGGTGGCAACGCCGTCGCCCACATGATTCGCCGTGGCGTCCAGGGCGTGGACTTCATCTGCGCCAATACCGACGCACAAGCGCTGGCCCACACCAATGCCCCGATCCAGATCCGTCTGGGCCGCAGCGGCCTGGGCGCTGGCGCCAAGCCTGAGCAGGGCCGCGCTGCCGCTGACACGGCACGCGAAGAAATCCGTGACGCGCTGCAAGGCGCCAACATGGTCTTCATTACCGCCGGCATGGGCGGTGGCACGGGCACGGGCGCCGGTCCGGTCGTGGCGGAAGTCGCGAAGGAACTGGGCATCCTGACGGTGGCCGTGGTCACCAAGCCGTTCGCGTTCGAAGGCGGCAAGCGCATGCGCATGGCCGAAGAAGGCATCGACGCGCTGTCGGAACACGTGCATTCCTTGATCGTCGTGCTGAACGAAAAGCTGTATGACCTGATGGGCGAAGACGCCACCCAGGAAGACTGCTTCAAGAACGCCGACGACGTGCTGCACAACGCTTGCGCCGGCATCGCCGAAATCATCAACGTCGACGGCAACGTCAACGTCGACTTCGAAGACGTCAAGACCATCATGAGCGAGCAGGGCAAGGCCATGATGGGCACGGCCATCGCCAGCGGCGTGGACCGCGCGCGCGTGGCTGCCGAGCATGCGATTGCATGCCCGCTGCTCGAAGGCATCGATCTGAACGGCGCGCGCGGCGTGCTGGTCAACATCACTGCCAGCCGTTCGCTGAAGATGCGCGAAACGCGCGAAATCATGGACACCATCCGCAGCTATGCCGCGGAAGAAGCCACCGTGATCTTTGGCGTGGCGTACGACGACGCGATCGGTGAAGACCTGCGCGTGACCGTGGTCGCCACCGGCCTGGGCCGTGCGAAGGCCAAGCCGCAACTGGTGCAGAACGCCATGCCCCAGCTGCGCACCGGCACCAGCGATGCCCACGCCTACCAGCAAGCCGGCGGCAACACCGGCAATGCAGGCGGCGGCAACAGCAACCACAACGGTTCGACCAACTACCACGACTACGACACGCCGACCGTGTTCCGCAATCCGCGTGACGCATCGATGCGTGTCCAGGCTCTGGAAAGCTCGGGCATGGAACATCTGGACATCCCGGCCTTCCTGCGCAAGCAAGCCGACTGAGATCGTTCGATCTTTCAGCAAAACCGCCGCGTGGAGCGATCCACGCGGCGGTTTTTTTATAGTCGTTGATGATGACAACGACCGGCTTGCAGCATGTGAGCAACAGGAGAGAGTTCGGATACACCGCTGCGCTTTTGTTACGCCATCGACGGAAGAGCACGGGATACGCTCTGCGCACCCACCCTGGAGTTGTCGATGTCCAACCCACGCACCCAGCTCGTACGAATTTTCCTGTTGACCCTCGTATCGCTGTTCCTGATCCCCATCGCCACCCTGCTGTTCACCGAATACGCCTTGCGCACGCAAGACGCGGAATTCATCCAGGGCATCGAACAGCGCATGGGGTCCGATTCCAGCATGTCGGCCGCCGAACGCGCCGACTCCATCGCGTACTACCGCAGCCATCCGCTGTCGGGCGCGTGTGCCGCTACCAGTCCGGAAGACCAGGTCTATCACGACAAGGTCTGCAGTCCGTACTCGATGCACTGGCAGTTCCACTACCTTGAACTGACCGCGATCTGGACGCTGGTGCTCGGCGTGGCCTTGCTGCTTGCAGCGCTTGCGCTGGGCGCCATCGCCTATGCCAGCCGGCCGCTGCGGTATGCGGCGTTTGTGGCGGGTTGGCGCCTGGTCACGATCACCAGCGCGATTGAAGTCGTGCTGCAAAGCGTGATGCTGGTGTGGCTGTCGTTCTGGGTGACCGCGTATTTCTGGAACAGCTACTACGTGAAGCTGATCGCGCTGGCCGGCATTGCCGCGGCAGCCGCCGTGTTCTTTGCGATCTGGACGCTGTTCAAACGCATTCCGTCGGGCAACGCCGTGGAAGGCGAGCTGATCAACGAGGCCGATGCGCCGCGCCTGTGGGACCGCATCCGCCAGCTGGCCGCGGCCGCCAAGACCACGCCGCCCGACCATGTCGTGGCCGGCATCGACACCAACTTTTTCGTGACCGAAGCGCCGTGCGACGTGGGCGGCCGGACCCTGACCGGCCGCACGCTGTTCGTCAGCCTGCCGCTGTTGCGGGTGCTGGACCAGGCCGAAGCCGATGCCGTGCTGGCGCATGAACTGGCGCATCTGGGCGGTGGCGATACGCGCCTGAGCGCGGCCCTGGGCCCCAAGCTGCAGCAGTTCGATCGATACACCTGGCAGATGCGCGAAGGCGGCCTGACCATCGTCACGCATTACCTGCTGCGCCTGTTCCGCATGATCATCGAATATGCGTTGGCGCGTGACAGCCGCGAGCGCGAACATGCGGCCGACCGCGTGGCGGCTGAGGTGACCGAACCCGGCGCCGTGATCCGCGCGCTGATCAAGATCACTGCGTACGCCAGCTATCGCAATGACGTCGAAAACCGGTTGTTCGCGCAGCAGCATCAGCATGATGGCGCACTGGGCATTGCGCGGTTCGTGGCCGAAGGCCTGCCCCCGTATGCCCGGTCGTCGGATTTCCTGGCTGACATGCAGCAGGGCGGCGTGCCGCATCCCTACGACAGCCACCCGCCCTTGTCGGAACGCATGCGCCATGTGGGGCATCACATTGCCGAGCAGGAATACGGCGCGATCGTAACGGCGACGCCGGCGGCAACCTGGGTCGACGACATCGAAACCGCCGATGCGATCGAGCAGCGCCTGTGGAGCGAGTATGAACAACGCTTCGTGCAGGACCATGAACTGAGCCTGGCCTACCGCTACGAGCCCGCGACCGAAGACGAGACGGAACACGTGCTGCGCTTTTTCCCGCCCGTGTCATTCGACCTGAAGGAAGGCAACATTGTCGTGAGCTATCTCGGCCTGACACCCAGCGCCAACATGGGCACGACGATGACCTGGGACGAGATCAAGGGGCTGACCTTCAAGGACAGCAACTTTGGCCGCGACACATTGAAAGTGACCCACTTTGAAAAGGGCACCCTGGGCGCCAAGACCACCACCATCAAGCTGACCGGGTTGGCCAAGCGCAAAGACGAGTTCAAGGCGGCGGTAGGCCAGTACTGGCATCGCCACCAGGTCATGCGCGCGCAGCAGCAACAGGCGGCGGAAGCGCTGGTGATGGCAGGTGCGGGCGCGGCCAGTGCCGGCACGGCGGCACCAGTGACGATGCAGTCGGAAAACGCAGGCGGCGACGGACCCGCTGATGTGACTGCTGACGCATCGGGGGCGAACCGGCCGCAGGCTTGATGTTCCGGCTGCAAGGTCATCCGCTAACGGAAGGGGCGGATGACCTTTTCTTCGCCCGGCCGGATCGGCCCGACATGCTCGCGGATCATGGCAAAGTCCGGATGCCGCGGCCCGTAGCATTGGTAGCTTTCGGCCACCGGTCGCCCTGGTTCTGCCGACCGCAACTGCAGGCAGATCTCGCCGTTCGGCTTGACAGTGGCCACGCCGAAGAAGCCTGGGTTCTCTGTCGCAATCGCAGCTGACGCTGCCAACATGCTGGCTATCCACCCTGTCAGCATGACAGCAGTGTTCCGCATCGATCAGTTGTTCCGCAGGAATTCGCGGATGAAATCGTCCTGGTTCGGCGCGTTTTCTTCCGTGGTGAACACGACCTTGCGATCCACCACGCGGGCGCGCAGTTCAGGACCGAACTGGCAGGTGATCTGGCTCAGGGCGCCTGCCTTCTGCTTGAAGTTGGCCGACGCATCGCCGCACATCCGGTCCAGCCCGGCCGCCACCGCACCGCAGTAGCCCTGCACGCTGACCTTCTTCAAGCGATCGTCGTTGATCGCCGCCCAATCGACGGTGGTCTTGACCGGCACGCCGCACGACGCGCTGGCGGCCGCATCGGTCGCGGCCAGCGCGGCCTGGCCCTGCGTCACGTGCTTTTCCCGATCAAAGCGCGCCAGCTTCTGTTGCACGCCCTGCTTGTTCTGCGACTCATAGCTGGCCAGCAGCGCTGCCGGCTTCATCGCCTTGGTTTTCTTTTCGTCGAACGACAGCGCGTATTCCTGCTTGCGGCCGGGCAGGTAGGCCACGTAGCGGTCACCGCCGCCGTACACGCTGCCTTTCTTTTGCACCATGCCGGAGTCGCGGCCGTCGAACGTCGTCACATAGGCATCGGTGCCGCTGCCCCAGCGTTCCACGCGAGTCAGGAACACGACCTTGTCGACCGGATGATTGACGCCGCTGATGCGCATCAGTGCCTGCTTGCCGTCCGCAGTCGGAGCGATCACGACTTCGACGCCTTCGTCGGCCGTGAACACTTTGGGATAGCTCGCCAACTCGAGCGCCGACACATTCGCCGAGGCGATGGCGCAGACGATGGCGGCGAGGGGCAGGGCGATGGGGCGCATGGATGTCCTGATGAGTGGAGGGGTGCACCGATCTTAGCCGCGCAAGAATTTCAGAAGGGTACGAAGTTGCAATCGATAGTTGCCTATACTGTCCGGCTGTATTTCCCTCTTACTGGAGTTGAGCATGACCATCAAAGTTGGCGATCGCGTTCCCGACGGCACCCTGACCGAGTTCATCGCAGTGGAAACCGAGGGCTGCTCCCTGGGCCCCAATGCCTTCCCGGTAGCAGACCTGGTCAAGGGCAAGAAGATCGCGGTTTTCGCGGTTCCTGGCGCCTTTACCCCGACCTGCTCGGCCAAGCACGTTCCCAGCTATCTGGAAAACTTCGACGCCATCAAGGCCAAGGGTGTGGACGAGATCTGGTGCGTGGCGACCAATGACGCATTCGTCATGGGCGCGTGGGCCAAGGACCAGAAGGCCAGCGGCAAGATCCGCTTCATGGCCGACGGTTCGGTCAAGTGGACCAAGGCGCTGGGTCTGGACATGGACCTGACCGAACGCGGCATGGGCGTGCGTTCGCAGCGCTATTCGATGCTGCTGGATGACGGCGTCGTCAAGCAACTGAACGTCGAAGCCGCCGGCAAGTACGAAGTCAGCGACGGCGCGACGATGCTCGGCCAGCTGTAAGGCACGACGCGGGGGGCAAGGCGCCGACTGGGCAGTGCCATTCTGCTGCCGGCCCTCCTGCTGCAGCCAGGTTCCCACACCCCGCAAGACCCTCGGCCACCCCCGGCGCGAACTTTTCCCCAGCTTGTCCCTCTATGGATGAGCCATCTGTATCGCTTTTCGCATGCTGCGTTGCAACCGGTTTCAGCCTCTCTGTGGCTGGCGCGACGACGCCATCTGGCTCCCCTAGCATAGAAACGTTACAATCCCCCTCTGCTTTCCTTCTTTTGGCCCATTGCCATGCTTCGTCAGCGCACCATCCAAAGCGTTACCCGCACGACCGGCGTCGGCCTGCACTCAGGTCGTCGGGTCGAGCTGACGCTGCGGCCCGCGGCGCCTGATACCGGCATCGTGTTCCACCGTATCGACCTGCCCGAACCTGTCGACCTGCCCGCGTCCGCGCTGGAAGTGGGCGACACGCGCATGGCGTCGGTGCTGCAGAAAGGCAATGTGCGGGTGTCCACCGTGGAACACCTGATGTCGGCGTGCGCCGGCCTGGGGATCGACAATCTGCATGTCGACCTGACGGCCGAAGAAGTGCCGATCATGGACGGCAGCGCGGGCACGTTCGTGTTCCTGCTGCAATCGGCCGGGCTGGAAGAGCAGAACGCCGCCAAGAAATTCATCCGGGTGCTCGAACCCGTGGAAGTGCGCGAAGGCGAAGGCGAGGGCGCCAAGTGGGCCCGCCTGGAACCGTTCGACGGCTATGCGCTGGCGTTTTCCATCGACTTCCATCATCCGGCCATCGATTCGACCGCGAATTTTGCCGAGATCGATTTCTCCAAGCAGTCGTACGTGCGCGAGATCGCCCGCGCCCGTACCTTCGGCTTCATGCAGGACGTCGAAAACCTGCGTGCCGCGGGCCTGGCCCGGGGCGGCAGTCTCGACAACGCCATCGTGATGGACGAATACCGCGTGCTGAATGCCGACGGCCTTCGGTACGACGACGAATTCGTCAAACACAAGATCCTGGATGCGATTGGCGACCTGTACCTGATCGGCAAGCCGCTGATCGCCCGGTATGTCGCGCACAAGTCCGGCCACGGCATGAACAACCAGCTGGTGCGCGCACTGCTGGCCAAACAGGACGCGTGGGAACTGGTGTCGTTCGAATCCACGGCCGCCGCGCCGCGGGCGTTCCGCCAGGAGTGGGCGCTGGCCTGAGCATCACGCTCGCCGCCGCCTGCTGCCGCTTCGACCTGTCCCCTTGGTTCTCGTCCGCCTCCTTGTCGTGCTGCTGGCCGTTGCGGTCGGCCTGCTGATCGTGGCCGGTTTCGTCACGGGCAATCGCAAGTACTACCAGCGTGCATGGAAGCTCGGCCGGATCGGCATTGCCGTCGCGCTGGTGTTCTTCGGGGTGCTGTTCGTCAGCCGGCTGATGGACTGATCAACCCGGCTTGCGCCGGGCCAGCAGCCGCGCCACGGCGTTGGCCAGCGGTCCTTCGCGCAGGTGTCCCTGCAGTTCCTCGAACGCCGCAATGCCTTGATTTCCCAGGGGTTGGGCGGGCTGGCGGGGCAGGGCATGTTCAGCCATGAGGGCTTCAACGGGACGGGTCAGGGATGCTTGAACGCGCACTGCGATTCCGTTAACCTGCCACCCTTGCTTCTCGAGCCCGGCCACGATCCGGGGCGCCAGCTGGCGCAATTTGGCCGAGTGCGATGCGGCCGGCACCCCCAAAGTCAGGTTATTGTCCTGGAAGCGGAGCACGCGGCAGGCGCCGCGCAGGGCTTCGGGCAGCACGGCATCGACCTGATTCTGCAGGGCCATCAACTGGGTGGCCGTGCTCATCAGGCTGGCCCCGCGGCTGTCGTGGCGCAGCCAGTTCATCGTGGCGGTCTGCGAAGCCGGATCGGTCAGTTTTTTCTTGCGTCGTAGCACTGCGAGAAGGTCTCGATAGTCGAAATTCAGGTTCGTCCGGATACCCGGGAACCCTACGTACCAGAAGGGTGCAGCGCGCCGAGCAAGGCGCATCAGTCCAGGAGGCACGCAAGTGCAGATCATCATAGTGCATCCGCGCTTGCGCCAGGCACGCACGCTTACCATCACGCCGCGCCTTGCGGCGGGCGCGGTGGCGGCCCTGCTGGCCACCGTGGCGCTTGGCGCGCTGCTGCTGCATGCGGTCACCGCCAGCACCGACAGCGTGCTGCCGTGGCAGGAAACGACCGCACGCGTCGAATCCGACGAGGCCCGCCAGGAAGCGGCCATGCGCGAAAACATCAACCAGCTGGCCCGCCGCGTGGGCGAAATGCAGGCCAAGCTAGTCCAGCTCGACGCCCTGGGTGAACGGGTGGCCGGACTGGCAGGCGTGACCCCCACTTTCAACATGAAGCGCAACCCCGGCCGCGGCGGCCTGCTGGTCGATCCGCACGAACTGTCGCGCAAGGATGTCAGCAGCGAACTGGACAAGCTTGAATCGCAGCTGGCCGAGCGGTCCGATTACCTGAGCGTGCTCGACGCCCAATTGACGACGCTGTCGGTGCGCAAATCCATGACGCCCACGGTCATGCCGGTGTCCGAAGGCCTGCACGTGTCCAGCTTTGGCTGGCGGCTGGACCCGTTCACGGGTTCGCGGTCGCTGCATGAAGGGATCGACTTCACCGCGCCCAGCGGTACCCCGATCGTGGCGGCGGCGGGCGGGGTGGTGCAGGCGGCCGAGCACCACGCGGGATATGGTTACATGATCGATCTGGATCACGGCAACGACCTGGTCACCCGCTATGCCCACACCTCGCGCCTGCTGGTCAAGACCGGCGATCTGGTCAAGCGGGGACAAAAGATTGCGCTGGTCGGCAGCACCGGGCGATCCACCGGGCCGCACCTGCACTTCGAGGTACGGATCTCGGGTGTTGCGGTCGATCCCAATATGTTTCTGGTCCATGGCCCCGGCAAGCAGCCGGTGCCCAATGCACCGGTGATCGCGACGCTGCCTGCGCAGCCGCTGGACTGATTCGTCCGGCCTTGCAGCACCGCCGCGCCGCCTCCGCGCGGCCTGCATGGACACTCACGGCCGCCCCCGGGCGGCCGTTTTGCCACTACGGTGCTAAACTCGTCGGCTTCCCTCTATCTATAGGCTGGGTCGTTGCGCCAGTGGTTCGGCGCCCCGGTTCCTTGCAGACATCGCGCAATGGTTTCCTCTCTGCTCAAGAAATTATTCGGCAGCCGTAATGACCGGCTCCTGAAGCAGTACGGCAAGTTGGTTGAGCGCATCAATGCGCTGGAATCCCAGACCGCTGCCCTTACCGACGAGCAACTCGCCGCCCGCACGCAGGAATTCAAGCAGCGCTACCAGAATGGCGAGACGCTGGACGACCTGCTGCCTGAAGCTTTCGCCGTGGTGCGCGAAGGGGGCAAGCGCGCGCTGGGCATGCGCCACTTCGACGTGCAGCTGCTGGGCGGCATCGTGCTGCATTCCGGCCGCATCGCCGAAATGCGCACGGGTGAAGGCAAGACGCTGGTCGCGACGCTGCCCACCTACCTGAACGCGCTTGCCGGCAAAGGCGTGCACGTGGTCACGGTCAACGACTACCTGGCAACGCGTGACGCGGCCTGGATGGGGCGGCTGTACCGCTTCCTGGGTCTGTCGATCGGCGTGGTGGTGTCTCAGCAGGACAATGACGAGAAGAAGGCCGCGTATCAGGCCGACATCACGTACGGCACGAACAACGAGTTCGGCTTCGACTACCTGCGCGACAACATGGAATACCAGGTGCAGGACCGCCGCCAGCGCGACCTGTTCTTTGCGGTGGTCGACGAAGTGGACTCGATCCTGATCGACGAGGCGCGCACGCCGCTGATCATCTCGGGTCAGGCCGAAGACCACACCGAGATGTACATCCGCATGAACGCGGTGCCGCCGCTGCTCACGCGCATGGCGTCCGAACCGAAAACGAACGAACCCGAACCCGAAGGCGACTTCTGGGTGGACGAGAAGGGCAATCAGCTCTTCCTGTCCGAAGCCGGCCACGAAAAGGCCGAAGAAATCCTGGAACGCCAGGGCCTGCTGCCGCCGGGCGAATCGCTGTACGAGCCGCGCCACATCTCGCTGATGCATCACCTGATGGCGGCGCTGCGCGCGCACAACCTCTTCCACCGCGACCAGCACTACGTGGTGCAGGACGGTGAAGTGGTCATCGTTGACGAATTCACGGGCCGCCTGATGGTGGGCCGCCGCTGGTCCGACGGCTTGCACCAGGCCGTCGAAGCCAAGGAAGGCGCCAAGATCCAGAACGAGAACCAGACGCTGGCGTCGATCACGTTCCAGAACTACTTCCGCATGTACAACAAGCTGTCCGGCATGACCGGTACGGCCGACACCGAAGCGTTCGAATTCCAGGAAATCTATCGCCTGGAAACGATCATCATGCCGACCAACCGTCCCATGGTCCGGAAAGACCAGAACGACCAGGTCTTCAAGACGGTGCAGGAAAAGTACAACGCGATCCTGGAAGACATCCGGGACTGCCAGCAACGCAATCAGCCAGTGCTTGTCGGTACGACCAGCATTGAAAACTCGGAACTGCTGTCCGACATGCTGACCAACGCCAAGCTGAAGCACGAAGTGCTGAACGCCAAGCAGCATGCCCGCGAAGCCGAGATCGTGGCCGAAGCCGGCAAGCCGGGCCGCATCACGATCGCGACCAACATGGCGGGCCGCGGGACCGACATCGTGCTGGGCGGCAGCGTCGAAAAGCAGATCGACCTGATCCGCGCGAACGATGCGCTGACCGAAGACGCCAAGGAAGCGCAGATCGCCACGGTGCGCGCCGAATGGAAGCCGCTGAACGACGTGGTGAAACAGGCCGGTGGCCTGCGCATCATCGGCACCGAACGTCACGAATCGCGCCGTATCGACAACCAGCTGCGTGGCCGTGCCGGCCGCCAGGGCGACCCGGGGTCGTCGCGCTTCTACCTGTCGCTGGAAGATCCGCTGATGCGCATCTTCGCGGGCGATCGTGTGCGCGGCATCATGGAACGCCTGAAGCTGCCCGAAGGCGAGCCGATCGAAGCGGGCATGGTGTCCCGGTCGATCGAAACCGCTCAGCGCAAGGTGGAAGGCCGCAACTTCGACATCCGCAAGCAACTGCTTGAATACGACGACGTGTCGAACGAGCAGCGCAAGGTGATCTACGCGCAGCGCAATGAAGTGCTCGAAGCCGCGTCGATTTCCGACATGGTCTCGAACCTGCGCGTGGCGGCCTTTACCGACGTGTTCCGCAGCTACGTGCCGGAAAATTCGGTGGAAGAGCAGTGGGATATCGCGGGCCTGGAAAAGGTGCTGGAATTGGAATGGCAGACGCCGATGCCGCTGGCCAGCATCGTCGACGCCGAACCCAACCTGACCGACGAAGACCTGCTGGAACGCGTGGTGCAGACGGCCAACGACAGCTACCGCAGCAAGGTCGCACTGGTGGGCGACGAGATGTGGGCGCAGTTCGAACGGTCGATCATGCTCCAGTCGATCGACACGCACTGGCGTGAACATCTGTCGTCGCTGGACCACCTGCGTCAGGGCATCCATCTGCGCGGCTATGCGCAGAAGAATCCGAAGCAGGAATACAAGCGCGAGGCCTACGAACTGTTTTCGGGCATGCTGGACCGCATCCGCAACGAAGTGGTCAAGGTGCTGATGACGGTGCGCGTGCAGTCGCCTGAACAGGTCGAGCAGGCCGAAGACATGGCCCAGCCGCAAGTGCAGAACGTGCAGTACCACCACTCGGACTACGACGAGGCGATGGCGGCGGCGGAAGCGGCTACGGATCGCAGCGACGAAGATACCGTGCGCAATCTGGTGCCGAAGGTGGGACGCAATGATCCGTGCCCGTGTGGCAGCGGCAAGAAATACAAGCAGTGCCACGGAAAATTAGAGTAACCCCCCATGGCGCTTCGCGCCTCCCCCAGGGGCGACGCGAGCGGACTGGCAAAGCCAGATCCGCCGCGTCCTGGATTTGGGGGAGCGTAGGTGCTGGTGGTGGGTTGCTTGGCTTGAATGAAGAATGCCCGCGATGGTTCGCGGGCATTTTTCTTTTGGGCTTCTGAACTGAGGCTGCTGGCCTTACCAGCTCAGCCAGTCTCTCAGCACCTGGCTCGTGGCTTCGGGCTGTTCCAATGCGGGCAGGTGGCCGCAGTCTTGGAAGGTGTGCAGGCGCGAGCCGAGGATGGCTTTGTGCAGGGCCTGGGCGTCGCTGGGCGGGGTGAGGACGTCGTGGTCGCCGACGGCGATCAGGGTGGGGACTGCAAGGGTGGGGAGCAGGGGGCGGGAGTCGGGGCGGCCGAGGATGGCGAGTTGCTGGCGCATGAAGGCGGGGCCGCCTACGCGCAGGGCCATGGCTTTGACCTCATCTCCTACGGGGCCGGCCACGTGCGACGCGTGGACCAGTCGCGGCAACAGGCGGGTGGTGACGCCGCGGAACTGGCCGATTTCCAGGGACGCGATGCCGGCGCGGCGCTCGGCGATCTTGTCGGGATGGTCGGGCGTGGCGCGGGTGTCGAACAGCGCAAGGCGGGTGACGCGGTCGGGCGCCTGGCGCAGGATTTCAAAGGCCACGTAGCCGCCCATGGACAGCGCGGCCAGGGCAAAGCGTTCCGGGGCTGCGTCCAGGGTGCGGCGGGCCATGGCGGCGATCGTGTCGTCCAGGGTCAGGTCGGCGATCAGCGGATCGGCAACGTCCGACAGGTCAGCCGCCTGCGCGCGCCACAAGGCGTCGTCGCAGAGCAGGCCGGGCAGGAAGACGAGGGGCGTTCGGGTCATGGGGTCAGCGCAAAGTTGATGGCGGAGGCATCTTCGCTGGGCCGGGAGTACGTGGCCCTGGACGGCGAGGTAACCCGGGCTGCGGGCCCACGCTCCCTTACAGCAGGAACACCGTCGCCAGGCCCAGAAAGATGAAGAACCCCATCGTGTCGGTTGCAAAGGTCAACAACACCGACGACCCGATGGCGGGGTCCTTGCCGAAGCGCGTCCGGGTCAGGGGCACGAGCATGCCGATGCTGGCGCCCACCAGCAGGTTCAGCACCATGGCCGACATCATCACCAGGCCCAGCGAATAGCGGCCCGAAATGGCCCACGCGAACAGCGCCGCGACCAGTCCGCCGCCAATGCCGACGACCAGCGCAATCTGCAATTCGCGGCGCACCAGCTTGGACACGTTGGCGCTGTTGATCCGGCCAACCGCCAATGCCCGGATGATCAGGGTCATGGTCTGGTTGCCCGAGTTCCCGCCAATGCCCGCGACGATCGACATCAGGAAGGCCAGGATAACGATGTGGCCCACGGTGTCTTCGAAACGCGATGCCACGAAGGACGCGATGGCGGCGGTGCACAGATTCACCAGCAGCCATGGCGCACGGTTGCGGATGGCCTGGGACACCGGCGCAAAAATGTCTTCTTCACCCAGACCGGCCTTGGACAGGGCCTGTTCGTCGGAGGCTTCGCGGATCACGTCCACGACGTCGTTCACGGTCACGCGGCCGATCAGCCGGCCCACGGCATCGACCACCGGGGCCGACACCAGGTCGTATCGTTCAAACGCCGCGGCGGCTTCATCAGCCTCGTCCAGCGGGGCCAGGGTCAGGATTTCGGTATCCATGACGTCGGTCACCTGCCGTTCCGGATCCGTCACCAAAAGGCGGTTGATCGGCAGCCCGCCAATCAGCTTTTCCTGGCGGTCGACGATAAAGATCTGGTCGGTATGGTCGGGCAATTCCTGCAGGCGGCGCAGATAGCGCAGCACGACTTCCAGCGTCACATCATTGCGCACCCGGACCATCTCAAAGTCCATGATCGCGCCCACCGAGTCCTCGGGGTAGCTCATGACCGCGGTCAGCCGGGCCCGCTCTTCGTCGGTCAGGCCTTTCTGCACCTCGGCCACCACTTCGGGCGGCAGATCGGGGGCCAGGTCGGCCAGCTCGTCGGCTTCCAGATTCTCGGTGGCCGCGACCAGCTCCTGCTGGTCCATGGTCGAGATCAGCGATTCACGAACCCAGTCGGCCACTTCCAGCAGGATCTCGCCATCACGATCGGCCCGCACCAATTGCCAGATGCTCTGGCGATCGTCCTTGGGCAGCGATTCAAGAATGAAGGCGACGTCGGCCGAATGCAGATCGTCGAGCAGCGCGCTCAGTTCGGCGTCGTGCTGGCGATGGACAAGGGCTTCGACTAGGGGGCCGCGGCTATCGCCGACTTCCTGGCGATGGACCAGATCCGCCACCAGATGCTGGCGGCGCAAGAGTTCCTGGACGTGTTCCAGGGCTTCCTGGGCGTCTTCGGGTTCGAGCCGGTTACGCTCGAGCGACTTGTGGGTGTGAACGGATTCGACCATCGCGCGGGGAAAGGCAAAACGGGTCCGCACGGGCCGTGCGCCTGACCGTCATGCGCGAGGGCGCGGCGGTCAGAGCGGGCGGGTGCGAGATCCGGAATTCAGGAAACCGGCACTGCGGGCTGGGATGCTTGGGGGTGGCGGTGAGGCCATTCCGGTGAGCGGCGGGAAGGCGCCGCGGAGTCAACGAAGCGAGGATTGTACGCGGGCGGTTGCTCTTCCGTCATTGCAGCAAGAAGGCAGTCCCGGTTTGTTGCAATTGCGTCAGGGGATGGGCGTGCCGGCCATGCGGCGCACCAGCGTATCGGTGCGCGACGCCAGGTAGGCGGACCCCGGATGCTGGTCGTAGAAGCGCGGCCGCGGCAGCATGGACGCCAGCCGCGCTGATTGATAGGCCGTCAGATTGCTGGCCGACGTGCGGAAGTAGTGGCGGGCCGCGGCTTCGGCGCCGAACACGCCTTCTCCCCACTCGGCAATGTTCAGGTAGAGCTCAAGAATCCGCTCTTTGCTCATGACCGTTTCGATCATGTAGGTGATGACGACTTCCTGCGCCTTGCGCACGTAATTGCGCGAGTTGGACAGGAACAGGTTCTTGGCGACCTGCTGGGTGATCGTCGATCCGCCGCGCACGGGCTTGGACGGCGGCTTGCGGCCGCGGGCCAGGGCGCGTTCGGTGGCTTCGGCCAGTTGACGATTGTGTTCGTAGGCGCGCTCGATGGCGTCCCAGTCGATGCCGCCATGCTCGATGAAGTTGGCGTCTTCGGCCGCGATGGCCGCACGTTTGAGGTTATTGCTGATGCGGCCGTAATCGACCCACTGATACTGCAGACGGCGATTGGGGTCGATCGTTTGCAAGCGCGACAGTTCGCTGCGCATGACCGACGTCGATCCCGGCGCCTGGTAGGCGTACCAGACGACCCAGCCGAACAGCCACGCCTGGTACAGCACGACCAGCAGCAGGAAGACGCCCAGGATCTTGAACACGGTCCCCACCACCCCACGCTTGCGGGTCTTGGTGCCCCGGCCCGACGCTGCCGCCTTCCGTGCCGCCATCGTTCAGGCGCCCGTCTGCAACATGGCGCGCAGCGACGACAGCACCGGCGCCGTCTGCGGCCGCACGCCGCGCCACAAGAAGAAGCTTTCGGCTGCCTGCTCGACCAGCATGCCCAGGCCGTCGGCCGTGCGCGCCGCGCCATCGGTCGTGGCCTGACGCATGAATGCCGTGGGCTGCGAGGCATACATCATGTCGTACGCCAGCGAATCGGGTGCATACAGACCGGGGGGCAGATCGGGCGCGGTGTCGCCCAGGCTGCTTGCCGTGGCATTGATCACCACATCCCACTGGCTGTGCAGCATGATGCCGCTGGCCGTGCCGCCGGCGCTCAGGCGCGCCGCGGCGGGGTGCTCGGCAAACGCCTGCACCAGTTCATGCGCGCGGTCTTCGGTGCGATTGACCACGTGCAGGCGCTGCGCACCCGCCGACAGCAAGGGCAGCACCACGCCGCGCGCCGCGCCGCCCGCGCCCACCAGCAGCACCCGTGCGCGATCCAGCGCGACGCCCAGGCGGCCCAGGTCGCGCAGCAGCCCCACGCCATCGGTATTGCAGCCATGGAACTCGCCATGCCTGACCCACAGCGTGTTGACCGCGCCCGCCGCCATCGCGCGCGGCGTCTGGCGGCCGCGCGTCAGTTCGAACGCTTCCATCTTGAACGGCACCGTCACGTTCAGGCCCGCCCCACCCGTCGAAAAGAACTCGTCGACCGTATGCGGAAAGGCATCGACCGGGGCCGCCAGCCGTTCATAGACCATGTTCTGATCCGTCTGGCCCGCAAAAGCCGCATGGATCTGGGGAGACTTGCTGTGCATGACCGGGTTGCCGATCACGGCGTAGCGCGAGGGAAGGTCAGTGGGGGCCATTAACCGGGTGTCGCTATCAAGGAATCTTTGGTGAAGTGCCAGGTGCGCGTGATGGCGAGGATATCCGTGTCTTTCGCGATCTGGGGCGGGAAGGGCGGGAAAGGCGCAGCCAGCGCCACGATGCGGCGGGCGGCGTCGTTCAGGACTTTATGTTCTGACGGGCGGTCGATATCGAAGGACTCGATGCTGCCATCGGCCCGTATCAACACGGTCATCCGCAAGGATCCATACAGCCGGCCACGCGCTTCCGGCGGATAGTTGCGGTTCCCCACCGCTTCGATCCGGGTGCGCCACTGGTCCACGTAGGTCGCAAAACGGTATTCGGACGTCGACGGCGCAAAGAAATGCTTGCGCGGACGCTTGTTGTAATCCTCGATGCGATTGGCAATCTCGGCAAACTGCCGCGTGAGCTGATTCGCCCGCGTCTTGGCATCCACCGGCTGCTGGGTCGGCACCCCATTGGCCCCCTCGGGCGCGGGCGGCGGCGCGACATGCCGCTTCTGCGCCTCGACCTCGGCCGCCAGCAGGCGTTGCTGGGCTTCCAGCTGCGCCTGTTGCTGCTGCACGCTGGCCAGCATCTCGCCTTCGCTGTTGGCAGCCGACCGCGGGACCGGCGCCGCGGCACGGCCCCGATCGCTGTTGCCACCGCCATCGCTGTTCACCTGGGCCAGCACCTCGGCCTTGGCTGGCGCGGACTTGGTCCCGGCGTTGACCAGGATCACTTCCATGCCGATTTCCTGCGCCGTCGGCTTGGGCGGTTCGGGCGACGTGAAATGCACCGTCATCGCCAGGCCGTGCGTCAGCAGCGAAATCACCACCGCGGTTCGCATCAGACGATAGCGGCGATCGTGGAACAGGGACGCAATCGGGCCCGCCGGGCGGTCTGGGCGCCTGGGAGGCGGTGAGGATCGCGGCGCAGTCCGCGCTGCGCGAGGCGGAGCGGAAGAGCGAGAAGTCAAGGTAGCTGGCACGCCGCAATTGTAGGGGCAAGTTACGGCACGGGTGAGACTCAAACCGTCGCGCTGCGGCGTAAACAACGGCTGGACAGTTCGGGATGCTCGACCGTAGCGGCGCGAGGCTCGACGCTAGTGAGCAATCGCTATGCGCCAGGCGGAAGGCGGCGGCTACGCAGTGACTCGATAAGTCTGGCTAGGCGGTGACCCGATACGCCGGCGCTTGGCCCGCCAGGATGGCTTCGATCGCCTGCACCACCACGTCACGCTGCGCCAGGACGGACGCCGGCGACCGGCCCGACATATGCGGCGTCATCAGCACATTGGGATACGAGGTCAGTTCCGCCAGCAGTTCCGGCGACGGCGACGGCTCTTCTTCCAGCACATCCAGCCCCGCCCCCGCGATCGTGCCGCTGCGCAGCGCGTCCAGCAGGTCCGCCGTCTTGAGGACCGACCCCCGCGCCACATTGATCACGAAACCCTTAGGCCCCAGGGCATCAAACGCCGGTTTCGACAGCAAATGACGGGTGGCCGGGCCGCCCGGACAGCAGGCAAACAGAAAATCGCTGGCCGCCGCCAGGCTGATAACGTCGGGGTGATAGCTGGCCTGGAAAGCCGACTCCACCTCGGGCTTGCGCCGGGGCGAGTGATAGGCGATCGACGCCCCGAACGCCGCCGCCCGCGCCGCCACCAGCTGCCCGATCTGCCCCATTCCAAGAATGCCCACCCGCGACCCGCTGAACGCCGGCCGCGACGCCCGCAGATCCATCCACGGCGTGCCGCCTCGCAAGGCCTGGTGCAGCGGCGCATAGCCCCGCGCCAGACTCAGCGCAAACCCCACCGCATGTTCCGCCACCGACACCGAATTGGTCCCCGGCCCGTGCGTGACCGTCACGCCCCGCTGCGCCGCCGCCGCCACATCGATGTTCTCGTACCCCGCGCCGATCGCCATGATCAGCTTGAGGCGGGGCATGCGGTCCATCAGCGCCGGCGCACAGCCCACGGTGCCGTTGGTGAGCACGGCCACGGTGTCCGACAAGCCCGGCTCGGCCCAGTCCATCGTGTCCGGCCCCTGTTCATACAAGTGCAGCCGGAAGCGGGATTCCAGCGCGGTGCGCATCGGACCGGACAGACCGATCAGCGCCAGGACGTCGTGGGGCATGGGGGACCTATGTGAAGAGTCAGGGCAGGGTAGAGGGGACCGTTGAAGGGTCGACAGCAGCCACTTCCTTGACGGCGCCCTTCCAGCCGCTTTCCGTGATGTCGAACACCGTGCCGTCAGGCATGCGGTATTTGACCTCATAAAAGACGTTCGGATCGGTTTCTCTGCGGCCCGTGAGATAGGTGCCGCCCGCATCCATCACACGCTGTTCGGCCTCTTCAAGGTTGTCCACCCACATCCCGAAGTGAATCACTCCCCGCACGTCTTTCAGTCCGGCGAATCCCGGCACCGTCTCGTTCGTAAAGTCGAGTAGCGCCACGTTCATGACGCCGTCAGTCATGTAAATGCCTCGCATCGCGGGGCCGGCCCGGGTCATGCCGAAAGCCTTCTCGAAAAACTGCGCGGCCGCTTCCGGGTCGCTGACCGACAACGCGATATGTCTGAGTTTGTCCATGATCTCTCCGGCTACCTGCGAACCCGCGCAAGTGGAAAAAGCTGTTGAAAAAGTATTCCTGGATATATTATTGGTATACCCAAAGAAGAACAAGAGAACAAATTAGCCAGGTCTGCGCACCAGAAAGACTTCTGGAATGCAAATTGCATTGTGAAGTTCGCATCGCCTTGCTGCCCCAATCGGGTGCGGCGTTCAGTCTTCCATTCCTAGGGGTATCGCCATGACACGCAGGTCTTGCTTCATCGCCTCAAGCTTCCTCGCCGTCGTTTCCGCGCTGATCACGCACACTAGTGCGGCCGACACGCCTGCGCCGGCATGGCCGACGCGGCCAGTAACGATCGTGGTGCCCTTCGCCCCAGGGGGGAACACGGATCTCATGGCGCGCCTGATCGGCGAACGCCTGACCAAGTCATTGGGTGGACCCTTCATCGTCGACAACAAGGGAGGCGCTGGCGGGACCATCGCTGCCGACTTCGTTGCCAAGGCACCCGCCGATGGGTACACGCTCTTCATGGCAACGCTCACTCAGATATCCACGGCGCCGTTCACCAACAAGATCCGATACGACCCCATCAAGGACTTTGTGCCAATCGCCAATGTGGGCGGCAACCCGTTCGTGATTACTGTCAGCACCCAGAAGCCGTACAAGACCGTGGCGGAGATGATCGATTACGGCAAACGCAATCCCGGCAAATTGAATATGGGCAACGCCGGGGTGGGTGGCCTGACTCACCTGTCCGGCTTGTTGTTCGCCAGGCGGGCGGGCATCGAAGTGACGGAGGTGCCCTACAAGGGCGCGGCGTTGGCGCTGGCGGACGTGCTGAGCGGCCAGACCGATCTGTATTCGGGAAACCTGTCGGAAGTGCTTCCTTATGCGAACAACGCCAAGGTCCGGTTGATGGCGGTGTCGAGCAAGTCGCGCATCCGGCAGTTGCCGGACGTGCCCACGGTCTCCGAACTCTTTCCCGATGCCCAACCGGTCGAAACGTGGAACGGCCTGGTCGGACCTGCCGCGATGCCCAGCGCCATCGTCGACAGGATCGCCGAAGCCGTGATGGCGGCGCATGCGTCGCCCGAGTTCCAGAAGCGCCTTGAAGACGCTGGCATTACCCCGTTGCCCGAAGCCAAAGCGGCTTTTGCGCGGCGTATCCAGAACGACATCGCGACCTGGAAACCCATCGCTGAACAAGCAGGCATCACACCCGAGTGAGGGCGCGGTGCCATGAGAGCAGTCAGGAGATGAACAGCATGAAGCATGGACAACCCCAGCGCGTCCTGATCGTCGGCGCCGGGCCGGTCGGCATGGTGTGTGCCCTGGCATTGCATCGGCAAGGCATTCCCGTCACTGTGTTCGAGCAGGAAGCCGGCCCGGTCCACGATCAGCGGGCGGCGTCGCTGCACCCCACCACGCTGGACATGCTCGACGACCTGGGCGTGACCCGGACCATCGTGCCGCGGGGCCTGGTGTCGGAGACCTATCAGTACCGTGATCGGGTCAGTGGCGCGTTGATCGCCGAATTCGATCTGTCGACGATGCGCGATGTCTTCCGGTTTCCCTACGTGCTGCAGTATGAGCAATACAAGCTGACGCATGACATCGCGCAAACCTACGCCGATCAATCTGACTTCGACGTGCGTTATGGGCATCGCCTGCGGTCGGTGGTGCAGCACGACGGTAGCGTGGACATCGAAGTCGACGGTCCTGATGGTCCCGAGCGTCATTCGGGTGCGTATCTGATCGGCGCGGACGGCGGCCGCAGCACCGTGCGCAAGGCGGCCGGCATCGCGTTCGAAGGGTTCACCTATCAGGAACGCTTCATCAAGATCGCCACCGACTTCGACTTTCAATCGGGCCATCCGGACTACGCGTACCGCAACTATTTTTCCGATCCCGACGAATGGTGCAATCTGTTCAAGGTACGCGGTGAAGACGGCGCCGGGCTGTGGCGCGCCATCTTCCCCACCCGGTCGGATGAGTCGGAAGCCGAAGCGCTCAGCCCCGACGGTATCGAAGCCCGGCTGCAAAAGTTCTTTCCGAAGGCCGGGCGCTACGACGTGGCCTACGTCAATGTCTACAACGTCAGCCAGCGGGTGGCCCAGACCTTCCATCGCGGCCGCCTTCTGCTGGTGGGGGACGCCGCGCATGTCAATAATCCCATCGGCGGCATGGGCATGAACGGCGGGATCCATGATGCGATCAATCTGGCGGGCAAGCTGACCGATGTGCTGCTGCACGGTGTGGACGGCGCACATCTGGACCTGTACAGCCGTCAACGCCGCCATGCTGCGGTGTCGTTCGTGCAGGCGCAGACCATTGCCAACAAAAAGCTGCTTGAAGAAAAGGATCCTGCCAGCCGGCTGGCCAAGTTTGACGAACTGCGCCGCACGGCTTCCAATCCAGAGTCCGCCCGCCGCTATATGCGCCGGGCTTCCCTTCTTGAAAGCCTGGAAACCGCCAATGCCATCGATTGATTCCACCCGCGTCATCAATCCGCTTGAACCGCTAGGCAGTTTGCCGGCCGACCAGGCGGCCTTGCTGGAATCGATTGGCCCGATTTGGGGAACCGACATCAACGGGTTTCGCGATGTCGTGTTCAATGCCTACACGCCTCTGGTGTCGGCGACGCCCAAAGAGGGCATGACGATGCATAAAGACCTGGCGTATGGCGCAAGCGCCAGACAGGTGCTGGACGTGTTCCAGCCTGAGGGAGCTCAAGACGCCGACGTGGTCGTCTTTGTGCATGGCGGCGCGTTCATCCGTGGCGCCAAAAGTTCGAACGGCCATATCTACGACAACGTGTGCTGGTGGTTCGCGCGCCAGGGATGCGTGGCCGTCAATGTCGAATACCGGCTGGCGGCCGAGGCACCATTTCCTGGCGGAACAGAAGACGTTGCGTCGGCCGTGGACTGGGTCGTGGCCAACATTGCCTCGTTCGGAGGCAACCCGCGCCGGGTGTTCCTGATCGGCCATTCGGCGGGCGGCACGCACGTCGCCAGTTATTGTTTTGACCCGAACCATCCACGCCGCGCGGCGGCCGAAGTCTGCGGCGCCATTCTGATCAGTGGCCGGTTGCAGGCGGACGTGCTGGACGGCAATCCCAACGCCAAGGCAGTGCAGGCCTATTTCGGCGACGATGCCTCGACGTACGCGCTGCGTTCGCCGGCCACCCACGCTGCCCATTGCGACCTGCCGGTCATGGTCGTCATTGCCGAATACGAAAACCCGTATCTGGATCTGTACGGGGTCGCCTTCGTGCAGAGCCTGTGCGAAGCCCGCGGCAAGGTGCCTCGATTCCTGCAGATGCGCAAACACAATCACACGTCGATCGTGGCGCATTTCGACAGCGGTGAAGAGCTGCTGGGACGCGAGATCCTCGATTTCATGCGCACTGCGTGATCGTGTATCTTTCAGGGTCCACGCCCGCGCCCGGACCTTCGCGCGGGCGGTCAGGCTTAACCCAGGCAGTCATGTCCACCATCTCGTCCAAACTTTCCAAACTGCTCGCTGCACAGATTGTCGATGGCACCTACCCCCCGGGCGCGAAACTCGAAGAGCGGGTGCTGGCTGAAAAATTCGAGGTGTCGCGTACGCCGATCCGCGAAGCGCTGCGGGAGTTGGGAAGCAAGGGGCTGGTCGAAGTCGTGCCTCGGCGCGGGGTGGTGGTCGCGCGCATCGGCGTCGGTGAACTGGCCAAGCTTCTGGAAGCAGATTGCGAGCTGGAAGCGCTCTGTGCCCGCCGCGCCGCCGAATGCATGACAGCCATGGAGAAGAAGGAACTCGAATTCATTTTCGAGCAAAGCACAACGCTCAGCCGGGAGGGCGATATCGAAGCCTACCTGGCCAACAACCGGCAATTCCACAATCTGATTCTGGTGGGCGCGCACAACGATGTGCTGACCGGAATGGTGGCCGATCTGCGCGAGCGGCTTGCTCCGTTTCGCCAGGCTCAGTCGCAGGTCGACGACCGGCTACAGATCTCTCACGATGATCACGCCGCCATTGTCCAGGCGATTCTGGCCGGCGATTGCGAAGGGGCGTACAACGCGACGCGCAGTCACCATGCGCGGCTGGGCAATAGCGTGCTGCGCCTTATCCGCAGCCGGCAGGATGTCGCGGCATGATCTGACAAAGGGTGCCTTTCGGCACCCTTTGTCATTGCGGCGGTGCGGACGGTTCGCTGTCCGCTGACGTATCCAGCGGCGGTTCGCTGGCTCCCGCCGTGTCCAACGGCAAATCGTTGGCATCCGGGCCATCCGCGGCTTCGACTTCGGCGGTCTCGGCGACGGCGTCGGGGCTGACGTCGCCGGTGGCCAGTTCCACGTCGGTGTCGACGAGCAGGGGCTCCTCTTCAGGGGCTTCCAGGGCTTCGGTCTGGACCACTTCCACAAAGCGGCAGTCAAGTTCCAGGTCGAGCTCGTCGCTGCCCATGATGTCGAGCAGGACGGTCTGGCCGCGCTGCAGCGCCGGAAGGCCGCCGACCCGCGTGAAGAGCGGCACGTCCTTGAGGCGGACGGCGTCTTCGCGCAGCACGACGGCCTCGGCGCGGGTGACGCCTTCCTGCTTGAGCCAGCGCAGGCACCAGAAGCGTTCCATCTGCTGCTGGAAGTCCGAGTACGCCGAATACTTGCCATCGAAGTTGCTGATGATGGCGAACAGGTCGGCTTCGCGCGGCTTGAAGGGCGCCACCAGGCGCGCCGACACGCCGTGTTCCACCGCGGCCAGCAGCTGGCCCTGGTTGACCAGGTCGACATACCGCCGCAGCGGCGACGTGCACCAGGCGTATTGCGGCACGCCGATCGAATCGTGCGGCGCGGCCACGGTGCTCATGCGCACGCGGCCCATCTGCTGCGACCGGTAGATGCCGGGTACGCCGCAGCTGGCGAGCAATCCGCCCCACAGGTTGTTGGCCAGGATCATGTACTCGGCCACCATGCGGTCCAGCGGCGCATTGCGCTTGCGCTGCACGATGCGAACCGTCGCCTCGTCGGGCAGGTCGGGGTCGCCATCGACATAGAAGCTGAAGTCGACGCGGTTGTTCAGTTCCGGACGGCCGCGGACGGCGTCCCGTTTGGCGGACAGCTTCTGCGCCAGGTTCCACAGCGGGCGGAACAGGTCGGCGTAGGGCAGGTCGGACGCGGGGTCGTCCAGGGCGGCTTCGCTGACGGACTCGTCCAGCAGGTTGTGCCGCAAATTCTCTTTGACGACGACACGTTCGATGCGCGTCTCGCTCGCAATCACGTCGCCGGTAGCGGGGTCGGCCGTCACGTACAAGGACAGCGCCGGCACGGGCTTGCCGGCGTCGAGCGAGAACGCCGCAATGACCTCGTCCGGCTGCATCGGGATCTTTTCGCCGGGCATGTAGACGGTGGACATGCGGCCGCGCGCGAGCAGGTCGAGCGGGCTGTCGCGGGTCACGCTCAGGGCCGGCGCGGCGATGTGGATGCCCACGCGCACGTTGCCGTCGGCCAGCGTTTCCACCGACAGGGCGTCGTCGATTTCGGTCGTGGTGACGTCGTCGATCGAATACGCGTCGACCGTGGCCAGCGGCAATTCGGTGGGCACGGGCGGCACGGTCACGGGCGCGAACGCCGTGCCTTTCGGGAAATGCTCGCCATGGAAGCGGCGCTTGTGGATCGCAAGGGCGCTGGGGAAGGCGCCCAGATTCAGCAGCAGGCGGTCCGGACGGATCTGGATCTGCGTGCAGGCCATATCAAAGGCCTTCCACTCTTGCGTGTTCTTGTCCGGCTTGAACAGCAGGATCTCGGCCATGCGCGCCATGGCGTCGGGCAGCGTGCCCGCCTTCATTTCGTCGGCCCAGGCCTGCTGTTGTTCGGCCTGGCGTTTCTTCTTTTCGACCGCGGCCAGCGCGGCGGCCAGAATGTCGGGCGGCGCCGGACGGAATTTGCCCTTGCCGCGACGATGGAAATACACCGGTGCGCCGTGCAGGCGGAACAGCAGCGCGGCCTGTTCGACCGGGCCGGGCTTGTGGCCAAAATATTCTTCGGCCAGGGCCGGCACGTCAAAGTCTTCCTTGGGCGCGCATTCCCACAGGAATTCCAGGTCGAGGTCGCCCGAGGCAGCCTCGGCTTCCTTGACGAGCGCGTCGGGCGACGGCTTTTCAAACCGCAGAATGACGGCGGTTTTCTTGATCTTGCTGCGTTTGCCGGAGGTGGCTTCGACCTGCAGGCTGGCGTCGGTCTCGCTCAGCAGGGTGGCCGCCTTGAAACCGCCGTCATCCTCGTATAAGACATGCATTGCTAACAATCCTGCTGCGCCAGCGGCGCGTTATTCGTCATGGGGGGCATGCGGATGCGGGGCATCGGCAAAGGCCAGTACTTCAGGCAGCCAGGTCGCAAAATCGGCGATGCCATGGTCGCTGCCTTCGATGATGCGTTGGCGCGCACCGGCGTAGAAATCGCGCATTTCAGTCCAGTCGAGCACTTCGTCGCCCGTCGCGGCCACCAGAAAGTAGCGGTCAGGGTCGGTAATGCGCGGGACTTCCATGGCCTTCAGTTCGTCGACGTACGCCGGCGTGAACACGAAGGGCTGGTTGTCATGGTAAGAGGTGTGTTCGCCCACTTGCGTGGCAAGGTCCCGCGCGGCGTGGACAGCCGGGTTGAGCAGCACGGCGCGGCACCCCAGGCGTTCGGCCAGCCAGGTGGCATAGTAGCCGCCCAGCGACGATCCGATAATGGTCAGGCCGGGGCGCGGACGGTCGGCCGACTGGCGCACGCCGGCCCGGCGCTGCAGGTCGGCCGCCAGCGATTCCGCCAGTTCGACGGCACGCCGCGGGCTGGCGGACAGGGCAGGGCAGGCCCATTCATCACTGCGCCCCTGCGCGGCCAGGACCTGCGCCAGCAGCCGCGACTTGAACGATTCGGGCGATGAGCGGAATCCGTGCAGATACAGGATCATGGCTGCGATCCTTTGGCAGAAGACGCCGCGGGACGCGTCGGATCTGGGACATCCGCAGTCCCCACCGCCCCGACGGCACCTTGCACCGAGCCGCCATCGAACCGCGCCGCCAGCGCCGCCAGCAGCTTGCCGTGCACGCCGCCAAATCCGCCATTGCTCATGACCAGTACGTGATCGCCCGGCGCGGCGTCTGCCGACACCGCCGCCACCAGCGCCTGCAGGTCAGAGAACACCTGGGCCTTGTTGCCCAGGGGCGCCAGGGCGTCCGCCGCGGACCAGCCCAGCGCCTGCTTGCCGTCGGTCGCGCCGTAGCAATAGACCTGGTCGGCCTGATGCAGCGACGCCGGCAATTGCGCCTTCATGGCGCCCAGTTTCATCGTGTTGGAACGCGGTTCCAGCACGGCCAGGATACGGCCGGACGGCATGCGGCGGCGCAATCCCGCCACAGTCGTCTCGATCGCGGTGGGGTGATGCGCAAAGTCGTCGTAGACACGGATGTCGGCTACCGTGCCCCGCAATTCCATGCGGCGTTTGACCCCGGCAAAGCGGCTCAGCGCCGCAGTGGCCTCGGAGGGTGACACGCCGACGTGATCGGCCGCGGCAATCGCCGCCAGCGCGTTCATCCGGTTGTGCGCGCCGCTCAACGCCCATCGCACCGTACCCACCGGGGATCCACGCAGGGCAACTTCGAACGCGCCGTCATCCTGTTCGGCGCCAGCCTGCCAGTCGGCGTCGGCACCGAAGGTGACGGTGTCCGACCAGCACCCCCGGGCCAGCACACGGTCGATCGCGCTCGTGTGCGTCGGGGCAATGATCCGGCCCGACATGGGCACGGTGCGGACCAGATGATGGAATTGGGTTTCGATCGCCGTAAGATCCGGAAAGATATCGGCGTGGTCGTATTCCAGATTGTTGAGCACTACTGTGCGCGCACGGTAATGGACAAACTTCGACCGCTTGTCGAAAAACGCGGTGTCGTATTCGTCGGCTTCGATCGCGAACACGTTGCGCCCCGCCGCGCCCGGGGCGGGGGTGGTGCCCAGCCGCGCGGACATGCCGAAGTCCTGCGGCACCCCGCCCACCAGGAACGATGGCGCCAGTCCGGCCTGTTCCAGGATCCACGCCAGCATCGCTGTCGTGGTCGTCTTTCCGTGCGTGCCTGCCACGGCCAGAACATGGCGGCCGGCCAGCACATGCTCGCCCAGCCACTGCGGGCCCGACGTATAGGGCAGCCCGGCGTCAAGAATCGCTTCCATCAGCGGGTTGCCGCGGGTCACCACGTTGCCGATCACGAACAGGTCGGGCCGCAGCGCGATCTGGTCGGCGCCAAAGCCTTCGATCAGGTCGATGCCCTGTTCGGTCAGCTGGGTGCTCATGGGCGGATAGACGCCCGCGTCGCAACCGGTCACCCGGTGGCCGGCCGCCCGGGCGATCAGTGCCAGGCCGCCCATGAAGGTGCCGCAGATGCCAAGGATGTGTAGGTGCATGTCCGGAAGTCCGCGCGGTGCGGCGCGTATCAGGTTAGGGAGGGGGATTGTAGAGCGTCTTGCGCCGCGAGCCCCCATCCGGGCAGGGCAAAACTGTCCATGCAGCGCCACCGGACGGCGGCAGGGCAGGCGATCGGCCGGAGGGTAACAAGGCGCAAGACGTCCAGGCGGCGGCATGTTGGCGCAGCGCTCAGGAAGTATCATGAGAGGTCGCATTCTTGGAGCAATCATGACGCACCCCTTTTTGCGCCAGGAAATCGCCGCGGCGGCGGCCCGCATGATCGCCGAAGACGGGCTGGACTACAGCACGGCCAAACGCAAGGCGATCAAGCAGCTGGTGGGGCCGGGCACCCTTCCGCGTGGCGACCTCCTGCCCGACAACGACGAGATCGAGACCGAGGTGCGCGAGTACCAGGCCTTGTATATGGGCGACACGCAGCCGATGCGGCTGGCTCGCCTGCGTCAGGTCGCGCTGTCGGTCATGGAACGGCTGGCCATCTTCCGTCCGTACCTGGTGGGTCCGGTGTGGACCGGCACGGCGGGGGAGCATTCCGATATCTATCTGCAGTGCTTTGTCGACTCTTCCAAGGAAGTCGAGATCTACCTGATCAACCATGGCATCCAGTACGAAGTGGGTGAACGCCCGGATTTTCGTGGTGGCCGGAAGATGGTCGAAGCGTTGTACTTCATGTGGCAGGACGAAGGCGTGGTCCTGAGCATCTACGACAGCCACGCCCTGCGCGGCGCACTGCGTACGGGGGCCGACGGGCGCCCTGAACGCGCCAATGCCAAGGCGCTTGAACGGCTCATCAACGAGACCGCCACGCCTTCAGGAGATGACGAATGAATCGCCGACGTGCGTTGACCTTTGCCGGTGTCGGCGCCTTGGCCGCGGTGGCCGGCGGCACACTGGCCTGGCAGCGTTATGCCCCGGGCGCCGCAGGCGACAAGGCCGTGAATATCCTGTTTGCCCAGCGGCTGGCCGCGTTGGATGGTACCGAGCAGGCCTTGTCCCAGTGGCAAGGACGGCCGCTGGTGGTCAATTTCTGGGCAACCTGGTGCGCGCCCTGCGTGGACGAGATGCCCGAACTCGACGCCTTGCAGGCTGAACTCAAGGATACGGCGCAATTTATTGGCATCGGCATCGATTCAGCCGCCAACATGAAGCGATTTGTTGAAAAGGTCGCGGTGCGCTACCCCTTGCTGGTCGCCGGCAACGTCGGCACCGAATTGGCCCGTGAATTGGGCAATACCAGCGGCGGGCTGCCTTTTACCGTCGTGATCGACGAAAAAGGCGCGCTTATCCATCAATACGCCGGGCGGATCCACGTGGATACTTTGCGTTCGGTCGTGCGCGGAGCCTGACGTGGCAGCGGCAGGACGTTTCTGACCCGCCCAGGCAAGAAAAATCCGCGTTTTGGTTACACTTGATGGACAATGTAGGGTGATTCGCGTAAAAATCGCGCCCTTCTGACTCGCTTACAGGCACCATGGCCACACGCATCCTCGTCTTGCACGGCCCGAACCTGAATCTGCTCGGCACCCGTGAACCCGGTATCTACGGGTCGACGACGATGGCCGACATCGATGCCCGCCTGGCTGCGCTTGCGCAGACCAGCGGCGCGGTGACCGCCTCTTATCAGAGCAATCATGAAGGCGCGCTGATCGATCGCATTCAGGCTGCGCGGGATGATGGGACCGATTTCATCGTCATCAACCCGGCGGCGTTCACGCATACCAGTGTCGGTATTCGGGATGCGTTGGCAGCCGTGGGCCTCCCGTTCATCGAGGTCCACCTGTCGAACGTCCACAAGCGGGAAGCGTTCAGGCATCACTCCTACTTTTCCGATCTGGCCGTGGGTGTGATTGCCGGGCTGGGTGCCGATGGCTACGAAGCGGCAGTGCGCTACGCACTGACGCACTAAAAAGAATTTTGTTAGGGAACCATCCATGGATCTCCGAAAGCTGAAAACCTTGATCGACCTCGTTGCCGAGTCCGGTATTGCCGAACTGGAAATCACCGAGGGCGAAGGCAAGGTCCGTATCGTCAAATTTGCGCAGGGTGGGCAGGTTGGCGTGATGTCCGGCGTGCAGCCTTACCCCGTCGCGCCGCAGGCCGCACCGCCCGCCGCCGCGCCTGCTGCCGAAGCCGCACCGGTTCCGGCCCCGGCCCCCACGGGCCACGCCGTGAAGTCGCCCATGGTCGGCACGTTCTACCGCGCGCCCAACCCCGGCTCGCCGGTGTTTGTCGAAGTGGGTCAGACCGTCAAGGAAGGCGACCCGCTGTGCATCATCGAAGCGATGAAGCTGCTGAACGAGATCGAAGCCGACAAGTCCGGCGTGATCAAGGAAATCCTGGTCGAGAACGGCCAGCCGGTCGAATACGGCCAACCGCTGTTCATCATCGGCTGATTCCGGTCAGCCTTCCGCGCCGCATGACGCCTGGGGCGATGCGGCGCCGCAATTATGTATCTGTCGGGGCGCGCGCGCCCGCGTGGCGCTGGCCGCCAGGACGCGGCCAGACCGCACGCCCCGACGTTTTCAGGACATCCGTTCATCATGTTTGAGAAGATCCTGATCGCCAATCGCGGGGAAATCGCCCTGCGTATCCAGCGCGCGTGCCGCGAGCTGGGCATCAAGACGGTGGTCGTCCATTCCGAGGCTGATCGCGAGGCCAAGTACGTGAAGCTGGCCGACGAGTCGGTCTGCATCGGCCCCGCGCCGTCGCGGGAAAGCTATCTGAACATGCCCGCGATCATTTCCGCGGCCGAAGTCACCGACGCGGAAGCGATCCACCCGGGTTACGGGTTCCTTTCCGAAAACGCCGACTTCGCGGAACGCGTCGAAAAGAGCGGCTTCGTGTTCATCGGTCCGAAGCCCGAAACGATCCGCCTGATGGGCGACAAGGTCAGTGCCAAGCAGGCCATGATCGCTGCCGGCGTGCCGGTCGTGCCCGGCTCCGAAGGCGCCCTGCCTGAAGACCCGAAAGAAATCATCCAGATCGCCCGCAAGGTCGGCTATCCCGTCATCATCAAGGCGGCGGGTGGCGGTGGCGGACGTGGCATGCGTGTGGTGCACACCGAAGCGGCCTTGTTGAACGCCGTGACGATGACCCGTTCCGAAGCGGGCGCCGCGTTCAACAACCCCGAGGTCTACATGGAGAAGTTCCTTGAGAACCCTCGCCATGTGGAAATCCAGGTGCTGTCCGACGGCCAGCGTGGCGCCGTGTGGCTGGGCGAGCGCGATTGCTCGATGCAGCGCCGCCACCAGAAAATCATTGAAGAAGCGCCGGCGCCGCACATTCCGCGCCGCCTGATCGACCGGATCGGCGATCGCTGCGCCGACGCCTGCCGCAAGATGGGCTATCGCGGTGCGGGTACCTTCGAATTCCTGTACGAAAACAACGAGTTCTATTTCATTGAAATGAACACGCGGATCCAGGTGGAGCATCCGGTCACGGAAGCCATTACCGGGGTCGACCTCGTGCAGGAACAGATCTACATCGCCTGCGGCGAAAAGCTGCGCCTGCGCCAGCGCGACATCGTCTTCCGTGGCCATGCCATCGAATGCCGGATCAACGCCGAAGATGCCTTCCGTTTCACGCCCAGCCCAGGTCGCATCCTGAACTGGCATGTGCCGGGCGGCCCTGGCATCCGTGTCGACTCGCATGTGTACGCTGGCTACTTCGTGCCGCCGAACTACGATTCGATGATCGCCAAGGTCATTTCTTACGGCGACACGCGCGAGCAGGCGCTTGCCCGCATGCGTATCGCGCTGTCCGAAATGGCGGTCGAAGGCATTTCCACCAACATCGCGCTGCACCGCGAACTGCTCCAGGATGCCCGCTTCATTGAAGGCGGCACCAACATCCATTACCTGGAACACCGTCTGTCGCAGCGTCCGGAATAAGATCGCCCCATGCGTGAACTCGTCTTCGATTGTCCCGAGCAATTGGCGGAAGCCCTGTCCGACGCGCTGCTCGACGCGGGCATCCTCTCGGTGTCCGTCGAAGACGCCGACTTCGGTACCGAGGCCGAGCAGCCGCTGTTCGGCGAGCCCGGCCTTGAACCCACCACCCAGGCCTGGAGCCGGAACCGTGTTGTCGCGCTGTTGCCCGACGGCGAGGATCCGGCCCTGATGCTGGAATCGGCCTGCGCCGCCACGGGCATCACCGACGTGCCCGAATGGTCGTTGCGGGACGTGCCCGACGCCGACTGGGTGCGCCTGACGCAATCGCAGTTCGACCCCATTTCGATCGACGACCGGATCTGGATCGTGCCGTCGTGGCATGAAGTGCCTGAACTGGGCGATGCCATTTCCATCCGGCTCGACCCGGGCCTGGCCTTTGGCACGGGCAGCCATCCCACCACGCACCTGTGCCTGTCGTGGCTGGCGCGGCATCTGCAGGCCGGCCAGCGCGTGCTGGATTACGGCTGCGGGTCCGGCATCCTGGCGATCGCCGCCCGCAAGCTGGGCGCGGGTGATACCGTCGGCATCGACATTGACCCGCAAGCGGTGCAATCCGCGCAAGACAACGCGTCGGCCAACGACGTGGTGATCGAAGTTGGTCTGCCCGACATGCTGCCGGGTTGGCATGCCGATGTGGTTGTCGCCAATATCCTGTCCAATCCCCTGAAAGTGCTGGCGCCCATGCTGTGCGAGCGCGTGGTCGATGGCGGCCATCTGGTGCTGTCGGGCGTCCTGGAACGCCAGGCCGATGAAGTGGCGGCCTTCTATGCGCCGTGGATACAGCTCAGCGTCTGGCGTTCGCTTGACGGTTGGGTCTGCCTGCACGGGCAGCGCACCACCCAGGCCAGCTGAGCGCGATCATGGCGCTGGCAACCCGCTGTCCAAAGTGCGGCACCACGTTTCGGGTGGTGCGCGACCAGATCAAGCTGCGTGAAGGCTGGGTGCGTTGCGGCGTGTGTTCCACGCCGTTCGACAGCCATGCGTCGCTGATCGAGATCGACGTGCCGGCCACGCCGGCGCCGGTGGAACCGCCGGTGGCGGCGCAGGCCCCGGTGGCCGAACCGCATTCGGCCCAGCCCGCGCCGCCTGCGCCGGACCCGATCGAAGACCATCCGGCCGTGTTGCGGACGCGGGTGCCGCGTGCGCCCAGTCCGGCCGATGGCAATGCGGCTGCGCCTGCCGCGCCGGGATTCGCGGGCGGCGGGATAGCGCTGCCGCGGGACGATGCGGCCAGCTTCGGTCCGGTGCCCGATCTGTATCCGGCGGCCGATGCCGCCCGGCGGGCGGCCTTGCCGGTGGAATCGCAACCGGTTGCGCCGACGTTTGTGAAGGCCTCTGTGCCGGCCCCTGTGCCGGCCCCTGTGCTGGCTGCGGCGCCAGCCGCGCCGGTACGGACTGCATCGGTGGCGCCTTCAGCACCGCCGGTTCGTCCAGAACCGGACACGGCGTCTGCCGCGCCGGGCCCGTTTGTCCCGAACCCCACCTTCCGCGCCGATACCGAAGCTGCATCGGCCGCGCACTTGCGTGCCGCGCTGGGGCAAGGCGCCGCGTCGGGCCGCACCGAGCCGTCCGTGTGGGCGGGCGAGTCGGGTGCAAGCGCACACACTGGTTTGCGGGGCACGGAACCGTCGCTGCGCGCCAACGAGCCAACCTTCGATCCGCAGATGGCCTCGCTACGGGCCAACGAACCGACGTTCAATACCCGCGCCACGCCATCGCGCAGCGACGAACCCGCGTTTGAGCCACGCACGGCTCCACCACGCAGCGTCGAGCCCCTGTTCGAACGCCCGGATCCGTCGCCACGCGGTACCGAACCTTCCTTTGGCGACACGACGTTGCGCACGTCCGAGCCGTCGATGGGGGCTGCCGACGCCCCGCGCCGTGGCAACGATCCCGTCTCTCGCCAGACCGAGCCCACGTTCGGCCCGGTCACGTCCACAGCCGCAGCGGCGTCATCACCGACAACCACACCGTCCGAACCGCGCCTGCGCACGACCGAACCCACGTTCGGCACGCCACCGCTGGCGCGCGACGATCGTGAACCGCACTTTGTCATTGGCGACACGCACGATGACACGCGCGACGACACGCGCGACAACCCGCGCGACCACCTCCGCGACGACGATGCCGATGACATTCCCCACACGTCTCCGGCTGTAACCCCCGACGCCCCGCACCCCTCGTCCCCCGGCTTCATGGGGACGCCGGACGACGCCGAACCGTCGCCGTGGCGCTGGGTCTGGATCGTCCTGGCTGTCGTGGCGGTGCTGGCGCTGCTGGGTCAGTCCATCTGGCTGTATCGCACCGAATTGGCGACGTGGTTCCCGGCCATGCGGCCCGCGCTGGAAAAGGCCTGCGTGCAGCTCGATTGCACGGTCAGCTACCCGCGCGACCCGCGGCAACTGACGGTCGAATCGTCGGCGCTGGAAACCTGGTCGCCCGAAGCGGCGGCGGGCGCCGATGGCGCCACCGGGGCCGCGGCCACCGGCACGGGCGCAAGCACGGGAACAGGCACGTCGGACACCACCGCGATCGCCCCGTCGGCTCAAACCGGCACCCCGGCAGCGGCGTCGTCCGCCACCCCCGGCGTGCGGCACCTGGCCTTGCGGGTCACGCTGCGCAATCGCGCCAAGCATCCGCAACCGTGGCCCGCGCTTGAACTGTCGTTGACCGATTTTTCCGAAACCGTGGTGTCGCGGCGCGTCTTGCTGCCGTCCACCTACCTGCCGCCGCAGCAACTGGCCGATCCGATCCCCGCGGGGCAAGAACGTTCGCTGCGCATTCCGATCGACACCACGGAAGCGCGTGCCAGCGGCTATCGTGTTGCCGCCTTCTTTCCTTGAATTCCGCCAGGTCCCATTCCGCCATGCACAGCCCCCAGACATCCCCGGTCATCATTTGCGGTTCGGTGGCCTTCGACACCATCATGGTCTTCGAAGGCAAGTTCCAGGACCACATCCTGCCTGACCAGGTGCATGCGCTCAGCGTGTCCTTCCTGGTGCCGTCGATGCGCAAGGAATATGGCGGCTGCGCCGGCAACATGGCCTACAACATGCGCCTGCTCGGCGGCCAGCCCGTGCCGGTGGCCACCGTCGGCCAGGACGCGGGCGACTACCTGGCGCGCATGCAGGAACAGGGCACCGACACGTCGTTCGTCAAGGTGATCCCCGATACCTTCACGGCGCAGTGCTTCATCACGACCGACCTGTCCGACAACCAGATCACGGCTTTCCATCCGGGCGCGATGGGCGATTCGGCCAGCAACGATCTGTCGGCGGCGCAAGGCGTGTGGGGCATCGTGGCGCCTGACGCCAAGGATGGCATGTTCGCGCATGCCCGCCGTCTGCATGCCCGCGGCATCCCCTTCATTTTCGACCTGGGCCAGGCGATGCCGCTGTTTAGCGGCGCCGACATCGAAGAGATGTTGACGATGGCGCAGGTCATTACCGTGAATGACTACGAAGCGACGGTGGTCGAACAGCGCACCGGCCGTTCCATGGCCGACATTGCCAAGACCCTGCAGGCCGCGATCATCACGCGTGGTGAAAAGGGATCGACCCTGCTGGCCGACGGCGCCGAAACGCATATCCCGGCCGTCAGGGCGACCGCAGTGGTGGACCCGACCGGTTGCGGCGACGCCTATCGCGCCGGCCTGCTGTACGGCCTGACATTGGGTTGGGGATGGGCCGATTGCTGCCGCATTGCCAGCCTGATGGGATCGCTCAAGATCGCCGAACGTGGCGCGCAGAATCACAGCGCCACACGCGAACAGATCTCGGCCCTGCTGCAGCAGCACTATGGCCTGACGCTGCCCTGAGTTGTTATCGTTTGACACACCTTTCAGGGGGTGGCTGGCTGGACTGTGGCAATTTGACCGAACCTAGCAGGTATAACTACGTCAAACAGACATGATTCGGTTTTGCCGGCTGCCTGACGCCGGTCACCTGCAGGGAAAAATACTATGCAAGCCCAACGTGGTTCCAACCTCCATAACGCGCCCCGCGCCCGCCTGACGGTGATGGCAGCTGCGCTGACCCTCGTCGCCTCGCTGGCTGGATGCGCGGCGGGCGGCGGGACGAGCGCAAGCAACTCGGGCGCGGTGTACGACCGCAACTCCACCCAACGCGAGCAGGTCGTTCGCTACGGCACGATCGAAGGTGTGCGTCCGGTGACCATCGACCGTGGCCAGAGCGGTGTGGGCACCGCGGGCGGCGCCATCGTTGGCGGCGTAGCCGGCAGCTCCATCGGCGGCGGCCGCGGCTCGATCATCACCAGCGTACTCGGCGCGATTGCCGGTGGCCTGGCGGGTCAGGCCATTGAAGGCGGCGTGCAAAAGAAGCAGGGCCTGGAATTGACCGTGCGCTTTGAAAGCGGCGAGATCCGGTCGATCGTGCAGGAAGCCGACGAGCAGTTCTACGTGGGCGACCGGGTGCGTGTGTTGAGCGGCAGCGGCGCATCGCGCGTCACGCATCGCTGATCGCCTCAGCAACGCTGCAATAAAAAAGGGAGACCCTCGGGTCTCCCTTTTTTCATTCCGCTTCCCGAGACTACATTCCCAGGAATGGGAGTCCGATCCGCGCGATCACCATCAACGCGACCTGCGTCAGGATGAACAGCACGATGGGCGCCAGGTCCAGCCCGCCCAGCGACGGCATGACGCGGCGGATGGGCGCCAGCAGCGGATCCGTCAGTGCGATCAGCACCGGCATGGCAGGCGCGCTGGGGTTGACCCACGACATGATCACCATCAACAGCGTGATCCACATCACCAGGTTCACGGCCCACTTCAGGACCATCACCACTGCGATCCACAAGGCTTCCGGAAAGAAGTCCAGCGGGCTGATGCCCGACACGGCCACCGTGGCAAACAGGAAGACCACTGCGCACAACCAGGCGGCGAACACGCAAGCCCAGTCGATGCCGCCGCGGCTGCCGAGCACCCGGCGCAGCGGAATCACCAGCCAGTCCGTGACCTTGAACACGGTTTGCGACACCGTATTGAACGGCGGCATGCGCGCCATTTGCAGCCACACGCGAAGCAGCAGCACCGCGCCAAACAGGGTGAAGAGAATATTCAGGATAAAGCGGGCAATATCGCCCATGACAGTGGCTCCGGTAAACCCGCCCAAGTGGCGGACCATCAACAGAGCGTCGATTGTCGCACGGAGTCGCTGCGCCTCGCATGGGGCAGGTCAGCAAAATGTCAGCTTCGTGCAGCCAATAAAAAACCCCACCCGGCGGACTGCCCGGGTGGGGCTCGCATCGACGCGCCAGAGGCGCGACGATCATTCGTTCACGGACGGCTGCCCGTTGGGAATGGCCAAGCGGCGGCTGCCGGATTGGCTGCGGTCTTTGCTGCGGGCGCGTCGGCTGCGGGCGCCGCTGCGACTTTCTTTGCTGCCGGTTTCTTGGCTGCAGGCTTCTTTGCAGGCGCCTTCGTGGCCGCCGGCTTCACAGGTGCCTTGGTGGCAGCTGCTTTCTTCGCCGGAGCCTTTTTAGCGGCTGGCGTCTTCTTTGCTGCGGCTTTCTTCGCGGGGGCCTTGGCAGGCGCTTTCTTGGCCGCGACCTTCTTTACTGCTGCCTTCTTGGCCGGGGCTTTCTTTGCGGGTGCCTTGGTGGCTGCCGTTTTCTTTACGGCGGCTTTCTTGGCAGGCGCTTTTTTGGCCGGGGCCTTCTTTGCTGCGACTTTCTTTACAGCGGCTTTCTTGGCGGGCGCTTTTTTCGCCGGTGCCTTGGTGGCTGCTGTCTTCTTCACTGCGGCTTTCTTTGCCGGAGCTTTGGTCGCTGCACTCTTGGTAGCTGCAGTTTTCTTCACAGCGGCTTTTTTGGCCGGTGCCTTCGTCGCGGCGGCTTTCTTGACCGCTACTTTCTTCGCCGGCGCCTTAGTGGCTGCCGGTTTTTTTGCGGCCGTTTTCGCGGCCTTCTTGGCTGTCGCCATGGTCTGCTCCTTTACGAGACGTTCAGGGACCCAGAACACAAACCCGCTCGGACCATCCTGACGGGCTATTCATCGGCGCAAGCCCCGCTGCTGGACACGATCTCCAGTCAGCGCCACGGTTTGCGCTAATGAATCAGGCACACAGCCATTCGACATAACCCGCATCCGGTGCGGCCGATGTCGAATGGCCTGGCAGACGGTCTGTTTCCCGTATGCCGAATGGCGCCTTGTGTCCCGGCTGTGCCGCAGGCCGATCGGCCTGCCGCATCGAAGTTCGATGGTGCGCGGGGTGCGGGGGCAAGGTGCCTCTCCCGCTCGCGTCTGACGCATCCAACTTCGCAGCTCGGGCGCACAAGGCGCCGTATCTTCCAACGGCGCAACTCGCGCCGTCTTCAATCAACGGTGCACATCACACCGTTGTCGCAATCGTGAGATCAATCCCAGTTCAGCGCACCGCCGGTCTGGTACTCGATCACTCGCGTTTCGAAGAAGTTGCGTTCCTTCTTCAGGTCGATCATTTCCGCCATCCACGGGAAGGGATTTTCTTCCTGCGCAAACAACGGTTCGATTCCGATCTGCTGGCACCGGCGATTTGCGATGAAGCGCAAATACGACTTGAACATCGGTGCATTCAGACCCAACACGCCACGCGGCATCGTGTCTTCGGCGTAAGCGTATTCCAGATCGACAGCTTTGCGGAAGAGTGCACGGATTTCTTCACGAAATTCTGGTGTCCAAAGGTGAGGATTTTCCAGTTTGATCGTGTTGATGAGGTCGATGCCGAAGTTGCAGTGCATGGATTCATCGCGAAGGATGTACATGTACTGCTCGGCCGCGCCGGTCATCTTGTTCTGGCGGCCCAACGCAAGGATCTGCGTGAAGCCGACATAGAAGAACAACCCTTCCATCAGGCATGCGAAAACGATCAGCGACTTGAGCAGTGTCTGGTCGGCTTCGGGCGTGCCGGTCTTGAAGTGGGGATCGGCGATCGCGTCGATGAACGGGATCAGGAACTGATCCTTGGCGCGGATCGACGGCACTTCGTTGTACGCGTTGAAGATCTCGGACTCATCAAGGTCCAGGCTTTCAACGATGTACTGATAGGCGTGCGTGTGGATCGCTTCTTCAAAGGCCTGGCGCAGCAGGAACTGGCGGCATTCCGGCGCGGTGATGTGGCGGTACGTGCCGAGCACGATGTTGTTCGCGGCCAGCGAGTCGGCCGTGACGAAGAAGCCCAGGTTGCGCTTGACGATGCGGCGCTCGTCTTCGGTCAGCCCGGTGGGGTTCTTCCACAGCGCGATGTCGCGCGACATGTTGATTTCTTGCGGCATCCAATGGTTCGCGCACGTGGCCAGGTACTTTTCCCAGGCCCACTTGTACTTGAACGGAACCAACTGATTGACGTCGGTCTCGCCATTGATGATGCGTTTGTCGGCCACGTTCACACGGTGGGCGGCAGGGGCCTCGGCGGCCGGGTTCGCAACGGCAGGCACGGCAAGCGCGCCATCGTCAAACGAACTGTCGACAGGCCGGGGCGCCCCCGCAGCGGGGCGTGCGCCACGTGCGGGGGTAGGGGTTGCGACGTCTTCGTCCCAGGACAGCATGTCATTCACTCCAAATTCTTGTGTTGCGGTTTACTGGCAGGCTTCGCACTCTTCGAAGCCAGGGTCGCCTGGCCGCATCGTGCATGCCGCGCCGAGGATCTCGGCCTCGGGCAGGCCCGGCTGACCCGATGCGGCGGAGTTCGCGGCGGAAGACGCGTTGGCCACGGCATTCAGTTCGCCGCCACGGCCCGTCGACTTCTCGGCGCTGGTCGCGCCCATCGTGCGCAGGTAGTAGGTGGTCTTGAGACCCCGTTGCCATGCCAGTTTGTAGGTTTCGTCCAGCTTCTTGCCAGACGCGCCAGCCATGTAGATGTTCAGCGACTGCGACTGGTCGATCCACTTCTGGCGGCGCGAGGCGCATTCCACCAGCCAGCTGGGTTCGACTTCGAACGCGGTGGCGTACAGCTGGCGCATTTCGGCCGGCACGCGGTCGATCTTGGCCAGGCTGCCGTCGAAATACTTCAGGTCGGCGACCATCACTTCGTCCCACAGTCCGAGCTTCTTCAGATCGCGGACCAGGTAATCGTTGACGATGGTGAATTCACCCGACAGGTTCGACTTCACGTACAGGTTCTGATAGGTCGGTTCGATGCACGCGGATACGCCAATGATATTGGAAATCGTGGCGGTGGGCGCGATGGCGACGCAGTTCGAATTGCGCATGCCATGGGCCTTGATGCGGGTGCGCAACGCGTTCCAGTCCAGCGTCTCGCTGTCGTCGACGTCGACATAGCCGCCGCGTGCGTCACGCAGCAGTTGCACCGAGTCTTTCGGCAGGATGCCCTGATCCCACAGCGAACCCTTGAACGACTGATAGGCGCCGCGCTCTTCGGCCAGACGGGTCGAGGCCAGGTAGGCGTAATAGCAGACCGCTTCCATCGACGTGTCGGCAAAGCTGACGGCGTCTTGCGAGGCGTACGGCACGCGCATGATGTGCAGCGAGTCCTGGAAGCCCATGATGCCCAGGCCGACCGGACGATGACGCGCGTTCGAATTGCGGGCCTTGTCGACAGCGTAGTAGTTGATGTCGATCACGTTGTCGAGCATGCGCATCGCGATGTCGATGGTGCGCTTGAGCTTGTCGTGGTCGAGCGTGACCTTGCCATCGGCGCCGGTCGTCAGGTGAGCCACCAGGTTCACGGAACCCAGGTTGCACACGGCGATTTCGGAGTCGTTGGTGTTCAGCGTGATTTCGGTGCACAGGTTCGAGCTGTGGACGACGCCGACGTGCTGCTGCGGCGACCGGATGTTGCAAGGATCCTTGAACGTGATCCATGGGTGGCCGGTTTCGAACAGCATCGACAGCATCTTGCGCCACAGATTCAGCGCAGGCATCTTCTTGAACAGCTTCAGTTCGCCGGTCTGCGTCTTGTTTTCGTAGCCCAGGTACGCGGCTTCGAAGTCCTTGCCGACCAGGTCGTGCAGGTCAGGCGTGTCCGATGGCGAGAACAGCGTCCAGTCCGCGCCTTCCATCACGCGCTTCATGAACAGGTCGGGAATCCAGTTCGCCGTGTTCATGTCGTGCGTGCGGCGGCGTTCGTCGCCCGTGTTCTTGCGCAGTTCCAGGAATTCTTCGATGTCCAGGTGCCACGTTTCCAGGTAGGTGCAGACCGCGCCCTTGCGCTTGCCGCCCTGGTTGACCGCGACGGCCGTGTCGTTGACGACCTTCAGGAACGGGACCACGCCCTGGCTTTCGCCGTTGGTGCCCTTGATGTGGCTGCGCAGCGCGCGGACCGGGGTCCAGTCGTTGCCAAGGCCGCCGGCGTACTTGGCCAGCAGCGCGTTTTCCTTGATGGCGTCGTAGATGCCTTCCAAGTTGTCGGCAACCGTGGTCAGGTAGCACGACGACAGTTGCGAGTGCAGCGTGCCCGAGTTGAACAGGGTCGGGGTCGAGCTCATGAAGTCGAACGACGACAGGATGTTGTAGAACTCGATCGCGCGGGTCTCGCGGTCTTTTTCAGCGATCGCCAGGCCCATCGCGACGCGCATGAAGAAGGCCTGCGGCAGTTCCAGACGCTTGCCTTCGATGTGCAGGAAATAACGGTCGTACAGGGTCTGCAGGCCCAGGTAGGTGAACTGCAGGTCGCGCTTGTCGTCCAGCGCCTTGCCGATGCGGTCCAGGTCGAACTTGGCCAGTTCCGGGTTCAGCAGGCCGCCTTCGATGCCGCGGGCGATGAAGGTCGGGAAGTATTCGGCGTAGCGCTCTTCCATGGCCGACTGCTCGACTTCTTCACCCAGCACTTCCTTGCGGATCGTGTGCAGCAGCAGGCGCGCGGTGACGGTGCTGTACGCCGGATCCTTTTCGAGCTGCGAACGGGCTGCCAGGATGGCCGACTTGAAGATCTCGTCGACAGGCACGCCGTCGTACAGGTTCTTGACCGTTTCCTTGAAGATGCCGTCGACCGACACGAACTCGGTCAGGCCGACGCAAGCGGCTTCGATCACGGAATGCAGATGGGCCGGGTCCAGCGGCACGCGGCGGCCGTTGTCGGTCACGTGCAAGGTGGGCTGGCTGGCGTCGGTGTGCATCAGGGCGCGCTGCTGGGCGCGCTTTTCACGGTACAGCACGTAGGCGCGGGCCACGTCGTGTTCACCCGAGCGCATCAGCGCGAGTTCGACCTGGTCCTGGATGTCTTCGATATGCACGGTGCCGCCGCTGGGCTGGCGGCGCACGAGCGCGTTCACCACCTGGCCGGTCAGCTGCTCGACCAGCTCGCGCACACGCGCGGAAGCAGCGCCCTGGCCGCCATTGACGGCGAGAAAGGCTTTGGTGAGCGCGACAGAAATCTTGCCGGGTTCGAAACTGACCACGCTGCCGTTACGACGGATGATCTTGTGGTCGTTGTAGACCGCCTTGGACTCGGCCGCCGGGGCGGCTGGCTTGGTGGCGGGCGGCACGGCGGCCGGTTGGGCCGATGGCGTGGATAGTTGCATGGTGGCTCCTCGAAGACTGTGAGCAGGGAAGGTCGATGCTCAAGATCGGGTTATGAGATAAGGCTGGACAGGTACTGGCGCCCACGTCGAAGGCTTTGTAGTAAAGCGAAAGGCCTAACCGCCGGGCGGTGAGGCCTTTCCGACATACGGGTCGACTGACCGTGCAAATTGGGTACTGCTTGAACGTGCGAAATTCGTCTTGTAAACACTAGATGCAGTGGTGTCTCGAAGCGATAGCACTAAGTGTAGTGGTGCGAGGTGCCCTTGATCAAGCGCGGCAAACCTGTTATCGGCTGTCGAAAGCGGCTTGCGGCTACGCAAAATACCGGGGTCACCTCCTCCAAACGCATGAACTGCGCCGCTTTGTGACGGGCATCGATCATTGGCAAGGGATTCCAGCCAGAATCCGCTGGAGAAGCCCGTTCCGCAACGATTCCGGCCGGCCGGAACGCGCCAGAAAAAAATTTTCAGGCGGGCAATTGCCGCAGCGCCCAACCCGCTTCTGTGGCAAAACGTCCCCAGTCGAAGGCCGGGCCCGGGTCGGTCTTGCGCCCTGGCGCGATATGTTCATGCCCCCGCACGGCCCATAGCGGGTAGCGGGTGCGCAGCGCGGGCGTCAGCCAGGCCAGCGACCGGTATTGCGCGGCAGTGAAAGGCAGGGTGTCGGTGCCTTCCAGCTCGATGCCGATCGAAAAGTCATTGCAGCGGTCCCGCCCGCGAAACGACGAGACGCCCGCGTGCCAGGCCCGCCGGTCGGTGCTCACGAACTGCACGATCACGCCGTCCCGGCCGATTACGAAGTGCGCCGACACCCGCAGCGGCCGCAAGCGGTCGAACCAGGGGTGCGCAGTGTAATCCAGGGTGTTGGTAAACAGCCCGCGCACGTACGGTCCGCCGAATTCGCCCGGGGGCAGGCTGATGTTGTGGAGCACCAGCAGGGACACCTGGGTGCCGGGCGGGCGGGCGTCGCTGTTGGGCGACGGCGCGTGGCGCACGGCCGGGTGGATGATCCAGCCATGCCGGTCCAGGATGGCGGGGGCCGCAACCACCGGCCCCAGGGGGTCGGACTGGGACAGGGGCGCAGCCGCGGCCTCGGCCTGCGCCAGCCGGCCGCCAGTATGGGATGGCGTCAGCGTGCCGCCAGGGTCGGGCCATTGCGTGTCGCGGAAATCAGACTGCGCCATCGTGACGCTCGATCAGGACTTCGGGCCGCGCAGCGAATGCGCCAGCCCGCAATAGTTATAGCCCTTGCGCCGCACGGCTTCATCGGTGGGCAACTGGATGCCGCAGTGGGCGCAGCGCACCATCAGTTCGGTTCCCGTGCCGTTGCCGTTGCCTTTGGCGCCCGGCCGGGTGCCCGGCGGGTGCTGATGCCGTGATGACGGCGTGGGCGGGGCGCCCCGGGCGGCTTTTTGCGCCAGGAGCCGCGCGACCACCAGCGCCACCAGGATGATCACGATCCAGAAAAGAAGCTTGCTCATAGGGTCAGGGAAGGGTGCAGGGAAGGGGGCGAATGCAGGACCAGGCGCGCCGGACGGCGGCCGGGGATATCTGTCAGCTTAGCGGTGAAGGATGACTTCCAGCACGAAACGGCTGCCGGTATACGCAAGAAGCAACAGTGCAAAGCCGGTCAGGGTCCAGCGCAGCGCGATCCGGCCACGCCAGCCCCACACCTGCCGGCCCAGCAGCAGCAGGCCGAACGTGAGCCACGACAGCAGCGTGAACACCGTTTTATGGTCGAAGGGCAGCGGTTTGCCCGACAGGGCTTCCGAAATGATGATGCCCGTCATGACCGCCAGGGTCAGCAGCACGAAACCCACCCAGATCAGCCGGAACAGCAGGCGTTCCAGCATCAGCAGCGGCGGCATGGCGTCGAACAGCCGCGCCAGCACCTGGCCCGTGCGGGTCGCCGGCACGGCGGCGTCGGTCGACAATTCATGCAGGCGGCGGTCGGCCGACGCCATCAGCAGGGCGTGCAGCGCGGCGATCGTGATCATGGCGTAGGCCGACAGCGAAATGGCCAGGTGCACGCGCAGCCAGCCGCTGTCGGCATGGGCGATCACCCGGCCATCGGGAAACAGCAGCACCAGCAGGGTGGCGATGGCGCCGATCGGCATCAGCCACAGGCGCAGGCCGTCGATCGCGATCCACAGGCTTTCCCCCCAGAACACGACCAGCCCCATCCACAAGGCCGCCGACACGCCCAGCGCAAATCCCAGGCGCAAGTCGCCGTCCCCCAGCATGCCTTGTTGCACGGCAATGCCATGGACGAGCAGCACCAGGGCCAGGCCGACACGTTCGGCCGCGCCTGCCCGGGCTTCGGGGTGCGAGGAAACGGCGCGCCAGGCGACTACCGCCAAAACGGCGTAACCGGCTGCGGCCAGTGCGTGCAATACAATTCCCATATCCATATGGAAGTGTAAGCGAACCCAGTCATGCTTGATAACCTTACCAACCGCCTGTCGCGCGTCGTCAAGACGCTGCGCGGCGAAGCCCGACTGACCGAGGCCAATACCCAGGACATGCTGCGCGAAGTGCGCCTGGCGCTGCTCGAGGCGGACGTCTCGCTGCCGGTCGTGCGCGAATTCGTGTCGCGCGTCAAAGAAAAGGCGTTGGGCGAGGAAGTCGCCAACAGCCTGACGCCGGGCCAGGCCCTGGTCGGCGTGGTCCACAAGGAATTGACGTCCCTGATGGGCGGCGACCTGGGCCCGCATGCCAGCGAACTGTCGCTGGCGCAGCAGCCCCCCGCGATCATCCTGATGGCCGGCCTGCAGGGCTCGGGCAAGACCACCACCACCGGCAAGCTGGCCCGCTGGCTGGCCGAAGGCGGCCACAGCCAGAACGGCCACAAGTCGGGCAAGAAGAAAGTGCTGGTGGTCAGTGCCGACGTGTACCGTCCGGCCGCTATCGAACAGCTGAAAACCGTCGCGGCGCAGGCTGGCGTCGATTTCATGCCGTCGTCGGCCGACCAGAAGCCCGAAGACATCGCCCGCAATGCGCTGGACTTTGCCAAGCGCCACCACCATGACGTGCTGATCGTCGACACGGCCGGCCGCCTGGGCATCGACGAAGCCATGATGCAGGAAATCCGTGCGCTGCACGCCCTGCTCAAGCCGATCGAAACCCTGTTCGTGGTTGACGCCATGCTGGGCCAGGACGCCGTCAACGTCGCCAAGGCCTTCAATGAAGCGCTGCCGCTGACCGGTGTGGTGCTGACCAAGCTGGACGGCGATGCGCGCGGCGGTGCGGCGCTGTCGGTGCGTCACGTGACGGGCAAGCCGCTCAAGTTCGTGGGCGTGTCCGAAAAGCTGGCCGGCCTGGAACCCTTCCACCCGGAACGGATGGCGCAGCGCGTGCTGGGCATGGGCGACATCCTGTCGCTGGTCGAAGAAGCGCAAAAAGCCATCAACGTCGACGAGGCGCAAAAGCTCGCCGCGAAGATGAAGGCCGGCGACAAGTTCGACCTGAACGACTTCCGCGCCCAGATCGCGCAAATGAAGAACATGGGCGACATGAGCTCGCTGCTGGAAAAGCTGCCCGCGCAGTTTTCGCAGGCGGCGTCGCAGGTCGACAGCAAACAGGCGTCGCGCCAGATCCGCCGCATGGAAGGCATCCTGAATTCCATGACGGAAATGGAACGGGCCAAGCCGGAACTGCTCAAGGCCTCGCGCAAGCGGCGCATTGCGGCCGGTTCGGGCGTGCCGGTGCAGGAAATCAACCGCATGCTGTCGCAGTTCGAGCAGATGCAGTCGATGATGAAGCAGATGAAGAAGGGCGGCATGGCCAAGATGATGCGGGCCATGGGCGGCATGAAGGCATTGAAGGGCATGAAGGGCCTGCCCGGCATGAAGTGATGCGGTGGGTGGCGTGACGAGGCGACGGCCGGGTGGCGGGCCGTGTCGGGTGGCGCTGATCACGCGCCCGGGATCACGCGGCCAACGCCTGTTCGATTAGGAGGCACGATGAAGCGAACCCCGCAGCGACGCGACCCCGATACACGGATGACCCGCGCTGACTTCCTGCGTTTTGGCGTGGCCAGTGCGGGCGCGGCAGTCGCAGGCTCGCTGGGCTTGGTGCCCGGCACGGCGCGCGCGTCGGCCGCATCCGACGCCGCGGCCCGCGCGCTCAATGCCGCAACCGCGGTGCAGTCCGGCCGGGTCGATCCTCCGCCATTGGCCAAGACGCCGTCGATCGGCGCCAATCCGGCATCGGGCGCCACATCGTCGCCACCGCCTTCGCCCGACCAGGCGGCGGCTCAATCGGCAGATGCCACCGGCGCGGCGCCCGCCAAGGGGCAGATGCAGCAACGCCGTATCCCCTCCAGTGGCGAGAACCTGCCGGTGATCGGCGTGGGCACCTGGCGCACCTTTGACGTGGGCGACCGGCCGCAAGACCGCGCGCCGCTGGCCGAGGTGCTCCAGGTGCTGTTCGATGCGGGCGGGTCGGTCATCGACAGTTCGCCCATGTATGGCGCGTCCGAAAAAGTCACCGGCGACGTGCTGGCCCTGATGGACGGCTTTACCAACGAGGCCCACGGCCGCGCCTTCCTGGCCACCAAGGTGTGGACGCAGGGCCGCGAGGCCGGCATCACGCAGATGCGCGAATCCATGCGCCTGCTGCGCGACGACAAGCTTGACCTCATGCAGATCCACAATCTGGTGGACTGGAAGGTGCACCTGCCCACGCTGCGCGCGTGGAAGGCCGAAGGGCGCATCCGCTACCTGGGGGTGACGCACTACACCGCCAGCGCGCATGCGCAGCTCGAAGCCGTCATCAAGTCTGAAAAGCTCGATTTCGTGCAGCTGAACTACGCGCTGGATGATCGCGCAGCCGCGCAGCGCCTGCTGCCCCTGGCGGCGGATCGTGGCGTGGCCGTGATCGTGAATCAGCCGTTTGGTGGCGGGGGGCTGTTGCGGTCTTTGGGCAGCCAGTCGCTGCCATCGTGGGCAGGCGAGATCGGCTGCACGTCCTGGGCGCAACTGCTGCTTAAATTCGTGCTGGCCCACCCGGCGGTCACGTGCGCCATTCCCGGCACGGGCAAACCTGACCACATGCGGGACAACGTCCAGGCAGGCGTGGGGCCGTACCCGGACATCGACATGCAGGCGCGCATGATCGCGCTGCTGGGGAAGTAGGCGGAGCGGGGGCCGGGACCCAACTTCGTCCCGGCCTGCTGCTTACACCGCGGCAGCCAGCTTGGCCAGCGTCTCTTCCAGCCCGCGCGCCACTTCGACCTTGGCCGAAGCGCTGTCGCGGCGGCCCTGCAGTTCGATCACGCCATCTTTCAGGCTGCGATCGCCCACGGTCACGCGCACCGGCACGCCGATCAGTTCCCAATCGGCAAACATGACGCCAGGCCGCTCGTCGCGGTCATCCAGCAGCACGTCCACACCCTGCGCCTGCAGTTGCTCGTACAGGCGGGTGGCCTCGTCGCGCACGGCTTCGCTCTTGCCCCAGCCCACCGGGCAGATCACGACTTCGAACGGCGCCAGGGCGCGCGGCCACATGATGCCCTTGGCGTCGTGATTCTGTTCGATCGCGGCGCCCAGCAGACGGGTCACGCCGATGCCGTAGCAGCCCATTTCGAGCAGGGCCGGCTTGCCGGTTTCGTCCAGGTAGGTCGCCTTCAGGGCTGACGAATACTTGGTGCCCAGGTAGAACACGTGGCCGACTTCAATGCCGCGCTGGATGGCCAGGGAGCCATTGCCGTCGGGCGACGGATCGCCCGCCACCACGTTGCGCAGGTCGGCCACCAGGGTCGGCTCGGGCAGGTCGCGGCCCCAGTTCGCACCGGTGTAGTGGAAGTCGGCCTCGTTCGCGCCGCACACGAAATCGTTCATGTTGGCCACGGTGCGATCGACAATCGTGCGGACCGGCTTGGCCGTGCCGATCGGGCCGATGAAGCCCGGGCGGCAGCCAAAGTGCGCCACGATTTCGTCGTCGGTCGCAAACCGGAAGCCGCGCTTCAGGCCCTCGATCTTGCCGGCCTTGATCTCGTTCAGGTCGTGGTCGGCGCGCAGCAGCAGGGCCCAGATCTCGACCGGCTGGCCGGCGGTTTCCGGCTCGACCGCGATCGCCAGGGTCTTGACCTGCTGCGACAGCGGCAGCTTCAGCATCTCGGCCACGGCGTCGCACTTGCCGGCGCCTGGCGTCGACACCTTGGTCAGCGGCTGGGCCGCAGCGGCGCGTTCCGCGATCAGGCAGGGCGCTTCGGCCAGTTCGATATTGGCCGCGTATTGCGTGTCGGGGTTGTAGACCAGCAGGTCTTCGCCGGTATCGGCAATCACCTGGAATTCATGGCTGCGCGAGCCGCCGATCGAACCGGTGTCGGCCGCCACCGCGCGGAAGGTCAGGCCCATGCGTTCAAAAATGCGCATGTACGCCGAGTACATCACGTCGTAGCTCTTCTGCGCCGACGCTTCATCACGATCGAACGAATACGCGTCTTTCATGGTGAATTCGCGGCCGCGCATCACGCCAAAGCGTGGACGGCGTTCGTCGCGGAACTTGGTCTGGATGTGGAAGAAGTTCTTGGGCAGCTGGCGCCAGCTGTGGATCTCGTTGCGCGCGATGTCGGTAATGACTTCTTCCGACGTCGGCTGCAGTACGAAATCGCGGCCATGCCGGTCCTTGATGCGCAGCAGTTCCGGACCGTAGAGTTCCCAGCGGCCGGTTTCCTGCCAGAGCTCGGCCGGCTGTACCAGGGGCATCAGCAATTCGAGCGCGCCGGCGCGCTGCATTTCGTCGCGAATGATGCCTTCGACCTTGCGGATCACGCGCAGGCCCAGGGGCATGTAGTTGTAGATGCCGCCCGCCAACTTGCGGATCATGCCTGCGCGGGTCATCAATTGATGACTGGCGATTTCGGCTTCGGCCGGCGCTTCCTTGAGCGTGCTGATATGGAACTGCGATGCGCGCATTGCGTTGCTCACGAGAGTAAATGTGGGTTCGGCCCCCTCGGGCCTATAATCGACTCAATTGTATGAGAATCGCTGGGGTGGCTCATGCTTGACCGCGAAGGTTACCGTCCCAACGTCGGCATCATCCTCGTGAATCAACGTAACGAGGTCTTTTGGGGCAAGCGAATCAACGAACACTCCTGGCAGTTTCCGCAGGGGGGCATCAAGCACGGTGAAAGCCCTGCGCAAGCCATGTTCCGCGAGCTCTATGAAGAAGTGGGCTTGAAGCCCGAGCATGTCCGTATCTTGGGAAGAACGCGAGACTGGTTACGCTATAACGTGCCCGATCATTTCGTCAGACGCGAATGGAGAGGGCACTACAAGGGGCAAAAACAGATCTGGTTCCTGCTGCGAATGCTGGGCCGGGACTGTGATGTCTGCCTGCGCGCGTCCACGCATCCGGAATTCGATGCGTGGCGCTGGAGCGATTATTGGGTCCCGTTGGACGCCGTCATCGAATTCAAGCGCGATGTGTACACGCTGGCGCTGAACGAGCTGTCGCTCGTGCTGTTTCGCCGCAGCCACGAAACGCGCTATCTGCGCCAGCACGTGGGCACGCATCGCCGCACGCAAACCGAAGAACAACCGTTGCTGAAAAGCGGCGCGCCGGAAATCGAATGATGCTTTTGAACGCTGGGACACCCGCGCCTGCCGCGGGGAATACGCCTGACTTCGCACGGGGCCGCACCTGGCTGCGCCGCGCGGTCATGACCGGAGTCGCCGTGGGCCTGGTGGCCGGGCTGGCCGCTTGCGGCGCGCCGCGTCAGCCGGGCACCTATCTGCTCGACGATCTGGACGAAGACAAGATGCTGCCCGACGCGGGCTGGGAAGAACTCCGGACCCAGCTGCCGCCCGTGCCGACCAGGACCGACACCTTGCCGATCGAACCGATGTCGGTGCGGCAGAACCGTACCTTCGATTTCGGGATCGACCCGCGGTCGGTCGGCGTGGCGCCCGGCGGGATTGTGCGCTACACGCTGTACCAGGTCAGTGATCGGGGTGCCGAAACGGCCAGCTACGAGTCGATCCGCTGCCGCAGCAAGGAATGGCGGCCGGTGGCCACGCTGCGCAAGGGGACGGGGTGGGAGCGGCCTTACCAGGAAGCCTGGCGCCCGATCGACAACGATTCGGTCCAGCAGGTGCTGCGCAATGGTGTGTTCTGCACCGGCGGCGGCCCGGCTGCCGTGCGGCCGCAGGACCTGGTCTACCGCTTGCGGAACTGGACGCGCTACGCGGATGCGACGGCGCCCGACCTGTTCCGGTGAACCGGGCGGGGTGGGTGGCCGCGGCATTTTCTGCGTGCGGCTTGTCTGCCTACCGAACCACCAGATTGTCGCGATGCATCAGCTCGGGCGCTTCCATGCTGCCCAGGATCGCGGCGATCTGGCTGGACGCCTTGCGCATGATGCGCCGGGTGTCGCTGGCTGAATAATTGATCAGCCCCCGGGCCAGTTCCTGGCCCGAAGCGTCGATGCACGCCACCACATCCCCCCGCTCGAATTCCCCTTCCACGGCCGTGACGCCGATTGGCAGCAAGCTTTTGCCATCGCGGGTCAGCGCCTTGGCGGCGCCTTCGTCCAGGGTGATGCGCCCGCGCAATTGCAGGTGATCGGCCAGCCACTGCTTGCGGGCCGACAGCATCGGCACGGACGCACGCAGTTCGGTGCCGATACACTCGCCACCGGCCAGCCGTTCCAGGATGTTGGGTTCGCGGCCCGAGGCGATCACGGTGTGCGCGCCACTGCCGGCCGCGCGTTTGGCGGCCAGGATCTTGGTCAGCATGCCGCCGCGGCCCAGGCTGCTGCCCGCGCCGCCCGCCATCAGTTCCAGCGCCGGGTCGCCGGCGTTGGCCAGCGAGATGAACCGGGCGTCGGGCTGCTTGCGCGGGTCGGCCGAATACAGCCCAGCCTGATCCGTCAGGATCACGAGCGCGTTGGCTTCGATCAGATTGGTCACGAGCGACCCGAGCGTGTCGTTGTCGCCGAACTTGATCTCGTCGGTCACGACCGTGTCGTTTTCATTGATGATGGGCACGACACCCAGGCGCAGCAGCGTGAACAGGGTCGACCGTGCGTTCAGGTAGCGGCGGCGGTCCGACAGGTCGTCATGGGTCAGCAGGATCTGCGCGGTATGGATGCCATGCTGCGCAAAGCTGGTTTCATAGGCTTGCGCCAGGCCCATCTGCCCCACGGCGGCCGCAGCCTGCAATTCGGGAATGTGGGTGGGGCGCTTGTCCCAGCCCAGGCGCAGCATGCCTTCGGCAATCGCGCCGCTCGACACCAGCACCACGTCCTTGCCCATCGCGCGCAGCTGCGCGATCTGCGCCGCCCACCGGGCCAGGGCCTGGCGATCCAGGCCGCGGCCCTCGTCGGTCACAAGGGAGGAACCCACTTTTACTACCAGGCGCTTGGCCTCGGCGATCACTGAAGTCGATGTCATCGGGAAGGGCCTGACGATTTAACGGAAGCGGGGATCGTCGCTGCGTTTGACGAAGGCTTCGCCATCCTGGTCGTCCTGGTCTTCGTCGCGGATGGCATCGTTGCCATGCGCGCCGTGGCCGGCGTCGTCGTCCGAACCGGGGTAGTCACCGGCATCCACGCCGGCTTGCGCTGCCGACATGACCGCATCGTGTTCGGCCCGGGCCGACGCCGCCGACCGGCTGTCGGCAAAACGCGAGTCCTGGTCGAAGGCCTGTTCGGCCAGGCGCTGTTCATCCAGCCAGTTCTGCAAGGCCCACACCAGTTCCTGGGTGCCGGCGCCGCTCAGCGCCGAAATGCCGAACACCGGACCATCCCAGCCCAGTTCATAGCAGAACGCTTCCTGCAGACCCTTGGGGTCGTCCACCATGTCCAGCTTGTTCAGGATCAGCCAGCGTGGCTTGTTGTAGAGCTCTTCGTCATAGCGGCGGAGTTCTTCGACGATCGCGCGCGCTTCGTGCACGGGGTCGACCGACGAATCCAGCGGGGCCACGTCCACCAGGTGCAGCAGCACGCGGGTGCGCGACAGGTGACGCAGGAACTGGTGACCCAGGCCCGCGCCGTCGGATGCGCCTTCGATCAGCCCGGGAATGTCGGCGATCACAAAGCTGCGATCCGTGTCGGTGCGGACCACGCCCAGGTTCGGGTGCAGGGTGGTGAACGGATAGTCCGCCACCTTGGGCCGCGCGTTCGACACCTTGCGGATCAGGGTGGACTTGCCGGCGTTCGGCATGCCCAGCAGGCCCACATCGGCCAGCACCTTCAGTTCCAGCTTGAGCTTGCGCTGACCGCCTTCGGCGCCGAACGTGAACTGGCGCGGGGCGCGGTTCGTGCTCGACTTGAAGTGCAGGTTGCCCAGGCCGCCGGCGCCGCCCGCCGCCAGCACGACGCGCTGGCCATGGGTCGACAGGTCGAACAGGAATTCACCGGTGTCCGCGTCGTGCACGATCGTGCCGACGGGCATCCGCAGGGTGATGTCCTTGCCGCCCGCGCCGTACCGGTCGGACCCGCTGCCCTGTTCGCCGTTCTGGGCGCGGTGCAGCCGGGCGTACCGGTAGTCGATCAGGGTGTTGATGTTGCGGTCGGCGATCGCGTAGATCGTGCCGCCACGTCCGCCGTCGCCGCCATCGGGGCCGCCGAAGGGAATGAATTTTTCGCGGCGAAAGCTCGCCACGCCGTTGCCGCCCTTGCCGGCAATGACTTCGATGGTGGCTTCGTCGACGAATTTCATGATCAGTACCGCAAATAGGAACCGCCGCTGTGAATCAACGGCAAAACAGCGTCAGTCAGGCCGACGCCGGAAACAGGGGAGTGCAAAAATCAGGACTGCAAAAAACAAAGGTCCTGCCACGCGAGAGACAGGACCCATTGTGCACGACCTAGACGCCGCAATGCGTGGCAGGCGCAATGGCCTGCCGCGCAGGGCTGACGGCTATCAGGCCGGTACGATCGAGACGACCTGCTTGCGCAGGGCGCCCTTGAACGCGAACGTCACACGGCCTTCGCTCAGCGCGAACAGGGTGTGGTCCTTGCCCATGCCAACATTCACGCCGGCGTGGAAACGCGTACCGCGCTGACGCACGATGATCGAACCTGCCGAGATGACTTGACCACCGTAGGCTTTGACGCCCAGGCGCTTTGATTCTGAGTCGCGGCCGTTCCGTGTAGAACCGCCGCCCTTCTTCTGTGCCATTTTGAACTCCTACTACTCTTAAGATTCTTGCCCGCTACGCCGGCAATCCAGGGAACATCCAGCCTGCTTTAGGCGGTGATGGTGCCGATCTGGATTTCGGTGTAGTTCTGACGGTGGCCCTGGCGCTTCTGGTAGTGCTTGCGCCGACGCATCTTGAAAATGCGGACCTTGTCATGACGACCGTGTGCAAGAATCGTTGCCGTAACGACCGCGGTGGTCAGGAGGGGAGCGCCGATCACGATCTGATCGCCTTCACCCACTGCCAACACCTGGTCCAGCGTGATTTCTTGCCCAATGTCTGCCGGTATCTGTTCTATCTTCAATTTTTCACCAGTAGCAACGCGATATTGCTTGCCACCGGTTTTTATGACCGCGTACATGGGATAACCTCTAGCTTCTTTCTTGGGTTGTTTGCAAGGCCGCGGCGGACAACGTCCGGCAGCCATGCTGAGGGTCGTGCTGATAGTGCTGACGCGAAGCCTGCCGGAATGCAGCGCCAAGGGGCGTGCGGGCGTCACTTCATGATGCGTCGTTGGTAGTGCGTATTGCCTGTAGTGCATCTTTCTGCAGTGCTCCGTACGCATTCAACACGCTGCATGCGCACGTATTCATCCTTTTGACAGGGTGAACATGCGACTATAGCAAGACTTGTTTCACGGCGTCAACCCGAGCCGTGGCGGGCGCGCAGCACCGTATAATCGGGGAACGCGCGCCGGGGTTTCCCCGATGTGCCGAACGACTGCAGGGCAATCTGCACGTCTGCCGCCGACCGGGGTTCTCGGTCATTGATCACTGTCCTGGCCGCCGGGTGTGCACCCGACCTTCGGCAGCCAGTTTGCCGCCCGGATTCCCCTTGAGCCTGCCTACGCTGTTTGCCCCGATCGCCGACGACATGAAAGCTGTCGATGCCGTGATCCGCGCGCGTCTCGACTCCGATGTGCCGCTCATCCGCACCATTGCCGATTACATCATCGGCGCGGGCGGCAAGCGGATGCGGCCTGCCTTGCTATTGTTGATCGCGCGTTCCCTCAATTACCAGGGCACCAACCATCACCTGATGGCAGCCGTGGTCGAATTCATCCACACGGCCACCCTGCTGCACGACGACGTCGTCGACGAATCCAGCCTGCGCCGCGGCCGGCCCACCGCCAACGCGGTGTTCGGCAACGCCGCCAGCGTGCTGGTGGGCGACTTCCTGCATTCCCGCTCGTTCCAGATGATGGTCGAGACCGGATCCGTGCGCGTCATGCAGATCCTGGCCGACGCCACCAACGTGATTGCCGAAGGCGAAGTGCTGCAGCTATTGAATGTGCACGATCCCCTGGTGACCGAAGAACGCTACTTCCAGGTGGTCCGCTACAAGACTGCGCGCCTGTTCGAAGCATCGTCGCAACTGGGCGCCGTGCTGGCCGGGGCCACCCCCGAACAGGAAGCCGCCGCGACCGAATTCGGCCGCCGCATCGGCACTGCCTTCCAGCTGATCGACGACGTGCTCGACTACAGTGGGGACGCCGATGCCCTGGGCAAGAACCTGGGCGACGACTTGCGCGAAGGCAAACCCACCCTGCCGTTGATCCGCGTCATGAACGTCGGCACGCCGTCGCAGCAGGCCCTGATCCGCGAAGCCATCGAGACGGGCGAAGGCGACTTTGCCGCCGTCGCCGCCGCCATCCGCGAGTCCGACGCCCTGGCCTACACCCGCCAGCGCGCAGTGGAAGAAGCCGATGCGGCGCGGCAGGCGCTGGAGGCCTATCCCATTTCCGATTTCAGAAATTCTTTGATAGAATTCTGCGCTTTCGCGGTCAATCGAGATCGCTGAAAGAATCCCGTGATCGGGCGACCGGTCAGAAGTAGCGTTACCGTCGGGGCGTAGCTCAGCCCGGTAGAGTACTGCGTTCGGGACGCAGGAGTCGGAGGTTCGAATCCTCTCGCCCCGACCAAGAATCGGAAAGCCGGATCATCTTTGGATGATCCGGCTTTTTTCGTTGTGCTCAGGCTCGGGTGATAGCCCGCATGGCGGGCTCGGGATAAGACGAAAAAAGCCCGCATTGCGGGCTTTTTGGTACTGCGTGCGTCCCCCAGGGAACCTGCACATTTATGTCCATGTGCCGGCCCGGTCTGAGCGGCTAGTGGTTCTATAGTAGCCAAGTCCAAACATCGTCGTCAACATCCTGGCCCGACCTTTCCGCCCATGCCTCATCGAGCCGCGATTCAAGCCGCTATTTCCCCTGCAAGAATGGGCACCTTCATGAAGGCGGCGCGGCTGCCCAATGATCTTCAGAGCGCCATTGACCTCTACAACTGGAATGCCCACGTGTCGGCTGCTTTTCTTCATCCCTTGCACATCTGTGAGGTCGTCGTGAGGAACACGATTTCTGAAGCGATAGAAGCCACACACGGCGCGGGCTGGCCATGGTCGCGGGGCTTCCTGTTGAATCTGCCGGATTCGGGCAACTTCAATCCTCGTAAAGAGCTTGTGCTGGCAGCGGAAAAGGTCCGGCGCAGGCACGGACCAGCAGCTCCAACCGGAGCCGTCGTCGCAGAGATCAAGTTCGCATTCTGGGAATCGATGCTGACTGCCCGATTTGATGCGGGTCTTTGGGACAAGCATTTGCATCGGGTTCTGCCGCAGGTGCCTCGTTCCACGAAATACAGCGTGGTGCGCGCGTCCATGAATGCCCAACTGAAAACGCTGCGTCATCTTAGGAACCGCATTGCTCACCATGAGCCAGTCTTCCAGATGCCCCTGGCAGACCACCTGGATGCAATAAGCCAATTGGTAGGGATGCGTTGCTGGCACACGCGTGACTGGCTGATGCGCTCGCAAAAGGTCGGTGGCCTCCTGGCTGCTCGGCTGTAAGCGCGACAGCCTGACTGCGCCATGACCATCCCGTGACCATGCCGTGACGTTGGCGTGACGCTGATATGACCGATTTGCCGCAGCCTTGTAGGAACTGTGGTGTTTGCAGCAACAACGACCGGCTTGGGTGGCCGGTTTTTTTTCGTGCTGCGGCGGGCGTGGGTGTCAACCTCGTGTAAGGGAATGTCTGTCAGAGGATGTGTCAGGGACACCCATGCACGGGACGGGTTGTATTCCTTACTTGTCGGGGAGTGAAGTTTTGACAGGATTGGCTTGGCTGCTCAACAGGAAGCAGTATAGGTCCTGAAGTATGTAGGCAGGCTTCTTACCGTCCTTAGGTGGAACATACGTAAAAGCCCGCTGTAGCGGGCTTTTCGGCAAGTGTCGCCATTTTTGAGACATACAAGATTAGAACCGGGAAAGTAGTCCTTTTCGAACGATGTACATCTTGGCCGTCATTCACTATTTGTAAGGATTACCACGTAAATATAGATTCTACATAGTCCGGTTGCGTTGAAGCAGCCGGCCCTTTGCAGCGGCGGAAGACCCCTTGAGCACCCATCCCAGCCTTGACGACCCGATCGCGTCCAACGTGACGATCGATGACGCCGTGACCGGCGTCGCCATGCCTGAACCGGAAGACGTAGCTGCGTCGCCGGCGTCCAACGGACTGCTCAATACCGTGCGGTCGTCGCTGTTTGCCTGGCCGTCGGCCCTGGCCGCGACCGTGCTCGCCGCCTGCGGTGGCGGTGAAGGCGGTGCGGAAGTCGGGTCTGCAGTAGCGACCCCGACGCCAACGCCGACCCCGACCCCGACCCCGACGCCAACGCCGACCCCGACGCCAACGCCGACGCCAACGCCGACGCCAACGCCGACACCGACGCCAACCCCGACGCCGACGCCAACCCCGACGCCCACGCCGACGCCAACGCCCACGCCGACGCCGACACCGACACCGACACCCACCCCAACACCCACCCCGACGCCGGACCCCACCCCGACGCCGCAGCCGACCCCCCAGCCGACGCCTCAGCCCACGCCCGAGCCGACCCCGCAGCCGCAGCCCGCGATCGCGCCCACGGCTGCCGAAGCGTCGCGCTTCCTGCAGCAAGCGCAATTCTCGGCGTCGGATGCGGAAATCTCCGCAGTGCAGACGGCCGGCTACAAGGCGTGGCTGGATCAGCAATTCAACGCCCCGTCCGCCATCAGCGGCTGGGACTGGCTGATCAGCCGCGGCCTGAACGGCAGCAACCAGAACGGCAACTTCTTCCCGATCAACTACATGGCGTGGCACCAGCTCATCATGAGCGGCGACGCCGTGCGCAAGCGTGTCGCGCTCGCCCTGTCCGAAATCTTCGTGGTGGCCGCCGAAAACGTGCAGGGCGCCGAACGGCCGCTGTTCCTGCTGGCCGCCTACTGGGACATGCTGTCCAGCAATGCCTTCGGCACCTATCGCCAGCTGCTTGAAGCGGTCACGCTGAACCCGGCCATGGGCTATTTCCTGAACGTGCGGGGCAACCAGAAGGCCAACCCCAGCACCGGCCGCGCACCCGACGAGAACTTCGGCCGCGAAGTCATGCAGCTGTTTTCGATCGGGCTGTACGAACTGAACCAGGACGGCTCGCTCAAGACCGACGGCAACGGTCAGCCGATCGAAACCTACAACCAGGCCACCGTGACAGCCATGGCCAGCGTCTTTACGGGCTGGGACTACGACTACACGCAAGGCCACACGCAAGAAAATCCGGTGCAGGTGCGCCTGCCCATGAAGCTCAACGCCGCCTTGCACTCGACCGCGGCCGCCAGCTTCCTGGGCACGAACGTGGCGGCCGGCACGGACGGCGCGACCGCGCTCAAGGTGGCGCTCGACACCCTGGCCAACCATCCGAACGTGGCGCCCTTCATTGGCCGTCAGCTGATCCAGCGTCTGGTCACCAGCAATCCCAGCCCGGCCTATATCGGCCGCGTGTCGGCAGTCTGGAACAACAATGGCTCGGGCGTCCGGGGTGACCTGAAGGCGGTGCTCCGCGCGATCCTGCTGGACGACGAAGCTCGCAGCGGCAGCATCGCCAGCGGTCCGACCTGGGGCAAGCTGCGCGAACCCATGGTCCGCTTCATCCAGTGGGCACGCACCTTCAACGCCAGCTCGCCGTCGGGCGAATGGACCCTGGGCGATTTGAACAGCAGCTCGTGGGCCCTGGGGCAGAGCCCGTTCTACTCGTCATCGGTCTTCAACTTTTTCCGGCCGGGCTATGTGCCGCCCGATACCGCATTGGCCGCGACCGGCCAGGTGGCGCCTGAATTCCAGATCACGAACGAATCGACCGTGGCCTGCTACATCAACTTCATGGCCGACACCGTCCGCAAGGGCTTTGTGCAACTGGTGCCCAACTACAGCAAGGAACTCAGCATCGCCGCCGACGCCACCGCATTGGTGGACCGCGTCAACCTGTTGATGTCGGGCCGGCAACTCAGCGCCGCGACCCTCAACACCATCGTGACCGCCGTGTCGTCGATCTCGGCCAATTCGGCCGACGGTCTGAAGAACCGGGTCTATGCCGCCATCCTGTTGGTGATGGCTTCCCCGCAATACATCGTCCAGAAATAGGCCCCGCCATGACTCCTCTTCATTCTTCGGGCCAGCTCGCCCGCCGCGCCTTCCTGCGCCGCGCGGGTCAACTCGGACTGGCCGGCGTGGCCACGCCGTGGGCACTCAACCTTGCCGCCATTGGCGAGGCTGCCGCCTTTACGGCGTCGGACTACAAGGCGCTGGTCTGCGTGTTCCTGTACGGCGGCAACGATCACGGCAACACCGTGATCCCGGTCGACGCCGCCAACTATGCCAAGTACGCCACGATCCGTGGCGGCCTCGGCCTGCCGCAAGCCAGCCTGGCCGGCACGACGCTCGACCCGTCGACGGCCCTGCCCAACGGCATGAAGCTGGCCCTGGCGCCGCAAATGACCGGCCTCAAGCAATTGTTCGACAGCGGCCGCATGGCGGTGCAATTGAACGTGGGCCCGCTGCGCGTGCCGACCACCCTGGCGCAATATCAGGCGCGTTCGGTGCCGCTGCCGCCCAAGCTGTTTTCGCACAACGACCAGCAATCCATCTGGCAGTCGTCGCAGACCGAAGGCGCAACGCGCGGCTGGGGCGGTCGCATGGGTGACCTGGCCATGGCCAATAACGGCAGCTCGGTCTTCACCTGCATTTCCGTGTCCGGCAACGCCGTGTACCTGTCGGGCGATTCCGCCCTGCAATACCAGGTCAGCCCGTCGGGCCCCGTGTCGATGTGGCCTACCAAAAGCGGCCTGTATGGATCGAACGCGTGCAGCGCGGCGCTCAAGTCGCTCATTACCGGTTCGAGCACGCACACGCTGGAAAACGAATACGCCCGTGTGACCAGCCGTTCCATCGCGGCCGAAGCGCAAGTCGGTGCGGCGCTGGCCGGCATTCCCACGTCCACCACGGCCTACCCCGCCGACAACCCGCTGGCTGCGCAGCTGCAGATGGTGGCCAAGCTGATTTCGGCACGCAGCGCGCTGGGCACCAAACGCCAGGTGTTCATGGTGTCGATGGGCGGCTTCGACTTGCATGACGGCCTGCCCTATCAGCACCCGGCCTTGCTGGCCAAGGTGTCGGAAGCCATGACCGCCTTCTACGCCAACACGGTGGAACTGGGCATTGCCAACAGCGTGACGGCCTTCACGGCATCCGACTTTGGCCGCACGCTGGTGTCCAACGGCGACGGCTCCGACCACGGCTGGGGCTCGCACCACTTCGTGGTGGGCGGCGCGGTCAAGGGCAAGCAGTTCTACGGCACGGCGCCGTCGGTGTCGGTCAACGGGCCGGACGATGTCGGTCAGGGCCGCCTGTTGCCGACCACGTCGGTCGATCAGTTCGCGGCGACGATGGCCCGCTGGTTTGGCGTGTCCGACAGCGAGTTGAGCCTGGTGGTGCCGGGCATCGGCAACTTCGGTTCGCGCACGATGGGCTTCCTGTAAGGCGTGCACGTCGCCTTGCAACCGCACACGGGCTGGCCGGGTTATCCCTCGGTCAGCCGCGTTTCTTACCAAACCGTAACCCCTGAGCAAGCTCAATATTGAGCGATACCGGGCGTCGCGGGCGATTCCTGCCTATCCATACGGTAAGGCGCATTCCGGTTTCTGCCGGCCTTGCACTCCTAGACTGGAAGCTCACTAGTCAAGGAGTTGCCATGGTTACGCTACTCATCGTTGTAGGTCTCATCGGCGGCACGTGCGCCCTCATTTACGGCATGGTCATGCTGGCCATGATGGTCGGCAAGAAGTCCAAGGGCATCAAGGCGCAGACCGTGGTCGCATCATCGTCGCCGGCCAAACGCGCACACACGACCGTCCCCTGACCGTCATGCGGTCAGACATCCGTCACGTCGCGACGCGGCGGTTATCCCCGCGCTTCAGTCGGCCGCCCCCGGTGGCTGGCTGAGGAGCGGCCACACCATGGCCACGCACGTGGCGATGTTGCGTCGCCGGGTACGCCGGTCGGGCAGCTTGCCGGGTTCGACCAGCGCGCGCAGTTGCAGGCCCCCCAGCGCGGCGCCCACCATAATGGGCAGCAGCGGCTGGATCGTCCTGGCATTCCAGGCCGGAAAGACACGTGTCAGCGCATCGCGCAGATAGCTTTCACCGCGATCGAGTGCGGCGGTAAAGAACTGCTGGCTCAGTTCCGGCGCATGCAGCGTTTCGCAAATCGCCAGGCGGGTCATCGACACCTGCCTGGGCATCAGAATGAAATCCACCAGTCCAGTCAGCACGTCCGTCAGCGCCGCGCGGGTGTCGGCGACCGTCTTGCCGCCTTCGTAGGCCAGGATGGGAAAGGCCTCATTGTCGGCGATCAGGGACGAGAACAGGGTGGCCTTGTCCGCGAACACCGCATACAGCGTTTTCTTCGACATGCCGCAGGCCCGGGCGATGTCGTCCATGCTCGTGTCGCCATATCCCTTTGCGGTGAACAGCGCTTCGGCGGCGTCCAGGATGCGGCGCCGCCTGTCGGTTGCCGACAACACAGGGGGGCGTCCGGGCCCCTTTTTTTCGGTCGTGTCGGTGTCTTGCGTCATCGGAGCGGTCACAAGCCTTGATTAAGGAAACTCAATAGTTCCATAATACGGGCTTCCCCCTCTTTTGACTACCGATCATGGACAAACGCGCTTTGCGCATCGCCATCATCCTGGGCGCTCTCAGCGCGCTCGGGCCGCTGGCCATCGATATGTATCTGCCGGCGCTGCCGATGATGGTGAACGATCTCGCCACCAATGACGGCGCGGTTCAACGCAGCCTAATGTCGTTTTTTATCGGGCTGACGCTTGGCCAGCTGGTGTACGGGCCGGTGTCCGACAAGGTCGGCCGCAAGCCCGTGATCTATGTGGGCCTGGCGCTGTTCACGCTGGGGTCGATCGGCTGCGCGATGGCCACGTCGATCGACCAGCTGACCCTGCTGCGGCTGGTGCAGGGCCTGGGCGGATCGATCGGCATGGTGATCGGCATGGCTGTGGTGCGTGACCTGTACACGGGCGCGCTGGCAGGGCGGCTCATGTCGCTGATGATCATGGTGCTGGGCATCGCGCCGATTCTTGCGCCGCTGTTCGGCAGCGTGGTGCTGTCGGTGGCCACATGGCAGATCATCTTTATCGTGCTGGCCATCTACGGCGTGGTGGCGATCGCCGTCGTGGCGCGCTTCCTGCCTGAAAGCCGGATGCCGGAACTGCGCGCGGTCAGCCATCCATCGGCCGCGTTCAAGCATTACGCCGGCCTGCTGGTCAGCAGCAAGTTCATTCCCTATGTGCTGGCCTTGGCCCTGGCGCAGGCCGGCTTCTTTGCCTACCTGTCGGCGTCGTCCTTCGTCTTCATCTCGCTACACGGCCTGTCGCCCATGGCGTACAGCATCATCTTCGGCGTCAATGCCGTGGGCCTGATTGCCGGCGCGCAATTGAATGCACGCTTCGTGCGCAAGCATGGCGCAGCGCCGGTGGTGCGGTGTGCGACGGTGGTGTATGCAATCGCGGCCGTCGTGCTGGCCCTGGCCGACCAGGCGGGCTATGCCAGCCTGCCCCTGCTGTGCGTGCTGCTGTTCGTCGTGATCACCAGCATGGGCTTTTTGTTGCCGCCCAGCACCATGCTGGCGATGGAAGCGCACGGCGCGATTGCCGGCACGGCCGCCGCATTGATGGGCGCGTTCCAGTTTGGTCTGGGCGCCATCGGCAGCGCGATCGTCGCGGCATTGGCCGACGGCACGGCAGCGCCGATGCTGGGTGCGATTGCAGGCTGCGGCGTGGCCGCCGCGCTGGTGGCGAACCTGGCGTTTCCAAAGCGGACAGCGCCCGCCAATGCGGGGGCCGCCGCGCATTGAGGCGCGCCTGCCGCGAGCCAGCGCGACAACAAAAAAGCGCGGGGAAGTTTGGTCTTCCGCGCGCTTTTTTTATGCCGCGATGCGTTCGGCGCAAGGCAGGGCAATGCAGTTCAGATCAGCGCTTCTTGCCGATGCCGAACATGCCCAGAAACGAACGCCACATGGCTTTCAGGCCAATGGCCAGCATGTTGATTTCCTGCACCGGCTCGTCGTTGGCCACGGGGGGCTGACGATAGGCGGGTGCGGGGGAGGGCGCTGCCCCTGCCGTCGAGCTTGGGCTGACAGGCGCGACAGGTGACGCCGCGCCATCGGCTGCGGCAGCCATCGCCGCCATGGATGCCGGGGCATGCACACCGGTCGATGCGGGCACCGCAGCCGTCGCCGCGGCCACGCCGGCAGCCGGTGCGGCGTGGGACGACGTGTCGGTCACGCCCGGTGCGCCGGAAGCCCCTGCCGGCATCGCGGCAGGCGCCGCTGAAGGTGCCACAGCAGGCGCAACAGCAGGCGCAGCCGCCGGCGCCGCCCCGTCAGGCTGCGCGAACGACTTGGCCAGGTTCTTTTCGAACTGCTTCAGGATCTGCGCCGCCACTTCCGAAATCATGCCGCTGCCGCGGCCATACTGCGCGACCGATCCGGACAATGCCAGATTCGTCGTCACCAGCACATCAGTGCCGGCGCCCGCTTCGGTCAGCGCAAAGCTGAATTCCGACTGCGCGCCGCCACGGCCTTTCGGGTCGACGCCCGACCCTTTCAGCCACGCGATGTGGGCCACGTCGTCCTGCTTGACGAGTTCCACCAGGCCATTGAACGTCAACGAGACCGGGCCCAGCTTGACGCTGACCGACCCCTTGTACTTGCCCGGCCCGACGACTTCCGTCAGCTTGGCGCCCGGCAGGCAAGGCATGATGCGCGGCACGTCAAGCAGCAGCGCCCAGGCTTGGTCGATGGGCAGCGGAACGTGAAATTTATTGGTGAATTCCATGCGGTTTTCCTAGCGGAGATGTGCGTCGTGGCCGGTCGCGTCGATCAATTCGAGCAGACGCACCGGGCCCAGCGGGGATTCGGCGATCCGCACGCCGATGTCCGACAGGGCATGTTCCACCGCGCCGATGATGGCCGATGCAACGGGGATCGTGGCGGTTTCGCCGATGCCCTTGACGCCCAACGGGTTGAGCGGCGACGGGAAGTTGCAGAACAGCACGTCGATGTGCGGCAATTCGGGCGCGGTCGGCAGCAGGTATTCGGCAAAGGTGGTCGACACCGGCTGCGCGCTTTCATCGTAGGCCATGAACTCGAACAGCGCATTGCCGATGCCGTGCACCACACCGCCGTGCACCTGGCCTTCGGCCACTTGCGGGTTGATCAGGTTGCCGCTGTCCTGCACGGCCACGTAGCGCGTCAGCGTGATCGCGCCGGTCATGGGGTCGACCTCGACCTCGCAGCCATGCGATGCGCCGGCATAGGTCTGGTCATCGCAATGAAAATGCGACGTGGCTTCCAGGCCGGGGTCCGATGCATAGGGCAAGGAATACCCGGGTGCGCCTTTCATGGCGAGTGCGATCTGCGCCAGCGACAGGCTCTTGCCTTCGGCGCCGGTCACGTAGCCGTCCTGCACCGACATCTCGGACTCGGGTTGCTTGAGCATGGAGGCGGCCACGGCACGCGCCTTGGCCACCACGTCGATCGACGCCTGGTGCACGGCCGACCCGGCCATGATGGTCTGCCGGCTGGCAAAGCCGCCCATGCCGTACCCCACGAACGACGTGTCGCCCGCGATCACATCGATCGCGTCGATCGACACCCCGAAGTGGCCCGCGCAGATCTGCGCAAGCGTGGTCTTCAGGCCCTGGCCCATGGCCAGCGCGCCCGTGTAGACCGTGATCTTGCCCGAGGGCAGCACGCGCACCTTGGCGGTCTCGAACGGGCCGCGGCCGGTGGGCTTGACGCTGTTCGCAATGCCGATGCCCAGATACACGCCGCGCGCCCGGGCCGCATCCTGGCGGGCCTGGAAGCCGGCATAGTCAATGCGTTCCAGCAGCGCCGCCTGCAGCGCCGGAAAGTTGCCACTGTCAACGACTAGGGGCAGGCCGGCACGCGATTTGAGCGGCTTGGTGTACGGAATCTTTTCGGGCGGGATCAGGTTGCGCTGGCGCAGGTCGGCGCGGTCCAGGCCCAACACCAGGGCGGCCTGGTCCAGCAGGCGTTCCATGACGAAGTTGGCTTGCGGATAGCCCGCGCCGCGAATGGTCGCGACCGGCACCTTGTTGGTATGGGCCACCTGCACATCCAGCAGGAAGTTCGGCACCACATACGGACCGGTCAGGGACGACGCCGCGTTGTACGCAACGTTGGTGCCTTGCGGCGTGTAGGCGCCGTGATCGTGGATCATGCTGCCGCGCAGGCCGACGATCTTGCCGGCCGCATCGACCGCCATCTCGGCATGCCAGTACTGGTCCCGTTCCTGGATGGCGCTGGTGAAGTGTTCGCGGCGGTCTTCGACCCACTTGACCGGGCGGCGCAGCTTGCGCGCCACGGCCGGGATCGCGACTTCTTCCGGATAGATCATGAACTTGGCGCCAAAGCCGCCGCCCACGTCGGGCGTGATCACGCGCAGCTTGTCTTCGGGCTGGCCCAGCATCTGCGCAATGGCGGCATGCAGTTCGTGCGCCAGTTGCGTCGACGACCACACCATCAGCGTGTCTGACGAGAGGTCGGGCACGGCCAGCACGCCGCGGCCTTCCATCGAATGCGCGCAGCCGCGATGCACCCAGAAGTCGTCGGCAACGATGGTGTGGCCCGCGGTGAATACCGAATCGCAATCGCCATAGGCCAGCTGATACTGCTGCAGTACATTCGATTCGATCTCGGTGCGCACGGTGGGCGAACCGGGTTCGACCGCGGCGCGGCAGTCCGATACCGCTGGCAGGATGTCGTAGTCGACCATCACCATTTGCGCGGCGTCTTCGGCCAGGTAGCGCGACTCGGCCACCACCACCGCCAGCGCTTCGCCCACGAAGCTGACTTCATCGGGCGCCAGCACGAACGGCGTGGTGTTCTTGGGCATGGTCGGCGACGGAAAGCCCAGCGGCATGCGCAGCGTGGTCACGTCGCCGCGCAGGTCGGCCGCCGAATAGATGCCGACCACGCCGGGCAGATCGGCCGCCATCGACGTGTCGATCGACAAGATACGCGCGTGCGCGTGCGGGCTGCGCACGAAGCAGGCGTGCAGGGGCGCCGTCACGGGCACGTCGTCGACGAAACGCGCCGTGCCGCGCAGCAGCGCCTGGTCTTCCATGCGGCCGACGCTGACGCCGGCGCCGTGTTTAACCCGCGTGTCCATGATCGGGCCTCGCTTTGAGCATGTGGGCCGCGCGCAGCGTCGCGGCAACGATGTTCTGGTATCCGGTGCAGCGGCACAGGTGGCCCGACAGCACGTCGCGCACCGTGGCTTCCGAAGGGTCCGGGTCGTCGGCCAGCAACTCGGCCACCGACATCAGGATACCCGGCGTGCAATAGCCGCATTGCAAGCCATGCAGGTCATGGAAGGCTTGCTGGATCGGGTGCAGCGGGTCGGCCGGATCGGCCAGGCCTTCCACCGTGGAAATCTCGTGGCCATTGCCCTGCACCGCCAGCATCAGGCAGCTGCGTGCCGAATGGCCGTCGACCAGCACCGTACAGGCGCCGCACACGCCGTGCTCGCAGCCAACGTGGGTGCCCGTCAGGCCCAGCTCGCCACGCAGGCAGTCGGCCAGGTGCATGCGCACGTCGACCTCGCACTGGTGGTCCGTGCCGTTGACCTTGAGCATGATGGTGCGCTTTTGCGCGGGATCGAATTCTTCCATGGCTTACCTTGCGATGCGTGAAAGCGCGGTATCCAGGGCGCGGCGCGTCAGCACGCGCGCAAGCCGCTGGCGATACCACGCCGGTACATAGGAATCGCTGCTGGCGTCAATCAGCGCACAGGCGGCCGCGGCGGCATCGAAGGCCGCATTGCCGCGCGAGCCGACCAGCAGCGCTTCGGCGTCCGTCATGCGGACCGGGCCCGAGCCCACGCCGCCCAGGGTGATCGATGCGCGCGCGATGCTGCCGTCGGCGCCCGGCGCCAGCAGGACAGCCACCGACACGATCGCGAAGTCGCCATGGCGGCGCGCGTATTCCAGGAACGACCAGCCGTGGCCGGCAGGCCAGGGCGTGAATGTGATGTCGGTCAGCAATTCGTCGGGTTCCATGGACGGCGTCATGTAGCCGGCCGGGAAATCCGTCATGGCAATCTGGCGTGTGCCGCCCTGGTTGGCGACCGTGATGACCGCATCCATCGCCATCGCAACGGAAGGGATCTCGGCCGCCGGATCCAGCTGGCACAAGCTGCCGCCGACCGTGCCCCGATTGCGGGTCTGGCGATGCCCGACCTGCAAAATGGCTTCGGCCAGCAGCGGCAGGCGGTCCTTGACCACCTGCGAAAATTCCACGTCCCGCTGGCGCGTGAGCGCGCCGATGCGGACCGCGGACCCGTCGTCACGGATATAGCCCAGTTCCTGCAGCCCGTTGATATCGACCAGATGGTCGGGGAACGCAAAACGCATGTTCAGCATCGCCATCAGGGACTGGCCGCCGGCGAGCACGCGAACGTTCTCGTGGGCCGCCAGCAGCCGCAATGCTTCATCGACGCTGGAGGGGGAGTGGTAGCCTACGACGGGAGGTTTCACTACGGCCTGCCTTGTATCAGATCTTCGACAGGTCGAGCGCTGCCGGGTGGAACAGTTCTTCGGGCTTGACCAGGCGCTTCGACAGGCCTTGATCGTAGTGATAGCGCGCGAACGTCTCGATGGTATGGCGGTTGTTTTCCATGCCGAACGGCCAGTAGTCGTCGCCCATCAGTGCCTTGGCTTCGTTCAGGTGATGCACCATCCATGGCAGGGTCACGGCCAGGTGGCAGATCTCGTTCAGTTCGTGGATCGCCATTTCCTTCGACTTGATGAAGGCCTTGTACACGCTCACGGGCAGCCACGGATGCTGTTCGACCAGCGACTTGCGGATGCCGACCATGTGCATGATCGGGAAGATGCGGGTGCGGCGGAAGTAATCCTTTTCGGCCTCGATGTAGTCGCCGAACAGGCGGCCCACATTGGGGGCGCCGCGCAGGAAACACGACGGGGCGCGCGCGCCGATGTAGCCATCGATCTCGCCGTCTTCCAGCATCTGCGACAGGGTCTTGTCGTCGGGGATCTGGGTCAGGTCGATGTCGTCGTCCAGCACGATGGGCGAGCGTTCGCCGCGGCCGGGTTCTTCGATTCCGCCACGCACCCACTTCACGTCACGCGGTTCCAGACCGTATTCGTCTTTCAGGATGCCGCGGATCCACACGTTGGCCGTGATCTGGTATTCGGGCACGCCAATGGTCTTGCCCTTCAGGTCCTGCGGCGTGTTGATGCCGCGGTCGGTGCGCACATAGATGCCCGACTGGCGGAACACGCGCGAAATGAAGGCCGGGATGCCGATGTACTCGTTGTCGCCGCGAGCCGTCGTCATCATGTGACTGCTCATCGAAATTTCGGTGACGTCGAATTCCTGGTAGCGGAATGCGCGGTGGAAAGCTTCTTCCGGTTCGATGGCCGCGGTGACGACCTCGCACCCTTCAATCTGCGCGCGGCCATCCAGAATGGCACGGGTCCGGTCATAGTCGCCACACGAGAGGCTGATCTGCAATTTCTTCATCTGATTTTCTCAAACGATGTTGAACAAAAACCGGCGCATCCGCGCCGGTGGCCACGCAACCGTTAATCTACCTTGAGACCGATTTGCTGCGTCAATTTGGTAAAGCGATCGATGTCGTCGGACACGATCTTGCTGAACTCCGCAGGCGTGCTGGACGTTGGCGCATACACCAGGCCCAGCAGCTTTTCATTGATGTCCGGACGGGCCACGATCTTGGCGACGTCGGCATTGATCTTGTCGACCACGGCCTTCGGCGTCTTGGACGGGGCCAGCAGGCCATGCCACTGGTCGAGCTCATAGCCGGCCATGTTGTTCTCGGCCACGGTCGGCACGTCAGGCAGGAAGGGCGAGCGGCCCTTGGACGTCACCGCCAGCGCGCGCAGCTTGCCGGCCTTCACGTACGGCATGGCCGACGACGCGGTCACGATCGCGACGGGCACCTGCTTGCCGAGCACGTCGGTCAGGGCCGGGCCGCAACCGCGATAGGGAATGTGCTGCATGGCGATCTTGCCCTGCACGTTCAGCATTTCACCCGCCAGATGCTGGGGGGTGCCGTTGCCGCACGAACCGAAGGACACGCCGCCTGCGCCCGGCTTGGCCGCGGCCATCATCTCGGGCAGGGTCTTGTACTGGGACTCGGCCGACACCACGATCACCGACGGCACGAAGGCCACGTTCACGGCAGGCGCAAAGTCGGCCTTGGGATCGAAGGGCAGGTTGCGGAACACGCCTGGGTTGACCGCGAACGAGCTGTTCACCATCAACAGGGTGTAGCCGTCGGCCGGGCTTTCGGCCACGGCGCGGGCGCCGATGTTGCCGCTCGCACCCGTGCGGTTGTCAACGATCACGGTCTGGCCCCAGACCTTCTGGAGTTCGCCGCCGATCAGGCGGGCAAGCAGGTCGGTACCTCCGCCCGGGGGAAAGGTCACGATGATCGTGACGGGCTTGGTCGGGAAGGTCGCAGCATCGGCCGCCACGGCGGTGGCCGATGACAGACAGCTGACGGCCAGCACGGAGGCGCATACTGAAACACGTTTCCAGAACGACATGGAAGACTCCTGCAGAAGGTTCGGGGTAGGGGAGCAAGCATCAAGCAAGCGCTATGCCACTTTGAAAAAATGGCGCCCTCACCGCCCGGGCGCTTCCTGCGATTCGTCAGTATGCTGAGGCATATTATCAGTGTACTGACGGTATGAAAAATTTTTTCGGATCGGCTCGGGGTTAATCCTGATCCTGCGGCCGGCAGGCGGGGGGCATCTGCAATGCACCAAAAGCGGCCCGGCGCTGCGGCATGTTGGGGCGCAACGCCGGCCCGTTTTAGTGCAGATGAGCAGTATGCTGACGATTATTCGCAGCACGCCCGCGGGTCATTCCGGACGGATGTTCCCGGCGGTGACGACCTCGGTGAATTGCGCGATATCGCCGCGCAGCAGACGGTCCAGCGCGGCCGCGTCGGCCACCTCGACTTCGATCCCGGCGGCGCTGAGTTTTTCGCCCACCTCGGGCTTGGCGATCTCTTCACGGATGGCGGCATCCATCAGCGCAATACGCTCTTTCGGCACGCCTGCCGGCGCCATGAAACCGTACCAGTTGCCGATGGCGCTCTTGGCCAGTTCCGGCACGCCGCTTTCGGCAATGGTGGGCACGTCGGGCAGGGAACGCGACCGCTTCGGATTGGTCACCGCCAGGGCCACCAGCTTGCCCGCCTTGATATGCGGCAGCACGGCGGGCGCCGACCCCACGACCACCTGGATCTGCCCGCCCACGGTGTCGAGCGTGGCGGGCGCACAGCCGCGATAGGGCGCGTGCACGATGTCTACCTTGGCTTCGACCTTGACGATTTCCATGGCCAGGTGATGCGCGGTGCCGACCCCGCACGAACCGTAGGACAGCTTGCCCGGATTCTTGCGTGCATAGGCCACCAGTTCCGGCATCGTCTTGACGCCGATGCCCGGATTGGCGGCGATCACCATGGGCGAGTCGGCAATCACGTTGATCGGCATGAAGTCCTTGCGCAGGTCATAGCTGAGCTTGGGATAGATCGCTTCGCTGACGGCCTGGCTGTTGCTGATCAGGATCAGGCCGTAGCCGTCGGCGGGCAGGCGCTTGCCCGCTTCCATGCCGATGGTGCCGCCCGCGCCCGGACGGTTTTCCACCACGAATTGCTGGCCGAATCGCTGGCCCAGCGGCACGCCGATCACCCGTGCCAGCGTGTCGGCCGCGCCGCCCGTATTGAAGGGCACCATGACGCGGATCGGCTTGGCGGGATAGGTGTCCCCCTGGGCCTGGACCAGCCCGGGCAACAGGGCGGCGCTGACCGACAGACCCAGCCATACGAGACGGCGGCGGGCGCCCTGGGTCGACAGCGAAAGGACGGGTGATGACATGATGAACTCCGAGGGCAGGGACCTGCGGCAATGCAAGGGACATGCCAGACGCGGCGATACGCGTACCAACGGATTATCAGCATACTGAGCATATACGACGTATGCCGCGCATTCATCCGGACAACCACGAATCGCGGCGCCCCTGGCCGCACATCGGCCGTATTTCGGGCGTATTCGGCCTGCTGGCGCGGGTGCCGGCGGTTATAATCTTCAGCATACTAATAACCCCGGGCACTCTCATGTCGTCGAGCACCAGCCGACCCGCAGTCAAGAAGAAATCCAGCAAGCCCGCGGCGGCGGCTGTTGTCGATCCCGCCAAGGAACTGCTGTGGGCGCGGCCCGGCTTCCTCGTGCGCCGGCTGCACCAGATCCACGTGGCCATGTTCTTCGAAGAGTGCAAATCGTCGAACACCACGCCCGTGCAATACGCCATCCTGTCGGCGCTGGCCGTCATGCCTGGCCTGGACCAGACTGCGCTGGGCCAGGAAGTGGGACTGGATCGCACCACCACGGCCGACGTCGTGCGCCGCCTTGAAGAGCGGGGCCTGCTCGAACGCCGCGAGAACGAAGCCGACCGCCGCACGCGTCATGTCTTCCTCACGCGCGAGGGCAAAAGCGCCGTCAACGCCATGCATGCCGACATGGTCCGCGCGCAGGAACGCATGCTCAGCCCCCTGACCGACGCGCAGCAGAAAACATTCATGAAGCTGGTCTCGCAACTGGTGGAAGCCAACAACCAGTACAGCCGCGCCGCGCTGCGCAGCTGATAAAAAAAGCCGCGGGGTGCATCGCGCCCCGCGGCTTTTTCTTTCCCTTCCGGCAAGCCGGAATCCGGTCAGACCGGATACACCAGGTCGTTGGCGATGATGGTGCTGTCGTAGATCACCTGGCGGTCCTTCAACAGCAGTCGATCGCCTTCCCTCACGAACACGTCGTGATAGGTGCCGGCCATGTGCACCGTGGTCGGGCCTTCCACCAGCGTCTGCATCAACAGAAAGTTGGCTTGCGCAACGATCGCCCCATCGGCCTCTTCGGCCGTCACCCGCGTGTTGGTCACCAGATGCAGCATGTAGCGGGGTGCGAACATCTGCGTGCGGTTGATCGCGACCGCGCGGTCCTGCAGCATGCCCTTGCCTTCGCAATACACCAGGCCCACAGGCAACCCCAGTTCGGCGTTTTCGCGCGCCGTCACCCGGTAGATGCCTTGCTCGGTAAAGAACTCGGGCCAGTCTTCCAGCGATCCCGAATCCAGGGTCGCGCAGTAGTCGGCATGGAAGGTCTCGACGTGCTGGCGCAACTCCAGCGCGCGGGCAGGCGCCAGCGTCGACGCGTGAAACAGTGAAGTCGTAGTGAAGGTCATAACGGTCAGAATCCCATGACGCCGCGATAGTATTGGTACATGGCACGGATGGCCGCTTCCGAGATCAGCGTCTCGCTGGTGCCCACGTGGCCCGACTCCAGTTTCAGCACGTTGACGTCGGTGCTGGTGCGGCGCACGCCTTCCTGCACGAACTTCATGGCCTCGTTGTCTTCCAGGCCCAGGAAGCCGGCCGGGCCCATCAGGTTGCCCTGGCGCAGACGGTGCTGCGTCATTTCTTCGGTGTCGTCTTCGTAGCCGAACATGGTCCACATCATCAGCATGCTGTCCGGACCGTTGGGCACGATGTGGCGCACGCCCAGCGTGTTCATCTCGCGTTGAACGACCAGGTTGGGCCAGATCGTCTGCATCGTCACGGACCAGCGCGAATCCGTTTCCTTGATGTATTCCAGGAAGCGGTCGTCCTGCAGGCGCATGCCTTCATGGTACGAACGCATTTCCTTCTTGTTCTCGCTGCTGACTTCGGCGTACTTGTCTTCTTTCTTGGCCGACGCCATGGTGCCGTGGCGGCCATGCACGGGGTCGGCGATCATGGCCGAATCATTGCCCGCCACCAGCAGGCCGAACACCACCAGGAACGAGTGCAGCAGGGTCGCGTGATACGGATCCTTCAGGTTCTCGTGATACATCTTCCAGTTGCAGGGCAGCTCGTTCTTGTAATACCCAAGGATCTTCAGCTTCTTGCCGTTGAACACATGATCGAAGTCCTTCAGGATTTCGGGCGTCAGGTATTCGGGGATCGGTTCGACGTCGTCGTGATAGGACGCGAACACCACGCCGTTGTAGGTCGTGGTGTGCAGCTTGAGCAGGCCGTGGTCTTCGTTCTTGAAGTCCTTGGGCATGCCGCCGATCCGGTTCACGCCGCGCTTGAAGGGCACGCCCTGCAGGTTGCCCTTCAGGTCATACGACCACTGGTGATAGGGGCACACGAACTCTTTTGCGTTGCCCTGGCTGTTGCGACAGAACTCGGCGCCGCGATGCGCGCAGCGGTTCTCGAACACGTTGACCGAGCCGTCTTCGGCGCGCGACATGACCACGGGCGTTGCGCCAACGTACGAGCGCTTGTAGTCGCCGGCGTTCGGCACTTCGGCTTCCAGGCCGACAAAGTTCCAGACCCGGCCTTTGAAGATCTTCTGCAATTCCTGGTCGTACACGGCATTGCTGGTGTAGATCCAGTCCGGGATTTCGTGCAGCGCGTCTTCGGGCCAGGCATAGGAGGAAAGCTCCGCATCCTTGTGGCCGAGCGTCCGGTTGATGACTGCGTGGGCGTTATACATGGCGATTCCTGTCAGGGAAGGGGCGCGGCGGGCGACGCGGCGACAGCGTCGCGCACCAGTTGCCGCAGATTCAGCGTCGTGTCCTGAAGCGCCGCGGGCGCGCAGGGAAGGTCTTTTTCGATCAGCACCCGCAGCTGGCGCAGGTCGCCGCCGGCGTTCACGGCAATGCCATGGCGCAGGTGGCCGTTGTCCAGGCCGAGCAGCAGGAACTTGGGCGCGGCCGCGTCCGGATCGGCATTGCCGCGCAGGATGTAGTCCAGGGCCGGGTCGTACGCGCCCAGCATCTGGAAGTTGCAGCCGAACTGGTCCGTCCAGAACCACGGCACGGCCTGCGGCGCGGTGTCCACGCCCAACATGGCGGCGGCGGCCAGGCGGGCCTGTTCATTCGCGCTTTGCCACGACTCCATCCGCATTTCCTGCTTGAACAGCGGCTGGAATTGCGACGCGCAGTCACCCGCGGCAAACACGTTGGCAATGTTGGTGCGGCACTGCGCGTCGATGCGCACCCCGCGATTGACCGGGTGCACGGCAATGCCGGCGGCGTCAGCCAGGGCCGTGTCGGGCACAAGCCCGATCGCGACGACGGTCAGGCTGGCCGACACTTCGGCGCCATCATCCAGCATCAATGAGGTGCCGTCGGGGGTATGGGTCAGCTTGGCGATACGGCGGCCCAGCCGCAGGTCCACGCCGGCGTGCCGCGCGCGGGCCGACAGCCATTCCGACAGGGCGGGCGGCACGGCGCGTTCCAGCAGGCGGCTGCCGGCTTCGACCAGGACCACCCGGCGGCCCAGCGTCAGTGCCGTCGATGCCGTTTCCAGGCCCAGAAAGCCGCCGCCAATGACCAGCACGGTCTCGCCCGCAGGCAGGGCGGCCAGCGCGGCGCGCAGGCCACGGGCGTCGTCCAGCGAACGGATATAGTGCACGCCAGGCGTGCCAGCCGGCAGTTCGGGCAGTTCGCGCGCGGTGCCGCCGGTGGCGATCAGGCAATGGCTGTAGGCAATCGTTTCGCCTGCGCTGTCGTGCGCGACCGAGGCCGCCACGTCCAGCGAGGCAATGGTGCGGCCCAGGTGCAGGTCGATGGTGTTCTCGTCGTAGAACGCCGTGGGGTGCACGCCGATCTCGTGGTCGGCCTGCTCACCGCTCAGCACCGACTTGGACAGCGGCGGGCGTTCGTACGGGGCATGCGCTTCGCTGCCGAGCATGACGATGCCACCGGTGTGGCCCAGCTGGCGCAGCGTGGCCGCGGCGGTGGCGCCAGCCTGACCCGCCCCGATGATCAGGATGGGCTTGGCAGCGGAATCGTTGAGGGGGGTATCGGCGCTCATGGCGTGCCTTTATGCGTCGACCAGCACGTCGTCGCCCTCGACCTTGACCGGGTACGTCACCAGGTCCTTGGTCGCCGGCGCGCATTGGGCCTTGCCGGTGCGGATGTCGAAGGTGGCCTGGTGCAGCGGGCATTCGATGCAGCCGTCTTCCATGTAGCCGTCGGACAGCAGCGCGTACTGGTGCGTACAGACGTTGTCGGTCGCGAAGTAGCTGTCGTCGTCGCGGTAGAGCGCGATGTGCGCCTGACCGGCATGCACGCCGATCACGTCGCCGTTCTGCAGCTGATCGGCATTTGCGACTTTGATCCAGGCCATAATAAACCTATCTGTAAGTATGCTGACTAATAATCGTCAGTATACTGAGATTATTGCCGAATGGAAGATGGCGCGGGCGATTTGTGCGCGCCAGCTTTCCGCTCAATGCGACGGGTCGTTCCGCCAGGGCGTGGCGCGGCGTTCCAGCAGCACCAGCGCGCCGTACAGCACCATGCCCATGATCGCAAGAATGAACAGCGCGGCAAACACGCGCACCGTGTCGAACGTGCCTTGCGCGCTCATGATCACGTAGCCCAGGCCGCGTTGCGACGACACGAATTCGCCCACGATCGCACCGACCAGCGCCAGGGATATCGCGACCTTCATGCCCGTCACGATCGACGGCAAGGCACACGGCAGCTTCACCTTCCAGAACACGTCCCACGCCGACCCCTTCAGCACGCGCGACAGGTCCGTCACGTCGGGCGGCACCGAACGCAAACCATGGACGGTATCGACGATGATCGCGAACACGGCGATCAGGAAGGCAATGGCGACTTTCGGTTCGGCGCCGGTGCCCATCCAGATCACGAACAGGGGTGCGATGGCGACCTTGGGTACGCTGTTGAAGGCCACGATGACCGGCCACACGAAGCGTTCGAACGTCCGGGATCCGACAATGACGGCCGCGATCGCCACGCCGCCGATCACCGACAGCAGAAAGCCGCCCATCGTGGTCAGCAAGGTGTAGGCCGCGTGGCCCATGTACCAGGGAAACTCGGCGCCCAGTTCCATCAGGATGGCGGACGGCAGGGGCAGCATGATGGGCCGCACCTGCAACAGGCGGCCGGCGGCTTCCCACAACAGCAGCACGACCACGGTCGAGAACAGGCCGGCCAGGGTGCTGGAATAACGGGACTCGCGCATGTCAGGCCTTCTTCTCGTCGATCAGTCCCATGTCCTGGAACAGGCCGCGAATGTGCGCGACATACTTGCCGAATTCGGGCGTTTCGCGGATGGCGAGCGGACGAGGGCGGGGCAGGTCAATGGTGATCGTCTCGACAATACGGCCGGGGCGCGGCGAGAACACCATCACCACGTCGCCCAGGAACACCGCTTCGGCAATGCCGTGCGTCACGAACATGACGGTGTTGCGCGTTTCCATCCAGATCCGCTGCAACTCCACATTCATCTGATCACGCGTCAATGCGTCCAGCGCGCCAAAGGGCTCATCCATCAACAACAGTTCGGGGTCATCCACCAGGGCGCGGCAGATCGCGGCGCGCTGGCGCATGCCGCCCGACAGTTCACGCGGATAGCTGTTGGCAAAGTCGGTCAGCTTGGTCAGCGCCAGCAGGTGATCGACTTTTTCGGCATACCGCGCAACCGGCTTGTGCGCGAATTCCACGGGCAGCAGGATGTTGCTGCGGATGCTGCGCCAGTCGAGCAGGGCGTCGCGCTGGAACACGATGCCGATGCCGTCGGGCGCGCCGCGCACGGGCTTGCCATGCACTTCCAGCGTGCCGTCCGTAATGGTTTCCAGGCCGGCTACGCAGCGCAGGAAAGTGCTCTTGCCACAGCCGCTGGGGCCCAGGATGCTGACGAAGCGGCCCTGCGGAATGTCCGCGTCGATGCCCGCCAGCGCCTGGACGCCGCGCGGTCCGGGATACTGCTTGTGTACGCCTGCTGCGTGAACCGAACCACTCATTTCTTGGTGGCCAGCGCGCTGAATTTTTCGGGCGTGGCCAGGCCGTCGACGTAGTAGTCGTTGGCGGCGCGGGTCGTGCCGATCAGGCCGACCGACGACAGCGTCTTGACCGCATCGGCCCAATCGGCGGGCACCATCGCACCCACCCGCCCACCCGTGCCAAAGTAAGGCTTGAGCGCATCGATCTGGCCGCGCAGGACGGTCTTGTCCAGGCGTGCCTGCGGACGCTGCGCGACGATCGCGTCAACCGCTTCGTCCTGGTGGCCGGCGTGGATGTATTCCCAGGCCATGGCCGTCACGCTGGCAAAGCGGCTGATCGCGTCACGCTTGCTGGCCAGCTTGGCTTCGCTGGCGAACAGGCCGAAGCTGGGCATGTTCAGGCCATAGTCGGCAAACCGCACGGCTTGTGATGGCCGTTGCTTCGAAACCGACGGCAAGAAGAAAGGAATGGTCGAGAACGCCGCATCGGCGCGGCCGACGGCATAGGTCGTCGCCTTGCTGGCGGCGTCCACGTTCAACAGTTCCACGTCGGTGCGCTTGAGCTTGCCGGCCGCCAGGAAGGCGTCGACAAACGGCGCTTCAAGCGAGCCCGCCGTGTACGCGATCTTCTTGCCCTTGAGCTGGGCCGGGCCGGTAATGCCGCTGCCTTCGGGCACCAGAAGACCGATGTCGCTCTGGCGCGCAAACACGGCCACGGCCTTGACCGGCAGGCCCTTGTCGCGCGCAATCATCATGGATGCCAGCGCGGCATGGCCCACTTCAAAACTGTCGCCCGATCCGACGATCTGCACCGTGGTGACCGACCCGTTGCCGTCTTCCAGCATGACATCGAGGCCCGCCTGCTTGAACCAGCCCTTTTGCTGCGCCAGGTGGAATGGCGCCTGCACGCCCCACGGTGTCCAGTCCAGGCGCACCCGCAGCGGCTCGGCCGTCTGCGCCATGGCGGGGGTGGACAGACAGAATCCCAGCAGACCGATGGCGCCTGCGCCGGCAATCGTGGAAATCATTTTCTGGAGCATGGCGACCTCGAGGAAGGAAAGGAAATTCGGATGGGGCCATCAAGCAATCTGCATGCCAATGCCGCGCGCAGCCTGCCTGCAAGTCTGTACGTATACTGAATTGTTCGTTAGTACACTGAACATATGGTGAGCATACTGACGGACTTGGACAGGGTCAACGGCGTGCGGCGCTAGGGGATGCCCGGGGTAGGCGCACCAGAAACGGGAGCCGCCGCGCACCGAATCCGTGAGGACGCACGCGGCCCGGCACCGATTCCATGCACGTGCGACAGGTGGACTTTTACGATTTCCGTTGCTAGACTTTATTATCAGTACACTGACAATCGATGACGGGCAGACGCCCGCAACCGCCAGCCACCGGCCACCCTGGGGAAGAGGAAAATGACGAGGATTCGCAAGATTGCGTTCGAAGAACACTTCATGGGAGCCGGCTTCCAGAGTTATTCATCGAGCTTCCTGAAGCACATCGATCCGGTCCAGATCGCCGAACTCGGTTCGCGCCTGTCGGACTTCGACGACATGCGCCTGGCCGAAATGGATGCGGCCGGCATTGATCTGGCGATCCTGTCGCAAAGCGGTCCGGGCGTGCAGGCCGAACCCGATGCCGACGTCGCCTTGCGCCGCGCCCGCGAAAACAATGACTTCCTGGCCAGCCAGGTGCAGCGTCACCCGACCCGGTATGCCGGCTTCGCCACGCTGCCCATGCATGACCCCAAGACCGCCGCCGACGAACTCGAACGCTGCGTGAACGACCTTGGCTTCAAGGGTTCGCTGGTCAACGGTCATACCAACGGCGTGTACCTGGACGAGCCCAAGTACGACGCGTTCTGGGAACGCATGCAGGCGCTGGACGTGCCGATGTATCTGCATCCCACCGATGCGTTCATCATGCCGCACGCCTATAACGACCATCCTGAAATCAGCCGCGCGGCCTGGGGCTGGGGCGTCGAAACCGGCACGCATACCTTGCGCCTGCTGTTCGCCGGTGTGTTCGACCGCTTCCCGGACCTGAAGATCGTCATTGGTCACATGGGCGAAGGCCTGCCCTACCAGCGCTGGCGTTTCGACAGCCGCTTCGCGGCCTATCCGCACGGCATCACGCTGCAGCGCAAGCCGTCGGAATACATCGGCAGCAACATCGTCATCACCACATCGGGCGTCTGTTCGCCAGGCGCGCTGATGGGCGCGATCGAAGAGATGGGTGCCGAAGCCGTCATGTTCTCGGTAGACTATCCTTACGAGTCGAGCGCCGACGCGGCCGATTTCATCGAAGCCGCCCCGCTCGACGAGGCAACCCGTCACCTGATCTGCCACGGCAACGCCGAGCGCCTGTTCAAGCTGTAAGGCTTCATCAGCTTCAGACCGCAACGCGCCACCGGGGCCGCAGCAGGCGGCCCGCCCAGACAGCGCCTGCCTTCGGGCCCCGACGTGTCGTCGTCGTGGCCTGACGCAGGCGTTCCTCATCGCGAACAGGAGCAACTTTTGAGCACATTCATCGCTGGCGGCAACGTGCACGCCAATGGCATCCGCCAACACTACCTTCGTTACGGCGGCGCCACCGAAGCGCGCGCCTCGCGTCCCACCGTGATCCTGGTCCCCGGCATCACCAGCCCGGCCATTACCTGGGGCTTCGTGGGCGAGGTGTTCGGCGAGCAGTTCGACACCTATGTGCTGGACGTGCGCGGCCGTGGCCTGTCGTCGGCCGAAGACGGCCTGGACTACAGCCTGGATGCCCAGGCGGCCGACGTGCTGGCCTTTGCGCAGGCGCTCAAGCTGGACCGCTGGATGATCGTGGGCCATTCGATGGGTGGCCGCATCGCGGTTCGCGCCGGCCGCACGGCCCCCGCGGGTCTGGAGCGCATGGTGCTGATCGACCCGCCCGTGTCGGGTCCGGGCCGCCGCGCCTACCCGGCCAAGCTGCCCTGGTATATCGACTCGATCCGCCTGGCCATGCAAGGCACCGACGCCGAAGGCATGCTGGCCTTCTGCCCGACCTGGACCGAAGAGCAGCGCGCGCTGCGCGCCGAATGGCTGCATACCTGCAACGAAAGCGCGATCCTGACCAGTTTCGAAGCCTTCGCGACCGATGACATCCATGCCGACCTGCCCAAGCTGACCGTGCCGGTCATGCTGATGGTGGCGGGCCGCGGCGACGTGATCCGCCCCGAAGACATCCAAGAGATCACCTCGCTGCACGCCGACACCGAAGTGGCCCATGTCCCCAATGCCGGCCACATGATTCCGTGGGACGACGAAGCCGGCTTCTATGCCGCCTTTGGCTCCTTCCTGGGCGCGCCGCTGGGCAAGGCAGGCGCGGCCAACGACGACCCCGCCATGGGCACGCCCGCCACGCCCTGATGGCGCGTTGCCTGAACCCCGCCTCTAGACCTTCCAGGAGTAACCGCCATGCCGGTCAGTGACTATGAAATGATCAACGCCTGGACCCAGGTGCTGAAGCTGTCGAAGCTCGAGGCGGGCCAGACCGTCACGGTGCTGACCGGCGCCGCCACCCATCCGCAGACGCTGTCGAGCGCGCTGGTCGCGGCGCAGTCGCTGGGGGCGGTGGTCAACCGGCTCGACCTGTTGCCGGTCAATGCCGACAAGGCGCTCAGCCGGGATTCGCTGGCCTACCTGGGCACCACGCCCCTGACGGGCAACAACGCCGCCATTGCCGCGTTGAAGGAAAGCGATCTGGTGCTGGATCTGATGACCTTGCTGTTCTCGGCCGAGCAGCACGACATCCTGAAGACCGGCACCAAGATCCTGCTGGCGGTGGAGCCGCCCGAAGTGCTGGTGCGCCTGGTGCCGACGGCAGCCGATCGCGAACGGGTCACCAAGGCCAACGCCCGCCTGTCGCGCGCCAGGACCATGACGGTCACCTCGGGTGCCGGCACGGAACTGACCTGCCCGATGGGCCAGTTCCCGGTCATCAGCGAATACGGTTTCGTGGATGAACCCGGCCGATGGGACCACTGGCCGAGCGGCTTCGTGCTGACCTTCCCGGACGATGGCAAGACGTCGGGCCGCATCGTGATCGACAAGGGCGACATCCTGCTGCCGCAGAAATGCTACGTGACCGAGCCCATCACGCTGACGGTGGAAAACGGCTACGCCACGAAGATCGAAGGCGGGGTCGATGCGGCCTTGCTGCGCGACTACATGTCGTCGTTCAATGACCCCGAGGCCTATGCGATCTCGCACATCGGCTGGGGCCTGCAGCCCCGCGCGCGCTGGTCCACATTGGGGTTGTACGATCGTGAAGCCACCATCGGCATGGACGCGCGCGCCTACGAAGGCAACTTCCTGTTCTCGCTCGGGCCCAACAACGAAGCAGGCGGCAGCCGCAGCACCGCCTGCCATATCGATATCCCGCTGCGCGACTGCACGGTCAGCCTGGATGGCGATCCGGTGGTGCGCAACGGCAAGGTATTGGATCAACCACAGGACAATTGATGAACAACGACGTTCACACCTACCAGCGCCAGGGCTTCGGCACCGCGCTGAAACTCGAAGGCCCGGTCGGTCTTCTGATCATTGACTTCGTCAACGGCTTTGCCGACCCCGAGATCTTCGGCGGCGGCAACATTCCCCAAGCCATCGCCAACACCGTGCCCCTGCTCGAAGAAGCGCGCAAGCGCGGCTGGCCGGTGGCGCACAGCCGCATCGTGTTCGCCGATGACGGCGGTGACCACAACGTGTTCGCGCAGAAAGTGCCGGGCATGCTGACCCTGAAGGAAAACGAAGCGCGCAGCGCGATCGTGCCGGAACTCGCGCCTGCGCAGGGCGAGCTGGTGGTACGCAAGACGGTGCCGTCGGCCTTCTTTGGCACCATGCTGACGGCGTGGCTGGCGCAGCGCGGCGTCAAGACTCTGGTGATCGCTGGTGCGGTCACGAGCGGCTGCGTCCGGGCCAGCGTGGTCGACGCCATGTCGTACGGCTACCGGCCGCTGGTGCTGTCCGATTGCGTGGGTGACCGCGCGATTGCGCCGCACGACGCCAACCTGTTCGACATGGGCCAGAAGTACGCCACCGTCATGACGCGTGACGAAGCCTTGCAGGCGCTGGCCGACGCCTGATCGACAGGCATCGCCAGGACGAAAAAAAGCCGGATCTTGCGATCCGGCTTTTTTCTTTCCGCAAATCCCAAGGGCCGAAGCCCCGGAGATTCTTAGAACATGTGGCGCACGCCGAAACCGGCCTGGCGGGTACCGATGTCGTTGCGAACCGAGGCGCGGCTGCCCAGGTTGTCGATGTCGCTGAAGAACGCGTAGGCGTTCGTGCGGCGCGACAGTGCGTAGGTGTAGCCGACGCTGTAGCCCTTGATGTCCCAGTCCTTCGCCTTCTGGTACGAACCGAACACGCGGCCGGCGCCGATCGGTGCCGACAGACCCACCATGTACGACTTGGTGTTCGATGCGAACGGCACGCTGGTGGCCGGCGTGGCTGCGGTACCGGCGGTCACGGCGATGTTGCGCTGGTCAGCGTACAGGGCGTGGACCTTCACGACGCCGAAGTCATAGGCGCCACCGACTTGCGTCGAGATGCCGTTCGCGCCGCCCGTACCCGGGTCAAGGCGGTCATACGTCACAGCGGCTTCGATCGGGCCGTTGTTGTAGCGAACACCGGTCGTGACAGCGCGGTTGTTGTTGGCGTTGCCAGGAACTTCCTGACCCGAACGCGTGAAGCTGTAGCCGATCGCGGCTTGCAGGCCACCGAAGTTCGGCGAGAAGAACATGGCGGTGTTGTCGTTGCGCACCTGGTTGGCGGCGATCACCGTCGAGCCGATACCGGCCTGGCGGAACACGGTGCCGAACGGGTCGATCGACGTGAAGAATGCCGAGCCCAGGATGAACTGGCGGCCCAGACGCATTTCACCGAAACGCGAGTGCGACAGACCCACCCATGCCTGACGGTTGAACAGGCCGCTGCCGGTCGTCGTGCCGTCATCGACGTTGATGCCGCTTTCCAGAGTGAAGTTGGCCTTCAAGCCACCGCCCAGATCTTCCGAACCGCGCATGCCGAAGCGCGAGTCGTTCTGGATGCCGCTGTCCAGCGCATTGCGCGAGCTCTGGCCGTCAACCTTCGAATGCAGGAAACCGGCGTCCACGAGACCGTAGAGCGTGACCGAGCTTTGTGCCTGGGCGGTACCTGCTGCGCTGGCCAGGATGGCTGCGAGGATGAGCGTTTTCTTCATGAAGATCTCCGGGATCGGATGGTTGTTGTCTGGAAGACGGGCCGGGCAGGGGGCCGACGGGGGCGGTCGATGCACGCCCGCAGCGTCGGTTCCGGTCCCTGCCTTGGGCCCGGTCTAGTTGGCCTCGTTGGAAGCCGTGGTGCTATTCCATCAAAAAATTCGTTCAAGGGCCAAGATTGCCTGCAGTTGAGCCCGTGTTTTTACGACTGCTTACGTCAGACGTGCTTTTGTACCAACAGAGGCAGCAAAAAGGCCCGTTTCCCTGGGGAACGAGCCTTGAGCGCCGGTAGCAATTTCTGCCATCCGGGATGGCAACCGGATGAATCCGGTTGCCGTACAGGTCTTTGCGGGACCGATCAGAAGCGGTGCTGGATACCGAAGCCGAGTTCGCGGCGGTCGCCCGTACGCGTGGCGGCGGCGCCGGTGTACTGCACCGAATCGCTGTACTGGCTGGCCGCGGCGTAGACCATGGTGCGCTTTGACAGCTTGTAGTTGTAGGCGATGGCAAAGCCGTCGATGTTGTTGTCTTCGCGGCCCAGGTTCTTGTTGCGGTTGTCCAGGCGCTGGTACGTGGCCAGCAGGGCGTGGGCGCCGAACGGCACGCTCAGGCCCAGCAGGTACGCATTTTCTTTTTCCGACGCCGAGCGGAACGCGTAGTTCTGCAGGCGGCCGTAACCGGCGTGGGCCTTGACGACGCCGAAGTCGTAGGTGGCGCCCAGCTGGTAGTTCTTGATGTCGCTGCTGGCCGCGGCGGCTGCCGAGTCAGGCGCATTGCGCTGGTCGTACGTGAACACGACGGCCAGGGGGCCGTTGTTATAGCGCAGACCGCTGGTGATGACGCGCTGGTCGGTACGCGCTGCGCCCGAGGCGACGGTGGCTTCGGCGCCGGCGGCGTTGAAGCTGTAGCCCACGCCGGCCTGGAAGCCTGCGAACACGGGCGTCATGTACAGAGCGGTGTTGTCCAGACGGTCACCCGTGCCACCCGTGGCGTTGAAGCCGAAGATGGTTTGCGATTGGGCCTGGCCGTAGGCGTTGCCGAACGGGTTGATGCTGCTGCCGAACCAGCCGAACGCGAACGAGTCCTGACGGCCCAGGCGCAGTTCGCCCAGCGACGTCGATTGCAGACCCACCCAGGCGGTACGGCCGAACAGGCGGCTGGTGGTGCCCAGCGATTGACCGGTGGTGCCCTGGTCGATGTTGATGCCGCTTTCCAGCTGGAAGTTGGCCTTCAGACCGTTGCCCAGGTCTTCCGAACCGCGGATGCCCCAGCGCGAACCGCCGGCATAGCCGCTGTCAATGCCGTTGGTGGCGCGCTGACCGTCGTTCTTGCTGGAGACGAAGCCCGCGTCGGCAATGCCGTACAGGGTGACGTTGCTTTGAGCCTGGGCGGCTCCCGCGAAGCCAGCGAGCAGGGCGGCGGCGATAAGGGTCTTGTTCAATTGGAGCTCCGAATAAGGGATGGTGGTGCGGCACGTCTTTCCTGGTGCACGGCGGTCAGAATGACGAGTGAATATGTGCACCACGTGACAACGCCCGGGCCGCTCATCCTTTGTTGTGTTCGTGCAACGACGCTGGGCAGGCGCCGGAGGGCCGTCCTGGCGGCGGGTACTCCGCGTGCTTGGCCGATGACATCTTCGCGATTGCCTATACTGGGCAGATCGTTCGTCCGTGCCTGCCTGTCCGGCGGGCCGCATGCAGAAGGCACCGGTCATGACCTCTTCTTCCCCTTCGTCTTTTTCTTCTTCGTCGCCGTCCAGCTTCCGCCGGATCTCGCCACTCGACCGCCTGCTGGCCGAAGCCGACCGCGCACTGCGGGTGCTGTCAGGCAGCACGTCCGGCACGCGCCCCAATCCCGCCGCGGCGCTGCGCAAGCCGGCGCCCCCGGCCGTCCTGGCGACGGAACCGCTGGCCGTGGTCGGCGTGTCGACCGCGGCGGGCGCGGGTGGTGCCGTGAGTGGCGGCGTGACTGGCGGCCTGAATACCGACGATCCCGCGACGTCCACGGAACTGACGCCCGCCGAAACCCGCCACGCGGCCGGGCTGATGCGCGTCAATCATGTCGGGGAGGTCTGCGCGCAAGCCCTGTATCGCGGGCAGGCGCTGGTCAGCCGGCACGCGTCGACGCGCGCCATCTTCTTAGAAGCCGCGGTCGAAGAGACCGATCACCTGACCTGGTTGGCCGATCGGCTCAAGGAATTGAAATCACGCCCCAGTTTCCTGAACCCGCTCTGGTACGCGGGTGCGTTCGGCCTGGGGGTGCTGGCGGGACGGGCAGGGGACGCCGTCAACCTGGGCTTCATGGCCGAAACCGAAAAGCAGGTGGAACAGCATCTTGACGGGCATCTGCAGAAATTGCCGGTCAATGACGTGCGGTCACGGGCGATCGTGACGCAGATGTGCGAAGAAGAGCGCCATCACCGCGAGACCGCCCAGCATGCAGGCGGGCGGCCTCTGCCGCCCCTGGCGCGCGCCGCCATGCGGGCGGGCTCGAAAGTGATGACGACGACGTCCTACTATATTTGAGGACGCAGGCCGCAGGCCGGGGGCGTGGGCCGGGCTGCAGCGGCGGCCTGCCGTGCCAGCCTTCCTTGCCAGCCTCAGTCGGCTTCCACCACGTCCACACCCCAGGTCATGGCGACCGTGTGTTCCAGCATGGCCGACGCCGAGCAGTATTTGTCGTGCGACAGCTGCACCGCGCGTTCCACGGCGGCGACCGGCAGGTTCTTGCCGGTCACGGTGAACTGGAAGTGGATCTTGGTAAACACCTTGGGGTCCGTTTCGGCGCGTTCGGCCTGCATGGCGACCGTGCAGCCGCGCACCGCATGGCGGCCGCGCTTCAGGATCAGCACGACGTCATAGGCCGTGCAGCCACCGGTTCCGGCCAGCACCAGTTCCATCGGCCGCGGCGCCAGGTTGTTGCCGCCCCCATCGGGCGCGCCGTCCATCACGGCAATATGGCCGCTGCCGGTCTGGGCCGTGAACAACATCCCCTGGGGGCCGCCCCAGCTCACTGTGCATTCCATGTCGATCGTCCTTTGATGATGCGGTGTCGGTAGGGCGGGATGATAGCGTGCGGCCCGGCGGCATCAGCGCCGTCGCCACACCGGAGGCCACTACCTACACGAAAACCCTAGAAAATTCTTGCGCTGCACAAAACGCCTTCCTATAATTGTTCTAACGGAAGTCGCTTTGAGTGACGACACGGCCCAGGGCCCCTCGTCTCCGTCGGACAGCACCGCAAAGCGATCTCCAAAGTGTCTCCTCCACCCTCCTTATTTGGTGGATTAAGCCCGAAGCCTTCACGGCTCCGGGCTTTTTTTTGTCCGGTCATAGCGGGCGACGGTTCACGGTCCGATATTTGCGGGTAGCTGTCGTCAGTCTACGATCCACGCACACGACCTGTTGTCGGACTTCAACTGCCATCTGCCCTTGCCGCCCGCTCTGCGCACGGCGAAGGATGCGTAAACGCAACGGAACTTTGGCTCGATCTGTCGCTCGGATGTTAACGATGCGCATATTTGGCCTCTCGATCCATGTTGCGGTGCGCCATGAAATACGGCTTTATCGGCTTGGGACAGCGGTGATGCTCAGCTGATAAGTCGTTGATTTGCCTGGCTTTTACGCACATCCAGAATGCTTTAGGTTTTAAGTACTTGTTTTATAAGGCAATCCTGTTTGTGAAATGCCACACCGCATTGTGGTAAATCGCTCAAATAGGTCTTGCACCGCACAAAAAAGCTTCCTATAATTCATTCAACAGATGTCGCTTTGGATGCAGACACGGCCTCAGGCCCCTCGGCATTCGACGGAAAGTCCCGCAAAGCGATCTCTAACGTGTCTCCTCCACCTCCTCATTTGGTGGATTAAGCCCGAAGCCTCACGGCTCCGGGCTTTTTTTTGCCTACACCATTTTGGCAATCTTGTTTTGACTTTCGGGTCCCAAACCCGCTATGATCAAAGGCTTGCCCCTATTTACACTCGCAGTTAGACAATGCCGAGGTGATGCCGGGGCAGGGGTCGCAAAGGCCAGCCCGGTGCAGTATGTAGTAGCGGTAGCGGGGCCAGCGCCAATGCGGCAGTCAGGCAAGTCCGAAGGGGGCTTGCCGGCAAAAAACCAACGTCACAGAGAACACTCTCATGCAAAAAACCTTCGTTGCGAAGCCGCAAGAAGTGACGCGTGACTGGTACGTGATTGACGCCAAGGGCAAAGTCCTAGGTCGTGTGGCCAGCGAAGTCGCACGCCGTTTGCGCGGTAAACACAAGCCAGAATTCACGCCTCACGTTGATACCGGCGATTACATCGTCATCATCAACGCCGCCGACATTGTCGTTACCGGCAACAAAGCACAAGACAAGCGGTACTACCGTCACTCGGGCTACCCGGGCGGTATTACTGAAACCACCTTCCAGAAGATGCAAGAGCGTTTTCCTGGTCGTGCGATCCAGAAGGCCGTCAAGGGCATGTTGCCCAAGGGTCCCCTGGGCTATGCCATGATCAAGAAGATGAAGGTGTACGCTGGATCCGAGCATCCGCACACCGCCCAGCAGCCCAAGCTGCTGGAACTCTGAGGAGCCGTGAATGATCGGTAACTGGAATTATGGAACCGGCCGCCGGAAGTCTTCGGTTGCGCGCGTGTTCCTCAAGAAAGGTTCGGGCAAGATTGTCGTCAACGGCAAGCCTGTCGACGAATATTTTGCTCGTGAAACGGGCCGCATGATCGTTCGCCAGCCACTGGTGCTGACCGGTCACGTCGAGTCGTTCGATTTTCACGTCAACGTTGGCGGTGGCGGCGAAAGCGGCCAGGCCGGTGCGGTGCGTCACGGCATCACCCGCGCTCTGATCGACTACGACGCAACGCTGAAGTCGCAGCTGTCGCAAGCTGGCTTCGTCACGCGCGATGCGCGTGAAGTTGAACGTAAGAAAGTCGGCTTCCGTAAAGCACGACGCAGGAAGCAGTTCAGCAAGCGCTGATCCCTGCTTGCCCGGCAGTTCCCCAGGTGGATTCACCTGGGGTGGGCAAAAAAAGGCCGCAGCGATGCGGCCTTTTTTGTTTTGTGTTCATATTGCGATGGCATGCTGGTGCCCGGTTTCAGAGGGCACCCTGCCGATTCTGGCTGTACAAAATCTGGAGAGGAAGATGGCAAGTCGCGACGAGGCGGGTACCGCCAAGATCAAAGTAGGTATCGTGGGTGGCACGGGTTATACCGGTGTCGAGTTGCTCCGCCTGTTGTCCCAGCACCCCCATGCCGAACTGCGAGCCATCACCTCCCGCAAGGAAGACGGTCTGCCGGTGGCCGACATGTATTCGAACCTGCGCGGCGTGGTCGACCTGAAGTTCTCGTCGCCCGACAACGCGAAGCTTGAAGAATGCGATGTGGTGTTCTTTGCGACGCCGCACGGCGTCGCCATGGCTCAGGCCCAGGCGCTGCTCGATGCGGGCGTCAAGATCATTGACCTGGCCGCCGACTTCCGCCTGCAGGACACCGCGGTATTCGAGAAGTGGTACAAGATGCCGCACACCTGCCCCGACATCCTGGAAGAGTCGGTGTATGGCCTGGTCGAAGTGAACCGCGACCGGATCCGCAACGCCCGGGTCGTGGGCAATCCCGGCTGCTACCCGACCACGGTGGTGCTCGGCCTGGCGCCCTTGCTTGAAGGGCGGGGCAGCGACGCCAAGCCGCTGGTCGACGTGCAGACCCTGATCGCCGATTGCGCTTCAGGCGTCACCGGCGCCGGCCGCAAGGCCGAAGTGCATATCCTGTTTTCGGAAGCCTCCGACAACTTCAAGGCCTATGGCGTGGGCGGTCACCGCCATCACCCCGAAATCGTCGAACAGCTGGAAAAGCTGCATGGCGGCCCGGTCGGCCTGACCTTCGTGCCGCACTTGACGCCAATGATCCGCGGCATGCATTCAACCCTGTATGCCCGCATCCAGCCCGAGGCGCGCGACGTCGACTTCCAGGCGCTGTTCGAAAAACGTTATGCCGACGAGCCCTTCGTGGATGTGATGCCTGCCGGCAGCACGCCCGAAACGCGGTCGGTGCGCGCATCGAACATGGTTCGCATCTCGGTCTTCCGCCCCAACGGCGGGGATCAACTGGTGATCCTGGTGGTGCAGGACAACCTGGTAAAGGGCGCGTCAGGCCAGGCCGTGCAGAACATGAACCTGATGTTTGGTCTGCCCGAAAACGCCGGTCTGGGTCACGTCGCGGTCCTGCCCTGATGAAGCGCCGCCCTCTGTTTCCTGCGGCAGTCCAGCGCAGGCGACGGCTGGCGGCGGCGTCCGCCCCTCGCGCTGCCAAGGCCCGTGCGCCGTGGCCCCTGCGCGCGTTTGCCCTGCTGCTGATCCTGGCGCTGGGCGCCGCGCTGGGCAGCGGGCTGTATGAATGGGTGCGCCGTGTGGTCGGACTTGCGCCGCAGGTCAGCGCGTCCGACGCGGCAAGCTTGCAGGCGGACCGCGAACGGCTGGCGGCCGAACTGCAGGCCTTGCAGGGCCGGCTCAACGCCGCCGATGGCCGGATTGAAATGGAACGCGCCGCCAAGGACAAGCTGGAAGCCGAATTGCGCGCGTCGCAAAAGGAAGTGGGCGACCTGCGCAACGACCTGGCGTTTTTTGAACAGCTGATTCCGGCCGATCCGCGGATGGGGCAGGTCAGCATCCGGTCTGCCGAACTGGAAAAGCAGGGCACCGCGCTACGCTATCGGGTATTGCTGATGCGCAGCGGCCGGCCTTCTGGCGAGTTCAAGGGGACGCTGCAGTTTTCGGCGGTGGGGATTCGCAGTGGCGCCACTGCCACGGTGGACCTGCAGCCGCTGGTCGAGCCGGCCGCGCCGGGCGTGGCGATGCCAGGCGGGATCCGGCCTTCGGCGCCGGTGCTGGGCGCGCCGGTACTGGGGAATCCGTTGCCCGGATCGGCGGCGGCACCGGCCGCGCCAGGCGGCAATCCGCTGGCCCTGAGCTTCCGGCAGTATCAGCGTGCCGAAGGGGCGCTGGCGCTGCCGGGCAATTTCACGCCGCGCACCGTTACCGTGCGGGTCCTGGAAGGCGGCGCGGTCCGGTCGCAAAGTACCGTCAACCTGATGCCCTGAACGGTTACGTGCGAACCCGGGTGGTTAACGGTACTATCATGGGTTCGGAGTTCAGCCGCGCGCTTGAACTTCAGCCAACAGCCCGCATCTTGAATGTTGCGGAAGAACCCCTGACGCCGCCGGGGTTGAATTTAGCCGACGATAGCGGTGCAATAGCCTTATCGCAGAATAGAACCGATCGCGGCCCGTTACCCTGGCCGCGTCACCCGTATCGCAAGATCGATTCAGCACCTTCGTTCGCAGGCTTCCCCAACGGGCCGTCGCAGCGGGCGTGCACAAGGAGCAGTCCATGAATGCAGCAGTAGAACAAGTCAACCTCGACGCCCCTCCCATGCAGCTGATCTTTACCGATTCGGCCGCAGCCAAGGTCAAGGAATTGATCGAAGAAGAGGGCAACGCCGCGCTCAAGCTGCGCGTGTTCGTCCAGGGTGGCGGCTGTTCCGGTTTCCAATATGGCTTCACGTTTGACGAAGACGTGAACGACGACGACACGACGTTCGAAAAGAATGGCGTGGAACTGTTGATCGACGCCATGAGCTTTCAATACCTGGTCGGCGCCGAGATCGACTACAAGGAAGGCCTGGAAGGCGCGCAGTTCGTGATCAAGAACCCGAACGCGTCCAGCAGCTGCGGTTGCGGTTCGTCCTTCTCGGTCTGATCCGGTAAGTATCCCTTCGCCACCGGCCTTGGCCGGTGCCTGGAGCGCCCTTGCGCAAGCGGGGCGCTTTTTGTCTTTGGTCTGTGACCTCATTCAGGCCGGTACGCCGCGCCGCCCCCTTATGGCTCTCCTTGCTCTGACCGACATCGAACTGGCATTTGGCCACGTTCCCCTGCTGCACCAAGCGAACTTCTCGATCGAGACGGGCGAACGTGTGGGCCTGATCGGGCGTAACGGCACCGGCAAATCGTCGCTGCTGCGCCTGCTCGATGGCCGTTCCGTGCCGGACGACGGCCTGCTGGTGCGCCAGGGCAAGCTCAAGGTCACGACCGTCGAGCAGGAACCCCTGCTGAACGACGACGACACCGTATTCGATGCCGTGAGCGAAGGCCTGGCCGAAAGCCGCGACCTGCTGCGGGCGTATCACCGGGTCACGCACGACCTGGCCGAGCCGGGCGAGGACGTCGACTACGACGCGCTGATGGACGAGTTGATGGTGCTGCAGGGCAAGCTGGAAGCGCAGGACGGCTGGACCGTGCAGGCGCGGATCGAAGCCACCCTGGTCAAGCTCAACCTGCCGGCCGACGCCCTGATTTCGGGCCTGTCGGGCGGCACCCGCAAGCGCGTCGCCCTGGCCCGCGCGCTGCTGGGCGATCCCGATCTGCTGCTGCTGGACGAGCCGACCAACCACCTGGATTTCCATGCGATCGCCTGGCTGGAAGACCTGCTGCGCGGTTTTGCCGGCAGTGTCATCTTCGTGACCCACGATCGGCACTTCCTGGATGCCGTGGCGACCCGGATTGTCGAACTGGATCGCGGCAAGCTGGTGAGCTTTCCGGGTTCCTACAAGGAATACCAGGCCCGCAAGGCCGACATGCTGGAAAACGAACGGCTGGAAAATGCGCGTTTCGACAAGATGCTGGCGCAGGAAGAAGTCTGGATCCGCAAGGGCGTGGAAGCGCGCCGGACGCGCAGTGTCAGCCGGATCAAGCGCCTGCAGGAAATGCGGCAGCAGCGCACCATGCGCCGTGACCAGGTCGGCAAGGTGGCGATCGAAGTGGCGGAAGGCGCACGGTCGGGCAAGCTGGTGGCGGATCTGGAAAACGTATCCAAGTCGTTTGGGGATCGCGCGATCATCCGCGAGTTTTCCACCACCGTCATGCGCGGCGACCGCATCGGCCTGATCGGGCCCAACGGCGCCGGCAAGACGACCCTGCTCAAGCTAATCCTGGGCCAGTTGCCCGCCGACAGCGGCACGGTCAAGCTGGGCGCCAACGTGGCTGTGGCCTATTTCGACCAGATGCGCAGTGCACTGAACGAAGACGACGCCCTGGTCGACGTCATCAGCCCGGGCAGCGAATGGGTCGAAATCAACGGCCAGCGCAAGCACGTCATGAGCTACCTGGGCGACTTCCTGTTCGCGCCGGAACGCGCCCGTTCGCCGGTCAAGAGCCTGTCGGGGGGCGAACGCGCCCGCCTGCTGCTTGCCCGGCTGTTTGCCCGCCCGGCCAACGTGCTGGTGCTGGACGAACCGACCAACGACCTGGATATCGAAACCCTGGAACTGCTGGAAGACCTGCTGCAGGACTACAGTGGCACCGTCTTCCTGGTCAGCCATGACCGCGCGTTCCTGGACAACGTCGTCACGCAGACCATCGCCTACGAAGGCGATGCGCGCTGGCGTGATTACGTGGGCGGCTATGAAGACTGGCTGAACCAGCGGTCGTCGGCGGCCGAAGCGGCGTATGAAGCCAAGGCCGCCGTGGCCGTGCCGGCCGCGGCCGCGCCCGCGGCAGCGAAGCCCGCTGCCGCGGCCAAGGCTGCGTCAACCGCTGCGGCGGCACCGGCTGCGGAAGCCGCCGCCGCCGCCAGGCCGGCCGCAGCGGCCCCGGCCGCCAAGCCCGCCGAAAAGTCGCGTCTCAGCTCGTGGGAAGCCAAGGAACTGGACAGCCTGCCGGACGCCATCGCCAAGCTCGAAAGCGAACAGACCGACCTGACCGCCAGGCTGGCGGACGGCATGATCTACCGCGACAAGCCCGCCGACGCCGCCGCATTCGAAAAGCGCCTGGCCGACATCGAGGCCGAGATGCTGCAGAAGCTGGAACGCTGGGAAGCGCTGGAAAGCAAGCGCGGCTGACGGGCCGTTTACGTGGCTGCAGGCACTGGCGTGTTCAGCAGCTGCTGCTCCCACAGATAGGCAATACCGCTGCCGGCGGCGTGCTGCTTCAGCACGTCCGTCACGGCGCCGGCGGTTTCCAGCCGCGCCCAATCCCGCTGCCATTCGGCCGCCACGGCCATCCACGTCATCATGTTGGCGCCGGCGCCGATCATGCGCTGGATCGCCACCTGATGCGCTTCCACCGAAATGCCACCCGACGCGTCGGTCACGACCGTCACGTCCCATCCTTCGCCCAGCGCCTGGATGACCGGCATCGCCACGCAGACTTCCGTCCACAGGCCCGCAATGATCAATTGCTTGCGGCCGGTCGCCTTGACGGCATCGACGACTTTCTTGTCCTGCCACGTGTTGATCAGGGTCCGGTCGATGATGTCCTGGCCCGGGAACACGTCGGTGATCTGCGGGAAGATATAGCCGCCCCGGTCGGCAATCACACTGGTCAGTATCGTCGGCACGTTGAAGGCCTTGGCGGATTTCGCCAGCGCCGTCGCGTTGTTGACCACCGCCTGCGGGTCGTGGCTGTTCAGGTTGGTGAGCTGGAAGGGCTGATGGTCGATCAGGACCAGAACGGAATCTTCGGGGCGTAGCAGCGAATCAAGGCCGTTGCGTAAAGTCATTGCATGCATCCTCTTCGGTCAGTCGTTAGAGATTGACCGGCAGCCATCGCCTGTCGCGATGTGCCGGAGCTGCATTGTCATGTTCCTGTTCCCGCTCCAGTAGTACCATCGGCGGGCAAGCTGTGTCGCGAAAACTGGAACGTCAGCGGGGGAACGCCAGCATGGACATCGAAGAACTCAGGACATTTGTCGAAGTGGCCGATGCCGGCGGCATCTCGCCAGGCGCCCTGCGGCTGGGCGTATCGAAGTCGATCGTCAGCCGTCGCCTGGCGCGACTCGAAGCGGACCTGGGTGTGCAACTGCTGTCCCGGACCACCCGTGGCGCGGCGCTGACCGAGGCGGGCGCAACCTTCCGGGACTACGCGGCCAAGGTGTGCGCCGATATCGAGATCGGCAAGGAAGCGATTCTGCCCAGCGGCCCCCTGCGCGGGCACTTGCGCATCTCGGCGCCAATGTCGTTCGGTCCGAATCATTTTGCGCCAGCCCTGGCGGAAATGGCGCGGCGCCATCCGCAGCTGCAGATGCAGGCCTGCTACACCGACCGTTTCGTCGACCTGATTGCCGAAGGCTACGACTGCGCGATCCGTGTCGGCCACCTGCCGGATTCGAACCTGATCGCCCGACGCGTGGGGCCCTTGTACGGTCAGATGGTGGCCAGTCCGGACTACCTGGAGGCACATGGCCATCCGGTGACGCCGGACGACCTGGCCCACCACGAGGCGCTGACGAAGGGGCCGGAAGTCTGGCAGCTGACGGACGGCGAAACGATTCGTACGGTGCGTCCGCAAGGGCGATTCAAGTCGGACAGCGGCGTGGCGCTGGTCGCCGCGGCCGTGGCGGGGCTGGGCATTGCGTATCTGCCGGATTGCCTGATCCACGAGCACCTGTCGTCCGGTGCGCTGGTGCCCGTCCTGCCGGGCTACCCACCGCCGCCCGCGGGCGCCTACGTGGTCCGGCCGCCCGGGCAACATCCCGCCCGGAAGATCCGCGCGCTGATTGATTTGCTGATCGAATATTGCGACGGGTCGTCGCATCCGCCGTCGGGTCGGCAGGCCAGGATCAGGGCCAAGCCCGATGCCGAGGCCGAGGCGGCCACGCCGGATCCGGCCGGGTGATACGCCGTCGGATCACGCCGGGTAGTACGCGCCCAGGATCCTTTCGCCCCGCGCGCCCGTGACGGCAGGAAGGTTGGCCGTCCGCCCCTGCACATGGCGGGCGGCCAGCCAGGCGAAAGCAAGCGCTTCCACCTGCTGCGGCGGGATGCCCAGGGCCTCGGTGGATTGCACCGGCCGCCGCAGACACCGCGCCAGATCGGCCATGAGCCCATCGTTGCGCGCGCCCCCGCCGCACACCCAGACCTCGGTGGTATCGGCAACGCGTCCTTGCAAGGCGTCGGCGACGGTCTGCGCGGTCAGCCGTTGCAGGGTGGCCTGCACGTCGGCCGGGGGCAGGGGGCCGGCCACGCCTTCCACCTCCTGGGCTTCGTCTGTGCCTTGCGCCTCGTGCGACACCTGCCAGGCGGCCAGGCGCTGGTCCAGCCAGTCGGCATGGAACAGGTCACGTCCGGTCGACTTGGGCGGTGGCAGGGCCAGCCAGGGCTCGCTGGCGACGAGATGGGCAAGCAGGCTGTCCGACACGCTTCCCGATGCGGCAAACGCGCCCTGGGCGTCGTACGGCTGCCCGGTATGACGCGCACACCAAAGGTCCAGCAACAGGTTGGCCGGCCCGGTGTCGAAGCCGGTGACCGGTTGATCTGGCTGCAGCAGGGTGACGTTGGCAATGCCGCCCAGGTTCAGGATCACCCGGGGCGTGCCGGTGCCGAAGCAGGCTGCATGGAAGGCGGGCACCAGGGGCGCGCCCTGGCCCCCGGCCGCCACATCGCGGCTGCGGAAATCGGCCACCACTGGAATGCCGATGGCTTCGGCCAATTGCGCCGGCGCGTTCAGCTGCAGCGTGTAGCCGAGTTCCGGCCGGTGGCGCACCGTCTGGCCATGGGCGCCCACGGCCCGCACGGCCGAGGCGCCCACGCCGGATTCCTTCAGCACGGCATTGACCACGTTGGCATACACCTGCGCCAACGCCACCGACGCCCGGGCGGCCCGATCCAGTTCATCGGGGCCGGGGGCGTTCAGGGCAAGCAGGGTGTCCCGCAGTCCGGGCGGGAAGGGCAGGTCGGCATGCGCCAGCACGACCGGGGGGCCGTCAACCGGGCAGCGGGCCAGCACGCCATCGACTCCGTCGAGGCTGGTCCCCGACATCAGACCGATGTAGAGGTCTGATGACGAGTCCGTGCTCATTTGGCAGCGACAGGCAGGCCGGGGCCGGTGGGGCCGTTCAGCTTCGCCAGCAGTTCCATCTGATGATGCAGCGGGTCGGTGTAGCTGCGGAACAGCGCCAGGCTCTTGGCGCTCAGGTCGGGCGCGCCGGGCAGGGCTACGGTCAGCGGATCGACGGCATTGCCGGCAATCTTGAATTCGTAGTGCAGATGCGGTCCGGTCGCCCAGCCGGTGGAGCCGACCTTGCCGATGAATTCGCCCTGCTGCACCCGCTGGCCCTTCTTCAGGCCGGGCGCGAACGCGCTCATGTGGCCGTACAGGGTCGAATACTGGCCGCTGTGGCGCAGCACGACCACGTTGCCGTAGCCGTTCTGCGTGCCAACGAAGTCGACCACGCCGTCGGCGGTGCTGCGGATCGGCGTGCCGGTCGGTGCGCCGTAGTCCACGCCCTTGTGCTCGCGCCAGGTCTTCAGGATCGGGTGGAAGCGGCGCGAAAAGCCGGAGGTCACGCGCGTGAATTCCATGGGCGACCGCAGGAAGGCCTTGCGCAGGCTCTTGCCGGCAAAGGTGTAGTAGCCGCCGGTCGCGCCGGGCTGCTGGTCGAACCAGATGGCTTCGTGCGACTCGCCCTTGTTGACGAATTCCAGCGCCAGCACCTTGCCGGCGCGCACGTAGTTGCCCTGGTGGGTATAGGTTTCGTACACCACATTGAAGTGGTCGCCGCGGCGCAGGTCGCGGTGGAAGTCGATCTCGCCCGACAGGATTTCGGCGATCTGGGTCGCGACCGAGTCGGGAATGTCGGCGGCGTCAGTGGCGCCGAACAGCGAACTCAGGATCTCGCCATGGGCCATGCGGACCTGGCGGTCGGTATCGAACTGCACTTCGCTGGCGTTCAGGCCGGCGTCGGTGCGTGCTACCTGCAGCATCTTGGAGACGACCTTGCCGTCCACATCGGCGCCCGGCGTATGCAGGTAGCGCAGCCAGCGGACCTGACCGAGAACGTCGGTCGACGCCTGGATGGTGCGGCCCGGCACCAGCTGATAGAACCCTTTGGCTTCCGGCGACGTGCGCAGGAATTTTTCGACTTCCGGATCGTCCACGCCCAGCCGGTTCAGCAGCGACGCGATGGAGTCGCCCCGCTGGACCCGCTCTTCGCGGATGAAATCGGCAGGTGCGGCGGCTTCGTCGCGCAAGACCTGGTCGGCCAGGTCGGGCAGCAGCAGGGCCTGCGTGACGCGGGTGGTGGGCGGCAGGGCATCGTCGGGCGACAGCGGCGCCACGCCAATGGCGGCTGCGGTGGCGAACACGCCAACAGCGCCCACGCCGATCAGAATGCGCTTCTTGATCGGAGCGACGGTGGGTTGTGCGGTAGTGCCGGGAGAGGTGATGCGGGTGATGGCGGTGCGCACGGCGTGCGCGATACGGCTGAGCATTGCGTGAGCAACGCCTGAAAACTTAGGATTCATGCGTCCTGGCCCCGAGAGACGGTTGGGCTAGAATTTGCTTCGAAGTGCGGGTTCGAAACGCGGCGGGTTCCGGCTGCAGCACACGCATCGCCGCGTCGGAAGCCATGTTCGGGACCGACGCAATCAGGACTGCGCGCGCACCAATTGAACCCGTATATGTAACAACGATGTTTCAACCGGAACGCGCCGAGTATATATAACTCAAGCTGGCGTGCCAACACGCCCTCCTTACCATTTACATCTCTTCCCCCATACGGCTGAAATGACTGACTCCACCTTACCGGTTTCTCCGACCCCTTCCACCGCCGCTGCTGCGGCCTATCCGATCACTCCCGAGGTCGAACGCGACCTGGTGATCGTGAAGCGGGGCTGTGACGAACTGCTGGTGGAATCCGAGTTCGCGCGCAAGCTGGCCCGCAGCCGCGCAACCGGTGTGCCCCTGCGGATCAAGCTGGGACTGGACCCCACCGCGCCCGACATCCACCTGGGCCACACGGTGGTGCTGAACAAGATGCGCCAGCTGCAGGAACTGGGTCACACCGTGATCTTCCTGATTGGCGACTTCACGTCCATGATCGGCGACCCCAGCGGCCGCAACGCCACCCGCCCGCCGCTCACAAAAGAGCAGATCGCCGTCAATGCGGAAACCTACTATCAGCAGGCCAGCCTGGTGCTCGACCCGGCGCGCACCGAAGTCCGCTACAACTCCGAATGGTGCGACCCCTTGGGCGCCCGCGGCATGATCCAGCTGGCGTCGCGCTACACGGTAGCCCGCATGCTGGAGCGTGAGGATTTCACCAAGCGCTACAAGGGCGGCGTACCGATTTCGGTCCACGAATTCCTGTACCCGCTCATGCAGGGCTACGACTCGGTCGCCCTGAAGTCCGATCTGGAGCTGGGCGGCACCGACCAGAAGTTCAACCTGCTGGTTGGCCGCGAACTGCAGAAGGAATACGGGCAGGAACCGCAGTGCGTGCTCACAATGCCGCTGCTGGAAGGCACGGACGGCGTCGAAAAGATGTCCAAGTCCAAGAACAACTACATCGGCATTTCGGAAACGCCCGAGTCGATGTTCGGCAAGCTCATGTCGATTTCCGACGTGATGATGTGGAAGTACTTCACCTTGTTGTCGTTCAAGTCGCTGGACGAGATCGCCGCGCTCAAGCAGGAAACCGAGAACGGCCGCAATCCGCGCGACGTGAAGGTGCTGCTGGCGCAGGAAATCGTGGCGCGCTTCCACAGCCAGGCAGCCGCCGAACAGGCCTGGACCGATTTCGTGGCCCGCACCAAGAACAAGGAAATTCCCGACAACCTGCCCGAAGTCGCACTGACCGGCGCGCCGATGGGCATCCTGCAAGTGCTGCGCGAAGCCAGCCTGTGCACGTCGTCGTCCGACGCGCAGCGAAACGTCGAGCAGGGCGGCGTGCGGGTGGACGGCGTCAAGGTCGACGACAAGGGCCTGAAGCTGGACGCCGGCACCTACGTGCTGCAGGTCGGCAAGCGCAAGTTCGCGCGGGTGACCCTGGGCTGAGGCTCTGAAGCTGTGTGCTGAAAGGTTAAGGGCCGAGCGCGGACCGCGCTGCGGCGGGTGGTTCGACAGCCGTTTCACGCCGCAGAGCAGCACGGCCGGCGGGCACCTGGCAGATCTGACAGGGTGCCCGCCTTTTGCTTCGGCAAGTGTCGCGCTCCGGACACAGGGAGTACACCCGGGTGCGTGCTATCGTCGGAGACGCCTAAGGGCTTTCCTGTAGCCGGAACACGAGACCTTCGTATTCGGCGCGCGTACGGACGTGACGCGCGTTCCAGGGTGTAAAAGCATCGACGACGCCGCAATTTGCTGCGGTGCATGGTGAATAATAGAACCTGGCACGCCAATCTCGACCTCACCTTTCTAGGAGCAGCGCGATGAAGATCTGGAGCAACTCATTCGCGGACGGACAGCCGATCCCCCCACGTTATGCGTTCGGGAAGATCGATCCCAAGACTCAGGTGACGCTGTCGGACAACCTGAACCCGCAGCTGGGATGGAGCGACGTGCCCCTGGGCACGCAGTCTTTTGTGCTGCTTTGCCACGACTACGACGTGCCCAGCGTGGGCGACACCGTCAACCAGTCGGGCGTCGAAGTGCCGGCCGACCTGCCGCGCGTCGACTTCTTCCACTGGGTGCTGGTGGACCTGCCGGCCGACCTGCGCGACATCGACGAAGCCGCGTTCAGCAGCGGCGTGACCCCTCGCGGCAAGAGCCCGGCCACGCCCTTTGACGCGCGCCAGGGCATCAACGATTACACCATCTGGTTTTCGGCCGATCACGACATGAACGGCGACTACTACGGCTACGACGGCCCGTGCCCTCCGTGGAACGACGCGCTGGTGCACCACTATGTGTTCACGCTGTACGCGCTGGACATTCCGGTATTGCCGGTCGAAGGCAATTTTACGGGGGCCGATGTCCGCCGGGCGATCGAGAAGCACGTGATCGACCAGGCAGCCATCACCGGCACCTACACCCTGAACCCGGCCCTCGCGCCAAAGCAGATCGCAGCAGATGACTGAACTCTGGCTCATACGCCACGGCGTGACCGAATGGAATCGCGCGCATCGTGTGCAAGGCATGCTGAATATCGCCCTGGACGAAGAAGGCCATCGTCAGGCGGAGCAGCTGGCGGCGCACTTTCGCGAGGTCTCGCCGCAGGCGCATGCCAGCTACACCAGTGATCTCGACCGCGCCCATGACACGGCGCGGCCCGGCACGGCGCAGCTCGGATTGCCACTGGGCATCGAGCCCGGCCTGCGCGAGCGCAAATACGGGGTGTTCGAAGGGCTGAGCTTTCCGGAGCTGGCCGAACGTTTTCCTGAAGCGGCCGATGCCGTGCATCACCGACGTCCGGACTACGACATGATGGGCGGCGAATCGCTGCGGCAGTTCCAGCAGCGCGTCGTGAGCACGCTGACGCGAATCGCCGCGCAGCATCCCGATCAGCGGGTGCTGGTGTTCACGCACAGCGGTGTGATCGACATGGCCTACCGGTACGCGATGGGCATTCCGGTCGAAGCGGAGCGGCGCCGGTCGGTGCCCAACGCCAGCATCAACCGTCTGGAAATCGACGGGGAACACTGGCGCGTGCTGGGTTGGGGCGACGTGTCGCACCTGGCAGGCGCGCCGGCGGAGATCCACCCGGCTTGAGGTCGGCAGCTTGAGGTCAGTGCCTTGAGGTAGGGACCTTGAAGTAGTTACCTTGGGGCGGTACCGACTTCAGGTACCTTTAGGTGGGTACCCTGACGCAGCTGTCTGCTCAGTCCAGCTGGATCTTGGCCGCCTTGATCACGCCATCCCAGCGCTGCATTTCCGCCGTGATGAACGTCTTGGCCTGTTCCGGCGACATGGCATCCACCCGCCCGCCCAATTCTTCGATCTGCTTGGTCACTTCCGGCGACCGCAGCGTCTGCGCAATCGCGTCCGACATCTTGGCCACGATATCGGCCGGCGTGCCGGCCGGGGCCAGCACCGGGTTCCATTCATACACTTCGTAGTCCGTCACGCCCGATTCAAGCAGCGTCGGCACCTGCGGCAGCGCGCCGACCCGGGTCGCGCCCGTCACCGCCAGCGCGCGCAGCTTGCCCGACTTCACATGCTGCAGGCCCGATGCCGTGTTCGCAAAAAAGATCGGCACCTGGCCGGCCATCACGTCGGTCATGGCCGGGCCACCGCCCTTGTACGGCACATGCAGCAGTTCAAGCTTCAGCCGCTGCGCGAACAGCGCGCCGGCCAGATGCTGCGCCGACCCGTTGCCCGACGATGCATAGGCCAGCGATTCGGGCTTGCTGCGGATCGCCTGGATCAATTCCTGCACGTTCTTTTGCGGCAGGGTCGGCGTCACCACCAGCATGTTCGGAAAGCGGGCCAGTACCGACACGGGCGTGAAATCGCGCGCGGTGTCGTACGGCAGCTTCTTGAACAGCGACGGGTTGGTCGAGAACGACGCGGCATCGACCATGAAGGTATAGCCATCGGGCGCGCTGCGGGCCACGTTCGCGGCGGCGATCTGGCCGCTGCCGCCCGGGCGGTTCTCCACCACCACGGTCTGGCCCAGGATCTGGCCCACCTTGGGCGCGATCAGGCGGGCCATGGTGTCCGCGCCGCCACCGGGGGCATAGGTCACGACCAGGCGGATCGGCATGCGTGCCGGCCACGCGGCCTGTTGCGCGGTCGCGGGCGCGGCCGCGGCAAACGATACGGCCAGCGCGCCGAGCGCGGTCAGGCGGGGAAGGGAGGTCAGACGGGCAAACATGGAATCTCCAGTTGCGGGCTCTGCGGCCCGCGGTAATCGAGTGAAGCGACCCACTTGCGGTCGATCTTGTGGATTAGCGGATTTCGGCCCGATAACGGAAGTGGTCGGCGTTCCCGACGGTGACGCGAAATTCAATGCGCCGGCCGGCCAGGTCGAATGCCACGCGTTCCACACGCAGCGCGGGGTGGCCCACCGGCAGGTCCAGCGTGCGGGCCTGCGCGGCCGACAGCCGGTCGAAGCTCAGCTCATCCACCGCTCGGTTCACCGTGATGCCCAGGCGTTCGGCATACATCGGATACATCAGCGGCGAAAAATCCTTCTTGTCGAGATCCAGCAGCGCCTTGAACGGGCCATGCGGCACCCATAGCGTTTCCAGCAACTGCACCTTGCCGCCCCAGCAGCGCTGACGTTCGATGCAGATCGCCTGCTCGTCGGCGGCCAGCAGCAACTCACGCGCAGCCAGCGCGGGCGCCTTGACTGCCTTGACGCTCTTGATGCGCGACGCCGGCACATCGCCTTCCGCCGACCCGAAGCGGAAAAAGCGCAGCATGGTCGCGCCCGTCAACCCGCCGCGCACGAACGTGCCGCGGCCGTGGATGCGTTCCAGCAGGCCGTCTTCGACCAGCGACTGGATCGCGCCGCGCATGGTGCCCAGCGCCACACCGTAGAACTCGCTCAGCGCGCTTTCGGCCGGGATGGCCTCGCCCGCTTTCCATTCACCCGCCAGCACGCGGCCGCGCAGGGCCAGCGCGATGCGCGCCCACAAGGGCTGCGACTGCGTGTACTTGTCTGAAGCGGGGGAGGATGCGGGCATGACGTCTCGTTGTCGGACCGTTATACTCGGTCATTGATAGCTCTAGTCATCTAGAGGACGCAGCATAGGGGCCGGTCATGGCAGTTGTCAAATCTTCGGTGTCGTCGCCTTCCATCGACACCCATTTCCACGTGTTTCCCGCCGATGCCGACGCCGTGCCCGGCGCGCGCTATCGTCCGGCCTACGCCGCCACCCATGAGCAATGGGAAGCCCTAGCTCAGCCCTGTGGCGTGCGCGCCGGCGTGCTGGTGCAACCCAGCTTTCTGGGCGCCGACAATCGCGCGCTGCTTGACGTGCTGGCCCGCGCCCCACACATGCGCGGCGTCGTGCAACTGCGGCCCGACACTTCGGCGGACGAGGTCGCGTCATTGCATGCGGCGGGTGTCCGCGGCGTGCGCTGGAACATGGCCGGCCGCGTCAACGACGAAGCATGGTCGCACCCACACTGGCCCGCCTTGCTGGCGCAGGTGGCGTCGTTGGGCTGGCACCTGGAAGTGCATGGCGATGTCGGGGGCATGCCCGCCGCGCTGGCCCGCCTGCCCGACCTGGCCTCGACCGGCATCCGGCTCGTGCTCGACCACTTTGGCAAGCCCGACCCCGCTCGCGGCAGCACCTGCGCCACCTTCACCGCCGCCATGTCCCTGGCCGACCACCACCCCGTGTACGTGAAGTGCAGCGCCGCCTACCGCCTGCAAGGCCAGGACCCCGCCGCGCTGCTGCGCCGCTGGGCAAGCCTGCTAGGCACCGACCGCCTGCTGTGGGGATCCGACTGGCCTTGCACGAACTTCGAGCCGGACGCTGACTACGAAGCGCTGCACGCGCTGCCGTCCGCCTGGGCGGAGGAACTTGGCGAAGACGTGCCGTGGGATGCCAACGCGCGGAAGGTGTTTTATGACGGCGAGGCGGGGTAAGGATGATTGAAGCTATCGCCGCGAGGATGGGGCCGGAGCCGTCAACGACGAAGCCGCCCTGATTCCGGGTTGGCCCGCACCACCCCGCCCCAGATCCAGGACGCGGCGGATCTGGCTCCGCCAGTCCGCCCGCGTCGCCCCTGGGGGAGGCGCGAAGCGCCGCGGGGGGGTATAATACCCATGCCTTTCCCTGCGTGACTGGCGAATTCTAGGGGCCACTTCAAAGCGGCCACCCTAGGTGGGATCACCACAAGGAAGCGCAGGGTTCTGGCGAGGCAGTGCACGGCATCGTTGCGTGCGCTCCGCGCCACGCCGTTCGCCTGGGCAGCCGTAGGCAGTTACGACAATCGTTCCGGTCTTGCCGGGTCGCTTTTTCCCTGGAAATCGCGTTCCGCGCCCGTTCGGTACGGTATTCGCACATTCGCGGCTGGCCGGATTCCCCTTGTGTCCCGGTCGGTCCCCTCGTTCTGCACAGGAAGGAACCTACATGTTCGACCGTAAAGTCACCATCGCCCAGATCGACCCCGCCTTGTGGGCCGCCATCGAGCAGGAAAACGAACGCCAGGAACAGCATATCGAGCTGATCGCGTCCGAAAACTACGCCAGCCCGGCTGTCATGCAGGCGCAGGGCACCCAGCTCACCAACAAGTACGCCGAAGGCTACCCAGGCAAGCGCTATTACGGCGGTTGCGAGTTCGTCGACATCGTCGAGCAGCTGGCCATCGATCGCGTCAAGAAAATCTTCGGCGCCGAAGCCGCCAACGTCCAGCCGAATTCGGGTTCGCAGGCCAACCAGGGCGTGTACATGGCCGTCCTGAAGCCGGGCGACACCGTGCTGGGCATGAGCCTGGCCGAAGGCGGTCACCTGACGCACGGCTCGCCGGTGAATGCTTCGGGCAAGTTGTACAACTTCATCTCCTACGGCCTGAATGCCGAAGAAGAAATCGACTACGAACAGGTCGAACGCCTGGCGCAGGAACACAAGCCCAAGCTGATCGTGGCCGGTGCCTCCGCCTACTCGCTCAAGATCGACTTTGCCCGCTTCGCCGAGATCGCCAAGGCGTGCGGCGCGCTGTTCATGGTTGACATCGCCCACTACGCAGGCCTGGTGGCGGGCGGCGTGTACCCGAACCCGGTGCCCCATGCGGACTTCGTCACGTCGACCACGCACAAGTCGCTGCGTGGTCCGCGCGGTGGCCTGATCCTGTGCAAGGCGCAGCACGAAAAGATCATCAACTCGGCGATCTTCCCGGGCATCCAGGGCGGTCCGCTGGAACACGTCATTGCCGCCAAGGCCGTGGCGTTCCAGGAAGCGCTGGACCCTTCGTTCCAGGACTACGCCGCGCAGGTCGTGAAGAACGCCCGCGTGCTGGCGGATACCCTGGTCGAACGCGGTCTGCGTATCGTGTCGGGCCGTACCGAAAGCCACGTCATGCTGGTGGATCTGCGTTCCAAGGGCATCAACGGCAAGGAAGCCGAAGCTGCGCTGGGCCGCGCGCACATCACGTGCAACAAGAACGCGATCCCGAACGATCCTGAAAAGCCTTTCGTGACCAGCGGCATTCGCCTCGGTACGCCGGCCATGACCACCCGCGGCTTCAAGGAAGCCGAGGCGGAACTGACTGCGCACCTGATTGCCGACGTGCTCGACAATCCGAACGACGAAGCCGTGATCGCGTCCGTGCGCGAACGCGTCAATGCCCTGACCGCGCAGTTCCCGGTCTACGGCTGATCGTTCCCATCGCCCCGCGCCGGACTGACACATGAAGTGCCCCTTCTGTCGTCACGACGACACCCAGGTGGTCGACACCCGGGTGCTCGAAGAAGGCGACGCCATCCGGCGCCGGCGGCGTTGCACGAGCTGTGATCGCCGTTTCACGACCTTCGAGCGGGCCGAGCTGCTCATGCCCGCGGTCGTGAAACGCAATGGCAGCCGGACCGAATACGATCCCGCCAAGTTGCGCGGCAGCCTGATGCTGGCGCTGCGCAAACGGGCGGTTAGCGCCGATGCCGTGGAACTTGCGATCACGCGTATCGAAGAAGCGCTGATGACCAGCGGCCTGCGCGAGCTGCCCTCGCACCGTGTGGGCGAACTGGTGATGCAGGAGCTCAAGAAGCTCGACAAGATTGCGTACATCCGATTTGCGTCGGTGTACAAGAATTTCGAAGACATCGACGAATTCGCCGATGAAGTCCGCGAGATGCAGGGCCCGCCCGCGGTGCCCAAGCCGCTTGCAGGCGCCGCCGCCGGTGCTGCATCGGCAACATCGTCTATCGCTGCGGCGCCTGCCGTTGCAGTGGCGTCGCCATCGTCGACCTCGTCCCCCGCTGCGCCACCTCCTGCGGTGACGCGCCCGCCCACGGAATGACGGCTGCCGTGATGCACGACCCGTCCGACGACCTGATGTGGATGCGGCGCGCGCTGTCGCTGGCCGAAGGCGTGCTCTACACCACCACCCCCAATCCCCGTGTCGGCTGCGTGATCGTGCAGGGCGGCCGGCTGATCGGCGAAGGCGCTACGCAACCCGTGGGCGGCCCGCATGCCGAAGTCATGGCCTTGCGCGATGCGCAGGCACGCGGTGAATCCGTGGCAGGCGCGACCGTCTACGTGACGCTGGAACCCTGCAGCCATTACGGCCGCACGCCACCGTGCGTGGACGCGCTGGTCGCAGCCGCGCCCGCGCGGGTGGTCATCGCGATGGGCGACCCCAATCCGCAGGTGAATGGCCAGGGCCTGGCCCGCTTGCGCGCGGCGGGTATCGCGGTCACGGCGGGTGTCCTGCTGGACGACGCGCTGGCGTTGAACATCGGCTTCATCGCCCGCATGCATCGTGGCACGCCGTGGATGTGGCTCAAGATGGCGTCGTCATTGGACGGGCGCAGCGCGCTGCCCAATGGCGTGTCGCAATGGATTACTGGGCCCGATGCGCGGGCCGACGGCCACCATTGGCGCGCGCGCAGTTGCGCGGTATTGACCGGCATCGGCACCGTGCTGGCCGACGATCCGCAAATGAACGTGCGAGCCGTCAGCACGCCGCGCCAGCCGCGCAAGATCCTGCTCGACTCGCGCTTTGAAGTGCCGCTGGACGCCAGGCTGCTGGACGGCGCGCCGACATGGATTTTTACGGCACGCGAGGACGCGGCCAAGGCCGCCGTGCTGGCCGACCGGGGCATCGTCGTGACCTGCCTGCCCGACGCGGCCGGCAAGGTGGATCTGACGGCCATGATGCAGTGGCTCGGCCGCCACGAGATCAACGAAGTGCATGCCGAAGCCGGCGAAAAATTGAATGGTTCGTTGCTGCGCACCGGTTGCGTTGACGAACTGTTGTTGTACCTGGCGCCAATGCTGCTGGGCGAAGGCGCCGCGATGGCCAAGCTGCCGGTGCTGACGCAGCTGGACCAGGCGCAGCGTTATCGCTACACGGACGTGCGGCAGTTGGGCGATGATCTGCGTGTGCGCGCGCAGGTTGAAGCGCGCTGGCAGTCGCTGCGCAAGGCAGTCGAAGTCGCGGCGTGATAAAGGGCAGTCGATGCAGACTCAGGTTGGCGCGTCGATCCCGGCAGGCCGTAGCAAGACATTCTTTCAGAACCCATACATCAAGCATTCCAGGAGCAGGACCATGTTCACAGGCATCGTTGCAGCAGTCGGACGCGTGACGCGCGTGGCGTCGCAGGGTGGCGACATCGAAGGCGGCGTGCGGCTGGATATCGCGTCAGGCGGCCTTGATCTGACCGACGTGCAATTGGGCGACTCGATCGCGATCCAGGGCGCCTGCATGACGGTCGTTGAATTCGACAACGATCACTTCGTCGTGGACGTGTCGCGCGAAAGCCTGAACCGCACGGTGGGGCTGGACGCCGAAGGCGACGTCAATCTGGAAAAGGCCATGCGGCTGGGCGACCGGCTGGGCGGGCACATGGTGTCGGGCCACGTCGATGGCCTGGGCACCGTCATGAAGTTCGAACCGGTTGGCGAATCGCATGAACTGGTAGTGCGCGTGCCCGCCGATCTGGCGCGCTTCCTGGCCTACAAGGGATCGATCACCATCAACGGCGTGAGCCTGACCGTGAACAGCGTGCGCGATCACCAGGCCGGCTGCGACGTGTCGATCAACCTGATCCCGCACACGATCGAGGTGACCACGCTCAAGCACCTCCGCGTCGGCCGCAAGGTCAATGTCGAAATCGACATGATCGCGCGATATGTGGAGCGCATGGCCACGGCGCCCGCAGCGGGGAATGCCGAGCCTGCTCAACATTGAGCGCCGCCTAGGATTCCCAGGGCGGCACCGGTCCCAGCTCGTTCCTGAGCCAGTCCAGCAGCACCTGCACCCGCCGCAAGCCCGTCTTGCGGGTCGGCACCTGCGCCTTGAGCCAAGTGGACTGCAGCGCAAAATCTTCCAGCAATTCCACCAGCAGGCCGGTCAGCACCGCCTGCCGCGCCACATAGGACGGCAGGATGGCGATGCCTGTGCCGGCGCAGGCGGCCGAGTACAGCATGTGATTGTCGTTCGATGACAATGCCACCGGTACGTCCACGCTGACCGGGCCGCGCGTGCCTTCGAAGCGCCACGTGTTGCCGGTCGGACTGAAGACCAGGCAGGGGTGGTCGAGCAGATCGCGCGGGTGCGTAGGCATGCCCTTCGCGGTCAGGCCGGCCGCGGCAAGGTAATCCGGCGACGCGCACAGCACCTGCCGCAACCGGCACAGGGGTTCATCGGTCACGCCGTCGTACGCGCCCGCGCGGCCACCAATGGCGATGTCGTAGTTTTCTTCGATCGGATTGACGGACCGGTCCACCAGCATCACGTCGAGCGTGATCGCCGGATACGCCTTCTTGAATCGCGCCAGCATGTCGGCCAGGTACAGCACTGTGACCGACGTGGGCGCCTTCAGCCGCACATGCCCTTCGACCGCGCCGGCTTCCTGCTCGAAGCTGCGCACGATGCCATCGAACTGCGCAAGCAACGCACTGGCCTTGGGCAGGAAGCGGTGGCCGGCCTCGGTCAGTGTCACCTTGCGGGTCGATCGCTGGAACAGCGTGACGCCCAGCGTCCATTCCAGGTGATTGATGCGCTTTGCAACGACCGACGGCACCACACTCAGCTCACGCGCCGCTTCCGAAAAGTTGCCGAGTTTGACGGTGGCAAGAAACGCCCTGAGGTTGCCCAACGTGTCCATGACGGCGCCTTGATCTGTTCAGAATCGCGATAGATGGTCTCGCAATATAGAGCAATTGCTTGCCGCCTGGCGTAGATAGAATGACCCCAACGCGGCACCTGGCCGCTACTGTCTGGAGTCATTGCATGTCCACATCCCCCACCCGCCGCGAGATCGACGAGCCCGCCCGCAAGACCCCTTTGTTCGGTGACTACGACGTGGTGGTGCTGGGCGGCGGTCCGGCCGGCATGACCGCCGCTGCGTCGGCGGCACGCGCCGGCCAACGCACCTTGCTGATCGAGCACTACGGCTTCCTGGGTGGCATGGGCACCGCCGCGGGCGTCACCAACTTCTGCGGCTTGCACGCCAACGTGTTCGGCGATATCCAGCAGGTCGTGCATGGCGACGCCGACACGCTGCTGTCGCGCATGCGGGCACTGGGCGGGCTGAGCGAACCGCACGTCATGTTCCAGGGCAAGATCGCCGCGCAGGCCTACGACAACGCCGCCTTCAAGGTTGCGGCCGATCAGCTGGTGCAGGAAAGCGGCGCGGCCGTCCTGTTCCATGCGCGAGCCGTGGGAGTGATCATGCGATCACCCAGCGAGATTGACGCGCTGCTGATCGAGACCAAGTCGGGCCGCCTGGCCGTCACCGCGCGTACCTACATCGACTGCTCGGGCGACGGCGACATGGCGGCCCTGGCCGGCGCACCCTTCGAAAAAGGCGAGGGCGGCCACGACATGTTGTATCCCTCAACCATGTTCCGGGTGAACGGCGTGGACCCCGTGCGTGCTGGCGACGCCTGGAATCACTTTGGCCGATGGATGGATGAAGCGATCGCCAAGGGCCGCGTGTTTCCCCGCAAGACGCCCATCATCCGGCCGCAAAAGAATCCGATGGAATGGCGCGCGAACGTCACGCAGCTGGCCATGCCGGATGGGTCCGCCGTCGACTGCACGAATGCGGAACAACTGAGCTGGGCCGAGATGGAAGGCCGCCGGCAGATCGTCGATTTCTTTGAATTCCTGCGCAGCACGGCGCCCGGTTTCGAAAACGCCTACATCCTTGAAATTGCGCCGCAGGTGGGCGTGCGCGAAACCCGCCGCATTGTTGGCGGCTACCAGCTGACCGAAGACGATGTGCTGCAGTGCGTGGGTTTCGACGACAGCATCGGCGTCAATGGCTGGCCGATCGAAGCGCATGTGGCCGGTGACGTTGTCTTCAAGTTTCCCGACATACCGAAAGTGCGCGGCTACAACCAATTGCCCTACCGCATGATCGTGCCGCAGGTCGTCGACAACCTGCTGGTCGCGGGCCGCTGCGCTTCGATGACCCACATGGGGCAGTCCGCCGCGCGGGTGTCCGGCGCGTGTTTCGTGATGGGCCAGGCGGCTGGCACGGCGGCCGCGCAGGCACACAGCCAAGGTGTGCGCGTGCGCGATATCGACGTGGCGGTCTTGCAGCGCACCTTGCAGCAGGACGGTGCGTTCCTGGGCTGATTGCTGCGGAACTTCACTCTCAAAAGGATCCGGCGCAGGTCCCCTGCGCATCTGCGCAATACCCCGTGTCACGGCGTGCCGAAGCTCGTCATGCACTTGCGGAACCGCACCCAAAACAATATCGAAGGAGACCATTCATGAACATGTTTGTCCGTCTGGCCGCGCTCGCATTGACTGTCGCGCTGACCCCATCGGCCCACGCCGAAGACTGGCCCGCGCGCCCCATCACGCTGATTACCCCTTTCGCTCCGGCATCCACGCCAGACACCCTGGCGCGCGTGCTGGCCGAAGGGCTGGGCAAGCGGCTCGGCAAGGCCGTGGTCGTAAAGAACGAAGGCGGTGGCGCCGGCATGATCGGCACCAACACGGTCGCGAAGGCAGCGCCCGATGGCTACACGATCGGCGTCAGCGTGCCCGGGCCGCTCGTCAACAACCGCATGCTGTACAAGTCCATGCCGTATGACCCGGTGCGCGATCTGCTGCCCATCTCGGTCGCCGTCAACCAGACCAGCCTGCTCGTCGTGCGCAATGGACTGACCGCGCGCAACCTGTCCGAACTGGTTGCGGAGCTCAAGCGTCAGCCCGGCAAGTACAACTATGCGTCCATCGGCAACGGTTCGCTCTCGCACCTGACGATGGAACTGCTTGCCGCCCGCAGCGGCACCCGTATCGTGCACGTGCCATACCCCGGATCAAGCCAGGCCGTCATGGCCATGATCTCGAGCGACGTCGACATGGCGGTGCTGCCCGCGCTGGCCGTGCTGCCGCAAGTCAAGGCGGGCAAGCTGCGCGTGATCGGCGCCAGCACCGCCAAACGATCCGCCTTGCTGCCCGACATCCCGACGCTGAGCGAGCAAGGCATGTCCGACATCGACGCCGGCGCGTGGATGGGCATCGTGGCCCCGGCCGGCCTGCCCGCGCCGATCGCCAGGCGGCTGCATGACGAGATCGTTGCGGTACTCAACGATCCGGCCACGCGGACGTTGCTGGGTCAGCAGATGATGGATGTCGTGGCCAGCACGCCGGAAGAATTCAAGGTATAGATGGACAAGGAATATGCGCGATGGAAGCCGGTGATCGAGGCGAACCGGATCGTGCTGGATTGACCTGGATGCGGCGCGTGGCTGGACGCCATCGAAGCCAATGATGCCGCCTATGCCGCCTAACCCGCCGAGGCGGCCACTGCTTTTGCCACGTCAAGAAAGGCCCGCGCGGCGGCCGCTATCGGACCGTCCAGGGTCACGGCGTCGATCTGCGTGCGCAGCAGCGTCGATGCATCGCTGATGGGGACATGCACGACACCCGGGTGCCGCAACGACGCGGTTGCCGAGGGCAGCAAGGCCACGCCCATGCCGCCCGCCACCAGCGACAGGATCGTATAGACCTGCGTGGCTTCTTGGACGATGTCGGGTTCGAATCCCTGCTCCATGCATGCCGCCACGATACGGTGATGGAAGGACGCCACCCGCGCCGCCGTGAACGACACGAACGGTTCATTCTTGAGCGCGCTCAGCGCAATGTGGGGCGACGCGGCCAGGGGATGGTCGACGGGCAGGACGGCCACCAGGCAGTCGGACAGCAGCGCGTCCTGGCGCATGGCGGCGGCAAAGGTGACAGGCGGCGACAGCAGGCCGACGTCGACCTGCCCCAGTTCGACCATGCGCGCCACATCGATCGAAATCCCTTCGACCAGCTTCAGGCGCACACCGGAATGCGCCGCCCGGAACGCCACCAGCACCTTCGGCAGGAACTCGATCATGGCAGAACTGATGAATCCCACCCGCACTTCGCCTGCGCCGCCCTGTGCGACGGCCCGGGTCCGGGCAACGGCCTGTTCGGCCAGGGTCACCAGGCGGAGGCATTCACGCTGGTAGGTGCACCCGGCCGGGGTCAGCGACACCCCGGTGCTGTGCCGGTCGAACAGGGCAACACCCAACTCGGTTTCCAGCTGCCGGATCGCGACGCTCAGCGGCGGCTGCGACATGTGCAGGCGTTCAGCCGCCTTGCGAAAGCTCAGGGCTTCGGCAACGGCCAGAAACTGCCGCATGGCTTTCAGTTCCACAGGGGTCCCCAAGGCAACACGTGAATCGCAGCGATAGGACATTCGTATCGCACAGGTGAAATTCAATATTAGTCTGCCTATCGCGCGCGCTCTAGACTTCATTGCATGCCTGCCGTCGATCACACCCGTGACATCGACACCGGGTCGCCTTTGACCAATCGGAACGACATGCGAAAACTGATAGCGTTTTGGAGTCTGTTTGTGGTGTGTGGCGCAGCGATGGCTCAGCCTGCCACCGGGTATCCCAACCGGCCGATCAGGCTGGTGATTGCGACGCCGCCCGGGTCGACGCCCGACGTGGGTGCGCGATTGCTGGCGCAATACCTGACTGAAGATCTCAAGCAGCCGGTCATTGTCGAGAACAAGCCAGGCGTCAACGGACTGATCGCCGTGCGCGAAGTCTTGAAGAGCCCGGCCGATGGATACACGGTGCTGGTAGCGCCGTCGAGCACCATGGCCGTCACGCCGCATGTCTACAAGAAGCAGGCAGGGCAGGTGTTGAATGATTTTTCGGCAGTCAGCCAGATCTATCAAACCGACATGAGCCTGATCGTGCGGTCTGGTGAAGGCCTGGAGTCGGTCGGTGCGTTGCTGGACGCCGCGCGCAAATCGCCGGGCAAGCTGACCGCGGCCTATGCCGCTGTGGGCAGTGCGTCGCATGTGGCGATCGAGCTGTTCAAGCAGCAGGCCGGGGTCGACATCTACACCGTGCCTTTCAACACCAGTCCAGCGGCCGCGCTGGCCGTTGCGTCCGGCAATGCCGACCTGTTGTTCGAAACCGTGGCGTCGACGGAACCGGTCGTCAGTTCAGGCCGTGCCAAGCGCATCGCCATGACGGGTGCATCGCGCTTCAAGCTGGTGCCCACGCTTCCGACCGTGGCGGAGTCGGGCGTACCCCGGTTCGTCATCACGACCTGGGCAGGTGCGTTCGTGCCGCGTGGCGTCGCACCCGACCGCATTGCGACCTTGTCATCGGCGATCGGCAAGGTGCTGGCGAATCGCGACATGGCGCGCAAGCTGCACACCGCAGGGCTGTTGCCAGGCGATGCCTCGGCGCCAAGCTTCGAAGCCTTCTGGCGCGCCGAAGCCGCCCTGTGGGAAAAGACGGTCGCTCAATCGAAAGCCCTTCAACAGGAGTAGCAGCATGGATCTCGGTATCAAGGACAAGGTCGCCCTTGTCATGGGCGGTGGGGGCGGTATCGGTGGCGCAGTGGCGGTCTCGCTGGCCCATGAAGGCGCGCGCGTTGCGGTCGCCGATATCGACGAGGCGGCTGCCTTGCGCACCGTTGCACGCATCCAGGCGCAGGGCGGCAACGCCATTGCCTTGCAGTGGGATCTGAACGGGCTGGCCGACATGCCAGGCAAGGTGGCGCGCGTCAACGAACAGCTCGGCCCCATCGACATCCTCTTCAACAATTCCGGCGGTCCCCCTCCGTCGCCGCTGGCCGACGTCGGTATCGAAGCATGGCAGCAGCACTTCAATGCCATGGTCGTCTCGTTGGTTGCGCTGACCAACGCCGTGTTGCCCGACATGAAAACGCGGCGGTGGGGACGCATCCTGACCAGCGCGTCGTCGGGCGTGATCGCCCCCATCGATACCTTGGGTGTGTCGAACACCTTGCGTATCGCGTTGCTGGGATGGTCCAAAACGCTGGCGCGCGAGGTCGCCCTGGACGGCATTACCGTCAACGTCGTGGTGCCCGGCCGGATCGCCACGCAACGTGTCGCGTCGCTCGATGCCATCAAGGCGTCGAAGCAGGGCAAGGCGGTCGAAGACGTATCGGCTGCCAGCGTGGCATCGATCCCTGTCGGCCGCTACGGCGATCCCCGCGAATACGCGGATGCGGTCACCTTCCTGGCAAGCACGCGCGCAAGCTACATCACCGGCACCGTGTTGCGGGTCGATGGCGGCCTGATCCCAAGCATTTTCTGAAGAGCACTTTCATGACCCACACACAAGAAAAAAAGAACGCCATTCGCCAACGATTTTCGGTCATCGACACCGCCAACGTTGCCGACGTACTGGACTCGATGGGCATCTTCGACCAGGGTCTTGCTCCGCACTTCAAGCCTTTCACGGGCGGGCCACGTCTGGCCGGCTGGGCATTCACGCTGCGCGGACAGATGGCGCCGGGACCGCAGGGCGGTGACGCCAATAAGATGACGGCGTGCCACGCCATTGCCGAAGGCGAGGTCAGCGTCTGGAGCGGTGACGGCCACGGCATCTGCTACTTCGGCGAATTAATTGCGCTGGGCATGCGCGAGCGTGGCAGTGTCGGGGCGCTGGTGGACGGCGGCATCCGCGACATTCATTGGCTCAAGAAGCTGGGCTTCCCGGTGTTTGCGGCCTATCGCACCCCGGTGCAGTCGATCGGCCGCTGGAAGGTGACGGGATGGCAAGAGCCGGTGTGGATCGCCGGCGCGACGCGGCCGCAAGTGAGCGTGTCGCCGGGCGACTTTATTTTGGGTGACGACGACGGCGTCATCGCCATTCCGGGCGAGTACGTGGAGCAGGTACTGAACGAAGCGGAACGGTTGACGGCGCAGGAAGCGAAGATACGCACCGACCTGGCCAATGGGCTGAGCCTCGCCCAGGCGCTGGAGACGTACGGGCATGTCTGAGGCCGGGCGGGCAGACGCGGCCGGCTTTGCCCTGCGAGGACGGCAGGATGAGGCGGATCGGGGTGGGGCGTCATTGACCGACCACTCGGTCGATGTCGTCATCCAGGACGTCAAGGCCTACCGGTTCGACGCGCCGGTCGTGCCGCCCATCCGCTCTTCGTTCGGGTGGGTCACCGAACGAAGCTGTCTGTTGGTGTCGATCGAAGACACGGATGGCCAGGTCGGTTGGGGCGAGATCTGGACTGGCATGCCGGCCTTTGGCGCGGGGCATCGGTACGACTTGCTGACCCACATTGCGGCGCCCCTGCTGATCGGTCAACGCGTCCGGCGCATCGATCATGTCTCGCAACAGCTGCACGCCGCCATGCTGCCGATCGAACGGCTGGCAGGCGAGCCGGGTCCGGTGTCGCAGGTCATTGCGGGCATCGACTGCGCACTGTGGGATCTTGCGGCGACGCGCAGCGGCCTGCCCCTGTATCGCTTACTTGGCGGGACCGGCGCGACGATGGCGACCTACGCCAGCGGCATCCGGCCTGACCTTGACCCGGCTGCAATGGACACCCTGCGCCAGGCCGGGTTTCGCGCGTTCAAGTTCAAGGCCGGCTTTGACGACGCGGCGACCTTGGGCCATTTGCGGCGGCAAGGCAGGGACCTGGCGGCCGGCGAGCACATGATGATTGATGCCAATTGCGGATGGGACGTCGCTGCGGCCGAGCGGGCGTTCGATGCGCTGGCGGGCTGTCCGCTGGAATGGATCGAAGAGCCGGTGGGCCCCGAGGTGGCCGACGATGCCTGGCACAGGCTTGCCGCGCGCACCCGCCATCCCCTGGCCGCTGGCGAGAACCTGTTGTCGCGATCGCGGTTCGAGGCGGCGTTCGACTGGCTGGGCGTCATCCAGCCCGACCTGGGGAAGTGGGGCGGCGTCAGTGGCGTGGTGCCGTTGGCCCGGGCTGCCTTGGCGCACGGTCTGCGTTACTGCCCGCATTCGTTCGGCACGTATGTCGGCGCGGCCCACGCGGCGCATGTGCTTGCGGCGGTGGGGGGGGATGGCAGGCTGGAGCTGGACGTGAACGTGAATCCGCTGCGGACCTTGTCGGCGCCCGATTTCCCGGACGTGATTGATGGGCGGCTGACGTTGACGGATCGGCCGGGCATTGGGATTGCCGTGGATATCGCTGGGTTGTCATCGTTGCGTTAGGAATTTTCGTTGTCGTCTTGGTCACGCGTGCGTGGATCGGCAAGGCATCCCGTTAGGCAATTGTGTGGACTACGAACTGGTTGGGTTGATGTCCTCTGAGCACCATCCGACGTTGCCCGCATGTTGCGGGTGACTACCGGGCCCTGCAAGCGGCCCGCGGACAGAGGACTTGACGATGACAGACACAGGCAGGCAGGGACTCCGGCGGGATGCTGCGGCGCTGGCCGTGGCAGTGATGGCGGCGCTGGTGGCGACCGGGTGCGGCGGCGGGGGAGGGGGCGACAGCCCGAGTGCGGCGTCGCCGCCCGCCACGGCGCCAGTCACGGGCCCGGTCACCCCGCCGGTGACGACACCGGTCACCACGCCGGATCCCACACCCGTCACGCCACCGGTCACGACGCTGACCGACCCTTTGTTCCCTTATCAATGGCATCTGGCAAATTCCGGTCAGGACGCGTTGTCGTCGACGCGGCCCGTGCCTGGGGTTGACCTCAACGTTGGCGGGCTGCATGCGGCGGGGGTGCGGGGCACGGGCGTCCGGGTGGCCATCGTGGATAGCGGGCTGGACATCCGCCATGAAGATCTGCAAGCCAACGTGGTTGCGGGCGCGTCCATCAATTTCCTGAACAACTCTGGCGATCCTACGCCGGGCAAGTCGGATCCGGATCACGGCACGGCGGTAGCCGGCATCGTGGCAGCGCGCGGCTGGAACGGCGTTGGCGGGCGGGGCGTGGCGCCGGAAGCCCGGCTGCAGGGCTTCAATTTCATGGCGGCGCAGAATGCGACCAACCTGGCCCTGGCCTTGGGGGTCTCGCCGCTGACTGCCGCGACCCAGGTGTTCAACCTCAGCTTTGGGGCCGAAACCCTGGATATTGCCCCGATTTCCGCCAACGATATTCAGACGCTCGATCAATTCTTTGCGTCGACCCGGTCCAACCGCGGTGGCATTTACGTCAAGTCGGCAGGCAACAGCTTCCTGGAGATGGCCAACGTGGATTGCTCGCTGGCTCAACGTTACGGTGTGGGCTGCGCGAACAGCAACTTCGAGACGGTCTTCAATCTTTCGGCGATCACGGTCGTGGGCGCAGTCAATGCCGCGGGCAAGCGCTCGTCCTACTCGACACCGGGCGCATCCGTGCTGGTGGCAGGCTTGGGAGGCGAGGCTGGCGCGCATCGCAATCAGGCGCCAGGCGCGCAGGAAATCATGTACCAGCCGGCCGTGTTGACGACGGATCTGTCGGGCTGCGACAAAGGCTATCACCGGAATATTGGAAGGTCGATCAATGCGCTGGACGTTGTGGGGCCGTCGCCGCTCGACCCGTCTTGCAACTACACGGCAATCTTCTACGGCACGTCGGCAGCAGCGCCGTCCGTCTCCGGCGTGGTGGCGATGATGTTGCAGGTGAATCCCGCCCTGACCCAGCGCGAAGTGCAATACATCCTGGCCACCACGGCGCGCCGCGTCGATTACCCGGGCACGCCGGTGAAGTTTGAAGGCGTGGCCATCGATGACGCGTGGGTGGTGAACGGCGCCAATCGGGCGTTCAGCAATACCTTCGGGTTCGGGTTGGTTGATGCCGGGGCGGCGGTTGAGGCGGCGCGTCGTGGCAGTGGACTGTCCGCGCCGCGCCGGTCGAACTGGCTGGAAGCGCGTCCTGCGTCGCCCGAGGCGATTCCGTATCGCGATGGCGCGGGCACCCGCGGCAGCATCCCGATTGCGGTCAACGATCCGCTGACGGTGGAAACCGTGCAGGTGTCGTTCAGCACGACTCACCGTGACCCGGCGAAGCTGCGGGTGACGCTGATTTCGCCGAGCGGGACACGCAGCATTCTGGTGTGGCCGTTCAGCGGGCTCAAGCCGTTGGCTGGGACGACGGTGGCGGGCTTTGGGTCGGATCTGATGCGGTCGAACGCTTTCCTGGATGAGAAGGCGCAGGGCACGTGGCGGCTGGAGGTGGTCGATGTGTCGGCGCCTTCGGGAACGAGCACGTCGCAGTTCACCCATTGGTCGCTGCGTATTGCCGGCCGTTAATCAGGAGCGATCATCATGACGAATCATCCCCTTTCTTTGTTGCCTGCTTTGTTGCCTGCTTCGTTGCGCGCGGTCATCGTGGCGGCGGCCTCGGTCTTGCCCGCGGCGCTGTGGGTATTGCCGCTGGCGCTGTCGCCCGCTTCCGCCATGGCGTCCGACGCCGTCTTGCTGAGTGCAGCCGACGGCCCCGCGTTCAGCATTGGCAGCACGCCTTATCAGGTGGTGACAGCGGCGCGTGCGGTGCCGAATGCGGCTGCCGGCGGTGGCAGTGCTGGCAGTGGCCATACCGGCAGTGGCAGCGTCGGCAGCGGTTCCGACGGCGGCAGCGGCTCTGGCGGCGGCAGCACCGGCAACGGCCTGGTTACCCGGGACGCAATCGGGGCGCCCGCTGCCGTGGTCGGCCGTATCGGCAACTACCGCATCACCCTCGGCGGCACGAACGGTTATGTCACGCAGTCGGCGGCATCGTCCGAGTACGCGGTTGCCGTGAATCGGCGCACAGGCGGCCCGGCGCTGGTGTCCCGCCGGCTGAAGCTGTTCAAGGTGTCGGCCGACCAGGCGGCGTCGGTGGCCCGCCAGACTGGCGGCAGTGTCGAGATTGCCGTGTCTGCTGCGTCGATGGCGGTGCTGCTGTACGCGAGCCCGGCGGCGGCCCTGGTGGCGCTGGAGGCCATCCAGGGCGGCGGGGGTGGCGCGCAGGCGGAACCGGAAGTCATCCAGGCGTTCATGACGCCCAGGTAGGCATCGGCCTGGCCGGGCGGGATGCCGTGCGGTCACGCGTGGTGCTGACTGCACTCCGTGCTCCGCCGCCCAGCATGGACGGCTCCCAAAGTGTGCCAGGACCTGTCCATGACCCGTCCATGACACGTCACGATCCCCGCATTCGCGACTCGTTACACAAGTCTTTTCCTGCCGCGCTTGCCAGCGTCACCGCGCACGCGGAATATCTGGGAACGCCCGCGCTGTTGCGGGTTGACAGTGCGCTGCCATGACGGCGTGCGTGACGGGGGCAGGTGATGATGCATGTTCGATTCGACGCGGCCGACCAGGGATCGTCCGGCCTGCCCTGTGCGCCGGCGCTGCCCGACGCGCTGCGCCTTCCTTACGCGCATCGCCTTTCACACGCCCCGGCGCTGTCGGCACTGATCGCCGCCCTGCTGCTGGCGGGATGCGGCGGTGGGGGCGGCGGGGACGAGACGGCCGCGGCGACGACGACGCCGCCCGGGACCTTGCCACCGGTCACGTTGCCGGTGGTGCCGTCGGTGGTGGCCGAGGATCCGCTGGCGCGCTATCAGTGGCACTTGCTCAACACGGGGCAGGACGCGCTGTCATCCACACGGCCGGTGGCGGGCGTGGACCTGAACCTGGGCACGCTGTATGACTCGGGCGTGCGTGGGACGGGGGTGAGTGTGGCGGTGCTGGACACCGGGCTCGACATCCGCCATGAAGACCTGCAGGCCAATGTGGCGATTGGCGGGTCGATCAATTTCCGCAATGGGTCGGGTGACCCGACGTCGGCCAGCACGGGCGGCGACCATGGCACGTCGGTGGCGGGCGTGGTGGCGGCGCGGGCCTGGAACGGGCTGGGCGGCCGCGGCGTGGCGCCTGAAGCGGTGTTGCACGGCTTCAATTTCCTGGTTGCGCCGACGCTGGCCAACGAATTGGCGTCATTTGGCGGTGCGGCGCAGGCGGCGCCGGTGCAGGTGTTCAACCTGAGTTATGGCGAGGATCTGTCCGAAGTCGCGGTGGTGTCGGCCGATGAACTGGCCGCGCGCGAGCAGGTGATGGCGTCGTCACGGGTCGGGCGGGGCGGCATTTACGTCAAGTCGGCCGGCAATGGTTTCTTTTCGATCGATGGCGTGGATTGCAGCGTGGCGCAGCGCCTGGGTGTGAGCTGCGGCAATACCAATCTGGAAACGTCAAGCAATCTGGTGTCGATGACGGTGGTGGGGTCGGTCAACGCTGCGGGCCGGCGGGCATCGTATTCGTCGCAGGGTGCGTCGCTGGCGGTGATGGGGCTGGGCGGTGAATTTGGCGAAAACCGGGCGCAGGCGCCAGGCCAGGCCGACGTGGCCTACCAGCCGGCATTGCTGACCACCGATTATTCCGGTTGCGATAAGGGCTACCACCGTACGGTGGGCACGCCGGCCAATCCGCTGGATCTGGTCGGGCCGTCGCCCCTGGATCCGTCGTGCAACTACACGGCCATCTTCAACGGGACGTCTGCCGCGGCGCCGACCGTGGCCGGGGTGGCGGCGCTGATGCTGCAGGTGAATCCGCAGCTGTCGCAGCGGGAAGTGCAGTACCTGCTGGCCACTACGGCGCGTCGCATCGATTATCCGGGCACACCGGTGCAGTTCCAGGGCGTGGCGGTGTACGACGGGTGGGTCGTGAATGGGGCGCGGCGGGCGTTCAGCAATTCGTACGGGTTCGGGGTGGTCGACGCGCAGGCGGCGGTCGCGGCGGCGCGGTCCTTCACGCCGTTGGCGCCGCGCCGGCAGATCGACTGGCAGACGGCAGCGCCGGCCACCCCGGTGCCAATTCCCTTTCGGGATGGCGCGGGCACGGCGGGCAGCCTGCCGATTTCGGTGGGCGCGAGCCTGACGGTGGAAAGCGTGCAGGTGGCGTTCAACACGACGCATCGCCGGCCGGCAAATCTGCGGGTGGCGCTGATTTCGCCCAGCGGCACGCGCAGCATCCTGGTGTGGCCGTTCAGTGGCATCCGGCCGCTGACCGGATCGACCACGGCAGGTTTCGGGTCGGACCGCATGCTGACCAATGCCTTCCTGGATGAAAACGCGCAGGGCACCTGGCGGCTGGAGGTGGTGGACGTGACGGCGGCGTCGGGCACGAGTCCCAGCCAGCTGGTGTCGTGGTCCTTGCGGGTGACGGGGCGGTGATGAACCTGGCGCACACGCACATTTTTACCCTGCATGATCTGACAGGAGCGTCATCATGACTTTCGTTTCAAGGACCGTGAATGGCTTGCTGTTGTCGATGGTGACGGCGGTGACGGCAATGGCAGGGGCATCCTTTTCCACGGTTGCGGAAGCGGCCGACGCGACGCTGATCGGCTCGGCCGATGGCGCCAGTTTTACGGTGGGCGGCACGCCTTATCAGGTGGTGACGCGCGCGCGGGCGGAACGGGGCAGCGCGGATCCGGCAGCGCGCGCGGCGGGTTCAGCAGCAGGGACTGCAGGGGCCGTGACGGTGGGCACGATCGGTGACTACACGATTACCTTGCCGGCGACAGGATCGACCGCCGCCGCGAGCGGCGCGGTAGCACCGCAATCGGCGCCGTCCTCCTCCCCAACTTCCGACTATCTTGTCGCCGTGAACCGGCGCACGGGCAGTCCGGTGCTGGTCTCGAATCACCTGAAGCTGTTTGGCGTGTCGACTGCGCAGGCTGCCTCCGTGGCAAGCAGCACGGGCGGCGCGGTGGACAGCCTGATCGCCGCTGCGTCGATGGCGATGCTGGTCTATCCCAGCCCGGCAGCGGCGCTGGCGGCCAAGACGGCCATCGAGTCGCAACAGGGAAGTGGACAAGGGGGCGGGCAAGCCGCGATCCGCGTCGAACCGGAAGTGATCCAGGCGTTCAAGACGCCCCGGTGATGCGATACAAACCAGGCCGCCAGCGCACGCTATCGTCGCGCGGCGTCCGTGGCTGCGCCCTGGCGCCCTGACGCGGACGCTTCCTATACCCCCAGATGCCGCGTCAGCACATCCGGCTGCGACGCGATGGACCGTGAGTCGCCCTGGAACACCCACTGGCCTTTTTCCATCACCACGCAGCGATCGGTGTGCTCGAGCACGCTGCGATAGTTGCGATCCACAATCAATGACGAAATGCCGGTCTTGCGGATCTCGCCGATGATGCGCCAGATGTCGGCGACGATCAGCGGCGCCAGGCCCTCGGTGGCTTCATCCAGGATGATCAGGTCGGGGTTGGTCATCAGTGCTCGGCCGATCGCCAGCATCTGCTGCTCGCCACCCGACAGCTGATTGCCGCCGTTGCCGAGCCGCTCGCTCAAGCGCGGAAAGACTTGCAGCACACGGTCGTAGGTCCAGGCGCGTTGGCCGTTGACGCCGGCGCGGGCCGCCACCAGCAGGTTCTCGCGCACGCTCAGGTTCGGGAAGATGCCCCGGCCTTCGGGCACGTAGGCGATGCCCTGCTGCGCGATGCCGTAGGGCGGCGTGCGGGTGCAGTCGCGGGCACGGATGTGGACCTTGCCTTCGGTGGCGCGCAGGTGGCCCATCAAGGTGCGGATCAGCGTGGTCTTGCCCATGCCGTTGCGGCCGAGCAGGCCGATGGATTCGCCCGGTGCGATCGCCAGGTCGATGCCGCGCAGCACGTGGCTCGCGCCGTAGTGCACATGCAGGTTCTGGGCCTGGATCAGCGCCGGCGTGGTGGCCGCGGCGGCTGCCGTCGGGGGCGCGGTGTCGCGGCCCGCCGCGGTGGCGGAAACGGCTGCGGACGCGGGAGCGGTCATTGTTGCTGTCATGATCAGTGCACTGAAGAGGGTTGAACCGGCGCGGCATGACCGGCGGCGGAAGACACCGCAAAAGCTGACGGTTCCGCCCCCGCCTCGGCATGCGTCTCGCCCAGATAGGCCGTCTGCACCAGCGGATCGGCGCGGATCGCTTCGGGTGCGCCCTTGGCGATCACGCTGCCGTTCACCATGACCGTGATCACGTCCGACACGCGGAACACCGCATCCATGTCGTGCTCGACCAGCAGGATCGCGTGATCGGTTTTCAGCGAATGCAGCAGGGCCAGCATGCGTTCGGTTTCTTCGGCGCCCATGCCGGCCAGGGGCTCGTCCAGCAGCAGCACCTTGGGCCGCAGCGCCAGGCACATCGCGATTTCCAGCTGCCGCTTCTGCCCGTGGGACAGCAGTCCGGCAGGGCGGTCGGCTACCGCATCCAGTCCGGCCAGACGCAGCGCGTCGGCTGCGATCGCCGACGAATCCGGGCAGGTCGATGCGCGCGACCACCAGTTCCAGAAACGTTGATAACCGCCCTGCGCCGACAGCCGCGCATTTTCGAACACGCTGAATTGCGGAAAGATGGTGGTGCGTTGATAGCTGCGGCCCAGGCCCGCGCGGGCGCGGTCGGGCTGGGTGGCGCGCGTCACATCGCGGCCGCCCAGGTGGATGGTGCCGGACGTGGGCGGGATCTCGCCCGACAGCACGTGCACCAGCGTCGATTTGCCAGCGCCATTGGTGCCGATGACTGCATGCACCTGGCCGCGTTGCAGGGTCAGCGACACGTCATTGACGGCCGTCAGCCCGCCGAAGCGGCGCGTGATGTTGTCGGCCTGGACAAGAATGTCAGTCATGGACGGGTCCCCTTGTTGAAGCGTGCGCCAAGTTGCGCGGGCAGGCCGATCACGCCCTTGGGCAGCAGCGCGACCAGCACGATGATGGCCAGGCCCAGGCTCAGGTTCCAGTGGCTGGCAAAGTCGCCAAAGATTTCCTGCGACTGGAAGACTTCCTGCAGCATCGTCAAGATGAAGGCGCCCAGCACCGCGCCCCGCAGGCTGCCCATGCCGCCCAGGATGATCATCAGCAGCACGGCGCCCGACTGGTGCCACGACAGGAATTCCGGATTCACAAAGCCGTCTTTCAGGGCGAACAGAAAGCCTGCCAGGCCGGCCAGGGTGCCCGACACCACAAAGGCGGTCAGCTTGTACGGGAAGGTGGAAAAGCCGGCGGCCCGCATGCGCTGTTCATTGACGCGGATGCCGGCCAGCGCGCGGCCAAAGCGGGAGTTCAGCAGCATGGCCAGGAAGGCGTAGGTCAGCACCAGGGCGCCCAGCACGAAGTAGTAGAAGGTGCTGCCGTCTTCCAGGCTGAAGGGCGCCCATCCGCCCAATTCGACCAGCGGCTTGAAGTACAGATAGATGCCGTCGCTGCCGCGCCCGATCTTGGTGTCGTGAAAGACAAAGTAGGCCATCTGTGAAAAGGCCAGCGTCACCATGATGAAGTAGATGCCTTTGGTGCGCAGCGACAGCGCGCCGGTGATCAGCGCATACAGCGCCGTGACGATCAGCGCGGCCGGCAGCAGGAAAAAGATCGACACCGGACCGGCCTGCGGCGTCAGCAGCGCGGCGGTATAGGCCGCGATGCCAAAGAATGCGGCATGCCCGAAGCACACCAGTCCGGTCTGCCCCACCAGCAGTTCCAGGCTGAGCGCGAACACGGCGTAGATCATGATCTTGATGACGAGGCCGGTGTAGTAGCTGTCGCCAAACATCGGGAAGACGGCCAGCAGGACCAGCGCCGCGACCAGCGGCACGGCGCGTGCCAGCGTGCCGCTGCGGGTCTGTGGCAGGCCCGCCGGCAAGGCCGCGGGCAAGGCGTGGGTAGTTGCGTTTTGCATGGAATCAGCCTTGCTTGAACAAGCCTTCGGGTTTGTACAAAAGGATGGCGGCCATGAGCACATACACCGCCACGCCGGCCGCTTCCGCGAACAGCACCTTGCCGAAGGTATCGACGAAGCCCACCAGAAGCGCGGCCAGGAAAGCGCCGCGGATCGACCCGATGCCGCCGATCACCACCACCACGAAGCAGATGATCAGCACATGGTTGCCCATGCCCGGATACACCGACGACATGGGCGCGGCAAGCATGCCGGCCAGCGCCGCAAGCACCACGCCGACCGCGAACACGATGCGGTACAGGCGCTTGATGTTGATACCCAGAGAGGTAATCATTTCGCGGTTGCTGGCGCCGGCGCGCACCATCATGCCAAGCCGCGTGCGGCCGATCAGGAAGTACAGCAGGAGCGCGACGCCGATACAGACGGCGGAGATGAAGAGCCGGTACACCGGGTACGTCATGACGTCACCCAGCTGCACCGTGCCGGCCAGCCAGTCGGGCACCTTGACGCCGTGCACGTCGTTGCCGACCAGAATGCTGCGCAGCTCTTCGAATACCAGGATCAGGCCGTAGGTCATGAGCACCTGCTGCAGGTGATCCCGGTCGTACAGATAACTGAAGAAGGCCCACTCGAGCAGATAGCCGAGCACCGCCGAAAGAAGCAGACCGAACACCAGCGTCGTGAAGAAGCCACCGCCCACCACGCCCTGGACGAGCGGGGACAGCGCGAACGCCATGTAGGCGCCGATCATGTAGAAACTGCCGTGCGCGAGATTGATGACGCCCATGACGCCGAAGATCAGCGTCAGCCCGCTGGCGACCAGGAACAGCAGCAGTCCGTACTGGACCGCGTTGAGACACTGGATCAGAAAGATCGATACATCCATGGTGAGTCCATTGCACGGGCGCGCGAACGCAACCCTGGCTGTCGGGCCCGGCACGCGCCGCCGCGCATCACATCACGCGGCGGCGCAGGCCAGGTCTGGCGGATCGTGCTACAGGGATCGTGCTACAGGATCAGAGGCGGCAGCCGCGGCCCGGATCGACCAGGCCTTTCACCGCCACGCCCACCAGCTTGTTTTCCATGCCGTCGACCTGGCGCAGATACATGTCCTGCACCGGGTTGCCGGCCTTGGACAGGCTGAACGGACCGCGCGGGCTGTCGATCTTGGCGACGCGGATGGCGGAGCGCAGATCGGCCTTCTTGGTGAAGTCACCCTTCACGGCCTTCAGGCCGGCGCCGTACATCTGCGCTGCGTCGTAGCCCTGCACTGCGTACACGTCAGGCTGCATCTTGAAGGACTTGGCGTAGGCCGTGCGGAACGAGGTGTCGCGCGCGGTGTTCAGGCCGTCGGCATAGTGCAGCGTGGTGAACAGGCCCTGCGCGGTGGCGCCCTGGGCCTGCAGCGTGCCGTCGGTCAGGAAGCCCGCGCCATACAGGGTGGACGTCTTGCCCAGGCCGCTGGCCGCGTAGTCCTGCACGAACTTGACGGCGCCGCCGCCGGCAAAGAACACATAGACCGCGTCGGGTTTGAGCGAAGCGATTTCGGTCAGCAGCGACTGGAATTCGACGTTGGGGAAGGGCACGTTCAGGTCACGCAGCACCTTGCCGCCGCCTTTCTCGAAACCTTCCTTGAAGCCGCCGACCGACTCGTCACCGGCTGCGTATTTCCAGGTCACGGTCACGGCCGTCTTCTTGCCTTTTTCGGCAGCAACCTTGCCCATTGCAAAGCCGGGCTGCCAGTTCGAGAACGAGCTGCGGAACACGCCGGGTCCACACATCGGGCCGGTAATCGCATCGGCGCCGGCATTCGGCACGATCAGCGTCACGTCGTTGTCTTTGGCGGCCTTGGTCAAGGCCATGGCCACGCCGGAATGCACCGTGCCGACCAGCAGGTCGACCTTGTCGCGCTTGATCAGGCGGTCGGCATTGGCCGTGGCCTTGGCCGGATCCGATTCGTCGTCCACCTTGAAGTACTGCACTTCGCGGCCCGACAGCTTGCCGCCTTGTTCTTCGACATACAGCTTGAAGCCGTTTTCGATGGCGGTGCCAAGGGCGGCGTAGGTGCCGCTGTAAGGCAGCATGAAGCCGACCTTGATCTTTTCCTGGGCCTGGGCGCCCACTGCGATCAGGCTGAGGGTGGCGCAGGCGGTGGCCTGCAGTACTTTGTCGCGCAACGAAGTCATGGTGTGTCTCCTGAGTGACTTTTATGTGTGCTGCAGTTGGGCTTGTAGAAAGCCTTTGAGTTGTTTTGCCAGCTCGACAGGCTGATCTTTGTGGGGAGAATGCCGGCAATCGTCAAGGATCGCCAGTAGGGTTTGCGGGGTACGCCGACGGATGATGCGCACTTGGTCGAGGGTTCCGTATTCATCATCGACCCCCTGCACCGCCAGCACGGGGCAGGTAATGCGCGGCAACAGGCTTTCGATGCTCCATGCGCGAAAGGCCGGCGACAGCCACACGTCGTTCCAGCCCCAGAAGGCCGAATCGGGCGACGCGTGATAGCGGGCCAGGCGGCGGGGCAGGTCGGTGTTCAGATACGCTTCGCGGGCGGCGGCAATGCTCTGGATGGCCACGTCTTCGACCATGACATGCGGCGCCAGCACGATCAGCGACGACAGCGAATCCGGATACAGCGCCGCGTAGATCAGGCCGATCGATGCGCCATCGCTATGGCCCAGGATCACCGGCCGGTCGCGCTTGGCGTCGATGCCGACCCCGCGCAGCACGGCGGGCAGGGCATCGCGCGCCTGCTCGAACAGGAACTCGGGCGTCCAGCGTTCGGCATCGGGACGGGGTGTCGACTTGCCATAGCCGTAGCGCGAGAACACCAGGCCGCGCATGCCGAGCGCGCTGCACACTTCGGATGGCCAGTCCTTCCACATCGATACCGAGCCGAGCCCTTCATGCAGGAACACGATGACAGGCGCGTTGACGCGCTCGCCATGGACCCACCGGTATTCGATGCGGTAGTCGCGATCGCCGTGCCGGATGTCGACGAACGACGACGGCGCACTCACGCCGCGGCTCCGGGATGGGCAACCGCTTCCTGCGCCTGGCGCAGCTTGAAGCGCTGGATCTTGCCGGTCGCCGTCTTGGGCAGGTCGTCCACGAATTCGATGTAGCGCGGGTACTTGAACGGCGCCAGATGCGCCTTCACGAATTGCTTGAGCGTTTCCTGCATGGCCACCGACGGCTCATTGCCCTGGCACAGCACCACGTACGCCTTGGTCTTGACCAGGCCATCGCTGTCGGTCAGTCCGACCACCGCGGCTTCGAGCACGGCCGGATGTTGCGACAGCACGTTTTCGACTTCCACGGGCGAGACATACAGGCCGCTGACCTTGAGCATGTCGTCGCTGCGGCCGGCGTAGGTGTAGTAGCCGTCGGCGTCGCGTTGATATTTGTCGCCGCTTTTCAGCCAGTCGCCCAGAAAGGTCTGGCGCGTCTTTTCGCGGTTGTTCCAGTACATGACGGCGGCGCTGGGACCCCGGATGTACAGGTCGCCGATTTCGCCGTCGCCCACCGGCTTGCCGTTTTCGTCGCGCAGTTCCACTTCATAGCCTTGCACCGGCAGGCCGGTGGTGCCGTAGCGCACCTTGCCGCTGTGGTTGGACAGGAAGATGTGCAGCATTTCGGTGGACCCGATGCCGTCCAGGATTTCGCAACCGAAGTGCTGGGTGAATCGATCGCCGATGTCTTGCGGCAGGGCTTCGCCGGCCGACGCACAGACACGCAGGGCCACATCGCTGCGCGCCGGGATCGCGGTGTGCGCAAGCATGCTGGCGTACAACGTGGGCACGCCAAAAAAGATGGTGGGCTGGTGGTCGACAATGCGTGCGTAGGTGGCTGCGGGTGTGGGGCGCTCGGCCATCAGCACCGACGTGGCGCCGACCGACAGCGGAAAGGTCAGGCCATTGCCCAGGCCATACGCAAAGAACAGCTTGGCGGCCGAGAAGGTAATGTCGTTTTCCGTGATGCCGAGGACGGGCTTGGCATAGAGTTCGGCGGTGTACCAAAGATTGCAGTGGCTGTGCACCACGCCCTTGGGGCGGCCGGTGGACCCGGACGAATACAGCCAGAATGCGATCTCGTCCGCCAGGGTGCGAGCAGCCTGCGCCCGCGGCGCGGCGGCGGCCATGCTGGCTTCAAATTCATGCAGGGCCGGGACGGATCGGTTGTTATCGGCAACGTTGCTTTCCGCAACGTTGTTGTCCGCAACCGGTTGCGACACCACGATGTGTTCGACCTGGTTCGGGCCCGATGCCATCGCCTGCTTGAGCGTATCCAGCAGCGCGCCCGACACGAAGGCGGCGCGCGACCGGCTGTGCGCCAGGATGTAGGCGTAGTCGTCGGCGGTCAGCAGCGTATTGACGGCTACGGGCACCACCCCGGCATACAGCGAACCCAGGAACACCACGGGCCAGTCGATGGTGTCGTGCATCAGCAGCAGCACACGTTCTTCGCGGCGTACGCCCAGGTCCCGCAACACGCCGGCGAACTGACGAATGCGATCGCCCAACTGGCCATAGGTCAGGCGGCGGGTGTCGTCGATGAACGCCAGCTTGTCGCCGCGCCCGGCATTCAGGTCTAACAGGTAGCTGGCGAAGTTGAGGTCGCTGCTGGGTGGGGTGATCGTCACGATGGTCTCCTGCATGGCGCGTGGGCGGCTCTGTTGGCTGCCTTCGCGCGTGGGATCAGTAGGTAAAAGTCGGGTGGGCGGCTCGCGGATCAGTTGCGGTCAGCGGGGGGCGAGGACGCATCGGAAGCCTGCGCCGGGAACAGCGCGGCCACGACGTCCGGCGACGCCTGGATCGCGGCGCGGCGCTGATACAAGCCCAGTGCCCGCAGTCCGCCCAGTTCTTCGCCGCCGCCTGCGCGGCCGGGGCCGCCATGCAGCGATTGCGGCATGACATTGCCATGGCCGGTCTGCACCTTGGCCACGTCCGGGGTGATCACGTGCACGCGGCCATGGCTGTCGGCCAGGTCCAGCGCGGTGGCGCCCAGGTAGGCCGTATCGGCGCTGTACAGCGACGTCACCAGGGAACCGTGACCGCGGCGCGCCAGGTCATTGGCATGCGCGGCATCGCGATACGGCATCAAGGTGGCGACCGGACCGAACACTTCCAGGTCGTGCACCAGGTCAGTGGCGTCGGCATCGCGGGTGCCGAACAGGTGGGGGGCCACACAGGCGGCCACGGCCGGATCGGCATCGACCAGGCTCACGCCGCTGCCGTCGAACAGCGTGTCGCACACGCCGCCCAGTTCGCGCAGCCCGGCTTGCACCGTGTCGTATTGCGCGCGGCCCACGAGCGACCCCATGCGCACCGATTCATTGCGCGGGTTGCCGACCGTCGTCTTGGCCAGCTTGGCCGCAATCGCTTGCGCGGTCTCGTCATACCAGGCCTGCGGCACCAGGATGCGGCGGATGGCCGTGCACTTCTGGCCGGACTTGACGGTCATTTCGCGGACCACTTCGCGCACCAGGGCGTCGAACGCCTCGGTGCCCGGCGCGGCGTCGGGCCCCAGGATGGCGCTGTTCAGGCTGTCCGTTTCCGCATTCAGGCGGACCGAGCGATCGGCAAACGCGGCATGGCGGCGCAGCACCGACGCGGTGGCCGCGGAGCCGGTGAACGACACCACATCGAAGGGCGACAGCGGGTCCAGCAGGCCATCGGAACTCCCGCAGACGATGGACAGCGCGCCTTCGGGCAGCACCTTGGCGTCCAGGATGTCCTTGACCATCTGGTGCGTGAGCCAGGCCGTGGCGGTGGCCGGCTTGACCACCAGCGGCACGCCTGCGAGCCAGGCCGGGGCGGCCTTTTCCAGGAAGCCCCAGCTCGGGAAATTGAAGGCATTGATCAACAGGGCCAGGCCGCGCGTGGGCACCATGACGTGCTGCGACTGGAAGGCCTTGTCTTTGGCGAGCGACACCGCATCGCCATCGGTGCGCGCGCTGTGCTGGCCCAGTGCCGCGCCCGCCTTGGCGTAATAGTTCAGGGTGTAGAGCCCGCCATCGATGTCCACGGCCGAATCGTTCCTGACCGTGCCCGAGTTCTGCATCGAGATGTCGTAGTAGGCGTCGCGGTTCTGTTGCAGCACCGCGGCCACGTCGGCCAGCAGCCTGGCGCGCTGCGCATGGGTCAGGGCGCGCAGGGCGGCGCCGCCCGTCTCGCGGGCATAGCGGTAGGCGGCAGGCAGGTCGATGCCGGCCGACGACACGCGTGCCACTTCATTGCCCAGCACGGCGTCGCGCAGGGCGATGCCGTCTCCGTGACCGGCGATCCACTGTCCGCCAACATGGTTTTTCAAGAGGTCCACGTGCATCCTTTGGGATCAGTTCCGGGTGAATTCGATGGCGCCTTGCGGCAGCAGGTACAACACCAGGGCACGGCCCTGGCTGACGGTGGGGCGGTGGGCGCTGCCGGGGGGATAGACACACCAGCCGGCGTGGCGGCCATCAAAGCGGGCGTCGTCGTCGATCGGCATGATCAGGTCGATCTCGCCGTTCGGGTGCACGTGGTGGGGACCGGCAATGTCGTTCATGTCGACCACATCGACCGAAAATCCATGCAGGTCGTCATCGGCCTTGAAGATCCGCCCGTAGCGGATGCCGCCATGTTCGCGGTCGGCCAGCCAGCCCTCTTCCACGCCGCGTCGACAGGCTTGCGTAAGATGACGGTAGGTGTCGCTTTGGGCGCCGTGCTCGGCATTCAGCCACGTGTCGAGCGACGCATCGATGGAACGGCCGGCCAGCTGGGACGTCACGTTCTGGATCAAGGCCCGAAATTCCTGCTGCGACATGCGTGTCTCCCTTATAAGCTGCTGGGGCGTCGCTTGTTGGTCGATGCCTTATGCAGTATCTTGCTGGTGACTGCAAGGTAGCGTCGTGCGAAATGAGTGTCAAGCAATATAATGCATCTATGGTGATTTCCCTGACATGTTGAACGCCAACCCTTCCGGCTCCGATACGCCCTTGTCTGTCGTTCCCTCCGAAAAGAATCCTTTGCTTGAAGCGCTGGGCGAGCGGGTGCGTACGCTGCGCGCACGGCGCGGGCTCACGCGCAAGGCCGTGGCGCTGTCGGCCGATGTTTCCGAGCGCCACCTGGCCAACCTGGAATACGGCACGGGCAACGCGTCCATCCTGGTACTGCAGCAGGTGGCCGGGGCCTTGCAGTGCTCCATGTCCGAGCTGCTGGGCGACGTGACGACCAGCTCCCCCGAATGGCTGTTGATCCGCGAAATGCTGGAAAACCGCAGCGAGGCCGAGTTGCGGCGCGTGCGTATCGGCATCTCGGAATTGCTGGGCGCCGGCACGCAAGACGACGCGCGCCACCGGCGGATCGCCCTGGTCGGCCTGCGCGGCGCGGGCAAGTCCACGCTGGGGCAGATGCTGGCCAATGACCTGGACGTGCCCTTTGTCGAGCTGAGCCGCGAGATCGAAAAATTCGCCGGCTGCAGCATTCGCGAGATCCATGATCTGTATGGCACCAATGCCTACCGCCGCTACGAGCGCCGGGCGCTGGAAGAAACCATCCAGATCCATGCCGACGTGGTGATCGCCACGCCCGGCGGCATCGTGTCCGACGCAGCCACCTTCAATCAGCTGCTGACCCATTGCACGACGGTCTGGCTCCAGGCGGCGCCCGAAGAACACATGGGACGCGTCACGGCGCAGGGCGACACCCGCCCCATGGCGGCCAGCACCGAGGCCATGGAAGACCTGCGGCGCATCCTGAGCGGCCGGTCCGCCTTCTATTCCAAGGCGGACCTGACGGTCGATACCACGGGGCAGACGCTGGAGCAGTCGTTCGGCACGCTGCGCAGCATGGTGCGGCAGGCGGCGGGCATGCCCCCCAGGTAATCCCCAGCATGCAATAAAAAGCATCACGTCCCGGTTGACAGTGGAAGTTTAGTGCAATATTCTGCAGACATCAGCAAACAGAAGCTGCATTATATTTCCACTGCCCGTCGGAGACCGTATGACCACCACCGCAGCCCCGCGCGTCGATTACCGCACCGAACCGTCCAAGTACCGTCACTGGACGCTTTCCACCGAGGGCTCGGTGGCTCGCCTGTCGCTCGATATCGCCGAAGATGGCGGCATCCGCCCCGGCTACAAACTCAAGCTCAACAGCTACGACCTGGGTGTCGACATCGAACTGCACGACGCGTTGAACCGCGTGCGCTTCGAACACCCCGAAGTTCGCACCGTGGTCGTGACCAGCGGCAAGGACCGGATCTTCTGTTCCGGCGCCAACATCTTCATGCTGGGCGTGTCCAGCCATGCGTGGAAGGTCAACTTCTGCAAATTCACGAATGAAACCCGCAACGGCATCGAAGACTCGTCGCGTCATTCGGGCCTGAAATTCCTGGCGGCCGTGAACGGCGCCTGCGCCGGCGGCGGCTATGAACTGGCCCTGGCCTGCGATGACATCGTTCTGGTGGACGATCGGTCATCGGCCGTGTCGCTGCCCGAAGTGCCGCTGCTGGGTGTGCTGCCGGGCACCGGCGGCCTGACCCGCGTCACCGACAAGCGCCATGTGCGCCATGACCTGGCCGACATCTTCTGCACCAGCGTGGAAGGCGTGCGCGGACAGAAGGCCGTGGAATGGCGTCTGGTCGACGCCGTGGCCAAGCCCGCCCAGTTCGCCGCCACCGTGCAGGAACGCGCTGCAAAGCTGGCGCAAGGCAGCACCCGTCCGGCCGATGGCAAGGGCGTCGCCCTGCCGCGCATCGAACGCGAAGACACCGACAACGGTGTGAACTATGAATACGTGACGGTATCGATCGACCGCGCCAAGCGCTGCGCCACCTTCACCATCAAGGCGCCGACGACGGCCACGCCGACCGACATTGCAGGCATCGAAGCGCAGGGCGCCACCTGGTGGCCGCTGGCCATGGGCCGTCAGCTGGACGACGCAATCCTGGTGATGCGCACCAATGAGCTCGACGTGGGCACCTGGCTGCTCAAGACCGAAGGGGATGCCGATGCCGTGCTGGCGTCCGACGCTACGCTGCTGGCCCACAAGGACCACTGGCTGGTGAACGAAACGATCGGCCTGCTGCGCCGCACGCTGGCGCGTCTGGACGTGTCGTCGCGCAGTCTGTTTGCGCTGATCGAACCGGGTTCGTGCTTTGTCGGCACGCTGGCTGAAGTGGCCTTTGCCGCCGACCGCGCCTACATGCTGGCCCTGCCCGACGACCCCGAGCGCGCACCCCGTATTGCCCTGAACGAAATGAACTTTGGCTACTACCCGATGGTGAACGACCAGAGCCGCCTGCAGCGCCGTTTCTATGAAGAAACGTCGCCGATGGAAGCGCTGCGTGGCGCGGCGGGCAAGCCGCTGGACGCCGACGAAGCGCTGGCCCTGGGCCTGGTGACTGCTGCGCCTGATGACATCGATTGGGACGACGAGATCCGCATCGCCATCGAAGAGCGCGCGGCCATGTCGCCCGACGCCCTGACCGGGCTGGAAGCGAACCTGCGCTTCTCGAGCAACGAAAACATGGTCACGCGTATTTTCGGGCGGCTGACCGCCTGGCAGAACTGGATTTTCAACCGGCCCAACGCTGTAGGAGAAAAAGGTGCGCTGAAGAATTACGGCACCGGCGAAAAGGCTGCCTTCGACCTGAACCGGGTCTGACCGTAAACAATTCACGCATCCAAGGAATCCGACATGTCTTCCATCAACTACAGCGAACGTATCCCGAACAACGTCAACCTGGCCGAAGACCGCACGCTGCAGCGCGCGCTGGAGCAGTGGCAACCCAACTTCATCAACTGGTGGGATGACGTGGGTCCGGAAGGATCGACCAACCATGACGTCTACCTGCGCACCGCCGTGAGCGTGGACCCGCAAGGCTGGGCCCAGTTCGGCCACGTCAAGATGCGCGACTACCGCTGGGGCATTTTCCTGAACCCGGGTGACGCCAGTCGTGAAGTGCACTTTGGCGATCACAAGGGCCAGAAGGTGTGGCAGGACGTGCCCGGGGAACACCGCGCCAACCTGCGCCGCATCATCGTGACGCAGGGAGACACGGAACCCGCATCGGTCGAACAGCAGCGCCACCTGGGCCTGACCGCGCCGTCGATGTATGACCTGCGCAACCTGTTCCAGATCAACGTGGAAGAAGGCCGCCACCTGTGGGCCATGGTCTATCTGCTGCACAAGCACTTTGGCCGCGATGGCCGCGAAGAAGCCGATGCGCTGCTGCAGCGCACGTCGGGTGACGTGGACAATCCGCGCATCCTGGGCGCGTTCAACGAGAAGACGCCGGACTGGCTGGCCTTCTTCATGTTCACGTACTTTACCGATCGCGACGGCAAGTTCCAGCTGTCTGCCCTGGCCGAAAGCGCGTTCGATCCGCTGGCCCGCACCACCAAGTTCATGCTGACCGAAGAAGCGCACCACATGTTCGTGGGCGAAAGCGGCATTTCGCGCACCATCTCGCGCACCTGCCAGGTCATGAACGAACTGAAGACGGACGACGTGGAAAAGATCCGCGCCGCCGGCGTGATCGATCTGCCGACCATCCAGCGTTACCTGAACTTCCATTACAGCGTCACGATCGATCTGTTCGGCGCCGACCAGTCCAGCAACGCCGCCAGCTTCTACAGCAGCGGCCTGAAGGGCCGGTACGAAGAAGGCAAGCGTACTGACGATCACGTGCTCAAGGGCCAGACCTACAAGGTGCTGGAAGTCCAGAACGGCCAGCTGGTCGAGAAGGAAGCCCCGATGTTGAACGCGCTCAATGAAGTGCTGCGCGACGACTTCATCAAGGATTCGATTGCCGGTGTGAACCGCTGGAACAAGGTGATCGAAAAGGCCGGCCTGCCCATGCGCCTGACCGTGCCGCACAAGGCGTTCAACCGTCAGATCGGCGCCCTGGCCGGTATCCGCATGTCGCCCGAAGGCAAGGTGATCAGCGCCGCCGAATGGGAAGGCCGCAAGGACGAATGGCTGCCCACGCCCGATGACCGCGCCTTCGTGGCGTCGTTGATGGGCCGGGTGACCGAGGCTGGCAAGTTCGCCAACTGGATCGCACCTCCGGTCATGGGCATCAACCGCCAGCCGGTGGATTTCGAATACGTGCGCTTCGGCTGATCCAGGCAATACCAACCGGCCACACAAGCCCGCCGCGCAGGTCCGCCTCGGCGGGCTTGTGCACGCAGGGTCCGCCCTGCAGCAAGAGAGGAGACGACATGGACATGGCTACCGACGTGACGATCATCAAGCAGCATCTGATCGATCCCGAGATCTGCATCCGGTGCAACACCTGTGAGGCGACCTGCCCGGTCAACGCCATCACGCACGATGACAACAACTACGTGGTCCGTGCCGACATCTGCAATGGCTGTATGGCCTGCATCTCGCCGTGCCCGACCGGCTCGATCGACAACTGGCGAACGATGCCGGTGGCCAAGGCCTATTCGATCGAAGAACAGCTGACGTGGGAAGTGCTGCCGGCGGAACTGACGCCCGAGCAGATGGAAGTGGATGCCGCGGATATTGACGTGGCGGCATCGTTCGGCGCGGCGACCGCGCCGGTCGCGCCCGCGGGCGAGGACGTGTTCAATTCGGCCTCGTACGGCGCCACGACGCCGCCCTGGTCAGCGGCCAAGGCCTTCACGAATCTGTATGGCCCCAAGAATGCGACGACCGCCACGGTCGTTGGCAATTACAACTGTACCGATGCCGGCTTCGACAGCGAGACCCATCACGTGGTGCTCGATTTCGGGTCGATGCCTTTCCCGGTGCTGGAAGGCCAATCGATCGGCATCATCCCGCCGGGCACGGATGCCAACGGCAAGGCGCACATGCCGCGCCAATATTCGGTGGCCAGCCCGCGCAATGGCGAGCGGCCCAACTACAACAACGTGGCGCTGACCGTGAAGCGGGTGACCGTGGACCATGCGGGCAACCCGGTGCGTGGCGTGGCGTCGAACTATGTGTGCGACCTGAAGGTGGGCGACAAGGTGCAGGTGGTGGGGCCGTTCGGCCATTCCTTCCTGATGCCCAACCACCCCAAGTCGCACATCGTGATGATCTGCACCGGCACGGGCAGTGCGCCCATGCGCGCCATGACCGAATGGCGCCGCCGCTTGCGGGCCAGCGGCAAGTTCGAAGGCGGCAAGCTGATGCTGTTCTTTGGCGCGCGCACGCAGCAGGAACTGCCGTACTTCGGTCCGCTGCAGAACCTGCCCAAGGATTTCATTGACGTGAACCTGGCGTTTTCGCGCGCGCCCAACCAGCCCAAACGCTATGTGCAGGACGTGATGCGCGAGCGCGCGGCCGACCTGGCGCAACTGCTGCAGGACGGCGCCACGCACATCTATGTGTGCGGCCTGAAGAGCATGGAAGAAGGCGTGGTGCTGACCCTGCGCGACATCGTGCGGGACGCGGGGCTGGACTGGGACAGCGTGGCGGGATCGCTCAAGAAAGAAGGGCGGCTGCACCTGGAGACGTACTGACGCAGCGGGTGGGCCGGTGATCGAACAACAAGAAGGGAGACATCACAGCATGAAGACCCTGGCCGTAGCGTACGGCGCAGCGGGCGTGACCACCGTAGAGATGGCGCGCCCCGAGGTATACAACGCCTTTGACGAAACCATGATCGCGGAACTGACCGAGGTGTTCACCACGCTCGGCCAGGATCCGGCCGTGCGCGTGATCGTGCTGGCAGGGCAGGGCAAGGCCTTTTCGGCCGGCGCCGACCTGCAGTGGATGAAGCGCGCCAGCGTGGCCAGCGAAGCCGATAACCTGGAAGACGCCCGGCGTTTCGCCGCGATGCTGCAGCGGATCGACGCCTGCCCCAAGCCGACCATTGCCCGCGTGCATGGCGTGGCGCTGGGCGGCGGCGTGGGCCTGATCTGCGCCTGCGACATGGCGGTGGCGAGCGGCGACGCGGCCTTTGCAGCCAGCGAAGCGCGCTTTGGTATTCTGCCGTCGGTGATCGGTCCGTACCTGACAAATGCGGTGGGCCGCCGCCATGCGCGCCGCCTGGCCTTGCTGGCGAGCCGCATCGGTGCGGTCGAAGCGCAGCGTATCGGCATGATCGACGAAGTTGTCACGCGTGACGGACTGGATGCCGCCGTGCAGACGCGTGTCGATGAATTGCTGCGCAACGGCCCGGACTCGCTGGCCGAGATCAAAGCCTTGTTCAGCCAGCTGCCGGTGGGCGAGGTGACGGAGGCCACACGCGAACTGACGGCACGCACCATTGCACGCGTGCGCATGACGGACGAAGCGCGCGAAGGCTTCGCGGCGTTTCTGGACAAGCGCCCGGCGGCGTGGATGTCGGACAAGGGCGAGGGCAAGGCATGAGCCGCACACTGGTTGTAGATACCAACGATTTTGCCGTCGATATCGGCGACGACGGCGTGGCCGAGATCGTGCTGGGCCAGGCGGGCACCATGCCCACCACCGACGCACGCGGTCATGGCGCACTGGCTGCCGTGTGGTCGCAGCTGGAAGCGCAGGCCGATGTGCGCGCGGTGCTGGTCCGCAGCGCCGGCAAGGGCTTTTGCGCGGGCGGGCACATGGACCTGGTCAACGACATGCTGGACAACGAATCGGCCCGCATGCGCGTGATGCGCGAAGCGCGGGCGCTGGTGCAAGGCATGGTCGATTGTGAACTGCCGATCGTGTCCGCCATCAACGGCGCGGCAGTGGGGGCGGGTGCTGCCGTGGCCTTGCTGGCCGATGTATCGATCGCGGGCCAATCGGCCAAGGTGATCGACGGACACGTCAAGATCGGTGTGGCCGCGGGCGACCATGCGGCGTTGATCTGGCCGCTGCTGTGCGGCATGGCCAAGGCCAAGTACTACCTGCTGACCAACGAGCCGCTGACCGGCGCCGAGGCCGAACGGATCGGCCTGGTCAGCCGCGTGGTGGCCGATGACCGGTTGCTGGACACGGCGCGGCAGGTGGCACGCCAATTGGCTGCCGGCAGTCCGCGTGCAATCGCCGCGACCAAACGCAGCCTGAACCATTGGCTGCGCGCCGCGTGGCCGGCGTTTGAACATTCATTGAGTGCCGAGATCGCCGGCTTTGCGGGCGCCGATGCGCGCGAAGGCCTGGCGGCCATGGCCGAACGCCGTGCGCCGAACTATGCGCCGCGGTGGGATGTTCCCGCGACCGCCCCGTCCACCCCGACCATCCCGACCATCCCGGCAGGAGCTGCGTCATGAAGTTTGCCGAATTCCATGTTGGCCAGATCATCGAAGCCGGCCCCTATGTGCTGGCCGAAGACGAGATGCTGCAGTTCGCGGATCGCTACGATCCGCAGTGGTTCCATACGGATCCGGATGCCGCGCAGGGCGGCCCGTTCGGCGGCCTGATCGCCAGCGGCTGGCAGACCTGCGGCATTGCCATGCGCCTGATTGCCGACCATGCGCTGGCAGGGTCGGAATCGTTTGCGTCGCCGGGGATCGAGTACATCAAGTGGCCGCACCCGGTGCGCGCCAACGACCACTTGCGCGTCAGGGCCGAAGTGGTGGAGGTGCGCCGCGCGCGCACCAGGCCGATGGGCATATTGCGGTGGCGCTGGCAGCTGTTCAACCAGGAAAATGTCGAAGTGCTGGACCTGCAGGCGACGAGTCTGTTTGCTTTGAAGGATTAAAGAGAACGCGGCAAAAAAAAGCGGCGCCGGGAAAGTCCTGGCGCCGCGTCATCAAAAAAAACGGCGCCAGGGATGTCCTGGCGCCGTTTTGCCACACCGGATCCGGTTTACAGATCGAGGCGGGTGATCTTCGTGCCTTCCACCGTCAGGTTCGCCATCAGGCCGGCGTTGGTGACGACAAAGCCGATGACCGGCTGACGGATCGTGTTGGTGTCGATGTCGCCGTTGGCGCCGATCTTGGCCACCGCCACCGAGGCGTCGACGCCTGCCGTCCAGCCCTTGCTGGCCACGAACTTGTCGAGCGAATCCTGCGTCATGAACAGCAGGATCACCGCCTTGGACTGCGCGCCGATCTGCAGGCCGAACGAGCCCGAGATGGTGCGGTAGTAGCCTTCGGTGCGGTTGCCGACCTTCAGCGCGCCGTCGCCGTATTCGCCGCCCACGCCCAGGCCTGCGGCCAGCACGTTCGGGAACACCAGCACGCCGCGGGCGCGGCTCACCAGCTCGCGCGAACTGGGGGCCGACGCATACAGCTTGTTCAGCGCGGTGTCATAGCTGTTGTTAATTTCGGTGCGCTTGGCTGCCTTGTCCACCGGGGTCTGCGGGGTCGTCGTGCACGCGCCCAGCATCAGCGCTGCGGCGCCCATCACGAGGCCTGCCATCATTTTTCTGCGTTGCATGTTCTCACTCCCTGAAGTCGCTGCGACTTCGTGACTGCCTGGTCACCGCGGATAGGGACCGCGGTAATGCCCTTGAAGTATCGCGCGCGCCACACGGCGCGGCGCAGGAAGGATCATCCTGTAAACCGCTGCGTTTGCGCACCGAAATGGCATTCGGAAACAGTTCTGACAGCCGGGAAACGCCGTGTACCAAGTCAGGAGTTCTCCGGATACTCACGGATTGTGGTTTATGATGACCGCCTGGCAATCGCCCGATATCCCATTTATGGATATCAGAAATACGCCAAGTCGCATTGTCATTCGCGGCGGTATGCCGGAGCATAGCGAGGTATTCATCCTGGCTCGGTCATCGCAGATGCGCGCGCGCATCGACGTCCCGTCCGACGAGTCCACATTCCCCTGGTTATGAACAGCGCGAGGTTGGCGCCGCCCTGTCGCATGTCGACAGGCTGCCGCGTCGATATCGTGGCGCCGCATCGCGGCGGGCGGGTCCACGCCTGCTGCATCGTATTGGCCAATTGAGGTACTACTGAAGACTATGTCCGACATCTCCGTCTTACTGCTGAAAGCTGCGGACACGCATGTCGATGAAACGTGGGTACGTTCGCTGGTGCAACGGCTTGCACCGGCGTATCCCCAGGTGCTGCATGTCGCAGCCTACAACGGCCTCGAAACGCGTGAGGCCTACATCTACCTGACGGTCGAACCTATCCTGGGGGGCGCGATGTGCATGAGCCGGGCGCGCGCGCACCTGGCCGACGTGAATCCGTCGCTCAAGCTGGTCGACCTGAATCTGTTGCTGTGCTTGCCCGGCGCATCGGCCGGCCGCCCCGCGCCCTACCGGTATACGGTGGAAACCGATGTGGTGCCGGTGGCTGAAAAAGAGTTGAACGAGTGGTACGACAACGAGCATCTGCCGGGTCTGGCCGCCGTTCCGGGCAATGTGCTGGCGCGCCGGTTTCGCAGCAGCAGTGGCTCGCCCCGCTATCACGCATGCTATGACCTGGAAAGCTCGCACACGGCCGGCAGTCCGGCCTGGCTGGCGGTGCGCAACACGCCGTGGAGCGGCGTGGTGCGGCCCATGTTCACCAACACCAAACGCACGCTGTTCCAGCGTGTATGTTCGTACGACTACCACCGGGTGCTGGCCGAGGTGCGCTGACCGCGGGCAGCAAGGCCCTCTGCCTTACTGCGACTCCATGTCGGCCGTTTCGGTTTGCGCCGCGGCCGGCCTTCCGGCCCGCACCGCCTGCCCGGCCCGCGCGGTCTTGACGAACAACGACGGGAAATCCGTTCCCCGGATCAGTTCCGCCGTCGCCACCGCCAGCCGCGTCATGGGCCGGCTGCGCGGCACCGCCAGCACCAGGTTGTTCCGGATCGCGGGCGACGTGATCCGCGCGGTGGCGAAGGCCTCGGGATTGGCTTCCAGCACCACGGCCGATTCCGGCAGGATCGCGTAGGCGTGACCCTGCGCGGCCAACTCGGTGATCGTATGCACCGCATCCACTTCCGCCACCACATTGAGCCGCACGTTCTGTGATCCGCACACCCGTTCCGTCAGGGTGCGGATGGCATTGGGCTGGCTGGGCAGGATCAGCGGATAGTTGGCCAGGTCGGCCACGGTGACCGACGCGGGCAGCGCCGGCGTTTGCGTACGGGCGCACACCAGCACCAGTTCCTCGCGAAACAGCGTTTCGTATCCCAGCAGGGGGGAGGGCGGCGGGTCATACAGCAGGGCGATATCGACCCGGCCGGTGATCAACCATTCGCGGGTCTGGGCGCTCAGGCCTTCGGCCACGCTGATCGCGCCTTGCGGAAATTGTTTGCGAAAGGCCAGCACCATGGGCGGCGTGAGCACGTGGGCGACCCGCGGCGGCAGGCCCAGCGTCACCTTGCCCGATGGCGCATCCTGCATGCTTTGCATGTCTTCGCGCGCCCGATCCACCAGTTGCAACAGCGCCTTGGCGTAACCGACAAAACGCTCGCCCGCTTCGGTGGGCTCCACGCCCCGGCCATTGCGATACAGCAGGTGCTGGCGCAGGTCCAGTTCCAGCAGCCGCACCTGGCGGCTCAGCGCGGACTGCGAAATGTTCAGGTATTCGGCCGCGCGCGAAAAGCTGCGCAGTTCGGCCACGCGCAGAAAATATTCGATCTGCTTCAGATCCACAGGGGTCTCCTCCTGGCAGCCGTTTGGGCTTTTGTTCGGATGGTGCCGTCAGGATATCTCATTTTGAGATATCAGAAATTTTCGATATCGGTTTGTTCCTTGATGCAGGATCTTGGAGGATAGGCGTCTTTCCTGTTTCCGGACCGACCGCCATGCCTGATTGCGCGCCTCCGCTGTCGCACCCCTCCGCTCCGCGCCATGCGCTGCCGCCGCTCGCCTGCGACAGCCACTGCCACGTGTTCGGCCCGGGGGACCGCTTCCCGTATGCCGAAGGCCGGTCCTACACGCCGCCCGACGCGCCCTATGAAAAGCTGGCCGCGCTGCATGCGCACGTGGGCGCCAGCCGCGCCGTGATCGTGCAGGCCAACTGCCACGGCACCGACCACTCTGCGTTGCTCGATACGCTGGCCCGCAGCGAAGGCCGGTATCGCGGCGTGTGCCTGCTGGGCGCCGGTGCGACGGATGCCCAGGTGCGTGCGCTGCACGACGGCGGCATGCGCGGCGTGCGTTTCAACTTCGTGCCCCATCTGGGCGGCGCGCCGTCGCCCGAGGTATTCGACCGGATCGTCGATCTGGTCGCGCCCTATGGCTGGCACATTGCGCTGCACATCGACGGCAAGGACCTGACCCAGCACCTGGACCGTTTCGTCAGGCTTCCCATGCCCTTCGTGATCGACCACATGGCCCGCATCCGCGCCGACCGGGGCCTGGACGATCCGGCCTTCGTCAATCTGCTGCGTCTGAAAGACGTGCCGACCGGCTGGGTGAAGGTGTCGGGCATCGACCGGATTTCCAGCGGCAAGCGGCCCTTTGATGACGGCCTGCCGTACATTCGCGCGCTGATCGACGCCATGCCCGACCGCCTGGTCTGGGGCACCGACTGGCCGCATCCCAACGTGGCGGGTGACATGCCCGATGATGGCGAACTGGTGAACAGCTTCTTTGAAGCCTGCCCTGATGCCGCCACCCGCCAGAAGATCCTGGTGGACAATCCGGCCCGGCTGTTCGGGTTCTGAGTCCGCCTTACCGATAAAACCAACGGAGACGTATCCATGAAAGCATTTTTGCGTACCAGCCTGCTTGCGGTCGCTGCCAGCCTTGCCCTGATCGGCGGCGCCCAGGCCCAGAACAACGTGACCCGCATGGTCGTGGCCTTTCCGCCGGGGGGGCCGGTTGACCTAGTCGGCCGCATCCTTGCGCAGCAATTGTCCGAAGAACTGGGCGAGCGCGTGATCGTTGAAAACCGCGCGGGCGCCAACGGCAACATCGGCGCCGACACCGTGGCCCGTGGCCCGGCCGATGGCACCGTCATGCTGCTGACCAGCGTGGGCGCCGTGGCGGTCAGCCCGGCCCTGTACGAAACGCTGCCCTATGACCCGGCCAAGGACTTTGCCCCCGTGTCGCTGGTGGTGAACAACGCCGAACTGTTCGTGGTGAACCCGTCCAATCCGGCTACCGACGCCAAGGATTTCGTGGCCCGTTCCAAAACGGCCAAGCAGGCCGTGGCGATCGGATCGTCGGGCGTGGGCAGCATTCCGCACCTGACGATGGAACTGTTCGCGGCGTCCAGCGGCGCCAACGTGCTGCACGTGCCGTACAAGGGCGCGGCGCCCGTGATCAACGACGTGATGGGCAATCAGGTGGCCGGCTTTTTTGGCGACGTGCCGGGCGTGATCAACTTCGTGAAGGGCGGCAAGCTCAAGGCCATCGGCATTGCATCGCCCAAGCGCCATCCGCTGCTGCCTGACGTCAAGACACTGGGCGAGCTGGGCATCAAGGATGTTGAATCCAACAACTGGTATGGCATTGTCGTGCCGGCCAAGACACCCAAGGCCACCATCGACAAGTTGAATGCTGCCGTGCGTAAGTCGCTGGGCAACGAGGCCGTGCGCAGCAAGCTGATTGCGCTGGGGACCGAACCCGCGCCATCGACGCCCGACGAACTGGGCAAGCTGATGGCGTCGGACACGGCCAAGTGGGGCGGCCTGATCAAGGCCAAGAACATCAAGGCGGAATGAATGACAACTTCAACGAACCCGAACGCGAACCCGAACGCGACACACGGCCCGCGCGTCGCGCTGGTCGAGCCCGGCACGCGGCCGGAACTGGCCGAGATGGAAGCCCGCATCCAGGGTGCGCGCGGCCGCATCTCGCCGCTGTACCAGGTGCTGCTGAACAGCCCGGCCGTGGTCGAAGGCTGGGAAGCCATGCTGACCGCGATCCGCAACAAAACGGGCATCTCGGCCCGGCATCGCGAACTCGTGATCCTGCGTGTCGCGATGCTCAATCGCGCCGCCTATGAGTTCGACGCGCACGTGCCGCATGCGCTCAAGGGCGGTGTGTCGCAGGCTGCGATCGATGCGCTGCGCGAGGATGCCGATGGCGCCATTCGCGGTATCGAGCTGGACGATCTGGATCGGCAGGTGCTTGCCTTGACCGACACCATGACCCGCGAGATCGAAGTGCCCGATGCGCAGTTCAACGCGCTTCAAGACCACTTCGGTCCGCAGGGCATGGTGGAGCTGACCGCCACAGTGGCGGCCTACAACATGGTGTCGCGCTTCCTGGTCGCGATGCATATCGGCCATTGAGACGGAGACGCGCATGACTTCCATCGACGTGCTGTTGCTCAAGCTGCCTGCGCGTCGCATCGACGCCGCCGGCGTGCGCGAACTGGCCGCGGCGCTGCGGGATGTGGCGCCGCCGCTGCGCCACATCGCGGCGCATGCGGCGATCGAGTCGGTCGAATCGTATGTGTACCTGGCGCTGCGTCAACCGGGCGTGCCGCACCTGGGGCCGCTGCAGGACGCGCTGGCGCGTACCGAACCCGGCGCGCAGCTAATGCCGCTGCAGATGATGATGTCGGTTGCCGGCGCATCGGCAGGCCAGCCGGCGCCGTTCCATTACGTGGTCGAAACCGACGTCGCGCAAGGCGGCGAAGACGACCTGAATGCGTGGTACGACCAGGAACACCTGCCGGGATTGGCGTCGGTGCCCGGGACCGTGCTGGCGCAGCGCCTGTCCGACCCCACCGGGTCGCCCAGGTATCACGCCTTGTATGAACTGGAAACGCAGGAAACCTTCGGGTCGCCGGCGTGGTTGAAAGTGCGTGCGTCGCCGTGGAGCGATCGTGTGCGCCCCCTGTTCCGCAACCCCAAGCGGACCATGTTCCATCATGTGCTGACGATGGAGCTGTAGCCGCCGCCAGCATGGATCGGGTCCTTCGGGACCCGTTTTTTTTTTGCCTCCGCCATCGCGTCGCATGCCGGTGCGCGCGCCGCGCTGCCATGCACCACTTTGCGCCTATTGCGCGCACGCATCGCCGTCTTCCCCTTGGCCCGCCGTGATCCGCCGGATGCTGCACCGCGATCCGTTCTGGTGCGCCTGTCACGCGCCATCCGGCACCGCGCCGACACGCCGCCGGACGCCCGGTCCGCCAACGCATATTTATATTGTCCGGACAAAGATTTCGTCTTAGGATGTGAGCCATGTCGGCAGCGTGCCGTGCCGTGGCGCTGCCCCGGATGACTTCAGGAGAACGGCTGTATGGCGCGTGATCGCGTACTTATCGTTGGCGCGGGTCCGGTCGGACTGGTGGCCGCCACCTATCTGGCCAGTGAAGGCATTCCCGTGACCGTGTTCGAGTTGAGCCGCGAGCTGCCCGAAGACCTGCGCGCGTCGACCTTCCATCCGCCCACGCTCGACATGCTCGACCGTTTTGGCGTGGCCGATGCCTGCATCGCGCAAGGGCTGATCTGCCCGGAATGGCAATTCCGCGACCGGCAGGAAGGCCCCATCGTCACCTTCAATCTGGCCGTGCTGGCCAACGACACACGGCATCCGTATCGGCTGCAATGCGAGCAATGGAAGCTGACGCGGCTGCTGCGCGCCAAGCTCGAAGCCGCTGGCACCGAGTTCATCTACGGCGCCAGCGCCACGGCCGTCGAGCAGGATGACGACGGCGTGACGCTGACCGTCACGATGCCCGATGGCGTGAACGAAACCCATCGTGGCCGCTACCTGATCGGCGCCGATGGCGCGCGCAGCACGGTGCGCAAATCGTTGGGCGTGGCCTTCGATGGCATGACGATTCCCGAGATCTATCTGTCGATGTCGACCCCGCATTCCTTCAGCGACGACATCGGCGGGCTGAGCAACATCGCCTACATTTCGGATCCGGAAGAATGGGCCGTACTGCTGCGCACGCCCACCCTGTGGCGCGTGCTGTTGCCGACCGATCCCAGCCAGCCCGAAGACGTCATCAAGCAGGCCGATGCGATCGAAGCGCGCCTGCAGAAACTGAACCCCATCGACGGCAATTACGAGATCGCGCATTGCACCGCTTACCGCGTGCATGAACGCGTGGCCGAGCACTACGTGCAGGGCCGGGTGTTCCTGGCGGGCGACGCGGCGCACCTGAACAATCCGCTGGGCGGCATGGGCATGAACGGCGGCATCCACGATGCCATGAACCTGGCGGAAAAGCTGTCTGACGTCTGGAAGGGCGCGCCGCTGGACACCATGGAACGGTATGAACGGCAACGCCGCAAGGTGGCGGTCGAGACTGTGCAGATGCAGGCGCTGCGCAACCGCAAGGTGCTGAACGAACGCGATCCGGCCGCGCGCCGCGCGCATCACGACAGCCTGCGCGCCACCGTGCGGGACCCGGCAAAGCATCGCGAATACCTGTTGCAATCGTCCATGATCCAATCGCTGCGCGACCTGGATACCGTGGCATGAACACGACTTCGCACAACCCGGCCCCCGATGCCGCCAACGACGAACTCGACGTGTACCGCCGCCAGGGCATGGGGCAGAGCGTCGGCTTCGGCAAGACCCCGGCGCTGGTGATCGTCGACTTTGTGGTGGCCTTTGCCGACCCCGCCCACTTTGGCGGCGGCAACATTGCTGCCGCCATTACGCAGACCGTCAAGCTGCTGGCCCACGCCCGCACGCAGGGATGGCCGATTGCGCACACCCGTGTCGTGTACGCCGATGACGCGTCGGATGCCAATGCGTTCACCAGCAAGGTGCCCGGCCTGCTCAAGCTGACCGAGCACTCGTCCTTGAGCCAGATCGTGCCGGAACTGGAACCCATGCCGGGCGAGCTGATCGTGCGCAAGCGGCAGGCATCGGCCTTCTTTGGCACCGAGCTGGCCGGCTGGCTGCACTGGCGCGGCGCCGACACGCTGGTGGTGTCCGGCTGCACCACGTCGGGCTGCGTGCGCGCCACCGTGATCGACAGCGTGGCCCACAACTTCCGCACCATTTTGCCGGTGGACGCCACCGGCGACCGGGCGATCGGCCCGCATGACGCGAACCTGTTCGACATGGGGCAGAAGTATGCCGACCTGTCGTCGGTCGACGCCCTGATCCATCGTTGAATCCTCAGATCGCTAAGGAACCCGCATGACTGACAGTCTTGGCTACCGCCGCAAGTTCGGCGTCATTGCCCCCAGCACGAATACCTCGGTGCAACCCGAATTCGACTCGATGCGGCCGGTCGGTGTCACCAACCACTTTTCACGCATCGTCATTCCCGACAATCCGGTCCGGAACGATGACGATTTCAACAAGCTGATGAACGACATCCGCTCGACGCTGATGGACTCGGTCGATGCGGTCATGACCTGCAGCCCCGACTACATCGTCATGGGCATGTCGGCCGAAACCTTCTGGGACGGCCTGGACGGATCCGTCGAATTGCAGCAGCGCGTGGAAGCGCGCGCCGGCGTCAAGGTCGCGATGGGATCGGATGCCTGCCGCGCCGCCCTGAAAGCCTATGGCGGCATCAAGCGCATTTCGGTCATCACGCCCTACATGCCGGTGGGCGACCAGCAGGTGCGCAAATTCTTTGCGGATTGCGGCTTCGAAGTCGTCAACCTGAAGGGCCTGAAGTGCCCCGGTCCGATGCTGATCGCGCATGTGAGCGAAGCCGAACTGCGCGACGCGATCATCGAGGTGGACGACCCGACGGTTGACGCGATCGTACAGGTCGGCACCAACCTGGCCATGGCGCGCGTGGCCGGCATTGCCGAATTCTGGCTGGGCAAGCCCGTGATCGCGATCAACACCGCGACCTACTGGTGGGCGCTGCGGCAGAACGGCATCGACGACAAGATCCAGGGCTTTGGCAAGCTGCTGTCGCACTACTGATTTTCCAGACAGCCGGCATCAAGACCGCGACTCGACCCCCGCAGGAGACAGGCAGGCGCATGGCGCCCGCCGGACGGCTTTTGGCATCGACCTGTTTTTGGCTTCGACCTTTCCTGACCCTTCTGACCGAGAAACGAGATGATCCGACTTGCGCTGACTTCCCTATGCCTGACCGCCGCCAGCCTGGCCACCTCCCCTGCGCTGGCCCAAGCCTACCCGTCGAAACCGGTGCACGTGATCGTGCCCTCGGCGCCCGGGGGCACGGCCGACTTCCTGGGCCGCATCCTGTCGACCAAGATGTCCGAAGCGATGGGCGTGCCCTTCGTGGTCGAAAACCGCGCCGGCGCCGGCACCAATATCGGCAATGATTACGTGGCCAAGTCCGCGCCCGACGGCTACACGCTGCTGGTCAACGGCATTACGCTGGCCACCAACAAGGCGCTGTTCAACAAGCTGCCGTATGACCCGATCAAGGACTTTGCGCCGATCATCTCGGTGGGCGGCATGTCCAACGTGATCGCGGTCACGCCCGACTCGCCCGCCAAGGACCTGAAGCAATTCATTGCGCTGGCCAAGGCCAAGCCGGGCAGCTTCAACTATGGATCGCCCGCCAACGGCAGTTCGGGCCATCTGTCGGGCGTGCTGCTGGCGTCGGCCACCGGCGTGGACATCGTGCACCTGGCCTATCGCGGCAACGCGCAGGCCACGACCGACCTGCTGGGCGGCAGCCTGCAATTTGGCATCGTCAACACGCCGGTGGCCGTGCCCTTCGTGAACAGCGGCAAGCTGCGCCCGCTGGCGGTCACGTCGGCCAAACGCTCGCCCCTGATGCCGGATGTGCCGACCGTATCGGAAGTGCTGGGCGTGCCCTATGAACTGACCGGCTGGTTCGGCCTGCTGGCCCCCGCCGGCACGCCGCCCGACATTATCGAAAAGCTGCAGTCGGTCGCAGCCAAGATCCTTGCGTCGCCGGCCATGCAGACCGCCATCACCAACGGCGGCGCCGACGCCACCGGCGGCACCACTGCCGATTTCGTGGCGTTCATCGACAAGGAGTCGGTGCGTCTGACCAAGGCCTTGCAGGACGCTGGCGTCAAGCCGGAGTAAGCGTCGGCGCCCGGGACCCACCGTGGGAAGTGGTATCTTCCCGGGCTAGTCGAATAATGCATGGTTGAGGATGACAGCGGTATGCCGGCAAAAAAACACAAGACGGCTGACGTCGCACCCGCCGACGATAGCCCTCGCTATCGCCAGATCCTGAAGACGCTGACCGAACGTGTGGCGCAGGGGATCTATCCGGTGGGCAGCCACGTGCCGACCGAAAGCGAGTTGTGCGAAGAATTCGATGTGAGCCGCTATACGGTGCGCGCGGCGCTGAGCCATCTGGTCGAACATGGCATGGTGACGCGCCGCAAGGGCATCGGCACGGTGGTGATCGCGGCGCATTCGCAGCGGGCGTATCAGCAGTCCATCAGTTCGCTGGCCGATCTGTTCCAGTTCGCGCTGGACACCTATGTACTGATCCGTTCAAGCACGCTGGTCGAGCTGACCGAAGAGATCGCGCGCACCCTGGGCGCCGAGCCCGGCGAGCGCTGGCTGCAGGTGGACAGCGTGCGCTGGACCGCGCCGGGCGGCACGCCGATCTGCTGCACCAGTTCTTTCATTCCGGAACGCCTGGCCTGGGTCGGGCCCGAGCTTCCCGATTGTGTCGGGCCGTTCTATGCGCACATCGAAGAGCGCAGCAAGGAACCCCTGACCCATGCAACCCAAGAGATCCGGGGCGAACGGATGCCCGCGCATCTGCTGGATGTGTTTGGGGCAAGTGACGACGCGATCGCGCTGTGCCTGATCCGGCAATACTTTTCGGCCGAAGGCGTACAGATCGCGTCGTTCAACTGGCATCCGGCCGACAGCTTCAGCTACAAGATGCAGATCGAACGCAAGCGCTAGGCTTGCGTCCTGCGTCCTGCGTCCCGCATCCTGCGTCCCGCGGCTCACATGATCGCAGGCTTTTCCACCGCCGCCGATCGTGCACCGGCCGCGGCCTGATCCGCCGGCAAGGCCTCGTCCCACAACCGCGCCGTGTAGCGTTCGCCGGTATGGCTGTTGGACGCGTCCGAGCACAGCCACAGAATGCCCCGCCGCATGATGGCCGGCGACAGCAGTTTGCCATCGGCGCCCTTCTTGTCGGGGCCGGTGGGCAGCAGGTCGGTATCGGCCGCGCCGCCCGGCAGGTACACATTGACGGTCACGCCCGTGCCGGCCAGGTCCTGCGCCCACACCCGCGATGCGGCTTCCAGCGCGGCCTTGGATGGGCCATAGGGCGCGTAGCCCTTGCGCACCATGGTCACGTCGCTGGTCGACACGTTGATGATCTTGCCAAAGCCCTGCGCCAGCATGTGCGGCGTGATGGCATGCGCCATGTTGAACGGGCCGTTCACATTGGTATCGATGATCTTGCGCCACGCAATGGGATCGGCTTCCCAGAAGCGGGTGGGCTGCGTGTTGAAGGTCTCGCTGATCAGCCGCATGCCGCGGCCCGCGTTGTTGACGAGCACATGCACCGCGCCGAACACGTCGATGATCTGGTCGATGGCCCGGCGGCAGTCGCCGGGATCGGCCACGTCGGCCGCCACCGCGAACATGCGGTCTTCACCGGCCAATGCCCGGCCTTCGGCCAGCGTCGCATCCATGGCGGGCGTGATTTCCGATCCGGTGATGGCCACCCGCGCGCCGGCGGCCAGCAGCGCCAGCGCCATTTCCTTGCCCAGCCCGCGCGTGCCGCCCGTAACGACGACGACACGATCCTTCAACGACAGATCCGATTCGTTCATGCTTGATTCCCAGGGTTGAAGAGCTGGCCGCCCGATGCAGGCACCGGGGCATCCTGGAAATGGACGCCGCCGGCGCGCAGGGCGGCCCAGAGAGTGGCGGTATTGGACGAGAGCACCGGGATGCCGAATTCCTGTTCCAGCGCATCGATCAGGCCGAGCGTCGGGAAATCGGTGCACGACACCAGCAGTGCGTCAGCGCCATCTTGATGCACCGACCTGACGTGCGCCTGAATCGCTGCCGGATGCACCTTGGCGATCTGCACATATTCGTGGGGTCCGTTCGCGCCGATGCCCAACCCCTTGCAGGCCAGTACCTTGAACCCCGCGTGTTCAAGAAAGTGGGTTTCGTGGTCGTTCAAGGCATCGTGATACGGGGTGGCCACGGCCACACGTTTCACATCCAGGAAACGCAGCGCGTCCACGATAGCCGCAGCCGTGGTGACGGCCGGAGCGCCCGCCGTCCGGGCCATCCAGTCGGGCAGGTCGTGATGCGGAATCGTCATGGACCCGGCCGTGCACGCGTACACCATGACATCGGCGCCCTCGTTGCGCAGCTGGGTCATGGCGGTGGCCAGGTCGTCGTGCAGGGCCTGCTTGCCGGACGGCGTATCCGTGTTCGCGTGCAGCGCCATGCGGGTGAACTGCATGGACACGCCAGCCGGCAGCAGCGTCGCCCATTCCTTTTCGTTGACGGTATTGGTGGGCGGCGCGATCACGCCTAACCGGAGGGGTGTCATGCGGGGACCTCGGCAGCATCCTTGTCCAGGGTCCCGATAATGCCCTTTTCCATGAGCGCGCTCAATGTTGAACGGTCCATCTTCAGGATGCCTTCGAACACTTCGCGGTTGTGCTGGCCCAGTTCCGGTCCGCACGACACGATGCTGCCCGGGGTTTCGGACAGGCGCGGCGCGACGTTCTGCATCTTGAGCGAACCGAAGGCCGGATGCAGCACGTCGGCGATCGCATTGCGGGCCTTGAAGTGGGCATCGGCCAGCATGTCGGGCGCGCGGTAGATGTCGCCGTAGGGCACGCCGTGCTGTTCCATCAGCGCGGCCAGCGCGTCGGCGCTCAGGGTGCGGGTCCACGCGGCAATGATGTCGTCCAGTTCGGTCTGATGCTGACCGCGCGCGGTGTGCGTGATGTAGCGCGGATCGGCCAGCAGATCGGCGCGGTCCATGGCCGTGGCCAGCCGCTTGAACACCGTGTCCTGGTTGGCGGCGATCAAGGTGAAGCGCCCGTCATTGGTCGGGTACACATTGGACGGAGAAATGTTCGGCAGGATCGCGCCGGTGCGTTCGCGCACATAGCCGGTCTGGTCGTACTCGGTCACCAGCGATTCCATCACGGCCAGCACGGCTTCATAGATGGCGCTGTCCACGATCTGGCCGCGGCCGGTCTTTTGCACATGATGCAGCGCCGTCAGCGCGCCCAGGCAGGCAAAGGTGGCGGCCAGCGTGTCGCCGATTGAAATGCCCATGCGGCTGGGCGGGGTAGAGGGGTCGCCCACCACATAGCGCAGGCCCCCCATGGCTTCGCCGATCGCCCCGTAACCGGCGCGCGAGGCATAGGGCCCGGTCTGCCCGTAGCCCGACACCCGCACCATGATCAGCCGTGGATTCAGCTCGCGCAGCGTGGCGTAATCCAGGCCCCAGCGTTCCATGGTGCCCGGCCGGAAATTTTCGAGCAGGATGTCGGCATCCTTGACCAGGTCGCGGATCAGCGCCTGGCCCTCCGCTTCGCGCGCATTGATCTCCACCGACTTCTTGTTGCGCGCCACCACCGGCCACCACAACGACTTGCCGTGCGGCTTTTCGCGGCCCCATTCACGCATCGGATCGCCCAGCCCGGGCTGTTCGACCTTGATGACTTCGGCGCCAAAATCGGCAAACAGCTGGCCGCAGAACGGACCGGCCAGCAACTGGCCCATTTCAATGACCCGCAGGTCGGTCAGGGGGCCCGACCGGGTGGCATCTCGCGCTTCGTCCATGGCATTCCTTGTGGTCTGGTGGTCACTCAAGTGAGTCGGATGCTTTGTCCGGACAAATACTATACTATCCGCTGACCGCTGGGAATGCATGCTTGGAGGCAGCCATGACAACCGAAGGACAACACGCGGCGCGACGCGTCGAACTGATCGAGGTATCCCCTCGCGACGGCATCCAGAACGAAAAGGTGGTGCTGTCGACCGACGACAAGCTGGAGCTGCTGCGGCGTATCCACGCCGCGGGCCTGCGCCGTACCGAGGCCACCAGTTTCGTCAGCCCCAAACGCGTGCCGCAGATGGCCGATGCCGAAGCCGTCATGGCGGGTGCGCGGGCCGAGCCGGGTCATGCGGCCCTGATCGGGCTGGTGCTGAATCAGGCCGGCTTTGATCGGGCGCGCGCGGCGCGGTGCGACGAGATCAATGTGGTGGTGGTGGCCAGCGAGACCTTTTCGCGCAAGAACCAGGGCGCGGGCATTGCCGACATGGTGGCCGCCGCGTCCGCCATCCTGGCGCAGTCGCGCGAGGCGGGCATCCCGGCATCGGTCACGATCGCCGCCGCGTTTGGCTGCCCCTTTGAAGGCGAAGTGCCCGCGGCCAAGGTGCTGGGCCTGGTCGAATCGCTGCTGCCCGCGCGGCCGGACGAAATTGCGTTTGCCGACACCATCGGGTGTGGCGTGCCCACGCAAGTGCGCGAACTGCTGGCGGGGGCGAAGGCGCTGGATGCCGGCATGCGCCTGCGCTGCCACTTCCACAACACCCGTAGCACCGCGCTGGCCAACGTGCTGGCCGCGGTTGAAGCTGGCGTGCACGCCCTCGACAGCAGCATCGGCGGCTTTGGCGGCTGCCCGTTTGCGCCGGCGGCCACGGGCAACGTCGCGACCGAAGACGTGGTGTATCTGCTCGAACGCATGGGGATCGATACGGGTGTCGATCTGCAAATGCTGATCGATACGGCGGGCTGGCTGGGTGACCGGCTGGGCCACCCGCCGATGAGCGGGCTGGCCCGGGCAGGGCGTTTTCCTGCCGCGGCGTAGGTGCATAGGGAGGGCTTACTGCCGCGCCGCATTATCATGGTGCCCATCGCGCGGTTCTGCCGCGCTCCAGCACATGAGGATGAACTATGGACAACGTCGACCTTGACGTCTTGCGGCGCGTCGCGGCCTGGCAGCGGGAAGGGCACCGGGTGGTCATGGGGACCGTCACCCGCACCTGGGGCTCGGCGCCCCGGCCGATCGGGTCGGTCGTGGCTGTACGCGATGACGGGTCGATCGCCGGATCGGTGTCGGGCGGCTGTATCGAAGATGACCTCATCATCAAGGCCCGCCAGGGCGAACTGCCTTCCGACGCCCCGGCCCTGACCCGGTATGGCGTATCGGCCGAAGAAGCCAACCGGTTCGGCCTGCCCTGTGGCGGCACGCTGGAACTGGTGCTGGAACCCGTCACGCCCGCCACGCGGCTGGACGAATTGCTGGCCGACCTGGATGCCGGCAAGCGGGTGCGGCGCGAACTGGACATTGCGTCCGGCCAGGTGACCCACAGCCCGGCCAAGGGCGAAGACGCGTTCGAAATCACCGACAGCAGCCTGATTTCCACGCACGGCCCGAGCTGGCGCCTGCTGGTCATCGGCGCCGGACAGATGACGCAATACCTGGCGCAGATGGCGCGCGCGCTGGATTACGACGTGGTGATCTGCGATCCGCGCGAAGAATATGCGGACCACTGGAGCGTGCCCGGGACGACCCTGGTGCGGACCATGCCCGATGACACCGTGATTGAAATGCGCCCGGATCGCCACATGGCGGTAGTGGCGCTGACGCACGACCCCAAGCTGGACGACCTGGCGCTGATGGAAGCGCTGAAGTCCGACGCCTTCTATGTGGGCGCCATCGGATCGCGCAAGAACCAGGCGCGCCGCCGCGAACGGCTGCTGGAATTCGATGTGAGCCCGGAACAGATCGACCGCCTGCACGGGCCGGTGGGCCTGCGCATCGGCGCCCGCACGCCGCCGGAAATCGCGGTGGCGATCATCGCGCACATGACGGCCGAACGGTATGGCTTCCACCACGTGCAGTTCGAAGGCGAGGGCGAGGACGAAAACCAAACCGCTTCCGCGTAAAATGGCCGGCTGATCGTTTTGTTCTGGAAGTCCGCTGTGCCCGCCATCGTCAACATCGCCGCCTACAAATTCGTGTCGCTCGACCGCCTGCCGGAACGCCAGCAGGCCGTACGCGAGCAGGCCGCCGCCGCGGGGCTGAAGGGCACGGTGCTGCTGGCCGAAGAAGGCATCAACCTGTTCCTGGCGGGCGAGCGCGCCGCGATCGACGGCTGGCTGGACTGGCTGCGCAACGGCCCGGCGTTCCCGGGCCTGCTGGACGACCTGGAAGTCAAATTCAGCACGTCGGACGGCGTGCCGTTTCGCAAGCTGCTGGTCAAGATCAAGCGCGAAATCATCCGCATGGACCACCCGACGATCCGCCCCGCCGCCGGCCGCGCGCCCGCGGTCGATGCGCGCACCGCCGCCCGCTGGCTGCAGCAGGGCAAGGATGATGAAGGGCGGGACGTGGTCATGCTCGACACCCGCAATGCGTTCGAAGTGGACGAAGGCACGTTTGAAGGCGCCATCGACTGGCGCATCGGCAAGTTCACCGAATTTCCGGCCGCAGTGCAGGCGCATCGGGCCGAGCTGGAAGGCAAGACGGTGGTCAGCTTCTGCACGGGCGGCATCCGCTGCGAAAAGGCGGCGATCTACATGGCCGATGCGGGCATCGATCACGTCTACCAGCTGGAAGGCGGGATCCTGAAGTATTTCGAGGAAACCGGGGGCGCCGGATTCCACGGCAGCTGCTTCGTGTTCGACGAGCGCGAGACCCTGGATGCCGGGCTGCAGCCCCGCGTGAACGCCCCCGCCGCCTGACGTCAAAAAGCCACCTGGACACCGTTGTCCCACCCGCGCTGAAGATTTTCGCTTTCAGGCGGTAAAATGCGCGGTTTCCTTCCTTAGCCGACCCGCGTCGCATACAAGATTCGACGCCGCGCCGAGCCAACCCCGCCGGACCCCCGCCCATGTCTGCATTTGATCCAGTTGCCGCCGCCGTTCCCGCCGTGCCGAACCACGCCGCGCCGGCCGTCTCTTTCGAGGGATCGGCCATCGCGTCGGTATCGGACATCATTGCCGAGCTGCGCGCGGGCCGCATGGTGATCCTGGTCGACGAAGAAGACCGTGAAAACGAAGGCGACCTGGTCATGGCCGCCGAGCACGTCACCCCCGAAGCCATCAATTTCATGGCGCGTTATGGCCGCGGCCTGATCTGCCTGACCCTGACCGAACAGCGCTGCCGCCAGCTGGCCCTGCCGTTGATGGTCAGCGCCAACGGCACCAAGCACGGCACCAACTTTACGGTGTCGATCGAAGCGGCCACCGGCGTGACCACCGGCATTTCGGCCGCCGACCGCGCCCGCACCGTGCAGGTGGCCGTGGCCCGCGACACCAAGCCTTCCGACCTGGTGCAGCCTGGCCACATCTTTCCGCTCAAGGCCGCCAACGGCGGGGTGCTGATGCGCGCCGGCCATACCGAAGCCGGGTGCGACCTGACGGCGCTGGCCGGCCTGACGCCCGCCTCGGTGATCTGCGAAGTGCTGAACGAAGACGGCACCATGGCGCGGCTGCCCGACCTGATCGAATTTTCGAAGCAGCACGGCCTGAAGATCGGCACGATTGCCGACCTGATCCAGTACCGCAGCGAACACGAATCCATGGTGCAGCGGGTGGCCGAACGGGTGATCCACACCGTGCATGGCGACTTCCGCTGCGTGCTGTATCGCGACACGCCCAGCGGCGCGCCGCACCTGGCCCTGGTCCACGGCACCATCCAGCCCGACCGCGAAACGCTGGTGCGGGTGCATGAACCCACGTCGGTGCTGGACCTGCTGGAAGTCGACAAGAGCACGCACAGCTGGAGCGTGCCGGCCGCGCTGGAAGCGATCGCGGCGGCCGAATCCGGCGTCGTGATCCTGCTCAACTGCGATGGCGCCGCCGGTGACCTGTTCCAGGAATTCCAGCAATTGACCGACATGGACCGCACTGGCGCACGCACCGGGACCGCCCCCGTGCGTGTCGACCTGCGCACCTACGGCATTGGCGCCCAGATCCTGAAAGATCTCGATGTCTGCCAGATGAAGCTGCTTGCGCAGCCGCGCAAGATGCCCAGCATGGCAGGCTTTTCCCTTACCGTGACCGGCTATGAAGCCGGTCATGACTCTCACTCCGCACAGGACGATGCCGCATCATGAATCCCTATACCCTCACTCCCGATCTGAACGGCGAAGGGCTGCACATCTGCGTGGTCCGTGCGCGCTTCAATGAAAACATCGGCGAAATCGAACTGGATGCCTGCCTGGCCGAACTCGGCAAGCTGGGCGTCGACGAACAGGACATCATGGTCGTGTCCGTGCCTGGCGCACTGGAACTGGGCGTGACCCTGGCGCAACTGGCCAACACCGGCGAATTCGACGCCCTGATCGCGCTGGGCGCGGTGGTGCGCGGCGAGACCTATCACTTCGAAGTGGTCAGCAATGAAAGCGCCGCCGCCATCACGCGCGTGTCGCTCGAAACCGGCATTGCGATCGCCAACGGCGTGCTGACCGTCGACACCGAAGCCCAGGCGCTGGAACGCGCCGAGGTCAAGGGCCGCGATTGCGCCCAGGCCGCCGTTGAAATGGCGAACCTGCTGGCCGGCCTGGAGCCGGAAGAAGACGACGAGGACGACGAAGATCCCCGTTTTGTTGACGAGGACGACCAGGATGAATGACAGCACCCAACGGCAGAACGCGCGCAGCGCACGCCGTCGTGCGCGCGAGTTCGCCCTGCAAGGCATGTACGAATGGCTGGTGAAAGGGGGCAACCCTGAAGAAGCCGGCGAAATCGACGCCCACATGCGCGACGCCGAAGGTTTCGACGAAGCCGACCTGGCGCACTACCGCGCGCTGCTGCACGGCGCGGTGCGTGACGCCGCCGTGCTGCGCGAAAAGTTCGCGCCGTTCCTGGACCGCCCGGTCCATGAACTGTCGCCGGTCGAACACGGCATTCTGCTGATCGGCGCGTACGAGCTGTCGACCCACGTCGAGATCCCGTACAAGGTCGTCATCAACGAGGCCGTGGAACTGGCCAAGTCGTTTGGCGGCACCGACGGCTTCAAGTTCGTGAACGGCGTGCTGGACAAGCTGGCGGCCGAAGTGCGGCCCAACGAAGTGCAGTCCCTGCGTCGCTGATGGCTGCGGCCGCGCCAGTGCGTCGCGCCTGAGCATGGCCGACGGCGAGTTCGACCTGATCCGCCGGCACTTCAGCCGGCCCGCCCCGCCCGGCGTTCTGGGCGTGGGCGACGATTGCGCGCTGCTGCCCACGCAGCCGGGCGCCATGGCGATCAGCACGGACCTGCTGGTGGAAGGCCGGCATTTCTTTTCCGATGTGGACCCGGCGGCGCTGGGCCACAAGTCCCTGGCGGTCAACCTGTCGGACCTGGCCGCCATGGGCGCCCAGCCCGCGGGCTTCGTGCTGGGGCTGGCGCTGCCCCGCATCGACCACGACTTCCTGGCCGGCTTTGCCAGGGGCATGTACGCCCTGGCCGACCGCCACGCCTGTCCGCTGATCGGTGGTGACACGACGCGCGGGCAGGACGGCATCGTCATCTCCATCACGATCTTTGGCACGGTGGCGCCCGATGACGCCCTGCGGCGCGACGGCGCGCGGCCGGACGACGACATCTGGGTGTCTGGCTGCCTGGGCGATGCGGATATTGCGCTGCGCTTGTTGCTGGGCGAAGACGCTTTCCCGCCGGGCGCAGACCGTTCCGCCCTGCTCGCCGCTACCCGCCGCGCCCTGGAATGGCCCGAGCCGCGCCTGGCGCTGGGGCAGGGCCTGCGCGGCGTGGCCTGCGCCGCGCTGGATATCTCCGACGGCCTGCTGCAGGACCTGGGCCATGTGCTCACGGCCAGCGGCGTGGGCGCGCGGGTCGATGCCGACGCCGTGCCTGTGTCGCCCGCGGTCGCGGCCCTGCCGGTCCCGTTGCGGCGCCTGGCGGCGCTGTCGGGCGGCGACGTGTATGAACTCTGTTTTACCGCCGCGCCTGGGTCCCGTGCCCGGGTGATCGCCGCCGCGGCGGCTGCCGGTGTTCCCGTCACCCGTATCGGCCAGATCACCGCCGCACCCGGCCTGCGCCTGGTCGATGCGTCGGGCGACCCGATCGATCCCCTGCCGCATGGCGGCTACGACCATTTCGCGTGAGCCATGGCTGAATCGTCCACCAAGAATCTGCTCGTCCAGCCCACGTTCGGGTGGATGCGCCTCAAACTGAGCCGCCTGATTGCCTTCGGTTTTGGCAGCGGCCTGATCAAGCCCGCGCCCGGCACCTGGGGCACGCTGCTGGCCTGGCTGCTGTGGCAGCCCGTGTCCATGATCACGTCCCCCGGGGCGATGGCCCTTTTCTTGCTGCTGGCCTTTGGCATCGGCGTGTGGGCCTGTGACCGGGTCGGCCGTGAACTGGGCGTGGCCGACTACAGCGGCCTGGTCTGGGACGAGGTCGTCGCATTCTGGGTCGTGCTGTGGCTGATTCCGGATACGGCGGTGGCGCAGGCGTTCGGCTTCCTGCTGTTCCGTCTGTTCGATATCCTGAAACCGCCGCCGATCGCGTATTTCGACAAGCGGTTCAAGAGCGGCCTGGGCGTGATGTGGGACGATCTGGTGGCCGCGTTCTACGCCGTGCTGGTGTTTGCGCTGGTGTCGCGCGTATTCGGCTGACCTTTTTACGGAGACCCTGATGTTCGATCCCAAGACCCTGATACTGGCCGAACAGGTCGTCAATCGTCTGACCGTGGGCGGGCGCGTGCTGGCCACGGCCGAATCGTGCACGGGCGGCCTCGTGGCCGGCGCCATCACCGCGATTGCGGGGTCCAGCGCCTGCTTTGACCGGGGTTATGTCACCTACAGCAACGACGCCAAGTCGCAGGAAATCGGTGTGCGGGAAGACACCCTGAAGGCGCACGGCGCGGTCAGCGAAGCCACGGCGCTGGAGATGGCCATTGGCGCCCTGGAAGGCAGCCAGGCCAATGTGGCCGTGTCCACCACCGGCATTGCGGGACCCGGGGGCGCGACGGAAGGCAAGCCGGTCGGCATGGTGTGTTTTGCCTGGGCCTGGGACAGTCCCGAAGGCCGCTGCACCCGCATGCTGACCGACGTGTTCCCCGGCGACCGCACCGACGTGCGCGAAGCGGCCGTCCAAGTCGCGCTGCGGGGACTGCTGGACATGCCGGCGGTGTAAGGATGTGCCGTGTAAGGATCGACCGTGTAAGGATCGGCCGTGCAATGACCGGCCGTGCAATGACCGGGCAGTGAGGGCCTACGCCTTCGCCACCGCCCCGACCGTCGCCCACAAGGCTTCGGCCGCGTCCGACATCACCACCGGCTGGCGATACAGCCGGATCTCCAGCGGCAACTGCCAGGGCTCGCCCCCCGTCACCGCCAGGCGGCCGCTGGCCAGTTCCTCGGCAATCAGCCGCGTGGGCAGCCAGGCCAGGCCCCGTCCTTCCAGCGCCAGGCTTTTCAGCACCAATGCGTGGTGGCCGGTAAACACCGTGTGAAAAGGCGCATCCTTGGCGGACACGGCCCGCAAGCGGCCCCGCATGATGCGGCCCACGCCCGACGCATCGCTGTAGGCCAGCAAGGGCAATGACGTGCCCTGGTCAAGCCTGAAACGGGGCGCCCCGTGCGCGTCCACCGCCGACACGGGCGCCAGCAGGTCGTCTTCCAGCTTCACCCACGCCACACCCGCTTCATCCAGCCGGTTCGGCACCGCGTCGTGCGCATAGCACATCAGGAATTGCGCGCGCCGCTGCAGCATCAGTTCTTCGCAGCCCAGGGTGCTGTCCGACATCATCTCGATCGGCCCCAGCGCACCCTGCGCTTCGATGCGCCCCAGCCATTGCGGAAAGTAGCCCAGCGACAGCGCATGCGTGGCCGCAAAGCGCAGGCTGGCCACGCTCTGGTCGTGCGCCATGCGTGCCTTGATGCGGGCGGCGATCAGGCGGGCGAGCACGTCTTCAGTCAGGGGAAGAAAGCGTTTGCCCGCGGCGGTCAGCGTGGCCGGATGCGCGCCGCGGTCCACCAGGTCGGCGCCCACCCATTCTTCCAGTGCACGGATGTGGCGGCTGAACGCGGGCTGCGCGATGGTGCGCGCTTCGGCCGCACGCGAAAAACTGCCGGTCTCGGCCAAGGTCACGAAGTCTTCGAGCCACTCGATGTCGAGGGGCCGGTTGCCGGGTCCCATGCTGCCGATGCTCCGTGGATAGATGTATGCGATTCGAGTATTGGACCGTCCGGGCGCGGGCGGCAATGATGCAGTCATTCTACTCACACCAAGACACCGGAGACGCCATGCCCTCGATCACCAATTACCACGGAATCATCCCCGCCATTTCGTGCCCGTTCACGCCCGATCACCGCATTGACGAACCCGCGCTGCGCAAGCTGGCGTCGTGGCTCGCCGGCCATGACGGCGTGGTCGCGATCATGACCAACGGTCATACAGGGGAAGTGTTTTCCCTGACGCCGGCCGAGCGCGCCGAGGTCACCCGCATCGTTGCGTCGGAACTGGAAGGCAAGATGCCCGTGATCTCGTCCATCGTGTGCGAAGGCGTGGTCGAAGCCGCCGAACATGCCCGCGCCGCCCAGGCTGCCGGCGCCAAGGCGCTGGACGTCATGCCGCCGCATCACTGGCTGCGCTTCGGCTTCACGCCAGGCCATGCGCTGGAATACTTCGACGCCATCCACCGCGCGGCCCCCGAACTGGACCTGGTGTGCCACGTCTACCCGGCTTGGACGCGGGCGTCCTACTCGTCGCAACTGCTGGCCGACCTGGCCCGCCTGCCTTACCTGGCGGCCTTCAAGGTGGGCCAGCGTGACATGAACAAATATGCCCGCGACATCCAGGCGATCCGCGACGCCGATGCCAGCAAGGCCATCCTGACCTGCCATGATGAATACCTGCTGGCATCGATGGTGCAGGGCGTGGATGGCGCACTGGTCGGCTTCGCGACCTTCATCCCGCAACTGATCATCGACCTGTGGAATGCCGTGAAGGCCGGCGACCTGAAGAAGGCGCAGGAAGTGCAGGCGCTGATCACCCCCTTGAAGGACGCGGTGTACGGCGGCGGCGAGCCGACCGGTGAAGCTCATGCCCGCATGAAGGCCGGCATGTACCTGGCCGGTGTGATTGAAGACCCGACAGTGCGCCCGCCCACGGAAGCGCCGACCGCTGCCGACAACGAGGCGCTGCGAGTTGGGCTGCGCAAGGCAGGGCTGCTGAAGCGCTAGGAGCGGCAGCCCACATCGTCGCTTCGCCCGGGACCCCCCATCGTGGCCCCGTGCAGCATCGATCGACCGCATCATCGTGCCGCTTCAGTCTGCGGCATCACGATGCGGCCGGGCCACCCCCTATCGTGCCTTTGCATCACCACGGCACTGATTCACGGCGACAATCCGCCGCACCGTGCCGCGGCCATCATAAGAAAGATATCGGAGACACCTTCATGCTACGCACCCTTGCTGCGCGCGCCCTTGTGGCCGCCTTTGCCCTGATTCCCGCCACCGCGGCCCTGGCCGACACGTGGCCGTCCAAGCAGGTCCGCATGCTGATTCCCTTCCCGCCGGGCGGCACGCTCGACACCGTGGGCCGCCTGCTGGCCCAGAAACTGACCGAACAGACCGGCCAGCAATTCGTGGTGGAAAACCGCGCGGGCGGCAACGGCATCATCGGTGCAGACGCGGTGGCCAAGGCCCCCGCCGACGGCTACACGCTGCTGTTCAACGCTTCGACGTTCACCACCACGCCGATGACCATGAAAGCCCCGTTCGACGTCGTCAAGGACTTCCAGCCGGTTGCGCTGGTGGCCCAGGCGCCGCTGGCCGTCGCCGTCAACAAAGACCTGCCCTTCAACGACGTCAAGGGCATGCTGGCCTATGCCAAGGCCAACCCCGGCAAGCTCAGCTTCGCCATCGGGTCGACCGGATCGGCCGGCCAGCTCGCCACCGAGTTGCTGCGCCGCGCAGGCGACATGGAATACCTGGTCGTGCCCTACAAAGGCTCCGCGCCTGCGTACCAGGGACTGGTCGGCGGCATGATTTCCGGCTTCATCGACCCGATCCTGGGGTCCATGTCCTACTACAAAGGCGGCATGCTGAAGATCCTGGCCGTCACCTCCAAATCACGCGTCCGCACGCTGCCCGACGTGCCCACCGTTGGCGAGACCATCCCGGGCTACGAGTTCTACAGCTGGTACGGCCTGTGGGGTCCGTCCAAGCTGCCGATGGATATCGCCAAAAAGCTCAACGTGGAAGTGAACAAGGCCCTGGCCGGCGACATGCGCGACCGGCTCGAACAGCAGGGCCTGGTGCTGCAACCCGGTTCGATCGACGACTTCGTGGCCTTTCAACGCGATGACATGGCGCGGTCGCTCAAGATCGTGACCGAGGGGAATATTCGTGCCGAATGATGTTGAATCCGGGGCGGGGACCGGAGAGGGTACGGCGACCCGACACGCCGTCGTCACCGGCAGCAGTTCCGGTATCGGCAAAGCCATTGCCACCGGACTGCTGGCCGAGGGCTGGCAGGTCAGCGGCCTGGACGTCGCACCGCCCACAATCGATCATGCGGGCTTCCGCTCGATGACCGTGGACCTGCGCAACGTCGACGCCATGGTCGCCGCCGCACGTGAGCTGACGGACGTTGCCGCCTTCGTCCATGCGGCAGGCGTGCTGCGCGTCGGCGCGCTCGGGCAACTGGATGCCGCAGCCGGCGCCCTGATGTGGCAGCTGCATGTGCAGGCGGCGTCCGTCCTGGCCGACGTGCTGGTCCCCGGCATGGTCGAACGCCGTCACGGCCGCGTCGTCCTGCTCGGCAGCCGCGTCGCCCAAGGCATGGCCGGCCGCAGCCAATACGCCGCCACCAAAGCCGCGATGATCGCGCTGGCCCGCAGCTGGGCCGCCGAAGTCGCCCCCTACGGTGTCACCATCAACGTCGTTTCCCCCGCCGCCACCCAGACGGCGATGTCGAACGACCCCGCCCGCGCCGCCGACGCGCCGCGCCTGCCGCCCATCGGCCGCCTGATCCGCCCCGAAGAAATCGCGTCCACCGTGGCCTTTCTGCTGTCCCCCGCGGCAGAGGCCATGACGGGGCAGGATATCCAGCTGTGCGGGGGCGCGTCGCTGGTGCGGTGAGGCAGGGCGCAGCGTGCGCCTTGATCAGCAAGGCGGGTGGCAGGACCAGGGCAAGCGCCGTCGCATCGTCGTGCGCGGTACGATGGCGCCGACGCCTGCCCGATGGACATCCCATGACCGAAACGCCCGCCACGGCTGCACCCGCCCCCCGCATCGCCATCACCTACTGCACCCAATGCCTGTGGCTGCTGCGCGCCGCCTGGATGGCGCAGGAACTGCTGTCCACGTTCAGCACGGAATTGGGCGAAGTCGCCCTGATCCCCGGCACCGGCGGCATCTTCCAGATCCACTACGACGACACCCTGATCTGGGACCGCAAGGCCGACGGCGGCTTTCCCGAAGCCAAGGTGCTGAAGCAACGCGTGCGCGACCGGCTGGATCCGGGACGGGACATGGGACACGTGGATCGCACGTGAGATCCGTCGTGTCGCGGTAGACAAGGGGCAAGCCAAGGATGGCGGTCCTCCTCTTCAGGCGCGGTTGCTCTCACAGTCTGGCCCCCGATCGCGCCGCCTTCATGCACCCCGCAAACACTTCCACAAACGCCAGCGCCGGCGGCGACAGTACTGCGCCGCGGCGGGTCACCAATTGCAGGTGCCGCTTCACCAAAGGTTCTCGCAGCACCTTCAGCACCAGCGACCCCGACATGGCCGCGGGCGTGCTGGCCGATGACACCACCGCCAGGCCCAGGCCCTCGGCGGCCAGCGCCAGCGCCGTCAAGGAATTCGTCGCTTCATAAGCCGGGGTCAGCAGCAGCCCGGCTTCCATGAAGGCGTTTTCGGTCAGGGTGCGGGCGATGCTGCCGGTGGCGTGGGTGATGATGGGTTCGCCGGCCAGGTCGCGCCAACGCACCACGCGTTTGCGGGCCAGGCGATGGGTGGCCAGGCAGGCCACGGCCAGTTCGTCTTCCAGCACGGGTTGGCACACCAGTTCGCTGCTGGCTTGCACGCCGAAGGCCAGGCCGAATTCCACGTCGCGCGCGTAGATGCGGCCGATCAGTTCTTCGTTCACGCATTCGCGGAACGCGACGGCGACGCGGGGATGGTCGTCGCGAAATCGTTTCAGCACCTCGGGCAGCACCGTGCCGGCCAGCATGGGCGGCAGGGCGAGCGCGATGCGGCCGGAGTGCTGCGCGACGATGCCGCGGCTGCTGGACAGGATGGCTTCGGCATCGGCCAGCATGCGTTCGGCCATGGGCAGGATTTCGTGGCCGGCGGGCGTGAGGCTGACGCTGCGCGTGGTGCGCTCGACGAGCTTCATGGCCAGCTTGTCTTCCAGCTTGCGGATCAGGATGCTCAAGCCGGCCTGGCTGACATGCAGTTGCGCCGCCGCGCGCGAAAAGCCGCCCAGCCGCGCCAGCTGCACAAAGGCTTCCACTTGCCGAAGATTCAGATTCATTGCATACCTTGATGAATGAATAGTCGATTGTTATTTTACTTATATAAGCTCAGGGCCGACACTGATCCCACAGCAGCTCGGTGGAGGTCGCAGTGGGATACACCGCAATCGAAAAGGTGATGGCGCGCACGTCGGGTCAGGCGGGCGTGGTCGCCGGGGATCTGGTCTACCCCGAGCCGGACATGGTCATGATCCATGACGGCCTGGTGCGCGAAGCCAAGGGCGAACTGGACCGTATCGGGATCGGCCGCGTGGCGGCGCCCGAGAAGGTGATGATGGTCAGCGACCATGATGTCGTCTACGGCAGCGCGCGCGCCGCGGAACGCGGCGCCTTCAACCGCGCGGCGGCGCGCCAATGGCAGATCGCCAACTTCTATGATGCCGGCCGGGGCGGCCACGGGCACATCTTCCCGATGGAGCAGGGCAAGGTCCTGCCCGGCATGTTCTATTTCGATAACGACACCCACGCCACCAATGCGGGCGCGGTGGGGGCGTTCGGCCTGCGCGTGGGCAACGAGATTTCACGGGTGCTGGCGACTGGCACGACCTGGGTCGAGGTGCCGAAAACCGTCAGGCTGGAACTGCGGGGCCGCCTGGGTGACGGCGTGCATGCCCGCGACATCGGCTTCTATCTGGCGCGCATCGTCAAGGCCGGGTTGTGGGACGTGGACCTGGATTACCGGGTGCTGGAATATGCCGGCGATCTGGATGCCTTCGGGCTGGGCGCCCGCGTGGCGCTGTGCAGCACGCCGACCGAAATGCGGGCGGGCGGTGTGTTCGTGCCGCCGTCGGCCGCCGTACTGGCGTACTGCCGCAAGCACGCACAGCGCCCGTTCGACCCGGTCTACAGCGACGACGACGCCGTCTTTGAATCCCGCCATAGCATCGCGTTGGGCGATATCGCGCCGCAGGTGTGCCTGCCGGGCAATGTGGGCAATGCGGTCGACGTAGGCAGCGCGGCCGGCACGCCTGTCAGCCATGCGTTCATCGGGTCCTGCGGATCGGGCATGTATGACGATCTGGCCGCCGCGGCCAGTGTGCTGAAAGGACGGCGGATTGCCGATGGCGTGCGGCTGTTCATCGTGCCCGGGTCGGAAGCGTCCATGCGCCGCCTGCTGGGCGACGGGCTGATGCAGGTGTTCCTGGACGCCGGCGCCATGTTGCTGCCGGCAGGCTGTGGTCCCTGTAATGACGCGGTCGTCGGCCCGGTGGCGGCAGGTGAAGTGTCGATCTCGACGGCAACCAACAACAATGCGGGCCGCTTTGGGCCGACCAGTGCGCGCCTGTTCCTGGGGAGTCCGCTGACGGTGGCGGCGTCGGCCGTCACGGGCTGCATCACTGACCCGCGCGAGATGACGGCGGACACGCCGCTGACGCGTCTGGCGGAGGCGGCCTATGCCTGACGGGATCCCCGACACCTTCATCTGGGCCCTGCGCGGCCGCTGCTACAAGCTGGGCGATGACGTCCCGCATCCCGACGGCGTCATCCCCGCGCACTTCGTGACGGCCCGCGAGATGGACCCGCAGGTGCTGGTGCCGCATCTGTTCGAAGCGACCGACCCGGGCTTTTCGTCCCGCTGCCAGCCCGGTGACCTGATCGTGACCGGCCGCAACTTTGGCACGGGACCGAAGGGCAACGGCTACATCGCCATGCATGCATTGGGGCTGGGGTTGCTGTGCGAGTCGATGTCGGTGCAGGCCTATCGCGCCGCGATCTGCACGGGCCTGCGCGTGCTTTCGCCGTGCCCGGGCATCACCGCCCTGTGCGAGACAGGTGAAGACATTGCGATCGATTTCCTGACTGGCGTTTTTACGAACCATACCCGCGGCACGACAGCGACTTTCGCACCGGTGCCGGCGGCCTTGCGTGAACTGATCGCGCAGGGCGGCAATGCGGGGTGGCTCGAACACTGGTGGCGGCAGCGTTCCGCCACGACGACAGACAACACCGGGGCAGCCCTCGCGACCTGACGTGGCGGGGGGTGTCCGGGGCAGCTCGACACGTCGACCAGACAGAAGGTGAGGGGACAGGTGGCGATTCCGGCGGATCACGTCCAGCCGGGAGCCAGGGCTGCGGCCGGGCTGACGCATGGCGTTACCGGGGCGGCATTCGTGCAATGTCATTCAAGAGGACTCTCCATGCCAGCCTGTCTCACCCGCGCTTCGGCGCTCGCCGCCGTCCTGTCGCTGTCGGCCCTGCTTGTTGCCGGTCCGGGCGCGGCGCAGCCGGCGCCCTATCCCAACGGCCCGGTGCGTTTCATCGTGCCGGCCACCCCTGGCGGCACGACGGACGTGGTGGCCCGACTGGTCGCCAAACACCTTGCCGACGCCTGGGCGTCTCCCGTCATTGTCGAAAATCGCGCGGGTGGGGGCGGGGTCGTGGGCGCATCGTATGTCGTGGGCACCAAGCCCGACGGCCAGACGGTGCTGATCGTGCCCAGCGCATTTGGCGTGCGCGCGGCGCTTGATCACAAACTGACGTTCGACCCCATGAAGGATCTGGTCGGCATCGGCCTGATGGCACGGGCGCCCAGCTTTCTGGTGGTCTCGCCGTCCCTGAACGTCAAGACCGTGCCCGAACTGGTGGCCGCGTCGCGCGCGGCGCCCAATGGCGTGATCTATGGGTCGGCAGGCGTCGGCAGTACCGGCCACCTGCACGCGGCGCTGTTTGCCAGCATGGGCGGATTTCCCGGCACGCACGCGGCCTATCGCGGCACACCCGAAGCCGTGACCGATGCCATGCTGGGCCGGGTGCAGTATGTGTTTTCACCCGGACCGAACGCCTTGCCGCTGGCCAAGGACGGCCGCGTGGTGATTCTGGCGAGCAGCTCGGCGGCGGGCGCCAAGTTCCTGCCTGGCGTGCCGACCGTGTCGCAGGCGGGGCTGCCGGGGTACGAGGGGGACGACTGGTTCGGCGCGCTGGTGCCCACCGGCACGCCCATGGCCGTTCGCGAAAAGCTCAGCCGCGATATCGCCGCCGCGCTGGCCAAGCCCGAGGTGCGCGACCGGCTGAACGAGGTCGGCGCCGATGCCGTGTCGAGCACGCCGTCAGAATTCGACGCCATGCTGCTGGCCTACGTGGCCAAGACGCGAAAGCTGGGCGACGAGATCGGCATATCGCTGAACTGAGTCGGCACGCCGCGGGGTAAGACAGCGGCCGGGCGCCGCCATGTGAGATCGCCGCCGCACGGCGCGTCGGCAAGCCGGCGCACGTGGAATGCCGACTACCGGCCCGACCTGGGCGCGGGTAAGGTCGCGTCCCATGAACACTGCCCTCATCCCCGTCGACTATCCGCAACCCGGCCCGCATGGCGCGGCCTGTGATACCCGGCTTGCCTGGGCGCGCGTGCCGCCGGACCCGTCGCCCGCCGAACGCGCGATGCTGAAGGACCGCATCAAGCACCTGCTCAAGGCACGCGACGCCGTCATGGTGTCGCATTTCTATGTACACCCCGACCTGCAGGATCTGGCGGAGGAAACGGGCGGCATCGTCAGTGACTCGCTGGAGATGGCCCGCTTCGGCCGGGACCATCCGGCGGGGACCCTGGTCGTGTCGGGCGTGCGATTCATGGGCGAGACCGCCAAAATGCTGTCGCCTGACAAACGGGTGCTGATGCCGGATCTGGACGCGACGTGTTCACTGGACCTGGGTTGCCCGGTGGCGCCCTTCAGCGCGTTCTGTGACGCGCATCCGGACCGGACGGTTGTCGTCTATGCGAACACCAGCGCCGCCGTCAAGGCACGCGCCGACTGGGTGGTGACCTCGAGCTGTGCGCTAGAGATCGTGGCGGCGCTGCACGCGTCCGGCCAAAAAATCCTGTGGGGGCCGGACCGCCATCTGGGCGACTACGTTCGGCGCCAGACGGGGGCGGACATGGTCAGCTGGAACGGCGCCTGCATCGTGCATGACGAATTCCAGGCGCTTGAACTGGCGTTGTTGAAGGGCGAGCATCCGGGCGCCCGGGTCTTGGTGCACCCGGAATCCCCCGCCGATGTCATCGCACTGGCGGACGCCGTCGGGTCCACTTCGGCGATCCTGCAGGCTGCGGCGCATACGGATGCTGCGGTGTTCATCGTGGCAACCGATGCCGGACTGTTGCACAAGCTGCGCACGCTGAATCCGGACAAGACCTTTCTTGCCGCGCCCACCGCCGGCAACGGCGCAACGTGCAAAAGCTGTGCGCACTGTCCGTGGATGTCGATGAACGGGTTGGCCGGCGTGGCGGTCGCCCTGGAATCAGGCAGCGGGGAAGTTCACCTGGACGCTGCGCTCGGACAACGCGCCCGCCGGCCTGTCGATCGCATGCTGGCGTTTACCGCCGGGCTCAGGGCAGGGCAGGCGCCCGGCGCGCTTGTCGAAGGCCTGGGCGCTGTTTGAGCAGGCCGGGCGTCAGCGAATCAAACTGCGGCGTCAGGCCTTCTGCGCCCGCGCCGCGTTGATCGCATCGCGCGTCTGCAGGGCCATGGCCTTGGCGGCGTCGCGCCAGTCGTCGCCCTGGCTGGCGTACAGAATCGCGCGGGACGAGTTGATCAGCATGCCCGTGCCGGCGGCATTGCAGCCGGCCTGGACGGTCGCCAGGACGTCGCCGCCCTGGGCGCCCACACCGGGCACCAGCAGCGGCATGTCGGCGCCGACGCGGGCACGCACGGCCGCCAATTCCGCCGGAAAGGTCGCGCCGACCACCAGGCCGCACTGACCATGGCGGTTCCACTTGTCGGCCACCAGGCTGGCAACACGCAGGTACAGCGGTTCGCCATCGGTTTCGAGGAATTGCAGGTCGGACCCGCCCGGGTTGGACGTGCGGCACAGCACAAACACGCCGCGGTCCGGGAACGCAAAGTACGGTTCGACCGAATCCGCGCCCATGTAGGGGCTGACGGTCACGGCATCGGCCTGGTAACGCTCGAAGGCTTCGATCGCGTATTGCTCGGCGGTGGACCCGATGTCGCCGCGCTTGGCGTCCAGCACGACCGGAATCGTGGGATGGGCCTGGCGGATGTGCGCACAGAGCGCCTCAAGCTGGTCTTCGGCCCGCTGCGCGGCGAAGTAGGCGATCTGCGGTTTGAAGGCGGACGCGTAGGGGGCGCTGGCGTCGACGATGTCGCGGCAGAAGTCGAAAATGCGGTCCTGGCGGCCTTTCAGGTCGGCGGGGAACCGCGCCGGATCAGGGTCGAGACCCACGGTCAACAGGGAATCGGAGGCCGACCAGGCCTGGGCGAGCTTTTGGGTGAATGACATCGGGAGCGCCGTGCGAGGGGTGTTCAACCGCGCCATTGTAGGAGCAACCGGCAAATGCGCTAAATCCGGCGTGTTTCAGCCGAACCAGTGCCAGCGGTCGGCGGCCACCGCGAACCACACCATGCCGGCAAACATCAGCATCACCATGACCGCGGCGCTGCCGATGTCCTTGGCCCGGCCGATCAGCGGGTGCGGTTCGACCGTCAGCGCATCGGCTACCGCTTCCACGGCCGAGTTGAGCAGTTCGGTCACCAGCACCAGCACGATCGTCGCCAGCAGCACAATGATTTCGAGCAGGTCGCGGCCCAGCCAGAAGGCGGCCGGGACCATGACGACGGCCAGCGCGGCTTCCTGGCGGAACGCGGCCTCGTGCTTGAAGGCCGCGCGCAGGCCCTGCAGCGAATATTGCAGCGCGCGCGCCACCCGCTGCAGGCCGCCTTTGCTTTTGAAGGGAGAGTGTCCGGGTGGGCTGGTCATGTCGGGATGGGTCGGAAGCTGTCAGGTGGCAGCAGGATACAGGCAATTTCTGACCGGACGGGTAACGGTTGCATGACGCCAGGACATGCCTGTCCTTGCGCGTTTGCCCGCCTGTTCCGAACCCCTTTCCTGGCGCTATAGTCGTCAGGCTGCCGGCACGAGCAGCACGCCCGCGAATCACCGCGCGGCGGACCGACAAGGATGGAGACTGACGATGGGCAATTCCGACACGTGTCATGGAACCGTGAAAAAGCACGCGACACGCCTGGCGCTTGCAGCACTGATGGCCGCGGCCTGGGCGGCGCCGGCTGCGGCGGCGGACTACCCTGACAGGCCGGTGCGGGTGGTGGTGGGATTTGCCGCGGGCGGGTCGACCGACATTGCCGCGCGCATCATCTCCAAGGCCCTGACCGACGCCCTGGGTCAAAGCTTCGTGGTCGAAAACAAGCCGGGCGCCGGCAGCAATATCGCCGCCGAACAGGTGGCGCGCGCCAAGCCTGACGGCTACACGCTGTACATGGTTGCCGTCACCAGCGCGATCAACCAGACCCTGTACAAGAATCTGAGCTTCGACCTGAACAAGGACTTCACGCCGATCGCGCTGGTCGTCAAGGTGCCGAACCTGCTGGTGGTCAATCCCGCCGTACCGGCCAAGTCGGTGCAGGAACTGGTCAGCTACCTCAAGACCAATTCGGCCAAGGTGTCGTATGCGTCATCGGGCAGCGGCACGTCGATCCACATGGCGGGCGAACTGTTCAAGCTGCAGTCCGGCCTGAACATCCAGCACGTGCCCTACAAGGGCAGCGCGCCGGCCGTGACCGACCTGATCGGCAACCAGACCCAGTACATGTTCGACAACATGCCGTCGTCATGGCCGCAGGTGCAGGCCGGCAAGCTGCGCGCGCTGGCGGTAACCACCAAGGAACGGTCGGCCACGGCGCCCGAACTGCCCACCATGGCCGAGTCGGGCTTTCCCAATTTCGATGTGTCGTCATGGTTCGGCCTGATCGCGCCCGCGGGCACGCCGGCCGACGTGGTGACCAAGGTGAATACGGCGGTGGTGAAGGCGATGGATGACCCGTCGGTGCAAAAGTCCTTCAAGGACCTGGGCGCGGTGTGGGTCAAGACGACGCCTGCCGAGTTCGGCAACTTCATCAAGGCCGAAGTCACCCAGTGGGCGACCGTGGTCAAGGCGTCGGGCGCGACGGTCGACTGACCGCCGCACGGGTTCTTGCCGCGGCCCTGGCGGCCGCGGCGCTACCGGACCTGCTTTACGCCACCTGCGGGAACGGCAGACTGCGCACTCGCTTGCCGGTCAGCCTGGCCATGGCGTTGGCCACTGCCGGCGCCACTGGCGGCAAGCCGACTTCACCGATACCGCCCGGGGGATTGTCGGTCGGCAAGACCTTGATCTCCACCAGCGGTGTCGCGTCGGCCCGCAGGATCGGGTAGTCCGTCAGATTGCTCTGCTGGACCTGCCCGGCCTTGTAGCTCAGCGTCTCACCCAGCGCCGCCGACAGCCCGAAAATGGCCGCGCCTTCGACCTGCGCGCGAACGTTGCGCGGCATGATCGCGTGCCCGCAATCGACCGCGGCCCACATCTGATGCACGACGGGCTTGCCATCTTTCATGGACACCTCGACCACCATGGCAATGAAGGTGTTCCAGGCGTCCGAGAAGGCCATGCCCAGCGCGCGGCCGTTCGCGCGCGGCGTGCCCCAGCCCGCCATATCGGTTGCCGTGCGCAACACTGCCTGCGCACGCGGGGACCCCTGCGTCAGGTCCATGCGGATCTTGAGCGGGTCCTGTTTCGTCTCGGCGGCAATCTCGTCAACCAGGGTTTCGGTCACGAATTTCTGGTAGCCGGCGCCAACGCCGCGCCAGTAGCTGACGTCCACGCCGCGTTCGTCACGCACATGCTCGATCAGTGTCGACGGAATGCCGTAGACCCCCTCGGCGCCTTCCATGACCGGCGAATCCTTGCCACCCGCCGCCTTGAAGATCGCGGGCGAGGTCCGGGCGTAGATGCTTTCGGACACGGTGCGGTGGCGCAGGCTTTGCAGCTTGCCGTTGGCATCGACGCCTGCGACCACATGATGGGCGGTCAGGGGACGCGGCTTGGACCGCTGGAAGTCGTCTTCGCGCGTCCAGATCATCTGCACCGGCACGCCGGGCATGGTCTTGGCCAGCTGGGCGGCCTCGACCGTGTAGTCGGCTTCGGCGCGGCGGCCGTAGCCTCCGCCCAGCAGGGTAATGTTGACCTTGATGTTTTCGGGCTTGAACCCGGCGGCCGCGGCCACCGTGCCGATCACCACGCTGGGCACCTGTGAAGGCACCCAGAGCTCGATCATGTCGCCCGTGACCAGCGCCGTGCAGTTCATGGGTTCCATCGTGAACTGCGCAACGTGGTCGCTGGTGTAGGTCGCCTTGAAGGTGCGGGCGACGCCGGACTGCGCCGCCGCCACATCGCCGCTCTTGTGCCAGACGGTGCCGGCGTCGTCCAGGTTCTCGGCGCGCTTCACATATTCTTTCAGGACGACGTCGCTGTCGTAGCTGCGAGCCTGCGACGTCGTAGTCCATGTCACGTCGAGCAGATCGCGGGCCTTGCGCGCGGTCGCGAACGAATCGGCCACCACGGCAACGGCCTGCGGCAGCGTCACGACCTGCTTGACGCCCTTGACGGCGCGCGCGGCGGTGTCATCCACCTTGACCGGTTTTTCGCCTTGCACGGGCGCGTAGCGGATCGCCGCCCACACCATGCCCGGCCGGCGGATATCCAGCCCATAGACGGCCGTACCATCCGCCTTGGACGCGACTTCGACGCGCATCGGATCCGTGCCGATGATCGTGAATTCCGACATCGGCTTGAGCATGGTCTTGTCGACCTTGGGCAAGGCTGCCGGCGCCTGCGCGGTCGCGGCGATTTCGCCGTAGGTCACGCGGCGGCCCGTGGGCGTGTGCACCAGCGTGCTCTTTTCGGCGCGGATCTCGCTGGCCGGGACTTTCCAGGCCTGCGCCGCGGCATCGATCATCACCAGGCGCGCCTGCAGGCCCGCCAGTCGCAGCGATTCGTAGTAGCCCTTGATCGTGCGGGACGACCCCGTCACGAGGCCGCCACCGAAGGCCGGATTGCCGAAGCGCTTGGCGTCAGTGGGCGCTTGCTCAACGCGGACGCGGCTCCAGTCCAGGTTCATTTCTTCCGCAAAGATCATCGGAATGGCCGTCATCGTGCCCTGGCCCATTTCGGACGCGGGCGAGTAGATGGTGGCGATGTTGTCGGGCGAGATGCTGACCCAGGCCACCGGGCGGAAGCCGCCCGACGCCGCCGCGGCCGTGGCAGCGTCGGCTGCCTGCGCGTCGTTCAACGAGGTCAGCGGGCCGAAGGCGACGCCCACCGAAAAGGCGCCGGCGCCGACGATGAAACGGCGGCGGGAAACGTTCTTGATGTCCATGTGTGCTGCTCCCGTCGGCTCAGGCCGAAGCCTTGTGCACGCTGATGACGGCAGCGGCGATCTGGTTGTAGGTCCCGCAGCGGCACAGATTGCCGGCCATGCCTTCAAGCACGGCGTCGCGGGTCAGGGGGCCTTTGGCGTCCTTCAGGAGGCCGGCGGCCGTCATGATCTGGCCCGACTGGCAGTAGCCGCATTGCGGGGCCTGCTGCGCGACCCAGGCGGCGCTGAGCGCCTTGCCTTCGGCCGTGGCCGCCACGCCTTCGATGGTGGTGACCTGCATGCCGGCCACGGCCGCGGCCGGCAGCACACAGGAACGTGTCGGCGCGCCATTCAGATGCACCGTACAGGCGCCGCACTGGGCAACGCCACAACCGTATTTGGTGCCGGTCAGATTGAAATCTTCGCGGATGATCCACAGCAAAGGCTTGTCGTCCGCCACGTCTGCCGAGACGGGCTTGCCATTGAGTACGAAGTCGACCACGGGGGTTCTCCTGGGAAGCGGATTCCGGGAAAAAAGAAAGGATGACGCGCAGGCAGCGTCGATGCACCGGACGAGTATCCCACCTTTGTCTGGACAATTAAAGACGCGCGCCGCGCGCGAGCGTGTCAGATCGTAGTCCTGCGGGCGGCTAGGTAATACCCGTAGGAACCCTGCACTGCGGCGCAGCGGACAGGGCGTGCCGCCACGTGGGTAGGTTTCCGTATCCGGCGGGCCAGGACTTAGCCGTCCGTGCGCTTGCTTGCCGTACGTACGTCCCCGTATCGGGCGGGCAGGGCTTGCTGCCGTTAGGGTCACCACGACCACGGCGCCGCCGCGGCGTTTTGTCTGACAAGGAAAACGACATGGGCAAAACACGCTCTTCCCTCAAGCCTGCTCCGGGTCTTGCGGCTGCAATCTGCATCGGCCTGGGCCTGGGCCTTGGCCTGTCCCTGGCCGCGCCCGGCACGGTCCACGCGGCCTATCCCGACAAGCCGGTCCGCATCGTGCTGGGCTTTGCCGCCGGGGGCAACACCGATCAACTGGCGCGCATCCTGGCCAAGGGCCTGAAAGACACGCTGGGCCAGGACGTCACCGTCGAAAACAAGCCGGGCGCCGCCGGCAACCTGGCGGCCGACTACGTGGCCAAGGCGCCCGCCGACGGGTCCGTCCTGTTCATGGCCGCCGTCAACAGCGCCATCAACTACTCGCTGGTCAAGAAAAGCGCGTTCGATCTGCTGAAGGACTTCGCGCCGGTCGGCATGATGGCCCGCGTGCCGAACCTGCTGGTCGTGCATCCGTCGGTGCCGGCCAAGACCGCGAAGGAACTGGCCGACACCATCAAGAAAAATCCGGGCAAGCTCACATTCGTGTCGTCGGGACAGGGCACGTCCATCCACATGACTGGCGAACTGTTCAAGCAGCGTATTGGTGGCGACACGCCGCACACCGCGTTTCGTGGCAGTGCGCCGGCCCTGGCCGAACTGACCGCCAACCAGGCGCAGTTCATGTTCGACAACCTGCCGTCGGCACTGCCTCACGTGCGCAGCGGCAAGCTGCGGGCGCTGGCTGTCACGTCGGCCGAACGGTCGCCCGTCGCTCCGGAAATCCCCACCATGATCGAATCGGGCTTTGCTGGCTTTACCGTCACATCGTGGACCGGGGTGCTGGCGCCGGCCAGGACGCCTGCCGATGTGGTCGCGACGCTCAACGCGGCCATCGCCAAAGTCCTGGACAAGCCCGAGACGCGTCAGCAGCTTGAAGCGCTGGGCGCCGTCGCTGTCAAACAGTCACCTGCGGAATTCGGCGCGTTCATCAAGGCCGAAACGGACCAGTGGGCCAAGGTCGTGAAGACGTCGGGCGTCACGGTCGAGTAAGGGCCTTCTCGGCTGAGTAAGGGGCTTCACGGCCGAGTAAGGAGCTTCACGGTCGAGTAAGGGGCTTCTCGGCTGAGTGAGGGGCTTCACGGTCGAGCCGTGCCCGTGGCCTCGTTCAGGGCAGTGGGCGCTGGGACGGCGCTGCGTTGGCGACGTCCACCGTGGCGCTCGCTTTCAGGACTTCCGGCGCTTCGCTGTCGTCCTTCAAGCCCACGCCGCTCAGTTGCAGGGTCAGCGACTGGCGCAACATGTGGCTAAGTTTGTCGGCCGCCGCATCCACCGGCAGACCTTCTGGCCGCACGTTGGAAATGCAGTTGCGTTCGCTGTCCATGCGTCCGGTGCGGGGTTGGTAGGTGAAATAGATGCCCAGGCTGTCGGGCGACGTCAGCCCCGGGCGTTCGCCCACCAGCACGACCACCATGCGGGCCTGCAGGGCTTCACCAATGTCGTCGCCGACTGCGACGCGGCCCTGGTCAACCATCACCACCGGGGTGGCGGCCCAGTCGGTCGTGAACCGCTCGCGCATGGCTTCCAGCAAGGGCAGGGCGTGACGTTCGACAGCAAAGGTCGACAGGCCATCGGCCAGCACGAAGGCCAGTTCGGGGGCCGGCGGCGCGGCCAGCAGGGCGTCACGGTCGTCGTCATGCAGCCGCCGCCCCAGGTCGGGCCGCAGCAGATAGGTCTGCCGGTCGGGGGCCTGGCTGCGCACTTGTGCGACCCGAAAGCCGGCGGTACGCAGGCGGGTCGCCAGGTCGGCGCCGTTAAGCGGATGGTGCACGGCATCGCGCGCCCGCGCGTGCGCCAGGCCAAAGCGCAGCACTTCGGCGCTGGGCAGGCTGCCGCCGACACGGCCGATGGCGATGCGGGCGGACGTGTGCGCACGCAGGGCGTCCCATGGGTCGGGTTGGACCAGGGGGTCGTCGGCGGGCGGCGGCAAGGCGGCCGTCTGAACAACGGGCGAACGCGAAACGGACTGCTCGGCGGGGGCCCGATGGGAAACAGACTCTGGGACTGATTGGGGCGCCGGGGACGACTTGGGCCGATGTTGCCCGGCGGCGTAGTGCTCGGTAGCGGACTGCCCGGCAGCAGATTGCCCGGCAGCGGATTGCTCGGCAGCGGATTGCTCCGACAAAGGCGTCCTGGGCACGGAAGGCTCGTCGCCATTCCGAGGTGCCATGGACGGCGCACCGCCAGCCTGCTTCGGCGCCGCGCCTTGCTTCGATTCAGGATCGCTCATCGTGACTCCTATGGGCTTATCGGCCTTGCGACATATCGGGTAACTGCCGCAGCAGCGCATGGCCTGCGCCCACGTCCCGCAGCCGGCCGGCGGTATCGGTAATCGCCATCTTTTCCAGCCAGGCCTCGAATTCCGGCGCGCGTTTCAGGCCGAGTACGTTGCGCAGGTAGATCGCGTCGTGGAAAGACGTGCTCTGGTAGTTCAGCATGATGTCGTCCGCGCCCGGCACGCCCATGATGAAGGTGATGCCCGCCGCGCCAAGCATGGTCAGCAGCGTGTCCATATCGTCCTGATCCGCTTCGGCATGGTTCGTGTAGCAGATGTCGCAGCCCATGGGCACGCCCAGCAGCTTGGCGCAGAAGTGGTCTTCCAGGCCGGCACGGATGATCTGCTTGCCGTCATACAGGTATTCCGGGCCGATGAAGCCGACCACGGAATTGGTCAGCAGCGGCTTCAGCTCCCGGGCGACCGCATAGGCGCGGGCCTCGCAGGTCTGCTGGTCCACGCCGTGGTGCGACCCGGATGACAGCGCGCTGCCCTGGCCGGTTTCCAGGTACATGACGTTGTCACCCAGCGTGCCGCGATTGAGCGACAAGGCAGCCGCGCGCGCTTCGCGCAGCAGGTCCAGCGTCACACCAAAGCCCCGGTTCGCGCCTTCGGTGCCGGCCACGGACTGGAAGACCAGGTCGATCGGCGCGCCGCGTTCGATCGCCTGGATCTGCGTGGTCACGTGGGTCAGCACGCAGGTCTGCGTAGGAATCTCGAAGCGCGCCCGCACGTCGTCCAGCATCTGCCACAGACGGGTCAATGCCGTCAGCGAATCGCTCGCCGGATTGATGCCGACCACCGCGTCGCCCGCCCCATACAGCAGGCCATCGAGCATGCTGGCGGCAATGCCGGCTACGTCGTCGGTCGGGTGGTTGGGCTGCAGCCGGACCGACAGCCGTCCCGGCAGGCCGATGGTGTTCCGGAATCGGGTCACCACGCTGCACTTGCGCGCGGCCAGGACCAGGTCCTGGTTGCGCATCAGCTTGCTGACTGCCGCAGCCATTTCGGGGGTGATGCCGGGCGCCGCCGCAGTCAGCGCTGCGCTGTCGGTGGTGTCCAGCAGCAGCCAGTTGCGAAAGTCGCCCACGGTGAAGTGGCTGATGGGCGCAAAGGCGGCCGCGTCGTGGGTGTCGATGATCAGCCGCGTGACCTCGTCCGTCTCGTACGGGATCAACACGTTCTGCAGGAAGTCGCGCAGCGGCACGTCGGCCAGGGCGATGCGCGCCGCCATCCGTTCTTCGTACGTGGATGCCGCAAGTCCAGCCAGTTGGTCACCCGATCGTGCGGGCGTGGCCTTGGCCATGAGGGTCTTCAGGTCGGGAAACATGTAGCCCAGCGATTCGAAGCGGGTGCGATAGGGCATGGCGGGCGGGCGTCTCGCGAAGTAGGCGTTTACCAGCATCCATCATGGACGTGCCGACCCCTTGCCGGCAAGCAGATTTGGGTGACGAATCGCGCCGCGAAGAATACCGACCGCCCATAAAAAAACCCCCGACCGAAGTCGAGGGTTTTTTGTATTGCAGCCCCGGGCAAGCCCGGGGAGGTCGTACGCAGGTAAAGCGTGAAGCAGTAAGGACTTAGAAGTCCATGCCGCCCATGCCACCCATGCCGCCCATGCCGCCGCCGCCCATACCGCCGGCAGGTGCCTTGTCGTCGGCCACTTCAACCACGATGGCTTCCGTCGTCAGCAGCAGCGAGGCCACCGAAGCAGCGTTCTGCAGCGCGGTACGCGTGACCTTGGTCGGGTCCAGCACGCCGAATTCGATCATGTCGCCGTATTCGCCGGTCTGTGCGTTGTAGCCGTAGTTGCCCTTGCCAGCCAGCACCGCGTTGACGATGACGCTAGGCTCGTCGCCAGCGTTCGACACGATGGTGCGCAGCGGCTCTTCGATGGCGCGCAGGATGATCTTGATACCTGCGTCCTGATCGGCGTTGTCGCCCTTCAGGTCCAGAATGGCTTGCTTGGCACGGATCAGTGCAACGCCGCCGCCAGGAACCACGCCTTCTTCAACGGCTGCACGGGTAGCGTGCAGGGCGTCTTCGACGCGGGCCTTCTTTTCCTTCATTTCGACTTCGGTGGCTGCGCCAACCTTGATCACGGCAACACCGCCGGCCAGCTTGGCCACGCGTTCTTGCAGCTTTTCACGGTCGTAGTCCGACGTGGCTTCTTCGATCTGGGCACGCACTTGCTTGACGCGGGCTTCGATGTTCTTGCCGTCGCCAGCGCCGTCGATGATCGTGGTGTTTTCTTTCGCCACTTCGATGCGCTTGGCCTGGCCGAGTTCAGCCAGGGTTGCCTTCTCGAGCGACAGGCCGGTCTCTTCCGAGATCACGGTACCGCCGGTCAGGATGGCGATGTCTTCCAGCAGCGCCTTGCGACGATCGCCGAAGCCAGGCGCCTTCACGGCGGTGGTCTTCAGGATGCCACGGATGTTGTTGACCACCAGCGTTGCCAGGGCTTCGCCTTCGACGTCTTCGGCGATGATCAGCAGCGGACGGCTTTGCTTGGCGACTTGTTCCAGCACCGGCAGCAGTTCGCGGATGTTGCTGATCTTCTTGTCGTGGATCAGGATGAACGGGTCTTCCAGCGCGGCAACTTGCTTTTCCGGGCTGTTGATGAAGTAAGGCGACAGGTAGCCGCGGTCGAATTGCATGCCTTCGACGACGTCCAGTTCGTTGTCGAGCGACTTGCCGTCTTCAACGGTGATGACGCCTTCCTTGCCAACCTTGTCCATCGCGTCGGCGATGATCTGGCCGATCGAGCTGTCGCTGTTGGCCGAGATCGAACCGACTTGGGCGATTTCCTTGCTGGTGGCGCAAGGACGGCTGATGTTCTTGAGTTCGGCGATGGCGGCAGCCACGGCCTTGTCGATGCCGCGCTTCAGGTCCATCGGGTTCAGGCCGGCGGTCACGTACTTCAGGCCTTCCAGCACGACGGCCTGGGCCAGCACGGTTGCGGTGGTGGTACCGTCACCGGCGTTGTCGCTGGTCTTGGAAGCCACTTCCTTGACGAGCTGGGCGCCAAGGTTTTCGTACTTGTCTTTCAGTTCGATTTCTTTCGCGACCGACACGCCGTCTTTCGTGACGGTGGGGGCGCCGAATGAACGCTCGAGCACGACGTTACGGCCTTTCGGGCCCAGGGTGACTTTGACGGCGTTCGCGAGAACGTTGACGCCGCGGACGATACGAGCACGTGCGTCGTCGCCGAATACAACTTGTTTAGCAGCCATGGATATTCCTTGAGTAGGGGTCTAGAAGCGAAATCGGGTGATCAATACAGCAGAGCGCAGCAGGCGCTTACTGGATCACGGCCAGGATTTCTTCTTCGCGGATAACGATCAGTTCTTCGCCGTCGATCTTGACGGTCTGGCCGGCGTACTTGCCGAACAGAACCTTGTCGCCGACCTTCAGGTCAACCGGGCTCACCTTGCCGTCGTCGCTCTTCTTGCCAGGACCGACAGCCAGGACTTCGCCTTGATCAGGCTTTTCAGCAGCGCTTTCGGGGATGACGATGCCCGAAGCGGTTGTACGCACGTTGTCGAGACGCTTGAGGATCACGCGATCCTGCAGGGGACGGAGGGCCATACAAACTCCTGATATACGAAAAATTGACGTATGAATTGGAAAAAGGGGCTGAGTCAGCCAGGATCGGCAGTCCGGACGCACAAGGCACCGCGGATGCCGGATCGCAGTGGTGGGGCAGGCGGATGCAGGGCGTCCGGCGCTGTTAGCACTCTATGCGATCGAGTGCTAATTATAGGGACGGTGTTGGCCCGTTTCAAGGGCGGTCCAGATTTATATTTCTTTGTAAGCGCCGCGGAACGGAAACCGCGCGGCAAGGACGCGTCGCTGGGAACAGCGAGGGAAGTGCTGGCTTTGTAGCACAGCGGCCGCGGGGTTGCCGCGGCCGCTGTCAGGGAAACTACCCGGTGGGGGTAGGGGTGACGATCATGCGCCGCCCCACTGCATGGTCAGTCCGCCGTCCATCGTCCAGGTCTGGCCGGTCACGTAATCGCCGTCGTCCGATGCCAGGAACAGGGCCAGGCGGGCGATTTCTTCCGGCTGGCCCGGACGGTGCCACGGAATGGCCTTCATGGACTCCGCCTTCTTTTCCGGATCGTCCAGACGTTCCTGGGTCATGGGCGTCTGGATCAGCCCCGGCGCGATGTTGTTCACGTTGATCTTGTCTTCGGCCAGTTCGCGCGACAGGCTGCGGGCCAGCGATCCGACACCCGCCTTGGCCATGCCGTACGGGGCGCTTTCGGGGGTCGGCAGATGCTGCGCGACCGACGAGATATTGACGATGCGCCCGCCCGGGCCCGCCGCGCGGCGGCGCTTGATGAAGGCGCGGCAGCAGAACAGCGGGCCCATCAGGTCCGTGCGCAGGATCAGTTCGACCTGTTCGTCGGTCAATTCCACGACCGGCACGCCGCCCATGCCCTTGCCCGCGTTGTTCACCAGAATGTCCAGGCTGCCGAACGTGTTGATCACTTCGTCAAAAGTGCGTTCGACGGATGACGAGTCGCCCACGTCGCCCTGGATCACGATCGCCTGGCGGCCGGCGGCTTCGATCAGGCGGCGGGTGTCTTCCGCGCCATCTTTGTCGGTGTGATAGGTGATGGCGACGTCGGCGCCTTCCTGCGCGAACAGGGCCGCGATGGCCTGGCCGATGCCGGAATCCGCGCCGGTAATCAATGCACGTTTGCCTTGCAATTTCATTGGGTTCTCCTGGTAGGTTGCGAATAAAGGCGGCTGCGCGGAACGGGCTGCCCAAGCCTGTGACGAATCACGGTCCGGGCTGCCTGGTCACGCGTTGGCGACGCGTTCGGCGTGTTGCACGAAGCTCGCCACGAACGCGCGGTGCGCGCCGTCCTCGAATGACACGGTGATGGTGTCCGCGTCGACGCGCTCGACGGTGCCAGTGCCATGACGACGCACACTGACGATGTCGCCGGGGGAAAAGGCCGGACGGGGCAGGTCGGCGGATGATGGGCCCGAAGAGGGGACCAAAGAGGCGGTGTCGGCGCTGACGGCAGAGGTCGCGACAGAACGGATCGGACCGTTGACCTTGCCTGCCTGGCCATGAGTCACGCTGCCCGCAATGCCGCCAATGGCACCCGTTGCGCCACTGCGGCGTGCCATCAGCACATCGTCCCGCCCGATACGGATGGCGTCGTCGCTGCCCGATTCCGCGGTGTCTTCCACCGCCTGGCGGGCCGATGCCGCGGCGATCCGCAGGCAGCTGTCGCAGGTGCCGCAGGGGCCGCTTTCCGATGTGGCGTCAAAGTGGGCCAGCAGGGCCTGCCAGCGGCACGCGCCGCTGTGCGCGTAGGCCACCATTTCTTCGAGCATGGCGCGGTCGTGTTCGCGCTTTTCGCGGTACGCGGCGGCGAGTGCGTGCAGGTCGCGATCCAGTACTTCCGCCATCGCAACCCGCAAACGGCCTTGCCGGTCTTTCACGATCACTTCGTGGTCCAGCAGCAGGCTGATCGACACCTGCACCTTGCTGCGGGGCCGCTCCAGGTGTTCGCACAGGGCGTCGGTGGTCCAGCCGGTGGCGGCGTTTTCCGGGGGATGGAGCAGGGTGGCATAGACCGCTCCAACGTCGTCGGCCGACGGATATTTCCCCGCCATGAAGAAGCGCTGCACGGCCTGGTCCTTGTCATGGAACAGCAGGGTGCACTGGGCCACGTCGCCATCGCGCCCGCCCCGGCCAGACTCCTGGTAATAGGCGTCCAGGCCCGACGGGGTCTGGTAGTGGATCACGAAGCGAATGTCCGATTTGTCGACGCCCAGGCCAAATGCATTGGTCGCGACCATGACACGCACGTCTCCAGTCATGAAGGCGTCCTGGCTGGCGCGGCGCTGCGCGGAGCCCATGCGGCCGTGGTAGCGGCCCACGGATTCGCCCGTCTCGGCCAAAGCGCTGTACACCTGTTCGACGGCGGCTACCGTGGCGCAATACACCATGCCCGCGCCTTCGGTCCGCTGCACCAGGTCACGCACCCGGGACAGCTTGGCCCGTTCGTCGGTCACCGTCTCGACCGCGTAATGCAGGTTGGGACGGAAGACGCCGGTGTTGATCACCGCGGCGTCTTGCATCTGCAATTGTTGTGTCAGATCTGCGATGACTTCCTGCGTGGCCGTGGCGGTCAGCGCCAGCACCGGCGGGCTGCCAAGCGCGCGGGCTGCCGCGCCGATTTCCAGGAAAGCCGGACGAAAGTCATGGCCCCACTGAGAAATGCAGTGCGCTTCGTCCACCACCAGCAAGCTGATCGGATGGGCGGACAACGCTTCCATGATGTCGGGTGAGCCCAGGCGTTCCGGTGTCGTGAACACGATGCGTGCGGACCCGTTGGCAATCGCCAATTCGGTCTGGCGCACTTCGTCGGATTCGATGGCGCTGTTCAACTGCACCGCCGCGATTCCCAGGGCGCGCAACTTGTCGCACTGGTCTTTCATCAGGGCGATCAAGGGCGTGACCACGACGGTGCAACCCGGCAGCATCAGCGCCGGCAATTGGTAGCACAACGACTTGCCCGCGCCGGTCGGCATGACGGCCACCGTGTGCTTGCCGCGCAGGACCCGGTCGATCACCGACGACTGCCCTTCGCGCAATCGTTCCAGCCCGAACACATCGCGCAGCAGCCTGCCGATGTCTGTCTTGAACGTTGCCGTCGACGGCGCGCGGCCGGATGCGGAGCGGGACGATCCGGGGCGGCGGGACGCGGCTTGGGTGGAGCGGCGGAGGGGCGCCTTGCGGGCAGGGGACGATGCAGCGACAGCAGTAGCGACGGGCATGAGTGAGACGCAGCGATGGACGATGGTGAGTCCTCTTGCGCAGATTCTGTGCCTGCGTACGGCACGGTATGTGCTGAAACGCCGGGACATGCAACACGACACCCATAACGACACCGATAAGGACACACCATGCCAGACACCATCAATCCCCTCGTGAAAGAGCGCCTTGCCGACCAACCCGACATGACGGGCGGCGCGCCCCGGCCCAAGCACGTCGACGCGGACGATGCCCCGGTTTCCACCATGGACAACGTGCCGCGCGCCGAGCGTCATGACCAACCCGGTTTCGACCAGGCCGTGGCGGCGGAAGAATCGCAGGCGCGGGTCGGCACCCTGCCCGGTACGGATGAGTACGCCGATGCAGCACGTACTCGCGCGCATAGCCAGCCCGACAAGGCCGCGGGCGACGGCGACCTGGAGCAGGGCACGGCCCGCCAGGGTGGCCCGGTCGGCGGCCAGCGCACGAATGACAAGGACTGACCGCCGCGTCATCACGCCAGACGCCGCGTCTTCACTCAACCTTATGCAGGAGCCTTTTGATGTCGAATGACCAGACCCCCAACCAGTACGCCATGCAGAATCCGCTGACCCAGTATCCCCAGCCGCCGTTTCCTAGACAGGAACAGGCCGAGCCCGGACTGGACATGAAGATGAACCCTCCACCCGATCATGGCGAGAAAACCTATCGCGGTTTTGGCCGGCTGGCCGGCCGCAAGGCACTGATCACCGGCGGGGATTCGGGCATTGGCCGCGCGGTGGCGATCGCCTTTGCGCGCGAAGGCGCCGATGTGGCGATCAACTATCTGCCTGAAGAAGAACCCGATGCGAAAGAGGTCGTGCAGCTGATCGAAGAAGCCGGTCGCAAGGCATTCCCCTTGCCGGGCGACCTGACCAGCGAATCGTTCTGCAAGTCGCTGATCGCCAATGCCAGCAAGGCGCTGGGCGGGCTCGACATTCTGGTGAACGTGGGCGGCAAGCAGCTGACGCAAGAGTCGATCGAAGACATCACCACCGAGCAGTTCGACGCCACCTTCAAGACGAATGTGTATGCGCTGTTCTGGCTGTGCAAGGCGGCCGTGCCGCTGATGCCGCCGGGTGCGACCATCGTCAATACGGCGTCGATCCAGTCCTATCAGCCGTCGGGCGGCCTGCTGGATTACGCATCAACCAAGGCGGCCATCGTCGGCTTTACCAAGGCACTGGCCGAGCAGATGGCGCCCAAGGGCATTCGTGTGAACGCCGTGGCCCCGGGTCCGTTCTGGACGGTGTTGCAACCGACAGGTGGCCAGCCGCCAGAGAAGGTCGTGCACTTTGGTGAACAGCTGCCATTGAAGCGTCCGGGTCAGCCGGCGGAATTGGCGCCGGTGTATGTGCTGCTGGCGTCGCAGGAATCGAGCTTCACCACGGGCGAGGTGTATGGCGTGACAGGCGGCAAGCCCACGCCGTGACGAGCCAGGTCCGGAGGCACGTGCACGGTCTCGTCCGTGGCGCGGGTTATCCGGACCTCTGGAGCTCTCTTCATGTAGCGCTCTACACCTCTAGAAGTCTCCCGGCGCCATGCCAACCTGTCGCGCAATGTCCTTGCGCGACAGCGTGCCGCCCGCCAGCAGCATCTGCGCACGATCGGTACGCAGGCCGCGCAGCACTTCGCTTGGCGCCACCCCAAACTGCGCCTTGAATTTGCGCTGAAAGGTGCGGCGCGACATGGCGCATTCGTCCGACATGTCGTCCACGTGCCAGTCCCGCGCCAGGTCCGCTTCCATCTTGTCGATGAGTGCCCGGAAGGGCGCACTGGCGCGATCCTGCAGGCGCAGCGTCTGGCTGTATTGGCGTTGATCGCCGGATCGGCGCAGGTAGACCACCAGCCGCCGCGCCACGCGCTGCGCGATCAGTTCGCCGCAGTCACGTTCAATCAGGCCCAGCGCCAGGTCGATGCCAGCCGTGACACCTGCTGCTGTCCAATACTTGCCGCTCTCACAAAAGATGCGTTCGTCTGCCACGTCCAGCTGCGGGTAGTCGCGGCGCAGGCGGTCGGCCGTGCGCCAGTGCGTGGTGACGGATTGCCCATCGAGCACGCCCGCCGCCGCAAGCAGGAACGCACCCGAACATACGCTGCAGGTGCGCTGTGACCTGGTGTTCTGATGCCGAAGCCAGCGTGTAAAAGCGGAGTCGCGTGAGGCGGCATGCACGCCTGCACCCCCGGGCACCACAACGGTGTGGAACGCGGTGGCTGACGACGCGTCCAGCGTGTGATCAACCAGGATCCGCAGGCCGCCGTCAGTCGTCGAAGCCGTGTCTGCCAGGCCGCAGGTACTGAGTGCATATCGGACATGACCGAGCTCGTCATTGGCGGTGGCGAAGGCCTGCCACGGCCCGCTCAGGTCAATCGGCTGGAAGCCGTCGAACACCAGGAACGCCACGCTGATTGGCGCGTTTTCACTGTTTTTTGGCGCGCCTGTCATGGGTCGTCCTTCTATCGTCTGGGCTTCATACGGAGGATGTCATGCACGTCAATTTTCTATTATTCCCTGACCTGACTCAACTGGACCTGACCGGCCCGTTCGAGGTGCTGGCCCGCGCGCCGGGCTTTACGATCGACTTCGTGTCCCCGACCCTGGACCCGGTGCGGTCCGACCGCGGACTGGTGATGATGCCCACCACCACGTTCGACACGGCGCGGCCGTGCGACGTGCTGGTCGTGCCCGGCGGCCCGGGCACGGACGACTGCCTGACCGATGCGCGGTGGGTGTCCTTTACCGCGCAGCAGGCCGCCACCGCCGCGTATGTGATCGGCGTGTGCACCGGGTCCTTGCTGCTGGGTGCGGCGGGGCTGTTGAAGGGCAAGCGTGCCGCGTGCCACTGGCAGGCCCGCGATTTCCTGACGGCCTTCGGCGCCATCCCAGATGCGTCGCGCACGTGTATCGACGGCAATATCTTCACATCGGGCGGCGTGACATCGGGGATCGACATGGCCTTGCTGGCAGTCGGCAAGATGATTGACGAAGACACCGCGCGGCAGATCCAGCTGCAGATCGAATACGACCCCGAACCGCCCTTCGAAGGCGGCACGCCATCCACATCGCCGCCGTACATCGTGCAGCGCTGCCTGGATGCCACGCGGCAGCGTTACGCGATTCGCAAGCAGGCCGTGGAACAGGCAGCGTCGCGGCTGGCGGCGGCGTGAACGGGCGGTCCGGAGTGCCAGCGTGCGCAGCCGTGAGCCGGCGACTGGCAGTGCCTCCCCCTTTGCCTGGCCAAAGGCCTGCGCCTGCGCGCCTGCTTGGCCTTGCCGGTGGCCTGACCGTCCTGCTGGCCACCCTCGCCCTGACCGCCCCAGCCGCCCTGGCCGCCTACCCGGAACGCCCGGTCACGCTCATCGTCCCCTATGCAGCGGGCGGGCCGATGGACAAGCTGGCACGGCAGGTGGCCGCGCAGCTCAACCCCCTGTTGAAGCAGACCGTGGTGGTGGTGAACCAGGGCGGCGCCGGGGGCAATATCGGCACGGCGGCGGCCAAACGTGCCGCGCCTGACGGCTACACCCTGCTGCTGGACCATGTGCACATGGCGACGGCGCCGAGCCTGTACCGCAAACTTGACGTGGATCCGGTCAACGACTTCGAGCCCCTGGGCGTGATTGCCGAATCGCCCTTGGTATTGATCGCCAGGCCCGACGTGCCTGCCGCCAGCCTGGGCGACCTGCTGCGCTGGATGGCGCGGCAGCCACAGGTGACCCTGGCCAATGCCGGCGTGGGATCGGCGTCGCATTTATGCGGCCTGCTGCTGCAGAACGCCTTGAAGATCCGGATGACCACCGTGCCCTATCGCGGCACGGGTCCAGCCATGATCGATATGCTGAGCGGGCAGGTCGACCTGATGTGTGACCTGACCGCCAATGCCCTGCCGCAGATCCAGGCTGCCAAGGTGCAGGCCGTGGCATTGACGGTGGACGATCCATTGACGGGTACGCCGCTCGCGCACGTCCCGTCATTGCGATCGTTCGGTATCGATCAGACGCCCATCACGATCTGGTATGGCCTGTATGCGCCGCGCGGCACGTCCAGCGCCGTCGTGCAGACCGTGTCGTCCGCGCTTCGCGGCGTAGTGGCGTCGCCGGCGTTCCGGCAGCAGCAGCAAGACGCGGGCATCCGCCCGGTCGACGACAATCGGCTGACACCGCAGGGCCATCGCCAATATCTGCACACGGAAATCCGGCGATGGGCTGATCCTATCAAGGCGGCGGCGGTGTACGCCGACTGACGCGTCCGCTTCCTGCCCCGGCATGTTTCTGGCTGGCAACCGGACACCTGTCGTGACAGGTGCCGCCTTGCAGGGAGATCAGGATGTTCGGCCTTACCGCATTGGAGCTGGCGCGGATCCAGTTCGGATTCACCATCTCGTTCCACATCATCTTTCCGGCGATCACCATCGGGCTGGCCAGTTATCTGGCGGTGCTGGAGGGCTGCTGGCTCAAGACGCGCCGCGCCATCTATCGCGACCTGTATCACTTCTGGCTCAAGATCTTTGCGGTCAATTTTGGCATGGGCGTCGTGTCGGGCCTGGTCATGTCCTACCAGTTCGGCACCAACTGGAGCTACTTTTCCACCTTTGCCGGCAGCGTCACGGGACCGCTGCTGGCGTATGAAGTGCTGACCGCGTTCTTTCTGGAAGCGGGCTTCCTGGGCGTCATGCTGTTCGGCTGGAGCCGGGTGGGGCCGGGCCTGCATTTCTTTTCGACGCTCATGGTGGCGGTCGGCACCCTGATCTCGATGACGTGGATCATCTCGTCGAACAGCTGGATGCAGACGCCGCAGGGCCACGCCATCATCGACGGGCGCATCGTGCCGCAGGACTGGCTGGCGATCATTTTCAACCCGTCGTTTCCGTACCGGCTGGCGCACATGGGCGTGGCGGCGTTCCTGGCCACGGCGTTGATGGTGGGTGCATCGGGCGCGTGGCATCTGCTCAAGGGCAATGACACCAAGGCCGTCCGCAAGATGCTGTCGATGGCCATGTGGATGGCGCTGATCGTGGCGCCCGTGCAGGCGATGATCGGTGACATGCATGGATTGAACACGCTCAAACATCAGCCGGCCAAGATCGCGGCGATCGAGGGGCATTGGGAAAAGTCGCCGCCAGGGGAGGGCGTGCCGCTGATCCTGTTCGGCCTGCCGGACATGGAACGCGAAGTGACCCGCTACGCCGTCGAGATTCCCAAGCTGGGCAGCCTGATCCTGACGCACAGCCTGACGGGCGATCTGCCCACGCTCAAGGAATTCGCGAAAGAAGACCGGCCCAATTCCACGGTGGTGTTCTGGTCGTTCCGGATCATGGTCGGACTGGGTCTGCTCATGATCCTGCTCGGGCTGTGCAGCGCGTGGTTGCGCTGGCGCGGGCGGCTGTACACGTCGCGCGGATTTCAGCGCTTCGCGGTGGCGATGGGGCCGGCGGGCATCGTGGCGATCCTGGCAGGCTGGTACACGACCGAGATCGGCCGCCAGCCCTGGGTGGTGTATGGCGTGATGCGCACGGCCGATGCGGTGTCGAAGCACGACGCAATCCAGATGAGCATGACGCTGGGCCTGTTCGTGGTGGTGTATCTGGTGGTGTTCGGCGCGGGCACGGCCTTTGTGTTGCGGCTGATCGGCAAAGGGCCGTCTGCGTTCGACGGCGCGCAACCGCCGCTGGGCGGGCCGGGCGAAGAACGCCAGCAGATGCGGCCGCTGTCCGCCGCCGCGGATGACAGCCCTTCCACGCACACTACCGGGAGCTGACGCCATGGGTATCGACCTTGCGCTGATCTGGGCGCTGATCATCGTTTTCGGCGTGATGATGTATGTGGTGATGGATGGCTTCGATCTGGGCATCGGCCTGCTGTTTCCCTTCATGCCGGATCGTCATGACCGCGACGTGATGATGAACACGGTGGCGCCGGTGTGGGACGGCAACGAGACCTGGCTGGTGCTGGGCGGCGCGGGCCTGCTGGCCGCGTTTCCGCTGGCCTATGCGGTCGTGCTGAGCGCGCTGTACCTGCCGATCATCCTGATGCTGATCGGCCTGGTGTTCCGCGGCGTGGCCTTTGAATTCCGCTTCAAGGCGAGCGACCATCGGCGGCATTTCTGGGACAAGGCCTTCATTGGCGGATCCCTGCTGGCCACCTTCTTTCAGGGCGTGACGCTGGGCGCGTACATCAACGGCATTCCGGTCAGGGACGATGCCTTTGCAGGCGGGGCCTACGACTGGCTGACCCCGTTCAGCCTGTTCACGGGCGTGGCGTTGATCGCCGCGTATGCCTTGCTGGGCAGTACCTGGCTGGTCATGAAAACGGAAGGCGATTTGCAGGCGCGCATGCGCAGGCTGACGCGCGTGGCGGCGTTGGCGGTGTTTGGTTTCGTGGTGGTGATCAGCATCTGGACGCCGCTGGCCCATTCGGCAATCGCCGAACGCTGGTTCACCCTGCCCAATCTGTTCTGGTTCGCGCCCGTGCCGATTCTGGTGGCGGTGGCGCTGGTATCGCTGTTGCGGTCTTTGCGCACCGAATCCCATGCGCGCCCGTTCGTGTCGGCGCTGGCCTTGGTGTTCCTGGGGTACACGGGGCTGGGGATCAGCCTGTGGCCCAACGCGATTCCCCCCTCGATCACGATCTGGCAGGCCGCATCACCGCCGCAAAGCATGGGCTTTGCGCTGGTGGGTGCGCTGCTGATCATTCCGGTGATTCTGGCCTACACGGCCTGGAGCTATTACGTGTTCCGCGGCAAGGTGCGGCACGGCGAGGGGTACCACTGATGAGATGGTGGAAACGCATCGGCTGGCTGCTGCTGATCTGGGTGGGCAGCGTCGCGGCGCTGGGCCTGGTGGCCTGGCTGTTCCGGCTGCTGATGCGCTCGGCGGGCATGATGCCGCCGGGCGCATGAAGCGTCCTTTACGGCTGCACGTCGAACACGATGATCTGGTTGCGATCCGTTGCCGAATCGGCCGTCGGGAAGTTGTCATCCGCAACGATCACCAGCGAGTCGTGACCATTGGGCAGTTTCGGGCCGAAGGTCATGCCTTCCAGGTTGGCGATGCCGCCCAGCTGGGTCTTGAGCGTTTCAAAGTCCAGCACCAGGCGTTTGGTCAAGGGCGTGTAGGCCGCGCCTGCCAATGACGTGGTGTTCAGTACATTGCTGGCCTTGCCGATGTCCACTTCATACAGGCGGATCTGGTTGCCGGTCACGCCCACCGAAAAGCTGCGTTCCAGCACCAGGAAACGCGTGTTGGTGATGGCCAGGATTTCGGTGGCGCCACTGACCGAGAACTGATCGGCGGGCACGGGGGCGACCTGCACCTTGTCGACCGGGTAGACGTATTGCGACACCGCCACACCCGCGGCGCGGTTGAACACGGTCAGGCGGGCCAGGGCGCCGGCCGTGACCGCCGGCGCCGGGCCGTCTTCGAACAACGGGCCTTCCATCATCACGGCCGCGCTCAATGAATCGGGGGTGAAGGCCAGCCCTTCGAACGCCAGGTTGCCGCGCGGGCCTTTGTCGGTGCGCGACATCTGGAACATGCCGGGCAGGGTGTACTCGCGAACATGCGTGCCGTCGGGCCGGATCTCGCGAACGAACGGGTTGATCAAACGCTCGGCCGTCGTGCCGCTGGCCAGGGTGCGATCGCCTTCGCTGGTCCACACATAGTTGCCGCTGACCGGGTCGACGCGGACCGATTCGGGATCGGCCACCAGCGGGTCGGGCACTTTCGGGTAGACCGCGCCGCCGGGCTGCTTCATGGTGAACGTCGACTGCATCTGCACCGCCGAGAAGGTCGTGGCGTCGAAGGTCAGCGTGCCGGTGTACATGCGGGGCGGCGTGGGCGAATCGGTGGTGGTGCGGTCATCCGAGATGAACACGTAGCGCTGGCGCGCCGCGTCGTAGTCGATGCCCGACAGCCCGCCCACCACGGTGCCCTGGAACTCGCCGCGGCGCGGCAGCACCTGCTGGCCAATCAGCTTGAGCGAACCCACGCTGCGTTCCGGGTTGCTGTCGTCGTCATCACTGCCGCAGCCGGCAAGGACCAGCAGGGGGAAGACGGTACAGAGCAGGACGGCGCGGGGCAGGCGAAAAGACATGATTGGGCGTGGCGCAAGAAGGGGGAAGAGGCGCCAGCCTAGGCTTCGCGAGTGACCGGACCGTGACAGCGGTCCCACAAACGACAACGCCCCGGTCCAAAGACCGGGGCGTTGCGTTATCCAGGCACCCGAAGTCGTGTCGGCTTACGCCGCCAATCCTTCCTTGGGCTGTGCCAACACCAGCTGGCGATGCACTTCCCGCAGCACCACCGGGTCGTCCAGCAACCGGACTTTTTCCGGCTCGGGCAGGGTTTCCGGACCTCGTTCCAGCGCGCGGGCAACGCGGGCCGCCCGGCTTTGCGCCAGCAGCGCCGTTGGAATGTGCCGGCCCGTCGCCATCGCGGCCGACAGGGCATTCACTTCCGGATCGTGCAGCGCATCGGCAAAGCCCGGACTGGGCAAGGACGTGTTGTTCTGCTGCGTGTAGGTCTTGGTATGGACCAGTTCCACGGGCGGATGGGTTTCTTCCGGGATCTGGAACAGGCGGTTGCGGTACGCGGCCTTGCCCAGCGCCACGCGGCTCGACAGCACCGACAGCGGAATCGCCAACACCAGCGACAACAGGATCGGGATCATCCACCACAGGAAGTTCGGATTCAGCCAGGCCACCAGCGCGCCCCAGCACAGGCCCAGCAAGGTCTGCAAACCGTGGCGGCGGGAAGCTTCACCCCACGACGTCTGGTTGTTGTCGCGCTTGGGCGAGTTCCACTGCACCGCCATGCCCAGGAATGCCGCCACCACGAAACGCGTGTGGAAGACCATGCGGATGGGCGCCAGCAGCATCGAGAACAGCACTTCCCACAGCATGCTCCAGAACAGCTTCACGCCACCGCCGTATTCTTTCGCGCCCTTGGCCCAGACCAGCAGCACACTGAGGATCTTCGGAAAGAACAGCAGCACGGCCGTGGTCGAGAACAGCGCAATGGCTTCTTCGGGATGCCACTGCGGCCATACCGGGAACAGCTGATGCGGCGCCACGAAGTATTGCGGTTCGGTCAGCGTGTGCACCGCCAGCAGCGCCGTCGACAAGGCCAGGAACAGGAACCATAGCGGCGCCGACAGGTAGGACATGACGCCGGTCAGGAACACCGCGCGGTGCACGGGGTGCATGCCCTTGACCAGGAACAGGCGGAAGTTCATCAGGTTGCCCTGGCACCACCGCTGGTCGCGCTGCAGTTCGTCCAGCAGATTGGGCGGCAACTCTTCATAGCTGCCCGGCAAGTCGTAGGCAATCCACACGCCGTAGCCTGCCCGGCGCATCAGTGCCGCTTCGACAAAGTCGTGCGACAGGATGGCGCCCGCAAAGCTGCCCTTGCCCGGCAAGGGCGCCAGCGCGCAATGCTGGATGAAGGGTTCCAGGCGGATGATGGCGTTGTGGCCCCAGTAATGCGATTCGCCCAGCTGCCAGTAATGCAGGCCGGCCGTGAACAGCGGGCCGTAGATGCGGGTCGCGAATTGCTGCACCCGCGCATACAGGCTGTCCATGCCGGCGGCGCGCGGCGCGCTCTGGATGATGCCTGCTTCGGGGTTGGCGTCCATCAGCACCACGAGGCGCTTCAGGCATTCACCGCTCATCACGCTGTCTGCATCCAGCACCACCATGTACTGGTAGTTGGCGCCCCAGCGGCGGCAGAAGTCATCGATGTTGCCGCTCTTGCGTTTGACGCGGCGCCGGCGGCGGCGATAGAAGATCTTGCCAAAGCCGCCCACCGCCTTGCACAGTTCCACCCAGGCGCGCTGCTCGGCCACGCACGTGTCGGCCTTGTAGCTGTCGCTCAGGATAAAGAAGTCGAATTGTGCGAGTTCGCCCGATCGTTCCACCGATTCATAGGTGGCGCGCAGGCCCGCCATCACGCGGGCCACGTCTTCATTGCAGATGGGCATGACGATCGCGGTCCGGGTGGACTTGTTGATCGGAATGCCTTCGGCCGCCGTGCCGGAGATGCTGTAGCGGTCGCGTCCTATCATCAGCTGCAGGAAGCCCATCAGGGCGGTCCAGAAGCCGGCGGACACCCAGCAGAACAGCAACGCGAACAGGAACAGGATCGCGATTTCCAGGATCTGGCCGCCCTGGTAGGGCAGCACCGCCTTCATGTACCAGGTCGCGACCACCGTCTGCACGATGACGGCAATCAGCAGGCACATGCGGCGCGCGCGCCCGGCCGACTTCCAGCGCGGTTCCTGCGACTGGTCGCGGCCGGCCTTGGCCGCGCGGGCCTTGCCGCGCAGGCTGCGCCAGCCGCGCACCAGCGGGTTGGTGATCCAGGGCTCGGGCACCATCGAACTGCGATGCATCGGCGGCGTGGCGGCAATGCACGCTTCGCCGTCGGGCGCGACGTGCACCAGGCCCGCTGCGTCCATCTCCGGACCGTAGGCGCGTGCCAGCGCCTTGCGATCGTTCGGGACCGCGGCGCTGGCGCCGTCGTCAGGTAGCACGCTCATCATTCAGCCGTCTCGTTGGCGGGCAATTGATAGCTCCAGGTTTCCGATACCTGCGTCTGGCCATTGACCAGCGCAGCGCGCATCTCGACCGGTTTGGTGGGGTCCTTGACCTTCAGGCGCAGCGTCACGCGCCAGCCACCCGTGACCGGGTTGTGGCGCAGGCTGTTTTCCATCACGTCGGCATTGCCGTTGTTGGAAAAGCTGAGCGACACCGGCACCGGCGGATCATTCTTGCGGGCCGTCGCCGGCGCCGTGAAATCGATCATCAGCGCCAGGCTGCCATCGGCGCGGCGGATCAGGTCGGCGCCTTTCAGCTCGCCGGCCGACCGTAGGGTCTGGATCACGCGCGCCAGCTTTGGGTCCTGCAGCTTGGCTTCGTTGCGCGTGAAGCGCAGCGTGTAGTCCAGGTCCAGCGCCGCGCCCGGCTTGGGCTGGTTTTCAGGCACCCAGAACGCCACGATGTTGTCGTTGGTTTCGTCGGCGGTCGGGATCTCGATCAGCTCGACCCGGCCCTTGCCCCAATTGCCGCTCGGCTCGACCCACAAGGAAGGACGGGTTTCGTAGCGGTCATCGATATCTTCATAGCGGCTGAATTCGCGGCCGCGCTGCTGCAAGCCGAAGCCCTTCGGATTTTCCATTCCGAACGAACTGGTCGACAGGCGGCGTGGATTGTTCAGCGGACGCCACAGCCATTCGCCATTGCCGGCATGGAAGGCCAGGCCATCGGAATCATGCAGTTCGGACCGGAAGTTCGACGACGTGGTCGGCTGGTTCGATCCATACAGGAACATGCTGGCCATGGGCGCAATGCCGAGCTTGGCGACCGGCGCGCGCAGGTACACCCGCGACTTGACGTCCACCGTGGTGTCTTCGCCCGGATTGATCGTGAAGCGGAAAGCGCCCGTGGCGCGCGGCGAGTCCAGCAGCGCGTAGATCACGATGTGCTTGTCGGAATTGGCCGGACGGGACACCCAGAACTCGCGAAAGCGCGGAAATTCTTCGCCCGATGGCACCGCCGTATCGATGGCCAGACCGCGGGCCGAGATGCCATATTGCTGGCCCTTGCCGATCACGCGGAAATAGCTGGCGCCCAGGAACGAGGCGATCTCGTCGTCGGGCTTTTTCGAATTGTTGAGCGGGTACAGCACCTTGAAGCCGGCAAAGCCCAGGTTGTTGAGCGCCTTGGCGTCGGGCTTGCGCGGTCCGAAGTCGAAGTCGTTCGGGTCGTACTTGATCTCGCGGACGCCTTCGGCATCCACTTCATTGATCTTGATGGGCAGGTCGAAGTACATGCCCTGGTGATGGAACACGAGTTCGAAGGGCGACTTGTTGTCGGCCCAATGGTATTTCTCGCGCTTGAGCTGGATCTGCTGGTAGTCGGCGAACTTCAGGTCGCGCAACTCCCGCGGCAGGGCGCTGGTCGGAGCCTTGAACTTTTCATTGGAGAGCTCTTTGGCTCGCCGGGCGACATCATAGAAATTGAACGCGTGCGCAGATGTGGCACTCACGGCCCCGGAAACGGCCAACAGACCCACGATGAACGAACGGGTCAGTCGGGCGTACGCGCGATGGGCAATAGTGGAAGACTCAGTCACGGAACCTCTTAACGTCTGGCAATAGAAAGGTGTAAGGCTGGGCAAAGCTTTGGGGGATTTTAGAGGGCACGGCAAGATCCGATACCCCTTACTCTCACGCAAGTAATACGAGATGTTGCATCAGCAACGAGGTAAGTCGCCATTCACGGGCTGTTGCAGAACAGGCTTCGGCTAGCGCCCCAACGCGGTGCCTTCTCTGCGAGGGTCGGCCCCCGACTGCAACCCACCATCGGGCGTGATCGCGATGGCATGCACGCCACTGGGGAACTCATGCAAGGTTACATGATGACCACGCTTTTCCAGCGCGGGAATCAGCGAATCGAGCCCGGTAGCGGCTTCAAGTTCGGTCTCGCGGTTGCGGCTGCCCCGGTGCGGGAGCGATACCGCGGCCTGGATGTCGAGTCCCCAGTCCAGATTGGCGACGATGGTCTGGGCGACATAGTTGACGATGGCGCTGCCTCCGGGCGACCCGACCACCAGCCGCAGGCGGGGCGGCCGGCCATCGTTGGAAGGCGCCAGAACGATCGTGGGCGCCATGGTGCTGCGCGGCCGTTTGCCCGGCTCGACCCGGTTGGCCACGCGGCGGCCTTGCGGATCGGAAGGCGACAGCGAAAAATCGGTCAGCTCATTGTTGAGCAGAAATCCATCCACGAAGATCTTGCTGCCGAAGGCCTGTTCAATGGTCGAAGTCATGGCCACGGCATTGCCGTCGGCATCCACAATCGACAGATGGGTGGTCGACGGCAGTTCAGGCGTGTCGTCCAGCCCCAGGCGCACCAGGCCGCCGGGCACCGGGTCGCCAGGCGCGGCGCGTCCCATGGACCGGGTGGGGGAGATCAGCGCGGCGCGTTGCGCCAGATAGCCGGGCGCAATCATGGCGTCGACCGGCACGGGCTGGAAGGCCGGATCCGCCACGTACCGTTCGCGGTCGGCATAGGCCAGGCGCCCGGCCTCGCTGAATATGTGGACAGCGTCAACCGAATTGGGGGCCAGCCGGTCAATCGGCGTGTGGGCCAGGATGCCCAGCATCTGCGCAATGGCGATGCCGCCGGAGCTGGGCGGCGACGCGCCGCAGACCCGGTAGTGGCGGTAGGGCGCACAGACCGGTTCGCGTTCCAGCGCGGTGTAGGACGACAGGTCCTGGCGAGACAGGGTGCCTGGCACCGGGTGGCTGGCCACGGCGTCCACCATGCGGCCGGCCAGCGCGCCTATATAGAAGGCGTCGGCGCCGTGGGCGGCAATCGCGCGCAAGGTGGCGGCCAGGGCAGGGTTGCGCAGGCGGTCGCCCACCTGCAGCGGCGTGCCATCGGGGCGAAAGAAGTAGGCCCTGGCGGCCGGCTGGCGCGCCAGGGCGTCGCTGCCGGCGATCAGTCCGGCCAGGCGCGGCGTGACCAGAAAGCCGTCTTCAGCCATGGCGATCGCGGGCTGGAACAGGTCGGCCCAGGGCAGCTTGCCGTGCCGGCGATGCGCCAGTTCCAGCATGCGCAGCACACCCGGCACCCCGACCGACTTGCCGCTGTTGACGGCGTCAAAGAACGGCATGGGGCGGCCATTGCGCATAAAGAGGTCTTCATTGACCCGCGCGGGGGCCGTCTCGCGGCCGTCAAAGAATCGCACCGCGCCATCCTTGGCCGCATAGTGCAGCAGGAACGCGCCGCCGCCGATGCCCGACGATTGCGGCTCCACCAGGGTCAGCACCATTTGCGCCGCAATCGCCGCATCGACGGCACTGCCGCCGCGCCGCAGCGTCACGTAGGCGGCGTCGGTCGCCAGCGGGTGGGCGGTCGCGGCCATCAGGTGGCGCGCCGTCACCAGCGCCTTGGCGGTCACCCCGGTGGCGGCTTCGGGATTGGCGTCGACACTGGCGTCGGCCCACGCACTTTTCCCGCCGGCGCAAAGCGCCAGCGCGGTCAGCAGGGTCGCCAACAGCGATCGACAGGTCAGGGCAGGCATGGGATTCCGTTCGTGGGCGCGGCGCAGGCAAACCCCGGCGCAGGCAAAACCTTAACGCATTTTGATGAACGGGCAGATACACTCAGCGGCTGAACGGCGCCCCGGTCCCGGTGGCCGCCGACCTGACTGTGTCCCTGCCATGATCGCGCTGCTTCCCCGGGTCCTCATCATCGAGGACGACCTTACGATTTCGGCCAACCTGTGCGCCTTCATGGAAGCCAAGGGCTTTTCGGTGGATGTCGCGTATGACGGCGCGTCGGCGCTGTACCGGCTGGGCGCCGACAGCTTCGACGCGATCCTGCTCGATATCGGCTTGCCGGGCCTGGACGGCATTACCGTGCTGCGGCGCCTTCGCACGGAACTGCGGCTGGCCACGCCCGTGCTGCTGGTCACGGCGCGCGACGAACTGAGCGACAAGCTGGACGCCTTTTCGCACGGCGCCGACGATTACGTGACCAAGCCCTATGCACTGGCCGAAGTCGAAGCGCGGCTGCGGGCGCTGCTGAACCGGGCCAGCGGCGTGGTGGCCAACCCCGTGCGCGAATTCGGCCGACTGGCGTTTGACGCGCGGACGCGGTCGGTCAAAGTGGCGGGCAAACCCGTCAAGCTGACGCCCAAAGGCAGCCGCATCGTTGAAGTCCTGATCCGCGACCCGGGCCGGGTGGTGCCCCGCAGCGAACTGGAATCGGCCTTGTGGGGGGACGACGTGCCCGAACGCGACGCGCTGCGCAGCCAGATCCATCTGCTGCGCAAGGCGTTGGCCGACGCGGGCTTTGACGGGCTCGACACCGTGCATGGCGTGGGCTACCGGCTGGCCGATACGGCGGGGGACGCGTAATGGCACGGGTGGCCGGGGTCCCCGGCGTCGGCGTCACGGGCCGTCCGGGCGTGGCGCAGGGCAGCCGTTTTGGCCGCATGACCCTGAAGCAGCGGGTGACGTGGGCGCTGACCGGCGCCGTGGCCCTGTTCGTGGCGTTGCAGGCGGCGCTGGTCTACCTGGTGCTGGACGAACAGGAAGATGCGCTGGTCGACCAGATCGTGACGACCGAAGCCACGCGGCTGGTGCAGCGGCTGGCGCTGGGCGAAGTCGTGCCGCCCGCCAGTGGCCCGCTCGAACTCGGGCCGAGCCTGAAGGCCTGGGTGGCGCCGCCCGGGGGCACACATGACGAGATCCCCGAAAGCATCCAGGCCCTGGCGCCGGGGGCCTACCAGGTCAACCCCGATGAATCGGTGTGGCACGTGATCGTGACCGACTCGCCCTCGGGCCGCGTGTTCGTGCGCTACGACGCCACCGACAATGAAGAACGGGTGTATGAGTTCGGCGCGATCCTGCTGGGACTGTGGCTGGCCTGTTCGCTGGCCGGGTTCTGGCTGTCGCGATCGGTGGCCGGGTTGATCCTGCGGCCGATGATGGAAGTGACGGACCGCGTGTCGGGCTGGGCGCCGGGCGCGCCCGCGATCAAGGTGGATCGCGATGACGAAGCCGGCCGCCTGATCGAAGCCTTCAGCCGCGTGCAGGACCGGGTCGAACAATCCATTGCGCAGGAACGCGAGTTCTCGGCCAACCTGAGTCATGAAGTCCGCACGCCGCTCACATCGATCCGCACCGATGCCGAGATGGCTGCCCTGGACGCAGACGTCTCGCCACCGCTGCGCGACCGGCTATCGCGCATCATGCAGAACGTCGACGAGATCGGGTCGACCCTGGAAACCGCGCGCGCCATCAGCAGCGCCGAAGCCGGCCCCCGCACCCCGGTGGTCCTGGCCGAATGCCTGGACGACGCCTGGAGCGGCCTGAGCGAACGCGGGCAGCGCGCGGGCCTGGTGCTGGTGAACGAACTGCCGCCCACCGCCGTGGCGGAACTGGATCGGTATGGCCTGCTGATCGTGCTGCGCAACCTGATCCGCAACGCGATCGACCACGCGGCGCCGGCCACCTTGCGTGTCACGGCGCAAGGCAGCGGGCTGGTGGTGACGGACGATGGCCCCGGCATCGGGGCGCCCGATCTGCCCTTCGTGTTCGAACGCTACTACCGCGGGCGTTGGAAGGACCGGATGGAAACCGGGGCGCCCGAAGCGGCCGGCCGCGAACGCGGGCTGGGCCTGGCCATTGCCAAACGCGTGTGCGACACGCAAGGATGGAAGCTGACGGTCACGTCCAGCACCGAGGGCGACACGCACCATACGGCGTTTTCTTTGCAATTCGGTTGATGTCCGCCTGATTCGACGCAAATTCGACATGGCTTCAACGGGGATTCGACACCCGGGTCCGTAGTCTTGCTCCGGTCTGCTCTGGAGCAAGGAAGTCCCCATCGTGTCGTCCGTCAAAACCCTGCCGCCTGCCGCGGCCCTGCTGCCCGTCAGCGCGCCGCTGTCCTTGCGCAATGGGCGCCTGGCCCTGTTCGGCCTGGTGTGGCTGGCCTATCTGGCCACCTCGTTCATCACCCGCGTGGTGCTGTCGGCCGTCAGCCTGCATGACGGACTGGTCAGCTGGGCCATGCTGCCGCGCGCCTTTGCCATGGGCATGCTGCTCGATTCGGTCACTGGCCTCTATCTGTGCGGCGGTCTGGCCGTGTACCTGTGGCTCGCGCCGCGCCGCCTGTTCGCGTCGCGATTCGGACGCCGCCTGGTGTTCGCGGGCTTTGTCGTGACCATTGCCGCCTTCGTGTATCTGGTGGCCGCCGAGGTCTTCTTTTTTGACGAGTTCAACGCGCGCTTCAACTACACCGCCGTCGAATACCTGATCTACCCCACCGAAGTCTTCACCAATATCCGTGAATCCTATCCGGTCGGGCGTGCCTTGCTGACGGCGATATCGATCGGGCTGAGCGCGACCTTTCTGCTGCGCCATCGCATCCGCCAGGCCTTCCAGGATGACGCCGGCACCCTGCGCCTGCGCACGCTGGCCATGCTTGTCTTCGGCGTGCTGGTCGCGTTGTCGCTCGAAGGCCTGTCCTTGCAGAATGCGCAAGGCGCCAACACCAATCGCATCTCGGGCGAGCTGGCCGACAACGGTGTGTACTCGTTCTTCAGTGCACTGAAGAATGCCGACATCGACTACGACCGCTACTACGCCACCCTGTCGGACACCGATGCCGCGGTGCGCCTGCGTCGTCTCGTGCAGCAGTCCAACACGCAATTCCTGCCGCCGTCGGTCACGACCCATCCCCTGGCGCGCCAGGTCGACAACAGCGACCTGGGGCCGCCGCGCAAGCTGCACGTGATCGTGCTGCTGCAGGAATCGCTGGGCTCGGAATTTGTCGGCAGCCTGGGGGGCCGCGACCTGACGCCGAACGTGGATCGCATCGCGCGCGACGGCGTCAGCTTCACGCACCTGTATGCCAGCGGCACGCGCACCGTGCGCGGCATGGAAGCCCTGACCACCTCGCTCGCACCCGTGCCCCCCGAAGCCGTCGTCAAACGCAGCCACAACGAAGGCCTGTTCAACCTGTCGACCGTGGCCCGCCGCGCAGGCTATGCGCCCACCTTCATCTATGGCGGCTACGGCACCTTCGACAACATGAACGCGTTCTTTGGCGGTAACGGCTGGCGCGTGGTGGATCGGGTGGACATGCCCAAGCCCCGCTTTTCCAACATCTGGGGCATTGCCGACGAAGAACTGATGGACAACGCACTGGACGTGTTCGACCAGCAAGTCGCCCATGGCGAAAAGATCTTTTCGGTGGTGATGAGCACGTCCAACCACAAGCCCTTCACGTTCCCGGAAGGCATCGCGGGCGTGCAGGCCAAGGGCGGTGGCCGGGACGCCGGCGTGCGTTACGCCGACTACGCGATCGGCAAGTTCTACGACAAGCTCAAGACCCGGCCGTGGTATCGCGACACGGTGCTGGTGGTGACCGGCGATCACGGCGCGCGCGTCTATGGCCGCGCCCAGATCCCCGTGCCGACCTATTCGGTCCCGTTCATCGTGCACGCCCCGGCCTACCTTGCGCCCCAACGCGTGGACACCCTGGCCAGCCAGATCGACATCGGCCCGACCCTGCTGGGCATGCTGCATCTGTCCTACGAGTCACGCCTGCCCGGCCGCGACATCCTGCGCATGAAGCCGGAGGACGGCTACGCCGTGTTCAACCACAACCGCAACATTGCGATGCTGCGCGGCGATCAGATCGCGACCCTGGGCTTCGGCAAGACGGTGCAGACCGAGACCTACGACGCCGCATCAGGCGAGCTGCGCCCCGCCCCGCACAACCCCGTGCTGGAACAGGACGCGCAGGCCATGTTCCAGATGTCGTATGACCTGTTCGCGACGGGGCGGCAGCGGGAATAGGGGGGGGCGTCGCGAGCCGTCTTCCGCCCACGCCTTCTTACACCCGCGCCGGCATCCGCCCGGTAGCCCGGGCATACGCGAACAAGCCGCCCGCCGTCACGATGTCGGCCAGTTCGCCCACGGGTTCGGTCGGCACGTTGACGCCGCGCGCCTGCACCACGACACGGCCGTCATCCACATGCACTTCGACCTCGTCGCCCGTGCGCACCGTGTCGTTCAAGGCCGCCTGCGCGACCACGGGCAGGACCTCGCCCGTCGACACGCAATTGCGAAAGAAGATGCGCGCGAAGGACTGCGCCACCACGGCCTGGATGCCGGCCGACCCCAGCGCGATCACCGCGTGTTCGCGCGACGAGCCGCAGCCAAAGTTCGCGCCCGCGATGATGACCGTATAGGCACAGGCGCCGGTTGCCGGATCGACAAAGGGCAGGGCGTCGTCGGGCAGGCCGCACATGGCGAGCTTGCCGAGTTCGGCGTAGCCGTCGGGGGTGGACGGATTGATCTTGAGATACTCGGCCGTCAGGATCTGGTCGGTATCGATGTTGTCGCCAAGAACATAGGCGGTGCCGCGAATGACGTTGCGGCCGGCCGGGATAGTGGATGACATCAACGACTCCTCAAAGGGAAAAGGCGGGGGTGGAAGCCGACGCGGCAATGGCCGCGCCCAGATAGTCCGCCGGGTTGGCGATCCGCCCGCGAATGGCCGATGCGGCCACGGTGTACGGGGAGGCCAGGTAGACCTGCGCGCCCTTGTTGCCCATGCGTCCCACGAAGTTGCGGTTGGTGGTCGATATCACGCTGATCGCATCGTTGACGCGGCCAAAGGTATCCGACGGGCCGCCGCAGCACGCAGCGCAGCCGGTTTCCGACGACAGCAATACCCCCGCATCGATCAGGATGTCGTACACCGACTGCCCCGCGATATGCGTGCGGATCAGGCCGTGGAACACTTCTTTGGTGGCCGGGACGGCATAGGTCGGCACCGACACCGTGTGCCCGCGCAGCACGCGCGCGGCTTCCACGAAATCTTCCAGCTTGCCGCCGGTGCACGAGCCGATATAGGCCTGCGCAAGCGGCACGTCGAACAAGGTGTCCACATCCGTCACGTTGTCGGGGCAGTGCGGCTTTGCCACGCGCGGCTGCAGGGTGGTCACGTCGATATCGATCACCTGCGCGTAGATGGCGTCTGCATCGGGTTCCATCACTTCGAACGGGATGTCGGTGCGTTCTGCCAGGTAGGCCAGCGTGGCCGCATTGGGCACCATGATGCCGTTCTTGGCGCCGCATTCGACCACCATATTGCACAGCGTCATGCGTGATTCGACCGACATCGCATCGACCACCGCGCCGCCAAATTCCAGCGTCATGTAGGTCGCGCCTTCGATCGTCAATCGGCCGATCAACTCCAGGATCAGGTCCTTGGCCATGACGTGCGCGGGCATCATGCCGTGGTAATTCACGCGGATGGTTGCGGGCACCTTGAGCGGGATGGTGCCGGTGCCCAGCGCGAACGCCGCATCGGTGTTGCCCACGCCGATCGAGAACGTGCCGAACGCACCGCCCGTGACGGTATGCGAGTCGGTGCCCAACAGCACTTCGCCCGGCCGGTTGTGGCCGCCTTCAGCCAGCGCGATGTGGCAGACGCCCTTGTAGTCCTTGGTGCCCACGTCATAGAAATGTTTGATGCCCTGGGCCTGCGCAAAGGTGCGCATCAGGCGGATGTTCTGGTTGGCCAGGGGATCGGCCGTGTACACGAAGTGGTCGGGGATCATGATGAAGCGGTCGGCGTTCCACACCTTGGCGTCTTCGCCGAATTCCCGCTTGAACACGCCGACCACGCCGGGCATACAGGGGTCGTGCGACATCAGCACGTCCACCTTGGTCCACACCACGTCTCCGACCGCCACGTGATCGCGGCCACTGGCTTTTGCCAACACTTTCTGACTCAGTGTCTGTTGCATGTCTGCTCCTTGAACGATGGCGATCAAGATAGCAGCGGTCCTTCGTTTGGAAAACGATAACTGCTAGTATGGCGTGATTGTTTCCAGGAGCGAACAGTGAGTCCATTGGATCAGCTTGGTGCGATGGCGGTGTTCGCCCGCATCGTCGAGACCCTCAGCTATACGCAGGCGGCGGCGTCCCTGGGCGTCGCCAAATCGTCGGTCAGCAAGGACATCGCGCGGCTCGAAGCGTCGCTGGGCGTGGTGCTGCTTCGGCGCACCACCCGCAGGATCGACGTGACCGAGATCGGCCGCGCCTACTACGCCTACTGCGCGCGCGTGCTGGCCGAACAGAAAGGCGCCAACCAGTTCCTGCGGCAGACGACCGAAGAACCGGTGGGCAATCTGCGGGTAACCGCGCCCGTGACCTTCGGCAATCGCGCCGTCATGCCCGCCTTGTGCCGGTTCGTCGAACGGAATGCCCTCGTGCAGTCCGACCTGGAACTGACCGACCGCACGGTGGACCCGCAAGAAGCCGATCTGGATGTGGTGGTCGTCATCAGCCGCGACCCGCCCGACAACGCCGAATCCCGGATGCTGATGCCGATTGAGTGGGGCCTGTATGCAAGCCCCGCCTACCTGTCGCAGCATCCGCCCGTGCGGGTGCCCGACGACCTGCGGCGTCACGGCTTCCTGTCCTTCCGCGGCCCCGCCCACTCGCCGGCCCTGATGCTGCGCAAAGGCAAACGCGAAATCGAATTGCAGGTGCGCCACCTGCTGCGCGTCAATAACAGCACCGCCGTCATGCGCGGCACCACGTCGGGCCTCGGCGTCGGCTACCTGCCGCAATACGTCGCCAACGAAGCCGTGCACGCCGGCACGCTTACGCGCCTGCTGCCCGACTGGTCCTCCGAAACCCGCATCGCCTACGCCACCTACCTGGAAAGCCGCTACCTGCTGCCCCGCGTGCGGCTGTTCATCGATACCTTGGTGGAGTACTGCCAGGAGCATGGGCACGCGCTGCGCGGGACGTGATCACGCAGGCAAAAAAAGGCGCCGGATCGACGGCGCCTTGGCGACTTGCGGGGATGGGATTCAGGTTGCGCGCAGCTCGGCTTTCCCGCTTCGTGATACGGACATTCTTGTCCGTGCGCCGGGTGGCCGCTAGCCGAACCGGAAGCCATACTGACGGCCGCATAGATACTGTGGTCGGCGTCACGTGGCGTACTTCAAACCTGTCATCGTCGGGGAACGGGCCTTTGACCTCTCGCACCTGGACCCCTTTTCTCTGGTGTTCTTCAGTCGATTGGCAGGCCGTGAGTTGCGCGTGCATGTCACCTATTCCAACCATTGCTTTACTGAAAAATGGGATGAATCCAGGGACGCAAACAAGGACGCGCTGCCGGATGGAGGAGGACGCCAGCGCGTGTCGATTCGGGTGGACAACCCCACAGGTCCGTACCACGTATTTTTTGAGATTCGTCGGGCAGGCGTTGCCATGCGGTCGCGTCAGGATCTGAACCTGATCGTCGAAAGCGCCTATCCCCAAGACCGCCTGCGCCACGCACCGGTGCTCAAAGGGCACATGAATTTTCATCTGTTGTGCGGGAAGGTCTATCGCGAGGAGCGAGTTAGTACCCGCCGATGACGATACGAATAACCAAAGAAAAAGGCGCCGATAAAGGCGCCTTTCGTACTGCAGATCCGGACACCATTTGCAACCCGCCTTGCGCGAGTACAGCTTGCGCTGCTGGGGAACGCTCAATCTCATCCGGTCAGTCGTTCCGAAACTCCAATCTAAGCGAATCGACCAAGCGGGTCAAGCCTGCTCTGTCGCTCGATCATCCTTGCAGATTCCGCGCATGAAACGCCACGTGATCCTTTATGAACGTCGAGATGAAGTAGTACCCATGGTCGTACCCCTCGTGCCGCCGCAGTGTCAGCGGCTGGCCGGCCTGCTGGCAGGCGGCTTCGAAGGCGTCGGGGTACAGCTGCTCCGCCAGGAATTTGTCGGCCAGGCCCTGGTCCACCAGAATGCCTTGCGGGAACGGTGACTGCATCGTCGCCATCAGCGCGGTGGCGTCGTACCGTGCCCAGGCCGCGCGGTCCGGTCCCAGGTAATTGCCCAGGGCTTTGTGCCCCCAGGGGCACTGGCTGGGCGCGGCGATCGGTGCGAAAGCCGAAACCGACTTGAAGCGGCCGGGGTTGCGCAGCGCCAGGACCAGCGCGCCGTGGCCGCCCATCGAATGGCCGAAGATGCCCACGCGATCGGCGTCGCCGGGCAGCTCGGACGTGACGATGTCGAACAGTTCCTGCGTCACGTAGCTGTCCATCCGGTAATGGGTGGACCAGGGCGCCTGGGTGGCGTCGACATAAAAGCCGGCGCCCACGCCAAAGTCCCAGCTGTCCGCTTCGCCGGGCACGTTGGCGCCGCGCGGGCTGGTGTCGGGCGCGACCAGCATGATGCCGTGCTCGGCCGCGAATTGCTGCGCGCCGCCTTTGGTCATGAAGGTTTCTTCAGTACACGTCAGGCCGGCCAGGTAGAACAGCACGGGCACCTTGCCGGCCTCGGCGCCTTCGGGCACGAACACCGAGAACTTCATGGGCAGGCCGATCGCGGTCGACGCGTGCCGGTAGAAGCGCTGGTGTCCGCCAAAGCAGCGGTGTTCGTTCAGGAGTTCAAGCATGCGGGACTCCCCGGGCATCAATACAGCACCACGGACCGGATCGACTCGCCGCTCTTCATCAGGTCGAAGCCTTCGTTGATGCGTTCCAGGGGCAGGGTGTGCGTGATCAGGTCGTCGATGTTCAGCTTGCCGTCCATGTACCAGTCGACGATGGTGGGCACGTCGGTGCGGCCGCGTGCGCCGCCGAAGGCCGAGCCTTTCCATTCGCGGCCGGTCACCAGCTGGAACGGACGCGTGGCGATTTCTTCGCCGGCCGCGGCCACGCCGATGATGAAGGACTGGCCCCAACCCTTGTGGCAGCATTCCAGCGCCTGGCGCATCGTCTTGACGTTGCCGATGCATTCGAAGCTGTAGTCGGCGCCGCCGTCGGTCAGTTGCACGATGGCGTCGACCACGTTCTCGACCTTGGACGGGTTGATGAAGTCGGTCATGCCGAACTTGCGGGCCATGGCTTCGCGTTCGGGGTTCAGGTCGATGCCGATGATCTTGTTGGCGCCGACCATCTTGGCGCCCTGGATCACGTTGAGGCCGATGCCGCCCAGGCCGAACACGACCACGTTGGCGCCGGCTTCGACCTTGGCGCTGAACACCACGGCGCCCACGCCGGTGGTCACGCCGCAGCCGATGTAGCAGGCCTTGTCGAAGGGCGCGTCTTCACGAATCTTGGCCAGCGCGATTTCCGGGACCACGATGTAGTTCGAAAAGGTCGACGTGCCCATGTAATGGAAGATCGGCTTGCCATCCAGCGAAAAGCGCGAGGTGGCGTCGGGCATCAGGCCGCGGCCCTGCGTGCTGCGAATGGCCTGACACAGGTTGGTTTTGCGCGAAAGGCAAAACTTGCACTGGCGGCATTCGGGGGTGTAGAGCGGAATGACGTGATCGTCTTTCTTGACGGACGTGACGCCCGGGCCGGTTTCGAGCACGATGCCGGCGCCTTCGTGACCCAGGATGGACGGGAAGATGCCTTCCGGGTCGGCGCCCGACAGCGTGTAGTAATCGGTGTGGCAGATGCCGGTGGCCTTGATCTCGACCAGGACTTCGCCGGCACGCGGCCCTTCAAGGTCGACTTCTTCGATGGTCAGGGGGGATCCGGCTTTCCATGCGATGGCGGCTTTGGTCTTCATGCTGTGGCTCCTGGTCTGGGGTGCGCAAGGTCAATCCGCAAGTTTAGAGCATGCCACCCGGCGCGCCGATGCCCACAATGGCATGTCAACAAATAGGGCTCAACTTCGTGAGATTTATGCCGTCAATGTGAGGATCGCCTTCCAGTAGACCCTTTTCCACTATGCGCAACAATCAGCCGGTTACCGCGGTCGAACATTTTGTCGACGCCCATCGTCCCGTGGTGACGACCACCGACCTGACCGGGCGTATCACCTATGCGAACCCGGCCTTTATCGAAGTCAGCGGGTTCACGCGGGAAGAGCTGCTGGGGGAACACCACAACATCGTCCGCCACCCCGACATGCCGTCCGAAGCGTTTGCCGACATGTGGAACACGCTCAAGCGCGGACAGCCGTGGCGCGGCATGGTCAAGAACCGCAGCAAGGATGGCGGCTTCTATTGGGTCGAAGCGTACGCAACGCCCTTGCATGACAACGGCAAGCTGGTCGGCTACATGTCGGTCCGCAACGCGGCCGACCGTGCCGAGGTGGCGCGCGCGGCCGACCTGTATGCGGCGATCAAGCGTGGCGCGGCCCGTTTTCCGGTCACGCCGCGCCGCCGCTGGTGGCACGACCCGACGCCGTGGGGCGTGGGCGTGGCGGCGGCCACGATCGGCCTGTTCGCGGGCATGTACCTGGCGCCGCACTGGGGCTGGCTGGCGGGGGAAGCCGCCTTGCTGGCGGCGGGCGTGGCGCTGTGGCGCCGCCGGGTCAGCGGCCCGATCCGCCGCGCCGACCAGGCGCTGGATGCGATAGGCCAGGGCGTGCTGTCGATTGGCATCCAGGGCAAACATCAGTTCGACCTGCTGGGCCTGCCCATGCGGATCGAGTCCACGCGCATCCACTTGCGTTCGACCCTGTGCGACGTCCTGCAGGTGGCGGGCGCGGTGGAAGGCGGCGCGGATCGCGTGGGCCGCGAAATCGCGGCGATCAGCAGCGTGGTCGATGAACAGCGCGATCGCATCACCCGCATCGCGGCGGCTGTCGAAGAAATGAGCGTGGCGATTGCCGAAGCCTCGCAGCACACGGCCACGGCCCTGTCCTTGTCGGAATCGGCGCTGGGCGAGGTCGACACGGCCGAAGGCAAGATCGGCGATTCGGTGCGCGGCACGCATTCGGTGGCCGATGCCGTGGGCCGCACCAATCAGCAGATCGGGTCGCTGCATGCGCTGGTGTCGACCATTTCCGGGGTGACCCGGGCGATCAGCGAGATCGCCAGCCAGACCCGCCTGCTGTCCTTGAACGCCGCCATCGAAGCGGCGCGCGCGGGCGAAAACGGCCGCGGCTTTGGTGTGGTGGCCGAAGAAGTGCGGACGCTGTCGGACCGCACGGCAGGCAGCACGGACGACATTGGTCACGCACTCGAAGCCATCACGCGCTTTGCCACGGAAACGTCGCGGTCGATGGAAGAGGCCGTGGCGTCGGTCAAGAACAGTGGCGAACAGATCCGCGAAAGCGCGGGCTTTTTCGAACGGGTGCGCCAGTCGTCGTCGATGGTGGTGGAACGGTCGCGCGACATTTCCGACATGCTGCAGCAGCAGTCGGCCGCGTCGCAGGAAGTCGCCACCAGCATGGAAGGCATCTCGGGCGAGGTCGAACGCACGGCCGCCTCGGTATCGTCCTTGTCGACCGCCACCGATACGCTGCGCGGGTCCGTGCAGGACATGCGGCAACTGCTGGTCCGATACGAAGAATCCTTGACGGCGTAAACGACGGCGCGCTGATGCCTGACCCCGTCGCCCGGCCGCCACACCGCGGCGTGCATGCGCCGCGCGCCCAGCGGGCTGTCAGCCTCTCCCGGTATGCTCTGGGCTGGCATGTCGATGCAATAGCGGGAGAGGTCTGTGAAGAAGGGCGGTTGGGGGATCATGCGGTTGCGGACACGGGGCGGTGCGGCCCCGGCATCAGGCCATGACGGCAGTGAGCAGGACAACCGCCGCGGCCCGTTGCGGGCCGGCCAGCCAGGCCACCGCGTCATGGTGCGCCTGCTCGGCGCCATCGCCATTGCCGCGTCGTCAGCCCTTTCTTTTGCCGCCGCTGCCCAATCCCTTCCGCCGGAACTGACCGGCGCCTGGGCCGCCACCGGCCTGCCCGAATCGGCGCTGTCGGTCGTGGTGGAAGAGGTGGACGGCCAGCGCCTGATCGGCGTGAACCCGCAGCAGCCGCGCAACCCCGCGTCGGTCATGAAGCTGGTCACCACCTTCAGCGCGCTCGACAGCCTGGGTCCGGCCTACGTCTGGCGCACCCAGTTGCTGGTCGAACCGGGCACCACGCGCCTGCCCGATGGCAGCCTGTCGGGCCCGCTGTACCTGCGGGCCAGCGGCGATCCGGAATTCCAGCTGGAAGACTTGTGGAGCCTGCTGCGCGAACTGCGGGTGCGGGGCGTCCGCCGTATTCCCGAACTCATCGTCGACCGCAGCATTTTTGGTCCGGTGGCCATCGATCCGGGCGCGTTCGACAATGACCCTTCGCGTCCGTATAACGCCAGCCCCGACGCCTGGATGGTCGGGCTGGGCGCCGTGCGCCTGCTGTTCACGCCTGACCGCGATGCGCGCCAGTGGCGGGTGGTCATGGATCCGCCCTTGCCCGGTGTGCGGGTCGATGGCGTGCCCAAGTGGTCGGATGCCGTCTGCCCCGGATCACCCGTGGTCTCGACCGAGCCTTTCATTACGCCCAGCGGCGGCGTGTCGATGCGGGTGACGGGCACCGCGGCCGGGTCGTGTGGCGAGTTCACCGTGTACCGGCTGGCGCTGCCCCAGCCCGCCCATGCCGAAGCGACCTTCAAGCTGATGTGGCAGGAGCAGGGCGGGACATTGACCGGCCGCATCCGCCAGGGGCAGGTGCCGCCCGACGCGGTGCTGTTCGCATCGCACGATTCGCCGCCCCTGGGCGATGTGGTGCGGCGCATCAACAAGCTCAGCAACAACGTGATGGCGCGGTCGCTGCTGCTGACCCTGGGCGCCAACCATGAGCGCGGACCGGCCACGGTGGCCAGCGGCGGGCAGGCCGTCAGCGCGATTCTGGCGGCGCGCGGCCTGAACTTTCCCGAGCTGGTGCTCGATAACGGATCAGGGCTTTCCCGCGATGGTCGCATCTCGGCCGACAGCCTGAGCCGGCTGCTGGGGTCGGCGTGGAAGTCGGCCGTCATGCCCGAGTTCGTGTCATCGCTGGCGATCTCCGGGACCGATGGCACCGTGCGCCGGCGGCTGCGCGATCCGTCGGCGCAGGGCATGGCCCACCTCAAGACCGGGTCGCTGCGCGACGTGCGGGCCATGGCCGGCTACGTGCTCGCCAACAGCGGCAAGCGGTACCTGGTCGTGAGCGTGGTCAACGACGAGAAAGCGCAGTCGGTCAATGCCTTCAATGACCAGCTCATCGCTTGGATCGCCGCGCGCTAAGCGGTCGAGTCCCATGGCCAAGCTGCAAGCTTAGGTTGCAGGTGTTACCCGATGATGCGCCATGCAGGTATGGGTTCCGGATGCGGAACGACGCTGCTATGATCGATCGTCAACCACACCGCACAGGAGCAATAACCTATGTCTACAGCCGGAAAAGAAAAGCTCATCACCGATGTGAAAGTGGTGCTGACTGACGCAGAAGATCTGCTCAAGCAAGCCGCAGCCAGCACGGGCGACCGTGCCATTGAACTGCGTGAAAGCGCGCTGGCATCGCTCAAGCGCGCCAAGGAAAAACTGGTCGACGTGCAGGACTCCGTCATGGAACGCAGCAAGCAGGCTGCCCGCGTCACCGACGACTTCGTCCATGAAAGCCCCTGGCGCGCCATCGGCATCGCCGCCGCGGTCGGCTTCCTGGCTGGCCTGGTCGTCAACAGCGGTCGTCGTTAAGCGTTCCGCGCAAGGTGCCCGGACCTCTCCCACTGGTCGGATCGCTCAGGTCGCTTGCCGCTACGTCGGTAGGCATCCTCAAGACGCGGCTTGAACTCGTTGCGATAGAACTCGCCGAGGAAAAGACGCGTCTGATGGGCCTGCTGATCCTGGCGCTGGCCGGCCTGCTGTGTCTGGCGATCGGCCTGCTGATGTTCTCGTTCCTGGTCGTCGTCGCCTTCTGGGACACCGATCATCGTCTGCTCTCCATCTTGCTGGTAGGCCTCGTCTACCTGGTGCTGGGGATCGGCATGCTGCTCGCGGTTCGCAAGAAAGCGATCGATGCACCGATCGCCTTCGAGGAAACGCTGGCGGAACTGGAACGGGATCGTGAGCTGCTCGCGGGCGACGAACCCGACGACGCCTACCGGAGCCGGCCATGAGCGACGCGCGTTCGCAACTGGCCACCCGCAAGGAACTGCTGCTGGCGCGGGCGTCCATCGAACGGATGGAGTTCGCGGCGCATGCGGGCCGGGTCAAGTCGGCGGCCACCCCGTCGGCTCTGATCCGCCTGGCCCTTCCAGCACGCGTGCTGGGGCAGCAGGGTCCTGCGATCGCGCTCAGCGTGTTCCAGAACCTGCGGCGTTACCCGATCGTGTCGTCGGCCATTTCGATGTTGCTGGCCCGCGTGGCGTCCGGCGGCGTCTTCAAGCTGGCGAAACTGGGCGGCGTCGCGGCCGTTGCGATGCAGGCGTACAAGATCTGGCGCGCGGTCAACGGACCGGGCGGCGGACGGTACTACTGACCGAACCGATGCAAACAAAAAGGCCCGATTGTCATCGGGCCTTTTTGCATTCCAGACGCGCGGCTTAGCTGCGGCTGGTGACTTCCAGCAGGTGGTAGCCGAACTGGGTCTTTACCGGGCCTTGCACGACGTTGATCGGGGCGCTGAACACGACGGTGTCGAATTCCTTGACCATCTGGCCAGGACCGAACGAGCCAAGCTCGCCACCGTTGCGGCCCGACGGGCAGCTCGAGTTTTCTTTTGCGATCTGTGCAAAGTCGGCGCCGCCTTCAATGGCGCTTTTCAGTTCTGCGGCCTTGGCTTCAGTCGAAACCAGGATGTGACGGGCGGTGGCTTGGGCCATGAGGACTCCTTATTTGATGGAAACGCGAAGTTCGCGTTGCAAGCTTACTGTTTTCCGCAAAGGCGCGTTGTTGAGGGATGTGTCAAAGCCCCAGCTCGCCCCACATCGCGTCGACGCGTGACTTGACCTCGTCGTTCATCACGATCGGCGTGCCCCATTCGCGGGTCGTCTCGCCCGGCCACTTGTTGGTGGCATCCAGCCCCATCTTGCCGCCCAGTCCCGACACCGGTGACGCAAAGTCCAGGTAGTCGATCGGCGTGTTCTCGACCAACAGCGTGTCGCGCACCGGGTCCATGCGGGTGGTGATCGCCCAGATGACTTCGGCCCAGTCGCGCACGTCGATGTCCTCGTCCACCACGACGATGAACTTGGTGTACATGAACTGCCGCAGAATGCTCCAGATGCCGAACATGACCCGCTTGGCGTGTCCGGCGTACTGCTTGCGGATCGACACCACGGCCATGCGGTAGCTGCAGCCTTCGGGCGGCAGGTAGAAGTCCACGATTTCCGGCAGCTGGCGGCGCAGCAGCGGCGTGAACACCTCGTTCAGCGCCACGCCCAGCACCGCGGGTTCGTCGGGCGGCTTGCCGGTATAGGTGGAATGGTAGATGGGGTCGCGGCGCATGGTGATACGTTCCACCGTGAACACCGGGAACCAGTCCTGTTCGTTGTAATAGCCCGTGTGATCCCCGTACGGGCCTTCCAGCGCCATTTCGTAGCCGGTGGAGGGGGGCGGGGTCACGCCATCAGGCACCACGGGCGCTACCGCGCGCGGATCGGTCGACGGCAGCAGGTAGCCTTCCAGCACGATTTCGGCCGATGCGGGCACCGTCAGGTCGTTGCCGATGCACTTGACCGTTTCGGTCCGGCCGCCGCGCAGCAGGCCCGCAAACTGGTATTCGGACAGCGCGTCGGGCACCGGGGTGACCGCGCCCAGGATCGTGGCCGGATCCGCTCCCAGCGCCACCGACACCGGGAAGGGTTCGCCGGGGTGGGCCAGCATGTGGTCACGGAAATCCAGCGCGCCGCCGCGGTGCGACAGCCAGCGCATGATCAGCTTGTTGCGGGCAATCGGCTGCTGCCGGTAGATACCCAGGTTCTGGCGCTTGCGCTGCGGGCCCTTGGTCACCACCAGGCCCCACGCCAGCAAGGGCGCCACGTCGCCGGGCCAGCAATGCTGGATGGGCAGGGCGCCCAGGTCCACGTCGGCGCCCTCGATCACCACTTCCTGGCACGGCGCGCTGCGCACGGTGCGCGGTGCCATGTCCCACAGGGCCGACTTGAGCATCGACACCTTGGCCAGCGCGTCCTTGAAACCGCGTGGGGGTTCCGGTTCGCGCAGCGACGCCAGCAGCTCGCCCACGTCCTTCAATGCGCTCACGTCGTCGGCGCCCATGCCCAGGGCGACTCGCTTGGGCGTGCCGAACAGGTTGGCCAGCACGGGCATCGCCGCACGGCCCCGGCCCGGCTGCGTCACATGTTCGAACAGCAGCGCCGGACCCCCGGCACGCAGCACGCGGTCGGAAATTTCGGTGATTTCAAGGTGAGTGGACACCGGGGTGGTGATCCGCTTGAGCTCGCCCATGGATTCGAGCTGGCGGATGAAGTCTCTGAGATCGCGGTATTTCACTCGTGCAAAGCCTTGGAAAAGAGGGCGGTACTGCCAGGGTACCAGAGGCGTCCGGCGGCTTCAGCAAGGCGCCCGAGGGGCCGCAGAAGGGAGCCGGAGCGGGGGTCGACACCCTGCCGCCGAAGGTCCGAATCGAGGGCAAACCCGGGCCCAAAATGCCCAGAATTTACGGGTCTTTTAAAAGTGTGTTCAAAATCTACGCCATAAATCTTGAGAGTGACCACTCACTTTTCCCGATCTTTCCATATATGGCGGATTCAAATCCGCTTACATCTTCAGATGGCTGCTAAAACGGCTGAATCGGGGCGCTTTTGTCCGGGGGTTGGTTGACCGGTCAAAGATCGGTTCCTAAAATCGGGCCACTTTCAGCGTACGCCTGATCACGATTTCTGTCCTTCCACCATGTCCCGCAAGCGCGGGTTCCGACAGAGCGATCAGGCTGGTCAAACGGGCCATCGGGCGCCCACCCTACTGGAGTTCCTAGCGGCGCGAACGCGTCCTAGCCCGAAACAGGCACGGCCATCAGGGAGTCTCTGCGACCCCGCGCCGTGCAGGTGTACCGCCTTATCGTTCTGATAGCGGTGCGATGTACAGCCAAGCGGGCTGTCAGGTGTGTGATGTCATTGCTGGAAGCTCACTCTTCCAGGGACGCGCATTGTCTGCCGGCCTCAGCAAGGAGGTAATAAGCATGCCCGACGCGCAACCGCGCACGTCGCTCAAGCTGATGGCAACCAACGCCCACAAAGGCGTTGCCGACCTGTCACGCTCGTTCACCGGTTTTCTCGGCCTCGCATTATTGGTCGTCATGGGTGCCGTCTGGTCCGTCCCGGATCTGCGGAACAACGTTTTTCAATGGCACACCGACGCTGTAGCAGCTAGCGTGCCCGCTACCCCCGTGGACGACGTGATCGTTCCGCTGGATGTGCCGCACAGCCGCACGGTCGCTTTCCTGGAGTCCATGGGCGACGGCCAATCGGTGCACAAGCTGCCGGCCGTGAAGATGTCCCCGGCCCAGGTCGAATCGCTGCGCCGCTACATCACGGGCAAGTACCGTGTGTCGAACGAAGCGACCCGCATGCTGATTTCTACCGCCTATGGCGTGGGCCAGGAGATGGGTCTGGATCCCCTCCTGCTGCTGGCGATCATCGCCATCGAATCGAGCTTCAATCCGTTTGCCGAAAGCCAGGTAGGCGCCCAGGGCCTCATGCAGGTCCTGACCCGGGTGCACCAGGACAAATTCCAGCATTTTGGTGGCGAGCAGGCTGCGTTCAATCCGGTCGCGAACATCCGCGTCGGCGCCATGATCCTGCGTGACTGCATCGCCCGCGGCGGTTCGCTGGTGACGGGTCTGCGCATGTATGTGGGCGTGACCGCCGATGGCGTGAGCCCGTATGGCGAGAAGGTCCTGGCCGAACGCCGCCGCCTGGCATCCGCTGCCGGCATGCAACAGATCGCGCCGCTGGCCAAGCCTGCGCAGTCCGCGTCGAACGAACCCCCGCGCCCCGCCGCCGGTCAGCAAGTGGTTGCCTCGTCGGCCATGATGTAATTTTTGCGCTGGCAGGCAGGGTGGGGTGATGCCCGCTGGCCTTGCGTGGTGCAGCAGTCTGAAAAAAAGCCCCGGTGATTGCCATCGGGGCTTTTTTCATGGGCGGACAGGTCAGGCCTGTTGCCGTCGGATAGGCACGCCGCAGGCGGATGCCTGGCCGTGAGGTCAGGCCTTGCCCAGAAAGTCGCCGATCCGCGCCATGGCTTCTTCCAGCCGGCTCAGTTCGGTCGCGTACGAAAAGCGCAGGTAGCGGTGCGCATCGGCGTCGCCAAAGTCCAGTCCCGGCACCGCGCACACGCCCGCTTCATTGAGCAGGCGGGTCGCAAAATCGAAGCTGTCGGATGCGTGGGCGCTCACATCACTATATATATAGAAGGCGCCGTCCGGCCGCACCGGTACGGACAGGCCCAAACGTTCGAATGCGGGCAGCAAAAAGTCACGCCGCTGCTGGAAGGCGCCACGCCGGGTTTCGAAGATATCGAGCGATTCCGGCGTGAAGCAGGCCAGCGCGGCATGCTGCGACAATGCGGACGGGCAGATCACGACGTTCTGCGCCAGTTTTTCGAATGCGGGCACCAGGTCGGGCGGGACGACCAGCCAGCCCAGGCGCCAGCCCGTCATGTGAAAGTACTTGGAAAAGCTGTTCACCAGGATCACGTCGTCGCCCAGCACCGCGGCGGATCGCCGGTCGCCGTCGTAGCTCAAACCCAGGTAGATTTCGTCGACCAGCGTGAAGCCGTCGCGGGCGCGAACTTCGGCGGCGATCTCGGCCAGCACATCGGGCGCGACCGACGTGCCGGTCGGGTTGCTGGGTGACGCAACGATGACGCCGGCGGTGGACGGCGTCCAGTGCTGCCGGACATGGTCCGCCGACAGTTGGAAGCGGTCAGCCGGGCCCGACGGGATAAGCCGCGGCGTGCCCCCCGCGGCGGTAACAATGTGCCGGTTGGCCGGGTAGGTCGGATCGGGCATCAGGACTTCCTGTCCTGGTTCGATCAGCGCGGCGCACGCCAGCATCAGCGCGCCCGATGCGCCCGCGGTCACGATCACGCGTGATGGATCAACCTGCGCGCAGAAGCGGGTGGCGTAGAAGCCGGCGATCGCTTCGCGCAGCGCCGGAATGCCCAGGGCTTCGGTGTACTGGCTGCGCCCGCTGCGGGCAGCCGCATCGAGCGCGTCGACCACGGCCGGAATGGCGGTGAAGTCGGGTTCGCCAATGCTCATGTGGATGATGTCGCGCCCGGCCGCCTGCAACTGCGCGGCCTGCTTGACGACTTCCATGGCGTAGAACGGAGAAATGCGGGAGATACGGGAGGCGAGGCGGGGCATGGCTGAAGTTTACCGGACCTACAATGGGGCATTGCCCCTTTCACCCCTTCCTGAGTCCCCCGCACCCATCCATGAAACCCGGTCGCCGCGCCTTCTTCCTGCCCCGGCTTGCCGCGGCCACGCCGTGGGCCAATTTCTGCCAGCGCCTGGCGCGGGCGGCGCAGGGCCGTGTGGACGACGAGACCCCGGCGCCGGGTGCGCCCGGGCGCGCGCGCTTGCGGGTGGCGCGGGATGAAGACGTGTTCCACGCGCGCGCACTGAGCGCGGAACTGGGCGTCATGCTGGTGCTGCCGGGTGCGGATCCGGCGCTGCAGCCAGCTGACCGGCATTGGCTGATCCTGGATGTGGACGACTTGACTACCTTGGGCTCGGTGGACCTGGCGCAGGGCCGCATCGACGTGGATGTGGGGTGCACCTTTGGCATGCTGCGCCAGGCCCTGGCCGATACCGGCTGGACCTGGCCCCACGGCGATGATGCGGCCACGGTGGCGTCGTGGATGGCCGCGCCGGCGCCGTGGCGGCCGGGGCACTGCCGCGATTCCGGTCTGCGGTGGGCCGACGTGATGCTGGCCGGGGGCGAGTTCGAACGCCTTGGGCCATTCGGCGTGGACGCGACGCGGCCACTGCGGTCGGCGGCCAGCAGCCGGCTGATTTCGTCCTTGTTCGAATTGAGCGGGGCGACGTCCATGCAGACGCTGCTGGCGCAGCCGCGATGGCTGGCCAGGTACCGGCTGGATGCGCTGACGCCGATGGGGGAAGCACCCGGGGATGATGCGGTGGCAGATGCGGCGGCGGCAGCAGAGGCAGCGGGCGGCACGCCGGGCAGCGACGCGCTCGCGCCCAATCCGGCGCACCTGCTGCTGGGCAGCGCCGGCACGCTGGCATGGACCGGCCGGGTGCAGCTGCAGTTGATGTCGCGGCAGTCGCAGTTGATGTCGCAGCAGTCGCAATTGATGTCGCGGCAGTCGCCGATACCGCCGATACCGCCGGACGCGCCTGCCGCGCCGCCGTCTGCGTCGCCGTCCGCGGCGCCCGCGGCGCCCGCAGCGCTTGCGCCGGTGCGCCGTCACGTGCTCGATGACATGGACGATATGGTCAAAGGATGTTTCGATCCGTTGGGCCTATTCCCCAGTCAGGTTGTCTGATCCCGGTTTGGAGCGGATAATCCGTGGCTCGCAAACTGTCTACCCCCCAGGGCACAACAACGACAATGGCTCAACCCCTCGATCCCAATCTGCGCAAGGCCGCCCTCGAATATCACGAGCAAGGTCGTCCGGGCAAAATTTCCATTGCACCGACCAAGCAACTCTCCAACCAGAGAGACCTCGCGCTCGCCTATTCGCCCGGCGTCGCGGCCGCGTGTGAGGCCATTGTCGACGACCCCGCCAACGCCTTCCGCTACACCGCGCGGGGCAACCTGGTCGCGGTCATCACCAACGGCACCGCCGTGCTGGGCCTGGGCGCCATCGGTCCGCTGGCCTCCAAGCCGGTCATGGAAGGCAAGGCCGTCCTGTTCAAGAAGTTTGCCGGTATCGATGTGTTCGACATCGAACTGAACGAAAACGACCCCGACAAGCTGGTCGACATCATCGCCGCGCTGGAACCGACCTTTGGCGGGATCAACCTGGAAGACATCAAGGCACCCGAGTGCTTCGTGGTCGAGCGCAAGGCGCGCGAACGCATGAGCATTCCGGTGTTCCACGATGACCAGCACGGCACCGCGATCACGGTGGCGGCGGCGATCATCAACGGCCTGGAAGTCGTCGGCAAGAAGATCGACGAAATCAAGCTCGTCACGTCGGGCGCCGGCGCAGCCGCGCTGGCATGTATCGACCTGCTGGTCGACATGGGCGTCAAGATCAGCAATATCTGGGTGACCGACATCGAAGGCGTCGTGTACCAGGGCCGCACCACGCTGATGGATCCGGACAAGGCGCGCTTTGCGCAGCCGACCGACCATCGCAAGCTGGCCGACGTCATCAAGGACGCCGACGTGTTCCTGGGCCTGTCCGCCGGCGGCGTGCTCAAGCCGGAAATGGTCGCCACGATGTCGCCGCGCCCGATCATCATGGCGCTGGCCAACCCGACCCCGGAAATCCTGCCGGAACTGGTCAAGAGCGTGCGTGACGACGCCGTCATGGCGACCGGCCGTTCGGACTATCCGAACCAGGTCAACAACGTCCTGTGCTTCCCGTATATCTTCCGCGGCGCGCTGGACGTGGGCGCCACCACGATCACGCGCGAAATGGAAATTGCGTGCGTGCACGCGATTGCCGCACTGGCGCGTGAAGAGCAGAGCGAAATCGTCACGGCGGCCTACGACACGGCCGACCAGGCTTTCGGTCCGGAATACCTGATTCCCAAGCCGTTCGACCCCCGCCTGATCGTGCGTATCGCACCGGCCGTGGCCCGCGCGGCCATGGACTCGGGCGTCGCCACGCGGCCGATCACCGACATGGAAGCCTATGTCGAACAGCTGCAGCAATTCGTCTACCACTCGGGCGCGTTCATGCGTCCGCTGTACGGCGCCGCGCGCCGCACGGTCGCCAGCGGCGGCAAGGCACGCATCGTCTACACCGAAGGCGAAGATGAACGCGTGCTGCGCGCCGTGCAGGCCGTGATCGACGACGGTCTGGCCAAGCCGATTCTGGTGGGCCGTCCTGCCGTGCTGGCCAAACGCATCGAAAAGCTCGGCCTGCGCATGCGCCTGGGTGTCGACGTCGAAGTCACCAACACCGAATTCGACGAACGCCATCGCGAATATTCGCAGCTGTACTGGGAAATGACGAACCGCAAGGGCGTCACCAAGGAATACGCGAAGATTGAAATGCGCCGCCGGCTGACGCTGATCGGCGCCATGATGGTGCACACCGGCGACGCCGACGGCATGATCTGCGGCACCGTGGGTCCGTACTCGAACCACCTGCAGTTCGTTGACGAAGTCATTGGCCGCCGCCCCGACGCCAAGGTCTACGCCGCGATGAACTTCCTGGTGTTGCCGAACCGCACCCTGGTGCTGGTCGACACGCACGTGAACGAGAATCCGACGGCCGAGCAGCTGGCCGAGATCACCATCCAGGCCGCCGAAGAAATGCAGCGCCTGGGCGTCGAACCCAAGGCCGCGTTGTTGTCGCACTCGAACTTCGGGTCGAACAATTCGCCATCCGCGGTCAAGATGCGCCGCACACTGGAACTGGTGCGCGACATGGCGCCCTGGCTCGAGATCGACGGCGAAATGCACGGCGACTGCGCTCTGTCCGAAACGCTGCGCAACCGCCTGCTGCCGAACACGACGCTCAAGGGCGAAGCGAACCTGCTGGTGTGCCCGACGATCGAGTCGGCCAACATCTCGTACAACCTGCTCAAGACGACCGCCGGCAACAACGTGGCCATCGGTCCGATCCTGCTGGGTTGCAAGGCGCCGGTCAGCATCCTGACGGCCAGCGCCACGGTCCGCCGCATCATCAACATGACTGCCCTGACGGTCATGGATGCCAACGCCACACGCCAGGCCTGATGTGCATGATGCTCCCGCCGGTGATGTGCCGGCGGGGGCATCGCCTGTGGACGCAAGGTCTGCAGGCGGCCAGCCTGCCGCAGGCGACTATCCCACTTCGATTGCATCGCCGCCCAAGGATCCCGACACGGTCGGACTGATCCTGACTGGGGGTGGCGCCCGCGCGGCCTATCAGGTCGGTGTGCTCAAGGCCGTCGTGCAGATCCTGCAGGAACGGCCCGGCGGGCTGACGCACAATCCTTTCCCCGTGATCTGCGGCACGTCGGCGGGCGCCATCAACGCCAGCGCCCTGGCCTGCGGCGCGGACGACATTGCCGCAACCGTGGACCGCATGCTGCAGGTGTGGGAACACTTCCATGCCGAACAGGTGTACCGCGCCGATGCGCTGGGCGTGATGCGCACCGGCGCGCGGTGGCTGTCCATGCTGTCGTTCGGCTGGATGCTGGCGCGGCTGGGGCGGCTCAAGCCGCGGTCGCTGCTCGACAACCGGCCGCTGGGCGATCTGCTTACGCGCATGCTGGACTTCCCGGCGCTGGCCGACAACCTGCGGCACGGCGCAGTGCAGGCCCTGGCCATTTCGGCATCCAGCTACACGACCGGCCAACACATCACCTTCTATCAATCGGCCTACGAGATCGAACCCTGGCGGCGCACGCAGCGGCTGGCGTGCCGGACCACCTTGACCGTCGATCATCTGCTGGCATCCAGCGCCATCCCCTTCGTATTTCCGGCGCACCGCGTGCCGGTGTTCGGCACGGCCGAATGGTGCGGCGATGGGTCGATGCGGCAACTGGCGCCCATCAGTCCGGCCATCCATCTGGGCGCCAATAAAGTGCTGGTGATCGGGGCAGGGCGCATGCATGAACCCGCCCGAGCCGCACCGGTCCCGAACGCCTACCCGTCGGTGGCGCAGATCGCGGGCCATGCCTTGTCCAACATCTTCCTGGACAGCCTGGCGGTGGACGTGGAACGGCTTGAACGCATCAACCAGACCCTGGCGTTGCTGCCCGCCGACCGGCGCACGGGGTCGGACCTGCGTCCCGTCAAGGTGCTGGTGATCGCGCCGAGCCAGCGGCTGGACGACATCGCGTCGCGCCATACGGCCAGCCTGCCGCCGTCGATCCGCGGCCTGCTGGGCGGCATCGGCGTGTCGTCGCGCACCGGCGATCCGCGCGGCGCCGCGCTGGCGTCGTATCTCTTGTTCGAACCCGGGTACACCCGTGAGTTGATCGCGTTGGGGTTTGGCGATACGCTCAGTCGTCGGTCCGATGTGATCGACTTTTTCGACTAGGCCGCGGTTAGCGACGGCCTGCGCAGACGGCTGCGCGCGGCGGACTCATGCTGGGCATTGCGGGGAATCAGATGCGGAAGATGATGGGAGCGGCGTTGCGCCGTGCGTTGTGGCAGCGCTGGCTGGCCAGCCTGCTGCTTGGCGTGTCGATGAGCATGGCGCTAGTCGTGGCGCTGTCCACGCCGGCGGCGGCGCGCACGACGCAACATGCCGGTTCGCAAGACGTCATTTCGATCCGTGCGCTGCCGCCCGAAGCGCAGCGCGTGCTGGTCCTGATACAGCAAGGCGGGCCATTTCCGCACAAGAAAGATGGCGTGACGTTTTTTAACCGCGAACGTCTCTTGCCGTCACAAGCGCGCGGATACTATACCGAGTACACGGTGCCGACGCCGGGCGCCCGCAACCGCGGCGCACGGCGCATCGTGGCCGGACGTGGCGCCAGCGGCAACCCGGCAACCAGCGGCGAGTACTGGTACACGTCCGATCACTATTCATCGTTTCAACGTATTCAGGAGTGATCATGTCCGACACCGCGACGCCCTTGCATGCCCTGCTGAAAGATGGCGGCACGCTGTATCGCACGGCGCTGGAACCGGTGACGCTTCAACGGGCCGCGCATGACCTCAAGCTGGCCCTGTTCGACATCGACTGCACGCGCGCCCGGACCAAGTCGGCGGTCTTGCGCGCGATCGCCAACGCGGTCGATTTTCCCGAGCACTTTGGCGGCAATCTGGATGCGCTTTACGACTGTCTGACCGATACGCTGCTGGACCAGAAACGCGGCATGGTGCTGGCGCTGCGGCACCTGCACGAAAACGATCCGGGCCTGGTCCCGCATGTTGCCGGCATCATCCAGGTCTGTGAAGACACGGTCGACTTCGCGCGCGAAAACGGCAAGGTTTTTACGTTCGTGCTGGAGACGGAAGAGGGCGTGCTGGAACCGACGCCCCTGCCGCCAACGTCGTCCTACGATGGGTGACCCTCAGGGCTTGAACGACCCTTCGATCGTGTACCGGGACCCCGGATGGACCAGCCGTGCGACGGTGATCGGGGTCCCCTGGCTTTCGGTCCGGCGCACGATAATGAGGCACGGATCGGCCGGTTCGATGCCCAACAATTGGGCTTCCTGCACCGTCGGGGTGCCGGCTTCGATCGAATACTGCGCTTCCCACAGCGGAGCCACGGCCAGCAAATAGTTGGTCGGGGTCGTTTTCGTGAAGTCCACCGACAGGTAATCCGGGGCACGCGACGGGTTCACATAACGGTCTTCACAGAGCAGCGCGACGTCGTCTTCGTAATGCACGATCAGGGTATGAAACACGTCGCTGCCCACCGGCAAACCCAGCCGCTGCGCCAGGCCGCCCGCCGCAACCGTTTCCGCCTGAACCAGCTGCACGTCGGCCCGATGCCGGTGGCCCCGCTCGCTGATCTCGGTGTGCAGGTCGCGAATCGTCAGCGTCGATGACGCCCGGTAGGGCTGCGCGGCAAAGGTGCCGACACCCTGCACCCGCTCCACCAGGCCTTCCGCCTGCAGCTCGCGGACGGCGCGGCTGACCGTCATGCGGCTGACGCTGAATTGTTCGACCAGCTCGGCTTCGGACGGCATCAGGCTGCCAGGCGCCCAGCGGCCTTCCGCCAGACCGGTCTTCAGGAAAAGCTTGACGTGCGCGTAGGCGGCAGTGGGACGGGCATAGTTCATGCTTTTGAGAATACTCGACTATGCCTGTCTAGCCAAGATACCTATTCAGGGCGGCGCGTGTGTTTTCCAGGATCCACTCGGCTAATGGAAAACCCCGCCGAATTTGGGTTGAGCTGACTTGTATATACAGGCATAGTCATGTTCAGCGTGTGCTGCCGAGTCAGCCACGGCCACCCTATCCGTTGGAGATCGCCCATGTCCCACTTCAAGCACACCTCGCTGGCCCTGGTTCTGGCAGCACTGGCCACCGGCGCCGCGCTGCCGGCCTACGCCGATATCAAGATCGGCTTCAACGTGCCGCTGACCGGCTTTGCCGCGGCGGACGGCAAGTCGGCTCTGGAAGGCGCCAAGCTGGCGATCGCCCAAGCCAACGCCAAGGGCGGCGTCAATGGCGAAAAGCTGGAACTGGTGGTGTATGACGATCAGGGCGCCGCGAAAGACGCCGTGCCGGCCGCGACCAAGCTGGTCGAGCGTGACAAGGTGGTCGCCGCCGTGTCGGGTTCGTACTCGGGCTCGACCCGCGCCGCCGCATCGATCTTCCAGCGCGGCAAGGTGCCGTACGTGGTGGCCTACGCCATCCACCCGGACATCACGCGCGCCGGCGACTTCATGTTCCGCGTGTCGGCCATGGGCGAAGTGCAGGGCCGTGCCGGCGCCAAGCTGGTCAGCGAGCTGGGCAAGAAGCGCGTTGCGCTGGTCAGCATCAACAACGATTTCGGCCAGGCCCTGGCGGCCGGCTTCAAGGAAGCGGCGCCCAAGTTCGACTTCAAGATCGTTGCCGAATACGACTACGGCATGCAGGACCGCCAGTTCGGCGCGCTGGTCAGCAAGCTCAAGAGCGACAACCCCGACGTGATCTATGCCTCGGGCTACTTCTTTACGGCCGGTCCGCTGGTCAGCCAGATCCGCGCTGCGGGCATTACCGCGCCGGTCATCGGCCAGGAAGGCTATGACTCCGAAAAGTTCATGGAAATCGCCGGCCCCGCTTCCGAAGGCACGCTGATCACCACGTCGCTGGACCGAGATTCGACGGCGCCGGCCACCAAGGCATTCCTGACCGAATTCCGCAAGTCCGCCAACTTCGGCGCCGACATGGTGGCCGCCTCGTCGTACACCGCGGTGCAGGTGGTGGTCGATGGCCTGACCAAGACCGGTGGCAAGGGTGGCGATGCGCTGCGCGACGCCATTGCCGCGGGCAAGTACGACACGCCGATCGGCCAGCTGTCGTTCAACGACCTGCATGAAGTCAAGAAGGACATCCAGGTCCAGGTCGTGAAAGACAAGACCTTCCATCGCCATTCGGTGATTACGGATCCGGTCCTGCTTGCGCCGCCGACCAAGGCTGGCAACTGAGTCTGACGGCTCCCCGTCCGCTTTACTTTTTCATCCACGAACGGATTCGTCATGCTCCTGTTGGAACTTGCCGCCCAGGGCCTTGTGCAGGGCAGTATCTATGCCCTGGTCGCCCTGGGCCTGACCCTGGTCTACGGCCTGCTGCGCATCCTGCACGTCGCACACGCCGCGCTCTTTACCCTGGGCGCGTACGTGGGCGTGCTGGTGTGCAACGCCACCGGCATGCCGCTGCTGGGTTTTGCCGCGGCCATGCTGGCCAGTGGCGTGGCCGGGGTCGCCATGTTTCGGCTGGCCTATCAGCCCTTGTTGTCGCAGCCGCCTTTCGTCGCGTTGATCGCGTCGATCGGCCTGTTCGTGGCGGCTGAAGAAACCTTCCGCCTGATCTTTGGTGCGTCGGGCATGTCGTTCGTGACGCCGTTCCTGCAAGGCCAGGTGGTCTTGCCGGGCGGCCTCCAGTTCAAGGAAGCCGAGCTTGCCGTCATGGTGAGCGCGGCGCTGATCATCGGCCTGCTGGGCTGGCTGCAGATGCGCACGCGTATCGGCGTGGCCTGCCAGGCCACGGTGTCGGATCCGAAGATGGCCGAGTCGTTCGGGATCCGCCTCAAGACCGTGCGTGACCTGAACTTTTTCGTGGGATCGGCCCTGGCCGGTTTTGCGGGAGTGTGGGTGGCGCTGCTGAACAACCTGGTCGAGCCGACCATGGGCAGCGTGCCGTCTTACAAGGCGCTGGCCATCATCGTGCTGGGCGGGCTGGGTTCCGTGCGCGGCACCTTGCTGGCGGCGCTGGTGCTGGGCGTGGTGGAAGCCTACGGCACCATCTATCTGGGCAACGTGCTGGATCGCAATGCGATTGCCTTCGCCTTCCTGATTTTTGTCCTGATGCTGCGGCCCCAAGGGCTGTTCGCGAAACGCTAACGGAGGCCGAAATGGAATATGAAATTTCGCTTCTGACCAGCATGGGCATTGCGGTGCTGTTTGCCTTGTCCTTGAACATGATCACCGGCTTTTGCGGCCAGATCAGCCTGGGCCACGCTGCCTTCCTGGGTGTGGGCGCCTATGTGTCGGTGCTGTTGACGCAAGCCGGCGTCCCGTTCCTGGTGACCCTGCCGGCGTCCATGCTGCTGGCGGGTCTGGTGGGTGTGGTCGTGGGCTTTGCCAGCCTGCGGGTGCGGGCCGACTTCCTGGCCATCACCACCATGGGTGTCGGCTTTCTGTTTGTCGGCATCGTGCGCAAGCAGGGCTGGCTGGGCGGCGAGATGGGCCTGTCGGGCTTTCCGGAATCGGGCCTGTCGCGCACCGGTTTCATGCTGCTGGTGCTGGGCCTGTGCGTGGCCGTTGCGGCGCTGAGCGTGTATGTGCGGGCGTCGTGGATGGGCCGGGTCTTCAACGGCATTGCCGAAGACGAAGACACCATGCGGGTGCTGGGGATCGACGTGCCGCGCTACAAGCTGGCCGCGTTTGCGATCGGCACGGCGCTGGCCGGCATGGCAGGCGCGCTGTACTCGCAGCATCTGCATTTCATTGGCCCGGACAGCTTCGGTTTTGTGGAGTCGATCACCGTGCTGTCGATGGTGGTGGTGGGCGGCATCGGGTCGGTGGCGGGCGTGACCGTGGCCGCGGCGCTGCTGTCTATCCTGCCGGAGTGGTTCCAGTTCATTGGCGACTACAAGCTGCTGGTGTATGGCGGCCTGCTGTTCCTGATGATGCGGTTTTCGCCCGGCGGGATGGCGGCGCTGGTCCGCAGAATGCGCAACGCGATGAAGAAGGAGCCGTCATGAACGCGACTGCAACCAACGCGGCGGCAACGAACGCGGCTTCGACCAACGCGGCGGCGAACGGTATGGCGACCGGGACCGCACGCCCCGCGGGCGCGGGCCAGCCGCTGCTGCGTGTGTCCAACGTCACGGTGCGCTTCGGCGGGCTGACCGCCATCGACAGCGTGTCGTTCGACGTATTTGCTGGCGAACTGCTTGGCCTGATCGGTCCGAACGGCGCGGGCAAGACGACCATGCTGCGGTCGATTACGGGTGTGGTGCGGCCGACCGAAGGCGACGTGTCGCTGGAAGGGTCCAGCCTGTCGGGATTGTCCATCGACCGCCGCGTGCGCCTTGGCCTCGCGCTGTCGCAGCAACTGGTCAAGCCGCTGCGCAATATTTCCGTGATCGATAACGTCGCGCTGGCGGCGGGCGCAGGCAAGACGGTGTCGCCCTTGCGTGCATTGTTGAACCGCTCGGACGTCATGGAACGCGAGCAGGCAATGGTCATGCTGGAGCGGGTGGGCATCGCGCGTCATGCGGATGAAAGCCCCGCCATCCAGCCACTGGGCGTGTTGAAGCGGTTGGAAATGGCGCGCGCATTGGCGCAGTCGCCACGCCTGCTGTTGCTGGACGAACCGCTGGCCGGTCTCAACACGAAAGAAGCGCACTCGCTGGCCGACACCATTGCCGACATCAATGCGCAAGGCGTGACCATCGTGCTGATCGAACACAACCTGGGCGAAGTCATGCGCATCTGCAAACGCCTGGTGGTGCTGGACAACGGCCGCCGCATTGCCGAAGGCGATCCGCGCGCCGTCATGAACGATCCGGCGGTGCGTACGGCCTACCTGGGGGGCGACACGATGGCCGACGGGCAGCAGGGTGGTCAGGCTGCGGCATCGGGTCAACCGAGCCAACCAAGCCAACCGGGCCAACCAGGCCCATCCGCGCCGGCAACGACGGCCACCGTGCCAGGAGCCCCTCATGCTTGAACTTCGCAACCTGTCGTGCGGCTACGGCGTCTTTCACGCGCTGCACGACCTGACCCTGACACTCAAGCCCGGCACCATTACCGGGCTGATCGGCCCCAACGGCGCGGGCAAGTCGTCGACCCTGATGTGTATTGCCGGCCATGTCACGCAGCAGGGCGGCAGTATCCTGTTCGATGGCGAAGACGTGAGCGCCTTGCCTGCGACTGAACGCGTACGCCGCGGCATTGCGATCTCGCCTGAAGGCCGCCGTCTGTTCAAGGACCTGTCGGTCGAAGACAACCTGCGCGTGGGTGGCATGATCCATCCGGTCAAAGGCTATGCGCAGGATCGTGACCGTGTACTGACGATGTTTCCGCGACTGGGTGAACGCATCAAGTCGCTGGCCGGCAATCTGTCGGGCGGCGAACAGCAGATGCTGGCGATTGGCCGCGCGTTGATGGCGCGTCCGCGCCTGATCATGATTGACGAACTGTCGCTGGGGCTGATGCCCAAGGTGATCGACCTGTGCTACAGCGCGCTTGAACACCTGCGCAGCGACGGCATGACCGTGCTGCTGGTGGAGCAGAACACCGAACGTGTGCTGTCGGTGGCGGACGATGTCTGTGTGCTGGAATCCGGCCGCGCGGTGTGGCAGGGCAGCGCCGCGGATGCAAGGCAGGACGAAAGCCTGTCGGCTGCGTATCTGGGATTGCATTGACCCCGGGGCTGCATGGCATCCACTGCAGGGCATCGACTGCAGGGCATCGACTGCAGGGCATCGACTGCATTGATCGACAGCACAGCGTCGATCCCATTGATTTGAAGACTGCTTTACACCGGGCGGCGCCGTCGCCGACAGATGGTGCGCCCGGCCACTTCCTTATTCGTACCCGTTCCAGGAGCACCTCATGAACTCCACGACTTCGACCGAAACTTCCGTTCTGCAGAACCCGCGTGTGGACCCGACGCGAGTCATCCGCGCGCCGCGCGGCACCGAATTGACGTGCAAGAGCTGGCTGACCGAAGCCGCCTACCGCATGATCCAGAACAACCTCGACCCCGAAGTGGCCGAGAATCCGCAGAGCCTGGTGGTGTACGGCGGCATTGGCCGCGCGGCGCGCGACTGGGCATGCTTTGACCAGATCCTGGCGTCGCTGCGCGACCTGGAAGATGACGAGTCGCTGCTGATCCAGTCGGGCAAGCCGGTGGGCGTGTTCAAGACGCACCCCAACGCGCCACGCGTGCTGATCGCCAATTCGAACCTGGTGCCCAAGTGGGCGAACTGGGAACACTTCAATGAACTGGACCGCAAGGGTCTGTTCATGTACGGCCAGATGACGGCCGGCAGCTGGATCTACATCGGCAGCCAGGGCATCGTCCAGGGCACGTTCGAAACCTTTGTGGAAGCGGGCCGCCAGCACTTCAACAACGACCTGGCCGGCCGCTGGATCCTGACGGCGGGCCTGGGCGGCATGGGCGGTGCGCAGCCACTGGCCGCCACGCTGGCCGGCGCGGTATCGCTGAACATCGAATGCCAGCAGAGCAGCATCGACTTCCGCCTGCGCACCCGCTATGTCGACAAGCAGGCCAAGGACATCGACGATGCGATCGCTTTGATCAAGCAGCACACCGCCGCGAAAGAAGCCGTGTCCATCGCCTTGCTCGGCAACGCCGCCGAAGTGCTGCCCGAACTGGTCAAGCGCGCCAAGGCTGGCCAGATCGTGCCCGACATCGTGACGGACCAGACGTCTGCCCATGACCTGATCAACGGCTATCTGCCGGCAGGCTGGTCGGTGGCCGAATGGAAGGCCGCGCAGCAAGACCCGTCGCAGCATCTGCGCCTGACCAAGGCGGCCGCGCAATCGTGCGCCGCGCACGTGCAGGCCATGCTGGACTTCCAGGCGCTGGGTGTGCCGACCGTTGACTATGGCAACAATATCCGCCAGGTCGCGTTCGACGAAGGCGTGACCAATGCCTTTGATTTCCCGGGCTTCGTGCCGGCCTACATTCGCCCCATGTTCTGCGAAGGCAAGGGCCCGTTTCGCTGGGTGGCGCTGTCGGGCGATCCGGAAGACATCTACAAGACCGATGCCAAGATCAAGGAACTGTTCCCCGACAACAAGCACACGCATCGCTGGCTGGACATGGCGCGTGAACGCATTGCCTTCCAGGGCCTGCCCGCGCGCATTTGCTGGCTGGGCCTGGGCGAACGGCACCTTGCCGGCCTGGCCTTCAATGAGATGGTCAAGAACGGCGAATTGAAGGCGCCGATCGTGATCGGCCGCGACCACCTGGACACCGGGTCAGTCGCCAGCCCGAACCGCGAAACCGAATCCATGAAGGACGGCACCGATGCCGTGTCGGACTGGCCGCTGCTCAACGCCCTGCTCAACACCGCGGGCGGCGCAACGTGGGTCAGCCTGCACCATGGCGGCGGCGTGGGCATGGGCTACTCGCAGCACTCGGGCATGGTGATCGTGGCCGACGGGTCCGATGAAGCCGCCGAGCGCCTGGCGCGGGTGCTGGTCAACGACAGCGGTTCGGGCGTGATGCGCCATGCCGATGCCGGCTACCAGGATGCCATCGACACGGCCAAGAAGCAGAAGCTGAACCTGCCGATGATCAAGTGAATGGCGGCGACGGAGAATTGCGCGGCGGCGACCGCCTGGACCTGCGCGGCGGCGACCATGCACACAGTGCAACAGGCGATCGCGTCATGACCGTACAGCGTTTTGCCATCGAACACCTGCTGTCGATGCCGTGGAAGAACGGCGGCGGCGCCACGCGCGAGATCGTATGCCAGCCGCCGGGCGCGGGCATGGACGCGTTCGACTGGCGCGTCAGTATCGCGACCATTGACCGGCCCGGCCCGTTCTCGGCCTTTCCGGGCGTTGCCCGCACCATCATGTTGCTGGAAGGCTGCGGCGTGCGGCTGCGGTCGGCGCAGGCCGGGATCGACCACAAGCTGGACACGCCGTTGTCGCCTTTCGATTTCGATGGCAGCACGGCGCTGGACTGCGATCTGCTGGGCGGTACGTCCACCGACTTCAATGTGATGGTGCGCGCGGACCGGCTGGCCGCGCAATGCCGTGTGCTGCGTGCGGCGCATGCGATGCCGCCCGCGCCGCATGGCCTGCTGCTGGCGGTTGCCGGTGAATGGACGGCAGACAGCGACGACGCGTCGCGCCCCCTGAAAGCGGGGGAGGGCGTATGGTGGGCCGATACGCCGTTTGGCGCGCGCCTGACGCCGAGTGGCGATGACGCCGCATTGATCGCGGTGCGCATTGAACCGCGACAGGCACTGCAGCGGTAGAACAGCAAGAGGACGTGAGCATGACCAAGGATGCAACCATCACCCCGTCCGCCGACGGCGTCTGGACTGATCTGCGCGTAGCGGACGGCACGGACACATCAGACGCTGTCATCGTCGTCCAGCACGGCATGATCGCGTGGATGGGTCCGCACGCCGACCTGCCCGGCGACTACGCAAACCTGCCCCGCCACAACGGCCAGGGCGCGCTGGTCACGCCGGGCCTGGTCGATTGCCACACGCACCTGGTCTACGGCGGCCAGCGTGCCAATGAATTTGCGATGCGGCTGGCCGGCGCCAGCTACGAAGACATCGCCAAGGCGGGCGGCGGCATCGTGTCGTCGGTGAAGGCAACCCGCGAAGCGTCGGAAGACGAGCTCTTTGCCAGCGCGTCGCAGCGCCTGCAATCGCTGCTGGCCGAAGGCGTCTGCGCTATCGAAGTCAAATCGGGCTACGGCCTGTCGCTGGAACACGAACGCAAGCAACTGCGCGTGGCGCGCCGGCTGGCGGACGCGCACCATGTGACGGTGCGCACCACCTTTCTGGGCGCGCACGCCTTGCCCCCGGAATACGCCGGCCGCAGCGGCGACTATGTCGATGCGGTCTGCAACGACATGCTGCCCGCCCTGGCCGCCGAAGGGCTGGTCGATGCGGTCGACGTGTTCTGCGAACGTATCGCCTTTTCGCTGGAAGAGACCGAGCAGGTCTTCAAGGCCGCGCAGGCCCTGGGCCTGCCGGTCAAACTGCATGCCGAACAACTGTCGGACATGGGCGGCACCGCGCTGGCTGCAAAATATGGCGCGCTGTCGTGTGACCACATCGAGCATCTGTCGCAGGCCGGCATCGACGCGATGAAGGCCTCGGGCACCGTTGCCGTCTTGCTGCCCGGCGCCTACTACACCTTGCGTGACACGCATCTGCCGCCCATCGCCGCCTTGCGTGAAGCCGGTGTGCCGATGGCCGTGGCGACCGATCACAACCCCGGCACGTCGCCTGCGTTGAGCCTGCTGCTGATGGTCAACATGGCCTGCACGCTGTTCCGGCTGACGGTGCCCGAAGCGCTGGCCGGCGTGACCCGCCACGCCGCGCAAGCGCTGGGTCTGCAGGACACGCATGGCGAACTGCGCGTCGGCGCCCCCGCCAACTTCGTGCTGTGGAACCTGCGCGACCCGGCTGAACTGGCCTACTGGTTCGGGCAACGTCCGGTGCGGACCGTGGTGCGCCAGGGGCGGATCGCGGTGCCCGGCCCGGCGTCAACCCCTGGCGCGACCTCCTCATCGAGCACCCTATGACCGTCATCGTCCCCCACCGCCAGCTGTTTGCCGCTGATGCCTTGTTGCCCTCGGGCTGGGCAAAAAACGTCGTGCTGACCTGGAACGAACAGGGCGTGTTGACGCATGTCGATGCGGACACGCTGGCGCCCGCCAATGTCGCGCGCGCAGCAGGCCCCGTCATCCCCGGCATGCCGAATCTTCACTCGCACGCGTTCCAGCGCGCGTTCGCGGGCCTGACCGAACATCGCGGCCAGGCGCAGGACAGTTTCTGGAGCTGGCGCACCTTGATGTACCGCTTTGCCTCGCGCCTGGGGCCGGAACAGATGGAAGCCATCGCGACCTGGCTGTATGCCGAGATGCTGGAAGCGGGCTACACATCCGTCTGCGAATTCCAGTACGTGCACCACGATGCCGACGGCAAGCCCTATGCCGACGATGCCGAACTGAGCGTGGCCCTGTTGCGTGCCGCAAAAAATACCGGCATCGGTTTGACGTTGCTGCCGGTGCTGTACCAGACCAGCGGCTTTGGGGCCAAGCCGCCGGCCGAAGGCCAGCGCCGCTTCATCCGGTCCACGGAATCCATGCTCGCGCTGCTGGAAGGACTGAAGCCGCGCTGCGATGACCAGGGCGCGCAGCTGGGCCTTGCGCCGCATTCGCTGCGCGCCGTGCCGCCCGACAGCCTGCGCGACGCCGTCGCCGGCCTGAACCGCATCGACCCGACGTCGCCGCTACACATTCACATTGCCGAACAGACGCAGGAAGTGGACGACTGCGTGGCCTGGAGCGGCCAGCGCCCGGTGGCCTGGCTGCTGGACCACATGCCTGTCGATGCCCGCTGGTGTCTGGTGCATGCCACGCACATGGACCCTGACGAATACGATCGTGGCGCGCGCAGCGGCGCGGTGGCTGGCCTGTGCCCGACCACCGAAGCCAATCTGGGCGATGGCATGTTTGATTTCCCAAGGTGGCGCGACCACGGCGGCATCTGGGGCGTGGGGTCCGACAGCCATGCCTGCGTCAACGCTGCCGAAGAATTGATGCTGCTGGAATACGGCCAGCGGCTGTCCACCCGTCAACGCAATGTGGGCGCCGAAGCGGCCCACCGCCATGTCGCCACTGCCCTGACCCTGGGTGCGGTGCAGGGCGGCGCGCAGGCATCGGGCCGCGCCATTGCCGGGCTGGCGATGGGGCAGCAGGCGGACTTTGTCGTCCTCGACAGTACGCACCTTGCGCTGCAGGGCCTCGCGCCAGAGGATATGCTGTCGGCCCATGTGTTTGCCAGCCATCGCACCTCGGCCATTGCCGACGTCTGGCGGGCCGGCCAGGCGCGCGTGACCGCCGGCCGGCATGCCTTGCACGACAGGGCGGCGCAGGCGTTTGTTGCCGCGCGCGCCCAGCTTCTTCAGGACCAATGATCATGACGTTCACCACCACTGAACCCGCTTTCCGTTTCCGCCAGGGCACCCGCCCGCTCCTGCTGTCGATGCCGCACGTCGGCACCTTTGTGCCGCCGGACCTGGCCGCGCGCCTGACCGAAGAATCCCGTCAGGTGCCCGATACCGACTGGCATCTGGAACGGCTGTATGACTTTGCCGACGCCATTGGCGCCTCGGTGCTGGCCGCGACCCATTCGCGCTATGTGATCGACCTGAACCGTCCGCCCGATGGCGCCAGCCTGTACCCGGGCCAGAGCGTGACGGGCCTGTGCCCGGTCGACAACTTCGACGATCGCGGCATCTACCTTGACCCCACCGATACGCCCGACGATGCCGAAGTGGCCGCGCGCCGCGACGCCATCTGGTATCCGTATCACGCCAAGCTGGCCGACGAACTGGCCCGTCTGAAGGCCGAGCACGGCACGGTGGCCTTGTGGGATTGCCATTCGATCCGGTCGGTGTTGCCGCGCTTTTTTGAAGGCAAGCTGCCCGACCTGAACCTGGGCACTGGCAAGGGATCGAGCTGCGATGCCGAACTGGCCGAGTCGGTGTATGGCATCGCGCAGCAGGCCCCGGGGCTGACGGCGATCCTGAATGGCCGCTTTACCGGCGGCTACATCACGCGCCAATACGGCCAGCCCGCGGACGGCGTGCAGGCCATCCAGCTGGAAATGACGCAATCGAGCTATATGCAGGAAGCCTTGCCGTTTGACTACCTGCCGGACGTCGCCAGCAAGGTGCAGCCCACGCTGCGCCGCATGCTGGAAACAGTGCTGGCGTACGTCGAAAAGCGTTAAGCCGCTTCTTCCAGATAGAGCCCCCGCGTTTCCAGCTTGGCCTTGTGTTTGGCCAAGGCCGCGGCGGACGCAACCTGTTCGGGCTGCGTGTACTGCCCGCCCCGCACCCGCACCGCGCCGATCGACAGCGTGGTAAAGCCAAAGAAGCGCATCATGCCGTCGCGGTCTTCGGCTTCGATGCCGCCGCGCTTCAGCGCCTCGGCATCGAATAACGAACGTGCCTTGGCATTGAAATCGTCGATGATGTCGGCGCAGCGCGTGGCCCAGTCCTGGCTCTGGAACACCACCACGAAGTCATCCCCACCCACGTGGCCGACAAAGTCGCGGCGCGCGTCGCAGTGCGCCACGAATACGCTGGCCACGAGCCGGATCATTTCATCGCCCTGCCAGTAGCCGTAGTAATCGTTGAAGGGCTTGAAGTGATTCAGGTCGCCATAGCAGGCGACAAAGTCGTTGCCACTCGCAAGCAATCGCGCAATGTGCTGGCTGATCGGAATGTTCCCGGGCAGGAAGGTCAGCGGGTTGGCGTGGCGCGCCGCTTCAATGCGGATTTCGGTCACGGCGCGCACCAGTTGTTCGCCGGTGCTCACGCCCAGGTACTTCCCGCCTTCGGTGATGATGAAACCTTCGGTCAGGTAGCGTTGGTCTTCGGACGTCAGCACCTGCGTCAGCGTTTCGATGCCCGTGTATCGGTCCAGCGTGAGCGGCGACATGTGCGCGAACAGCGTGCACGGCTTGCGGCCGTACAGTTCCTTGAAATAGGGCTTGGCGTACTGATCGAAGAACCGCTCGCGATTGAGCATGCCGACCGGTGCGCCGTCTTCCACGATCGCGATCGAATGCAGGGACTCGTCCGCCTGGAACATGACCGCCACCGTCTGGTGCGACGTGTCGGGCGACACCGCCGGCGCGCGCATCAGCATGCGTTCGACCCGAAAGTCCGAATGCACCGCGCGGCCCACTTCGGGCAGCACCGCGATCTCGGTGCTGTCCAGTTCGCGGCGGGCGTCGGCGTCGATCGCGCGCACCACCAGCGGCGCCGGCCGTCCAAAGAAATAGCCCTGGCCGTAGGCCACGCCCAGGTCGCGGATCACGCGCAGTTCGACGTCGGTCTCGATGCCTTCGACGATCACCGAAGTACCCAGGCTGGCCGCCAGGCGCAGCAGGGCATCCAGCATCTGCACCTTTTCGCCATGGTCGCCAATGTCGCGCGCAAAGAACTTGTCGATCTTGACGATATTGGGTTTGACCTCGGTCCACAGCCGCAGGCTGGAACAGCCATCGCCAAAATCATCCAGCGCGATCTGCACCCCGCAAGCCCGCAGGCGCGCCACCGCGGCCAGCAGGGCGGGCATGTCGGCCACCCGATCATGCTCGGTCAGCTCGAACACCAGCGATTCGGGCGACACCCGGATGCCGCGCAGCACCCGCAGCAGGTCGGTCACGTCATGGCGGGTCAGCGCTTCCACCAGCGCCGCGCCGCTGATGTTCACGAACAGCTTGCCCTTCATGGCCTGCCGCGACCAGGCCAGGATGCCGGCCCGCACACAGGCGATTTCCAGTTCGATCAGCAGGCCTTCGGTGCGCGCCGCCGCGAACATGGCGTCGGGCATCTGCAGCGGCGTGCCGGCCGGCCCGCGCATCAGGCATTCATGGGCGGTGACGGCGCCGTCGGCCAGCCGCACGATGGGCTGGAACACCGGATGCAGGGCGCCTTCGGCCAGCACGCGGGCCAGCGTCCAGGGAATATCCGCCGCCGACTGCCAGTTCCCGGCAGGGGTCGCTCGAAGAGCAGTCATGGGTGCACGGCGGCGGGACGCAGGAGTGGAAGGTGCGGCAGTATCCGCCCGCAATGTGAACGGCGCGTGACGGGCGGGCGGTGTGGCGCCCGCGGCACAGTCAGCGCGTCAGATCCAGCCCAGCGTGGCGCTCAACGCCGACACCAGGGCGATCCCGGCGGTTTCGGTCCGCAGCACGCGGTCGCCGAAACGCACGGGCTGCACGCCGTGGCGGGCGGCCAGGGCCATTTCTTCGGGTGACCATCCTCCTTCCGGACCAATCAGGAGTTCTACGCCATTTGCCAGGTCGCCGGGGCGCTGGGTCGCGAGTATCGTGAGGCGGTCCTTGGCGTCGGGGTCGCAGATCAGGCGCAGCGGGGCGGATGAAAGATCGCCGGAACCCGACAGAAAGTACTGCTCGGCCGTCAGCGGCGCGAAGACCTGCGGCACCCGGTTGCGGCCGGATTGCTCGCAGGCCGCCACCGTGATGCGGCGCCAGTGCACCAGGCGTTTGTCGAGCCGGTCGCCCGACAGGCGCAGCACCGACCGGGTCGCCGCGATGGGCTGGATGGCATGGGCGCCGACTTCAACCGCCTTTTCGATCACCCAGTCCATCTTGTCGCCGGAAGCGATGCCCTGGACCAGGGTAATGCGGCCGGGCAGTTCGGCTTCGCGCGGGTCGTGGTCACCCAGCGCCGCCCAGCCGCCCTTGCCTTCGGCTTCCAGCCGCGCCGGGACCTGTCCACCCTGTCCATTGAACAGGATGACGTCTTCGCCGTCGCGCAGCCGCAGCACCCGGAAAGCGTGGTGCGCGATGTCGGCGGGAAGCGGGACGCGGGTGTTCGGGGCAAGAGGAAGATCAACGAAAAAACGTGGGAGAGACATGCTGGGCGGGGGTCGATGTAACAGATCAGTAACGGTCCGCAAGGCGCGATCGGTGCGAAGCTGACACGAATGTTAAACTCTAAAGCTTTGTAGCTGCGGGGTTTCCCGCCGGATAGAGCGCCTTTATGAGCAAGCAAGCTGCCCCTCATTCATCGATGGCCAACGCGATTCGCGCGCTGGCGATGGATGCCGTTCAACAGGCCAATTCGGGCCACCCCGGCGCGCCCATGGGCATGGCCGAGATCGCCCAGGCGCTGTGGAACCGGCACCTGCGCCACAACCCCGCCAATCCGGCGTGGGCCGATCGCGACCGCTTCGTGCTGTCGAACGGGCATGGCTCGATGCTCATTTACGCCTTGCTGCACCTGACCGGCTACGACCTGCCGATGTCCGAGCTGCGCAACTTCCGGCAAATGCATTCCCGCACGCCTGGCCATCCCGAAGTGGGTATTACCCCCGGGGTAGAAACCACCACCGGTCCGCTGGGCCAGGGCGTCTCGAACGCCGTCGGCATGGCGCTGGCCGAAGCGCTGCTGGCCACCGAATTCAACCGCCCGGGCCTGCCCATCGTCGACCACTTCACCTATGCATTCGTGGGTGACGGCTGCCTGATGGAAGGCGTGTCGCACGAAGTCGCCTCGCTGGCGGGCACGCTCAAGCTGTCCAAGCTGGTCGTGCTGTACGACGCGAACGGCATTTCGATCGACGGTCACATCGAACCCTGGTTCGGCGACGACACCGCCAAACGTTTCGAAGCCTATGGCTGGAACGTGATCCGCGACGTCGACGGCCACGATGTGGACGCGGTCGACGCCGCTATCGGCAGCGCCAAGGCGCAGGCCACGGCAGCGGGCGGCAAGCCCACCCTGATCGTCTGCAAGACGGTGATCGGCAAGGGCGCGCCCACGATGGCCGGCACGCACAACGTGCACGGCGCGCCGCTGGGCGACAAGGAAATCTCGGCCACGCGCGCCGCCATCGACTGGCAGCATGCGCCGTTCGAGATCCCGGCCGACGTGTACGCCGCCTGGGACGCGAAGGAAGCCGGCCAGTCCGCCGAGTCGACCTGGAACAAGTGCTTTGCCGAGTACCGCACGCAGTTCCCCGACCTGGCCGCCGAGTTCGAACGCCGCATGAAGGGTGACCTGCCTGCCGATTTTTCGGACACGCTGGCGCGCATCGTGGCGCAGACGGCCGACAAGCAGGAAACGCTGGCCAGCCGCAAGGCGTCCCAGCAGATGATCGCGGCGCTGGTCGACGTGCTGCCTGAAATGCTGGGCGGATCGGCCGACCTGACCGGATCGAACTTCACGGACTGGAAGGGCGTGGCCGCGGTACGGCCTGGCGAGCAGGGCATCCAGTTCGGCCGCCACATCAACTACGGCGTGCGCGAATTCGGCATGAGCGCCATCATGAACGGGATCGCGCTGCACGGCGGCTACCTGCCGTTCGGCGGCACCTTCCTGACCTTTGCCGACTATTCGCGCAATGCGCTGCGGATGGCGGCGTTGATGAAACAACGCGTGGTGTTCGTGTTCACGCACGATTCGATCGGCCTGGGCGAAGACGGCCCGACCCATCAATCCGTGGAACACGCCGCCAGCCTGCGCCTGATCCCGAACCTGTCGGTATGGCGTCCGTGCGACACGACCGAAACGGCGGTGGCCTGGGGCGCGGCGGTCGAACGTCCCTCCAGCATCGGCATGCAGGTGCGTGCCGGCGGCCCGACGGCGCTGCTGCTGTCGCGCCAGAACCTGCCTTTCGTTGAACGTGACCAGGACACCATCGCGGCCGTGGCGCGCGGCGGCTATGTGCTGCGTGACGCGCTGGGCGCGGCCGCGGTGATCATTGCCACGGGTTCCGAAGTGGGCCTGGCGCTCGCCGCGCAAGAAGCGCTGGCGGCCGAAGGCGTGCTGGTGCGCGTCGTGTCGATGCCGAGCACCGATGTGTTCGACCGGCAGGACGCCGACTGGCGCGAGAAGGTCTTGCCCAAGGGTCTGCCGCGCGTTGCAGTCGAAGCCGGCGTGACCGATTTCTGGCGCAAGTACGTGGGCCTGGAAGGCGACGTGGTCGGCATCGACACCTTTGGCGAGTCCGCCCCGGCAGGTGTCCTGTTCAAGCATTTCGGCTTCACCGCGGAACATGTCGCGGCTGCGGTCAAGAAAGTGATTGGTTGAGAGTTGACGACTAGTACCCGAATATTCATATCACCACCTCGAGGAAACACACCATGACCATCCGTGTCGCGATCAATGGCTACGGCCGCATCGGCCGCAACGTCCTTCGTGCCCATTACGAAGGCGGCAAGAAGCATGACATCGAAATCGTTGCGATCAACGACCTGGGCGATCCCAAGACCAACGCCCACCTGACGCAGTACGACACGGCCCATGGCAAGTTCCCGGGTACGGTCACCGTCGACGGCGACTACATGGTCGTGAACGGCGACAAGATCCGCGTTCTGGCCAACCGCAACCCGGCCGAACTGCCGTGGGGCGAGCTGAACGTCGACGTCGTCATGGAGTGCACGGGCTTCTTCACCACGAAGGAAAAGGCCAGCGCGCACATCAAGGGCGGCGCCAAGAAGGTCATCATCTCGGCCCCGGGCGGCAAGGATGTGGACGCAACGATCGTCTACGGCGTGAACCACAACGTCCTGAAGTCGACCGACACCGTCATCTCGAACGCATCGTGCACGACCAACTGCCTGGCTCCGCTGGTGCAGCCGCTGCACGCCAAGCTGGGCCTCGTGTCGGGCCTGATGACCACGATCCACTCGTACACCAACGACCAGGTCCTGACCGACGTCTATCACGAAGACCTGCGCCGCGCCCGTTCGGCCACGCACAGCATGATCCCGACCAAGACCGGCGCCGCTGCCGCCGTGGGCCTGGTGATGCCGGAACTGAATGGCAAGCTGGATGGCTTTGCGATCCGCGTCCCGACCATCAACGTGTCGCTGGTCGACCTGTCGTTCGTTGCCTCGCGCGACACGACCGTTGAAGAAGTCAACGCCATCATGAAGGAAGCCGCCGAAGGCGAACTGAAGGGCATCCTGGACTACAACACCGCACCCCTGGTGTCGGTCGACTTCAACCACAACCCGGCCTCGAGCAGCTTTGATGCGACGCTGACCAAGGTCATCGGCAATCTGGTCAAGGTGTCGTCGTGGTACGACAACGAGTGGGGCTTCAGCAACCGCATGCTGGACACCACCATCGCCCTGACGTCGGCGAAGTAATCATGAGCAAGGTCCTCACGCTGTCGGGTCTGGCGTCGGAAGGCAAGCTGAAGGGCAAGCGCGTATTCATCCGCGCCGACCTGAACGTGCCTCTTGGCGACCAGGGCCAGATCACGGAAGACACGCGCATCCGCGCGTCGGTGCCCGGCATCCGCCTGGCGCTGGACGCGGGCGCCGCCGTCATGGTGACGTCCCACCTCGGTCGTCCGACCGAAGGCACGCTGACCCCGGCCGATTCGCTGGGTGTCGTGGGCCAGCGCCTGTCCGAACTGCTGGGCAAGCCGGTCCGCCTGGCGACCGACTGGGTCGACGGCGTGGACGTGGCCCCGGGCGAAGTGGTTCTGCTCGAGAACTGCCGCGTCAACAAGGGTGAAAAGAAGAACGACGAAGCGCTGTCCAAAAAGCTGGCTGCGCTGTGCGACGTGTACGTGAACGATGCCTTCGGCACCGCGCACCGTGCCGAAGCCACCACCCACGGCATCGCAAAGTACGCGGCCGTAGCGTGCGCCGGTCCGCTGCTCGAAGCCGAACTGGACGCGCTGGGCCGCGCCCTGCTGGCGCCCAAGCGTCCGCTGGTCGCCATCGTGGCCGGTTCCAAGGTCTCGTCCAAGCTGACGATCCTGCGCGCGCTGGCCGACAAGGTCGACGCGCTGATCGTGGGCGGCGGCATCGCCAACACGTTCATGCTGGCCAAGGGCCTGCCGATCGGCAAGTCGCTGGCCGAGCCGGACCTGGTGGAAGAAGCCCGCGCGATCATCGATCTGATGCAATCGCGTGGCGCTGCCGTGCCGATCCCGACCGACGTCGTCTGCGCCAAGAAGTTTGCCGCCGACGCGCCTGCCGAGACCAAGGCGGCGGCCGACGTGGCCGACGACGACATGATCCTGGACATCGGCCCGCAAACGGCCGCCTTCCTGGCGGATTCGCTCAAGGCCGCCGGGACCATCGTCTGGAACGGCCCGGTGGGCGTGTTCGAGTTCGACGCGTTCGAAAACGGCACCAAAACGCTGGCCCAGGCCATCGCCGCGTCGCCGGCATTTTCGATCGCCGGTGGCGGCGACACGCTGGCCGCGATTGCCAAGTACGGCATTGCGGACCAGGTGGGATATATCTCGACCGGGGGTGGCGCTTTCCTGGAATTCCTGGAAGGCAAGACGCTCCCGGCCGTGGCGATCCTGCAGGAACGCGCCGCCTGAGCGGTGGCTTCCGACCGATGATCCGTATGCGCCAGACATCGTCTGGACTGCGGCGTTTGACGTAGTACCCGGGGCTTCGAGGCGGCGTAAAGTGGTAGGCCGCCTCGGAGCCCTTCTTTTGTAAATCGCTACCGAACGCAAAAACCCTGGCTCCGGCGCGGGTTGTCGCGTATTTAGTTCGGGCGAGTGGTTCACCCGCCGGTCGAATACCGCTGACAGAATGCTTTGCGGTCAGGCCCAAGCGCCTGGCCGGATCACCGATTTCGTGTTTCCGATTTGCTCAGGCATCAATCTCCAGGAGTTTCAAAAATGGCCCTAGTTTCCATGCGTCAACTGCTCGATCACGCAGCAGAAAACGGTTACGGCATCCCCGCCTTCAACGTGAACAACCTGGAACAGGTCCAGGCCATCATGGAAGCGGCAAACGAGACCGACAGCCCGGTCATCATGCAAGCCTCGGCAGGCGCCCGCAAGTACGCTGGCGAAGGCTTCCTGAAGGCCCTGATCGCCGCGGCAGTCGACACCTACCCGCACATTCCGGTGGTGATGCACCAGGACCACGGCCAGTCGCCGAAGGTGTGTGAAGGCGCCATCAACATGGGCTTTTCCAGCGTGATGATGGACGGCTCGCTGCAAGAAGACGGCAAGACCATTGCCGACTACGAATACAACCTCGACGTGACCCGTCGCGTCGTGGAAATGGCGCACGCCCGCGGCATTACCGTCGAAGGCGAACTGGGTTCGCTGGGTTCGCTCGAAACCATGATGGGCGACAAGGAAGACGGCCACGGCTTCGAAGGCACCCTGACCCGCGAACAGCTGCTGACCGACCCGGAACAAGCCGCCGACTTTGCCAAGCGCACCCAGATCGACGCGCTGGCCATCGCCATCGGCACCAGCCACGGCGCGTACAAGTTCTCGCGCAAGCCCACGGGCGACATCCTGGCGATCGACCGCATCAAGGAAATCCATCGCCGCCTGCCCAGCACCCACCTGGTCATGCACGGCAGCTCCAGTGTTCCGCAGGACCAGCTCGCGATCATTCGCGAATTCGGCGGCAACATGAAGGAAACGTATGGCGTGCCGGTCGAAGAGATCCAGGAAGCCATCAAGCACGGCGTGCGCAAGATCAACATCGACACCGACATCCGTCTGGCCATGACCGCCGCGATCCGGAAGTTCTTTGCCGAGAACCCCGAAAAGTTCGACCCGCGCGAATACCTGAAGCCTGCCCGCGAAGCCGCGAAAAAGATCTGCCTGCAGCGCTACCAGGAATTCGGCACCGCCGGCAACGCCAGCAAGATCAAGGCCGTGCCGCTGTCGGAAATCGCAACCATGTACGCAACGGGTAAACTCCAGCAAGTCGTCGCGTAAGCGGCATCCATTCCGAACTTCAGGCAGATCCATGTCCGCACCGCTTTATCAGTCCACCATTCAATCCCTGCCGTTGCTCGCGCGCGGCAAAGTGCGCGACATGTACGCGGTCGGCGACGACAAGTTGCTGATCGTGACGACCGACCGCCTGTCCGCGTTCGATGTGATCCTGGATGACCCGATCCCGGGCAAGGGCGAAGTGCTCAATTCGCTCACGGACTTCTGGTTCGATCGCCTCGGGACCATCATCCCCAACCACCTGACCGGCATTGCGCCCGAAACGGTGGTGACGGAACTGGAACGCGAACAGGTCACGGGCCGCGCCGTGGTGGTGAAGCGGCTCAAGCCGGTGCTGGTGGAAGCCGTGGTGCGGGGCTACCTGATCGGTTCGGGATGGAATGATTACCAGGCAACGGGTTCGGTCTGCGGCATCACGCTGCCGGCTGGCCTGCAGCAAGCCGACAAGCTGCCGTCGCCGATCTTTACGCCGGCGGCCAAGGCCGAACTGGGTGCGCACGATGAAAACGTAGATTTCGAGCACGTGGTGCGCGAAGTGGGCCCGCAACTGGCCGAGCAGATCCGTGAAGTGTCCTTGCGGATCTACCAGGTCGCGGCCGACTACGCCGCCCAGCGCGGCATCATCATCGCCGACACCAAGTTCGAATTCGGCCTGGACGAAAACAACCAGCTGCACCTGATGGACGAAGTGCTGACCCCGGACTCGTCGCGTTTCTGGCCTGCCGATTCGTACGCGCCGGGCATGAGCCCGCCGTCGTTCGACAAGCAGTTCGTGCGTGACTGGCTCGAGACGCAGGACTGGGGCAAGACCGCCCCGGCCCCGCGCCTGCCGGCCGATGTGCTGCAAAAGACATCGGACAAGTACAAGGAAGCCCGTGCGAGGTTGGTAGCTTGAAACGACGAATAAAACGGCTGATCGCGTGGGTAGTGAGCCTGTGAAGGCTCGGGTCTGCAAGGACCCGCCTGCGACGGTCAGCAAACAGTAAGTCCGCAGGATGTAAAAACGCCGGTTCGAATGGGAACCGGCGTTTTTTTTTGGGGTGGGCGAGGCTGAAGTGCGTGGTCAGCCCTTCATTTCATCCGCCAGCGTCTTCATCAGGTCCGTGGCGGTCATCTCGCGGGCCAGCGGGGCGCCTTGGCCGGCCCACTGCGCTGCAAATTCGTGGTTGTCCTGCTTGCCGGCGGCGCCGTTGATCTGCTTGGCCGCGTCGTAGGCCAGCGGGTAGTCGGCCGGGGGCGGGCTGCCGGCGGCTTCACCGAATTCGATGTAGCGGTTGACCATGCCCCGCGCCGGACGGCCCGACAGCACCGAAGTCAGGCGCGTGGAATAGGCGCGGTCGCCGCTCAGGTTGGCGCGGTAGGCGGCATTGGCTGCCGATTCCGGGCACAGCACGAAGGCGGTACCCAGTTGCGCTGCCGCCGCGCCCAGGTCCAGCGCGGCCTTGATGCCTCGGCCATCCATGATGCCGCCAGCGGCAACCACGGGCAGACGCGTTTCGCGCAAGATCAGGCGCACTAGCACCCAGGTGGGCAAGGCTTCGTCCACCGCCGACGGATCAAACATGCCGCGATGGCCGCCCGCTTCGATGCCCTGCGCCACGATGGCGTCGATGCCGGCCTGTTCGACCTGCCAGGCCTCATCCAGGTTGGTGGCGGTGGCCATGGTCACGATGCCGGCCTTGCGCAGCGCCTGGATCTGGTCAGCCGATGGCAGGCCGAAGTGGAAGCTGACCACGGCCGGGCGGGTGGACACCAGCATGTCGAACGCGGCGTCGTCGCCCAGAAAGCTTGGGTAGATTTCGTTCAGCTGAGCGGGCGCTGGAATGCCGGCCTCGGCGAACAGCGGGGCCAGGTGCGACAGCCAGGCCGCTTCGCGTTCGGTGTCGCGCTGCGCGGGCGCGTGGCAGAACACGTTGACGTTGAACGGGCGTTTGGTCAGCGCGCGGGTGGCCTGGATGGCCTCGCGGGCCTGGTCTACCGTGCTGGCGCCGATGCCCAGCGAGCCCAGCCCGCCCGCATTGGACACGGCGGCGGCAAGCTGCGGTGTCGACACCCCGGCCATGGGCGCCTGGATGATGGGAAGGGACAGGCCCAGGCGGGCCAGGAAAGGACGGGAAGCGGACACGGAAAGCTCCTTGCAGCGGCGGGGAAGGCGGGACGTGGGGCGAGGGCGGCGGGTCAGGCGGCGGCTAGGGCGGCCTCAGCAAGAGCCGCGACTGGCCGCCTTTTTACGCCAGAGGCACGCAGTCTAGAACAGCAAGGTGGACAGCTTGCGGCGGTATTGTGAAACCAGTTCTGGCTGGGCCGATGCCATGCCGAAGACCGCGATCAACGTCTTGCGGCCGATTTCTTCCTGGAAGGTCCGGTCGCGGGCCACGATTTCCAGCAGTTCATCCATGGCCGGGCCCCAGGCGCGGCGGGCAATGCGCTTGTTGGCCAGTTCCAGGCGGGCCTGCAGATCATTGGGATTGGCCTCGATCCGCTTGATGATCTCATCTTCGTCCGGCAGGTCCTGCGCCTGATCGACGGCGTTCAGCGCGGTTTCCATCGGCTCGTAGCGCGGATCGGCCTTGGCCTTGGGCGTCAGCAGCGCGAATTGCGCCTTGGCGTCTTCCGGGCGGCCGGTGGCGATCAGCACCTCGACATAATCGAAGCGGGCTTCGTCGTAGGTGGCGTCCAGCACCAGCGCCGCGCGCAGGTGCTTTTCCGCCGTTTCCATGTCGCCGGCCTGGGCGGCGGCCAGCGCCTGCTGGTGTTCTTCTTCATGCGGCAGCGGCAGGAAGCGGTCGATGAAGGCGCGGATCTGGCCTTCGGGCTGCGCGCCGGTGAACTTGTCGACCGGGCGTTCGTTGACGATGGCGACGACCAGCGGAATGCTGCGGGCCTGGAAATGGGCGGCCAGCTCGGGGTTTTCGTCCACGTTGACCTTGACCAGCTTGAAGCGGCCGGCGTAGTCGCGCTCGAGCTTTTCCAGCGTGGGGGTCAATGTGCGGCAGGGCCCACACCACGGCGCCCAGAAGTCCACCAGGACAAGGACCTCCCGCGACGCGTGTATGACTTCACGTTCGAAATTGGCGAGTGTGACATCCATGGCAAGCATCCTATGAAGCGTTCGTTTAGGCGAATTTTCCTCTATGTGGGGCGTGTTGTGGCAGAGGCAACGGGGAAAGCGATAGAGCGCGGTAAAATCGTCGGTTCGATATACCGGTTTTCGCGGCAGCTTTTGGCGGCTGAAAAACCGGTGCGGTGTTTGGGCCAATGCCCAGGCCGCTTCCGTTCACCCTCGGGGTCCGTCCCCAGGATTCCCAGCTTATGTCCAGTCACGCTCCCACTTCTCCTTCATCCCTTGCGCCTGTCACCGTCGGTATCGTGATGGGTTCGTCCAGCGATTGGGAGGTGATGCAGCATGCCGTGACCATCCTGACGGAATTCGGGATCCCGTTCGAGGCGCGCGTCGTGTCCGCCCACCGCATGCCGCTCGACATGGTCGAGTATGGCGCCCAGGCGCCCCGGCGCGGCATGCGCGCGATCATTGCCGGTGCGGGGGGCGCGGCCCACCTGCCGGGCATGGTGGCGGCACTGACATCGGTACCCGTGTTCGGCGTGCCGGTGCCGTCGCGCTACCTGCGGGGTGAAGACTCCTTGCTGTCGATCGTGCAGATGCCCAAGGGCGTGCCGGTGGCCACGTTTGCCATTGGTGAAGCCGGCGCCGCCAACGCGGCGCTGCATGTGATCGCCAACCTGGCCACGACCGACAGCGATTTGCGCGCCCGCCTGGATGCCTTCCGCGCCCGCCAGACCGAAGCCGCCCGCGCCATGGCGCTGCCGATCACCGGGCTGGTGAGTGGTACTGGCACGGGCACTGGCACTGGCACCGACGCCGGCGCCGCAAAAGGAACGCAGCCATGAACCCGCCGCGTAGCGCGATTCTGCCGGGCCAGTGGCTGGGCATGCTGGGCGGTGGCCAGCTGGGCCGCATGTTCTGTCATGCCGCGCAGGCCATGGGCTACCGCGTCGCCGTGCTTGATCCGGCAACGGAAAGCCCGGCCGGATCGGTGGCTGACCTGCACATCGTGGCGGATTATGACGACCGCGACGCCTTGGCCGAACTGGCCGACCTGTGCGCCGCCGTAACCACCGAATTCGAAAACGTGCCGGCCGCCAGCCTGGAATTCCTGGCCGCGACGCGCCCGGTGGCCCCCGATGCCAAGGCCGTTGGCATTGCGCAGGACCGCATGGCCGAAAAGGCCTTCATTTCGTCGCAGGGCGTGCCGGTCGCGCCCTATGCCGAGATCCAGACTGCTGCCGACCTGGACACCGCGTCGGCGTCGCTGTACCCCGCCATCCTCAAAAGCGCCCGGCTGGGCTATGACGGCAAGGGCCAGGCGCGGGTCAAGACGGCGGACGAAGCCAAGGCAGCATTCGCATCCTTCGGCAACGTCCCCTGCGTGCTCGAAGCCATGCTGGCGTTGAAGTACGAAATCTCCATCGTGGTGGCGCGCGGGTTCGACGGCCAGTCTGTCAGCTACCCGGCGTCCGAGAATGAACATCGCGACGGCATCCTGGCCGTGTCGACCGTGCCGTCGCCCAATGTGTCACCCGCTCTGGTGGCGCGCGCGACCGAAGCTGCCCGCACGATCGCAGCCGGTCTGGATTACCACGGCGTGCTGTGCGTAGAATTTTTCGTGCTGGAAGGCGACCGCCTGGTCGTGAACGAAATGGCGCCCCGGCCGCATAACAGCGGGCATTTCTCGATCGACGCGTGCGTGGCGAGCCAGTTCGAGCAGCAAGTGCGCGCCATGGCGGGATTGCCGCTGGGGTCGACCGACGTGTTGGCGCCGTCGGTGATGTTGAATGTGCTGGGGGATGTGTGGTTCAAGGGTGCCGATGAGGCGGCACCGGACGCTACGGCCGATGTGGCCACCGAACCCGCCTGGGCCAAGGTCCTGGCCGTGCCGACTGCAAAACTGCACCTGTACGGCAAGGCCGACGCCCGCCGTGCCCGCAAGATGGGCCACATCACTTGCCTGGGCAGCAGCACCGACGAAGCCGCAGCCGCGGCCGCGCGGGTGGCTGGCGTATTGGGCATTGCCTTTCCGTGAAACTGGTCATGCTGCGCGCGCCGATCCGCGTGTTGGACTTAGGGTCATGACATCTTCTTCGACGCCGCCCCTGCCGCGTATTGCGCCCGCGTCGCCCGAAGTCCTGGACCGCGCCGTGGCACTGCTGCGTGCGGGCCAGCTCGTGGCCTTTCCGACGGAAACGGTCTATGGGCTTGGCGCTGATGCAACCGATCCCGAGGCGGTTGCGCGCATTTTTGCCGCCAAAGGCCGGCCGAATGATCATCCGGTCATCGTGCACGTGGCGCCGGGAAACGACTTGTCCGCCTGGGCGGCCTCGATCGGCCCCGACGCCCGCACCCTGATCGACGCCTTCTGGCCCGGCCCGCTGACGCTGATCCTGCCGCGTGCGGCCGGCGTGCCCGACGCGGTGACGGGCGGCCAAGACACGGTGGGCGTGCGCTGCCCGTCCCACCCCGTTGCGCAGGCACTGCTGTCGGCATTCGGCGGCGGCGTGGCGGCGCCGTCAGCCAACCGCTTTGGCCGGGTCAGCCCCACCACCGCCCAGCACGTGGCCGACGAGTTCGGCCCGGAACTGAGCCTGGTGCTGGACGGCGGACCGTGCGAAGTCGGCATTGAATCGACCATTGTTGACGTCACGGGCGACACGCCGGTGCTGCTGCGCCCCGGGCACATCTCGATCGCCACGCTGGCCGACGCGCTGGGCAAGCCGGTGCTGACGCGCGCCGAGCTGGAAGCCCGTTTACAAGCACAAGGCCACGCTCAAGTCGACGCTCAAGCCCACGCCGACACCCAAGTCGGCACGCAAGCCGGCACGCAAACCGACCTGCAAACCGCGCGTGAGATACCCCGCGTCTCGGGCGCGCTGGCCGCCCACTACGCGCCGCGCACGCCGCTGGAACGGGTGCCGGCCGGCGCGCTGGACCTGCGGACCCGCATGCTGGTGGCGTCGGGACGTCGCGTCGGGGTGTGGTCCACCGTCAAGCCTGCGGCGGATGTCATGTGGGTCGGCGCGCCGCTGGACCCGGTGGCTTACGCGCAAGACCTGTACGCCATGCTGCGTTTCCTGGACACGCAGGGCTGCGACATTCTGCTGGTGGACGCGCTGCCCGATACGGATGCCTGGGCGGCGGTGAATGACCGTCTCGGCCGGGCCGTGGTGGGGTCAGGCGAAGGTTGAATCCACATCCCACTTCCGGGTCCCAATGAAAAAAGCCGCCTTTCGGCGGCTTTGTCGTTCCTGCCATCGGCCGTGCAGGCCAATGACATGAGCAGGACATCAATCCAGCAAGTGATCAATCCAGCAGGTCATCAATCCAGCTTGATGTTGCCCTTTTCGACCACGGTCGCCCAGCGCTTGCGTTCGCCGTTGAAGAAGGTGTCCAGCTCCTTCGGGTTCTGCACGACCACTTCGGCACCTTGTTCCAGCAGCTTGGCCTTGATTTCCGGCGACGCGATCACGCGGGCCAGTTCGGCCGACAGGCGGGTGACGGCGGCGTCGGGCGTGCCGACAGGAGCCATCACGCCTTGCCAGGTGCCCGACTCGAAGCCGGTCATGCCTTGTTCGGCCAGGGTTGGAATGTCTGGCACGGCTGCCATGCGTTCGCGCTTGGAAATGGCGATCGCCTTCAGCTTGCCCGACTTAACATAAGGCAGGGTCGCGAGCATGCCGTTCATGATGACCTGCGTCTGGCCGCCCATGGTGTCGGTCACGGCTTGCGAACCGCCCTTGTAGGGCACGTACAGCCACTTGGCCTTGGTGGCCTGTTCCACGGCGACGCCAGCCAGGTGCGGCGCGCTGCCGATGGCGGTCACGGCAAAGCTGATCGGCTGCTTGCCGGCCAGGGCGACCAGTTCCGATAGCGTGTTGGCGGGCACCGACGGGTTCACGGCCAGGATGTGTGGCGAGTAGGCCAGCATCGACACGCCGCGCAGGTCTTTCGACGGATCGAAGGTCAGCGTTTTATAGACCGACGGGCTGATGGCCAGCGCACCCACGTCGCACAGCAGGAAGGTATGCTGGTCGGTAGCTTGGGCGACTTGCGACGCGCCCAGGTTGCCGTTGGCGCCCGGACGGTTGTCGACGATGACGGTTTGTTTGAGCGCGGCGCCAAGCTGCTGGCTGATCAGGCGCGCGATGATGTCGGACGATCCGCCTGCAGGGTAGGGGACCACGATACGGATGGGGCGGCTGGGCCAGTCGTCTGCCGCGTTGGCGGTGGCTGCGCCACCCAGGACGGCAAGTGTGGCGAGAGCAGACGTAAGCACGCGTTTGAAGAACATGACCGGGGTATCTCCGTGATGTGCAGATGCGTGGCGGAAAACGCAGCATCCGATTTGTGATAAGTCATCATACAACATGGAAAATGTGGAGCCAGCGGGCAGCCATTAGGGAGTTTCCCTTAAGCCATTCGTAAGCAGCAGTACCGTAAATGCGGTGCACCTTCCTTGAGCGCATTAGCAACAACCCGCATTTGCAATTGCAGGTTTAAGTTGTACGATGACTTATCTCAACACGGGGCGGTGCTGTTGTAGCGGCGTCCAATTTCACGAAGGTGCGGTGCCATGCAAACGTCTCCCCAAGAACTCAAGTCCATCGTGTCCGAAGGCCTGTTGTCCTTCCCGATCACGGACTTCGACAAGAATGGCGACTTCCGCGAGTCGACCTATATCGAACGTCTGGAATGGCTTGCGCCCTACGGCGCCACGGCGCTGTTCGCCGCCGGCGGCACGGGTGAGTTCTTCTCGCTGGCAGCCGACGAGTACTCGAAGGTGATCAACGCCGCCGTCAAGACCTGCGCCGGCAAGGTGCCGATCCTGGCTGGCGCCGGCGGCCCGACCCGCACGGCGATTGCGTACGCCAAGGAAGCCCAGCGCCTGGGCGCCCACGGCGTGCTGTTGATGCCGCATTACCTGACCGAAGCCAGTGAAGAAGGCATTGCCGACCACGTCGAACAGGTCTGCAAGGCGCTCGACGTCGGTGTGATCTTCTACAACCGCGCCAATTCGCGCCTGGGCCCCGACTCGCTGGAACGCCTGGCCGACCGTTGCCCGAACCTGATCGGCTTCAAGGACGGCGTGGGTGACATCGAACACATGGTCAAAGTGCGCCGCCGCATGGGCGACCGCTTTTCGTACCTGGGTGGCCTGCCGACCGCCGAAGTCTACGCCGCGGCCTACAAGGCGCTGGGCGTGCCGGTGTACTCGTCGGCCGTGTTCAACTTCATCCCGAAGACGGCCATGGACTTCTACCGCGCAATCGCCGCCGAAGACCACGCCACCGTCGGCAAGCTGATCGACGACTTCTTCCTGCCTTACCTGGAAATCCGCAACCGCCGCGCCGGTTATGCCGTCAGCATCGTCAAGGCAGGCGCCCGCCTGGTCGGCCATGACGCCGGCCCGGTCCGCGCCCCGCTGACCGACCTGAACGACAGCGAATTGGCCGATCTGGACAGCCTGATCAAGAAGCTCGGCCCCCAGTAATCCGCTGGGCGGCATGAAAAACGGCGTCCTTCGGGACGCCGTTTGTGTTTGGTTTGCAGGAACGAACCGTCGGCAATGTCACATGCCGTGGCCGGCCTGGCCCGGGACGATCGGACCCATAAGGCGTCGCCTTCCCGGGATCACGACCCCGTCGCGACCGCGCGGCGCCGCGCATAGGCGAACCAGCCGGCGGTCTGGCCGTTGTTGGTCGCTTCCAGCAGCAACAGCGGCTGGGCGGTGGCGGCGGCGTCGGCCACCCGTACGCCCACGCCTTGCATCGACTGGCTGGCCACATTGGCGGCACAGCCCGACTCGCCACCGAAACTCAGGTTCAGGATCGTGTAGTTCTTGCTGCTTGCGCCGGCGGACAGCGCGCCGTTGATGGCGCACGGATCGGTCTTGCCGGGTACGGTGGACGTGGCCGTGATGCGGCCGCCGCCGTCCAGGGTGACCACCAGGCGAGCGCCGCTGCTGTCGCGGCCTTCCCACGTGCCGGCGTAGTCGGACAGCGGGGCGGCGGTGTTGTACTGGCTGTTGAAGTTGGTGGTGAAGGTCAGGTTGTTCGGCAGGTTGCCGTCGAAGGCGGATGCCGTGGTGACCGACCCGGTGACGGTGCCGGTCGTGACGGTGCCGCTGGCGCCGCTTGCATAGGTCTTGCCGGTGCCCGTGAAGTTCTTGCCGGTCAACGCGCCGGTGCCACGGAACAGGCGAAAGGCGGTGTTGGCGCTTTCGTCATAAGACAGGCCCCAGACGTCATTGGTCGGCGTCACCAGCAGCGCGAAGGTGTAGCGGTCGCTGGTCGTGCCGGTCCACAGACCCTGGGCGTCACTGGTCGCACCGCTGCCGCCCCCATTGCCGTTGTCGTCGGAGTCGACACCGAAGTAGCCGCCGTTGCAGGCGGCAAGCACCGCAGCGCTGAGCAGGGCGATGAAGAGAGCGGAACGGCGCATGGTGGACTCCAGGTGGACGTGATGCCGGTAAACGTAAAGCCGGGAAAGGCGTTCAGGGGATCGTGCAGCGAAGGGACCTGCGGCTGGGGATTTGGGGGGCTGTCGTAACTTCGATCGTCAGGCCGTGTCGTCAACCCGCACGGGTTGCGGCGTCAGGTCGAAATCCCCTGCGTGGAACACCAGCGGCATGGCCGGCGTGTGCCCGCAATGTTCGACTTCGCCCACAAAAATGCAGTGGTCACCCTCACGATACTGGCTGCGGTTGAAGCATTCGAACCAGGCAGTGCAACCGTCGATCAGCGGGGCGCCGTTGGCACCGGGGCGCCACGGCACGTCGGTGAACCGGTCCGGGCCCTTACGGGTCGCGAAGCGTTTGGCCAGCTCGAGCTGATCAGCGGCCAGCACGTTGATCGCATAGTGCTGGCACGTTTCAAGGGTGCGGAAGGAGCTGGAGGTGAGCGTCAGGCTCCACAACACCAGGGGCGGGGTCAGCGAAACGGAGTTGAACGAACTGACGGTCAGTCCGACAGGCTGGCCATCGGCGCCCACGGCGGTGACCAGCGTCACGCCGGTGGCAAAGCGTCCAAGGGCGGCGCGAAAGTCGGTGGAGTCGAAATCCGGTGGGGCAGCGGGCATCCAGGGCGACGTCAGGTTGGCTGAGAGACTTCGATTTTAGCGCGTGCGCCGGCGGGCCGTGATTTCCCTGGCCAGGCCTTCGATCGTGAGCGGCGCGCTGCCTTCGGCTTTGTTGTTGGCGACGATCCAGACAGGCTTGCCCGATTGGTGGGCGATGGCGGCCGCGTCGGCCAGGGCACCGCGGGTCTCGGGGTCCGGCACGACCATTCTGTCGAAGGGTTTGAAGCGGGACTTGGCGGCTTCGTACCGCTGCCCGGCCAGCAGATTCCACCGCACCACCAGCGGCCCCGGTCCGGTCGCGGCCTCGGCCTGCAACTGGCGCGCGGCCGGTGGCATCCGGCTGTGGACGGCCACGCAGTAGCGGGCGTCGCGCCGCGCCAGCATCTTCATCATGCGCGGCGTGACGACCTCGGCATCGCGAAATTCCACGGCATAGAAGGCCTGCTGCGCTGCGTCGGATGCGGGCAGCGGCGGCAGGGCGGCCAGGAAGGCTTCCAGCCGATCGACCCAGCCGGCCGGGTCGGCCAGCAGGTCCCTGGGCAGCGGCGAAAACTGGAACACCAGGGGGCCGGCCTTGGCGCCCAGGCCGGCCAGGCAGGGCGTCACGAAGTGCTCGGTGGCGATGGCCGCATCCAGAAAACTGGGGTTGGGACCGGTGGGCGTGCCCTTGTCCTGGCGCAACACGGCATCGGTCACCAGGTTCGGCGCCTTCACGACGAAGCGGAATCCGTCGGGCACCTGACCGGCATAGGTGGCGTACTGCGCTTCGGAAATGGGTGCATAGAAGGTGCGGTCCAGGCTCACGCTGCGCAGCAACGGGTGTTGGCCATAGGCGCGCAGGCCTTCCCGCGATAGCAGGGTTTCGCTGGCGTCGTCGCCGTACACCAGGCCGCGCCACCCCGGAAACGCCCACGACGACGTGCCCAGGTGAATGTTGGCAGGCAGGTCGGCGCCCAGCGCGCGAAGGTCGTCGGAGTGATCGGCGGGGGGCACTTCAGTCGCGGCGGCGCGCGACCGGCGTTTTTTGGGGGTTCCGGCTGCGGGCGTCGTGGCGGCATCCGCGGCGGCATCGGCGGCGGCATCCGTACCCGCCGCCGGTCCGCCGGGCGCATCCAGTTCAAAGAAAGAGGACTGATTCATCACTTCGGGCTTATGTATGACACATAACCTGGACCTTATGTATTCGGGCCCAAAAAAATGGGGCGCGCCCCGGCCGTCAAGGCGACCGCCGCGCCCCGCCCCATCAGGGCGACAGCCGCGCAATGCGCCAGGCATCGCCTTCGCCTTCGCCTTCGCGCACGTACGCCAGTCGGTCGTGCAACCGCGACGGGCGGCCCTGCCAGAATTCAAAGCGGTCGGGCACGACGCGGTAGCCGCCCCAATGGGCGGGCCGGGGCGGATCGTCGCCCAGGCGTGCGCGGAATTCGGCTTCGCGCTCCCGCAGCCATTCGCGGCGCGGGATCTCGGTGCTCTGGTCGGATGCCCAGGCGCCGATACGCGACGCCAGCGGACGGCTCTTGAAGTAGGCATCGGACTGTTCTTCCGACACCTTTTCGACCCGCCCTTCGATCCGGATCTGCCGTTCGTGCGGCGCCCAGAAGAACAGCAGGCTGGCCCACGGGTGGCCGTCCAGCTGGTGTCCCTTGCTGGAGTGATAGTTGGTGTAGAAGACAAAACCGCGTTCGTCGTAGTCCTTCAACAGCACGATCCGCGCGGCGGGCCGGCCGTCATCTTTGACGGTAGCCAGCGTCATGGCGTTGGGATCAAGCAGGTTGTCCTGCAGCGCCTGTTCGAACCAGGCGGTGAACTGGTCGACCGGTGAAGGCAGCGCGTCCGCCTCATGCAGCGCGCCTTGTTGATAGGTCTTGCGAAGGTCGGCTAGCGACATGCTGGGAATCCCGGTAGATAAGATGAATGCGGATCGGCGCTCCAGCGGCAACTATAGCGCTGCGTGCGGATCCTGCTGCAGCTGCCGGACGATGTGTTCGAGCCGCCGGTCGCGAATGCCGCAGTCACGCAGGGCCTGCGCGGTGTCCATGACGTAATCCATGCACGGGCCGTAACGGCCGCGTGCGCGCCGGACAATGTCGAGCAAATGCTGTTCCTGCAATTCGCCGGTGTAGCCGCTGGCTTGCCGGTTGATGACGAAGGCCAGCGCCTTGACGTCGCCATCGGGCGTTGCGCAGGTCAGCCACTTCGGCAGGTAGGAGTCCATCAGCATTTCGCGTTGCCACAGGTCATGGAATACCGGGCGCAACTGGTCTTCGGGCACCTGCAGGACGACGCCGCGGCAGTTGCCGCCGCGGTCCAGGCCGAACACCAGGCCCGGGTCGTCGGGGGATCCCCTGTTGATGCGCGACCACAGGCATAAGGACCGGTGGTAGCCCCGCACCCGCGCCATCTGCCGGCCAGCCGGGTCGAAGCCGGGCCGCCAGATCAGCGACCCATAACCGAACACCCACACATCGCCCGGCGGCCGCTGCGCCAGGGCGCGGTCCATCGAGGCAAGCAACTGATCGGGGTCTAGTCGTGCGGCGGAACTTTGATCGGGCAAGGCGGAGTCCTTGGCGGTCCATTGAAGATGCCACCCAGCAGCAGGCCGGTCGCCATCGTCCAGAAGGGCAGGCCGACGCCGGCCACGGCGCCCAGCGCGCCACAGGTCAGGGGCAGCGTGAACTGTCCCCCGTTGATCAAGGCCATGCGCAGGCCCAGCGCTTCGGCCGCGCGGCCCAGCGGCGCATAGGTATGCAGCAGGCTGAGCAGACTGGGCTGGCAACTGCCCAGGGCCAGTCCCAGCAGGAAGGCCAGGCCGATCAGCACGGGCACCTGGGTAAACATGGGAAACAGCAGATACACCGTGCCGGCCGAGAACATGGCCGTGCGCAGCAGCTGCCAGGGCGTGAGCGCGCGCTGGATCCACGGCAGCAGCATGCGCACCACGAACGTGGCGGCGGCAAAGGTCGCCAGTATCACGCCGATGGTGGTGGCCGACAGGCCGATGCTGTTGCCAAAGATTGGCATCATGAAAGCGTTGACGTCCCACGCGCCGGACAGCAGCAGCGTGGCGACCAGGATCTTGCGCATGACCGGCATGGCCAGCAGGTCGCTGAGCTGGGCATTGTCCTGCCGGGCGACCAGGTTGAGCGTGCGAGGCAGCAGGCGCCGATAGTGGATCAATGCAACCAGTGCGCCCAGCGGCGCGAGGGTCAGGATGCCGAATGACCACCGGTAGCCCAGGTGGTCAATCGCCAGGCCCGCGACCAGCGGCCCGCTGAAGCCGGATATCGACATCGAGATCGACAGCCGCGCGAAGTTCACGATGCGCCGTTCGGGCGGCATGTTGGCGCCCATCAGGTTCTGCGCGGCAATGATGTAGAGCATGCAGCCGATGCCCACCGTACAGCTCGACAGGAACAGCACTTCGGTGCGGGTGATCACAAAGGGAAGCACGCTGCCGAAGATCAGCAGCAGCGTGCCGACGCGCATGGGCCGGCGCACGCCGATGCGGTCCACCCAGCGCCCGGTGTGCACCGACAGCAGCATGGGCAACAGCGCGAACAGCGCCATCAGCACGCCGACGGTAAAGCTGGACGCGCCCTGGCTGAGCGAGCCCAGTGCGACGGTGACCCGGCCGCCGGTCAATGCAAAGTGATTGAGAATCGCCAGGCCGCAAAAGACGTACACGCCGCGGTTGGAGAGTGTGGAGTTGGGCGCAGTCTCGTGCGCGGTGCCTTCGGGCACCTGTCGTTGTGAACCGTCTTCGGCCAAAGCGTGGGAACCGATCCTGAAGTTTGCCGGAAGGTCGCGGCCGGCCCGGCCCGGTCAATGCCGGGTGCGAGCGCCGCGATTGAGCATGTTCATTCTACTCCCGGCGCCTGGCCGCCAAGGTAACGAAGTGACAGGCTGGTCATGTCGTCGGCCTGCGCCGCGCCCCGTTCGAACGTCCGCACATCGTCGATCACGCGCTGCGACAGCATGTCGATCGGCGTGTCGGGCGCGATGCGCGCCAGCGATGCCTGCAGGCGCGCGTCGCCATATTCCTGGCCGTCGACATCAAAGGCTTCGGTAATGCCGTCGGTGTACAGGTATAGCGTGTCGCCGGGGGCAAGCTGCACCTTGCCCTGCTGGTAGGCAAAGCCTTCATGCACGGCGACGGCAATGCCGCGCGTGCGGGGCAGGGGTGACAGATCGCCATCCCGCCGGATCAGCCACGGCGGGTTGTGGCCCGCGTTGACGTAATCGACCTGGCCGGTCGACAGATCGATCACGGCGTAGAACACGGTCACGAACAGCATCTGTTCGTTTTCGGCGGCCAGCAGGTCGTTCAGGCGTTGCAGGCAGGCGGACGGTGAATCGACAAACAGCGCGGTGGACTTGAGCAGCGTGCGCGAGATCGCCATGAACAGCGCGGCGGGCACGCCCTTGCCGGACACGTCGGCAATCACGAAGCCGAAGCGGTTGGCGTCGATCGGGAAGTAATCGTAGAAGTCGCCGCCGACTTCGCGCGCGGGGGTGATGTGGCAGAACACATTGACGCGGGGGTCGACCGGCATGTCGCGCGGCAGGATGCTCAACTGCACCTGGCTTGCGATCTGCAATTCCTGCTGCAGGCCGGCCAGCCTGGTCTTGCTGACCAGGGCGTCGCGCAGTTCGATCACCATGGTCGACAGACTGTTGTGTTGATCCACGATCCGGCGGGTCAGGTCGCCCATGATGCGGGCCAGGCGGCGTAGTTGATCGTCGTCGCGGTCCTGGGTGACGGGCGCCGCGGCGACGGAGTCGGACGCCGGGCCGTCCAGCAGCGCCAGCACTTCATCGCGCCGGGTCATATCGGTGGCGTCGGCCAGCGCGTGCAGTTCGCGGCGGATCACGCTTTCCTGGCGGCGCCGCACGCGTTCGCGCAGCGCGCGGCTGGCGGCCAGTTCCTGCGCGTTCATCCGGAACGCGGCCACGGCCTGCGCGATACGGCCGATTTCGTCGGATCCGCCCGCGTCGAGCCGCACGGTGGCGTCGCCGCGGGACAGGGCCTGCAGCGCGGCAATGGCAGCCTGCAAGGGACGGAAGCTGCGCCACAGATAGAAGTTGACGAGGGCCAGGCCGACCAGCGCCAGCAACAAGGCGCCGGCGATGGCGAGCCGGCCCACCCAGCGGCTGGCGGCCAGACTGTCGGTCGCGTCGCTGAGCGTGACGATCGCGCCCACCGCGCCGTCGGCAATGTCGCGCACCGGCACACTGATCAGGCTGTAGATACGGTTGTCGAAATCAACTTGTTCGGCCAGAGCGGCGCGCGGGCTGACAGACAGCGCGGCGCGCTGCCACAAACCCGGATCGGTCGATGCCGCGAGCCGGCCGCGCAAGGTCAGCAAGGTCACGCTGGCGCCCGCGCGGGATGCGTAGCGGCGCAGCGCGTGCTGTACGTCGCGGCCGACGACGAGGGCTGCCGGGCTGTCGCCGATCTTCAGCGGGCTGGCCGCGATCACCGGCAATTGCGTGGCCGAGGCCTGGCGCAGGCCCGCTGCGGCCTGCCCGGTCAGCACCCGGTCCAGCGTGCTGGCGTCGAGCACGGCCAGGCCGGCGTTCTTGCCGGCCGTGTACAGCGGTTCGCGATCGGCGCCGATGACGGCAATGAAGTCGATGCTGTCGGCCGACCCCACATCGATGCCCAGCGACGCCAGCGCGCGCGCGGCATCGTCCCGGTCGCCCCGGGCAAGCGCCGCGCCAAAGGCCAGGTTCATGGCGATGGCGCCTGCACGAGCGCCGAGCGCCCCGGTTTCCACGGCGACGATCTCGCCCCACAAGGCGGACTGGGCGGCGATCGACGTTTGCGCCAGGCGCTGTTCGAGCAGCCGGTCACGGACCAGGCTGGCGCTGCCCAGGCCAACGGTCAATGCGCCGAAGCCCAGCGCGACGATCAAGGTAATGCGGGAACGGAGCAGCATCAGCGGGCTCCGGAACGAGGCGGGGAGGAGGTGGAGGCAGGCGTCGAGGCGGCAGCGTCGTCACGATCAAGACTGGCTGGCAGGGGATCGGCATTCGCAACAGCATCGGCGTCAGCAACAGCATCAGCGTCAGCAACGGCATCCGCATTCGCATCAGCATCAGCATCAGCATCAGCATCAGCAACAGCAACCGCATCGGCATCGGCATCGGCATCGGCATCAGCCCCGGCAACGGCATCGGCATCCGCAACAGCTGCTGCCGGACCTCCGGCGTGTTGCGTGCGGTCCTGCGTAGTCACCGGCGCCATGCCCCGCGCCACGCGGGTCCAGGCGGCCACGGGTTCGCGCTGGCTGCCGTCGAAATCCACCGCCAGCAATTCCTGCGCGTAGGCATCGAAGGCCTCGCGCCGTTCGCGTTGCGCGACCTGGCCGTCGGCCACGGCGCGGAATGCCTGCGCGACCGCGTCGCGGCCCTGTGCGGCAGCGGACAGATCGTTATCGAAACGTCCGGCGGCATTGGCGGCAAGGGCGTCGCGCAATTGCGCGCGCCGCCTGTCCAGCAAGGCGCCCGCCGCCAGGGCCGCCACGATGCCGGCCAGCAGCGCAAACAACACCGTCGTGATGGCGCACACCTGGCGCACCCGGTCGAACGCGGCCGCAAGTTCGGCCGGCGCCGTGCTGATGGCAATGGCGCCCAGCGCTTCGCCCGCCACCGCAATCGGGACACGCACCGTGTCGCGCGCCACCGCACCCGCGCGGTCCACGCGGTTCAGCGTGGCCCCGGCGGCATTCGTCAGCGTGATGTTGGCCAGGCCGGGCACGTCGTCCAGCGTGCGTTGCAATGCGGCCTGCACGCCGGGCAATCGGTCGAACGGAATGCCGTAGCGTCCGGCTTTTTCGAACTGCTGCACCAGGGTGCGCGCAACCGATTCGGCCAGCAGGCTGGCATCCTGGCGGGCATCGTTTTCCACCGTGCGCTGAACGTGCGCCAGAACGAGCAGGCTCCCCAGCCCGCCGATGGCAAGCACCAGCAGCGCGGTGACCAGACCGGTGCGCAGCATGGCGCGGCGGTTATTGGACATCGTCGATCTCCCGCAGGCCAGCGGTGGCGATGGCGACGTGGCGCTCCGCCGCCGCCCAGGCCCGGCGCGTGTCATGCGCTGCGCCGAAAAGCGAGGAAGGCGGCGCCATGACGCGTGATGTTGCGGTTGCATTCGCGTCTGCTGTCGCAGCGTGTCCCGTCGCAGCGTTTCCCGTCACGGCATATCCCGTCACGGCATATCCCGTCACGGCATATCCCGTCACGGCATATCCCGTCACGGCGTGGCCCGTCGTGGCATGTCCCGTCACGGCGTGGCCCGTCGTGGCATGTCCTGTCGTGGCATGTCCTGTCACGGCGTGTCCTGTCACAGCGTGTCCCGTTGCGGCATGTTCCGTCGAGCCCGCCGGCGTCGTGCTGTCATCGGGCGATGCCCCGGACAGAATTAGGGCCACCTCGTGGAAGGGCCGCATCATCCGCGTGGTCACTATCATGGCGGCGGCGATCGCCAGCAACACGGCCACGGCGGCGACGGGCAGCAGCGGCTGCAGGATTGGCCATGCTTTCGTCCACAGGGCCAGGTCGCCGTTGCCGCTGCCGTCGTCGTCGGCCAGCGTGACGGCAATGCCGCCCGCGGGTGTGCCCAGGTCGGTGTCGACCCGCGCGCCCAGCACGGTTTCGCCGCGCGTGGCGATCTGCCAGGTCTCGTCCGTGGCCAGCCGCGCGACCCAATCTTCGCCCACCGGTGCGCCGATCACGCCGCGGTCGGTGCTGTACAGCAGGGTGGCGTCGGGCAGGAAGACATCAATTGCCAGCACGTCGTTCGCCCCGCCTTTTTCGCGTTCGATCAATGTCTGCAGCATGCCCATCTGCTCCAGGGTCAGCCCGATGGCAAGGTTGCTGTCGACCGTATTCTTGAGCGTGTTCAACAGATACGCGCCACGGGCACGTTCGATGTCATCGCGGATGCGCTGGCTGGCCCGGCCCGCGGTCAGCGCGGTGGCGGCAAGCACCGCAAGCACAGCCACCACCAGGATCCAGGAAAGACGGCTGCGGTAGCTCATGACGCCTCCTTCGACATCGCCTGCGCGTGGCGCCCGGCGGCCGAGCGCACGCGAGGATCGGCATCTGGATGTGCATTCGCATCCGCATCGGCAATAACGCCCGCGTCGACGTCCGAATCGTCATCTGCAGTTGTATCTGCGACCGTGACCTCGTCTGCGCGTGCAATGGGACGCTGGACTGCATCAGTGCCGATCATTGCCACTGCAACTGCCCCTGCACCCGTAACCGCACCCGCCGCGTCACTTGCATCTCGCCCCACATATCGCCGATGCGCCTGCGACGCGCATGCCACCAGCAGCGCATTGGGCGCCATGCCCGCGGTAGCCGCGACCTGCTCCAGCCGCAGGTCGGCGCCAAACAGCACGGCGTGCATGCCGGGTTGCACCCGGCCTTCGCCCAGCGCCGTCACGTCCACGGTGATCAACCCCATGCTGACGCCGCCAACGACCGGCGCCAGTCCACCGGCCAGCGCCACTTGTCCGCAGTTGGCGAGCGCGAAGGGCAGGCCGTCGCCGTAGCCGATCGCCAGCGTGGCCACGGTGCAGGCACGGGGCGTCCGGAAGCTGCCGGCGTAGCCGATTTCCGTGCCGGCGGGCACGGTCGCGACCCGCAGCACAGGCGCGCTCAGCGTGGCCGCGGGCATCAGGCCTTGCGGGGTGGATGGCGTGGTGTCGACGCCGTACAGCGCGCTGCCGACGCGCGCCATGTCCATGTGCCAGCCGCGGTCGGCAAAGACGCACGAAGAGGTGGCGATGCTGCGCGCGGCGCGCGGCAGGCGGTCGGTCCACGTGACGAAGCGCGCGCGCTGTTCGACGTTTTCGGTGGCGTCCGGATCGGCGAAGCGGCCCAGGTGAGTCACCCAGGCCATCACGTCCAGGCCGTGCAGCAGGTCAGGGCGCGCGATCAGCCGCGAGACGGCCGCGGCATCCAGGCCGACCCGGGTCAGGCCGCTGTCGAGATGGACGGCGACCTTGAGCGGGCCGTGCTGGCGTGCGTCGGCACTGGCCAGTTGCAGTTCGCGTTCATCGACCAGCACCGGCACGATGTCGTGGGTGCGGCAACGGGCGGCGTCGGCACCGGCCAGGCCATTGAGCACGAACACGCGCCCGGTGGGCACGATGCGCCGGACGTCCAGGGCGGCCTGAAAGTGATCGACCCAGAAGTCGCTGCAGCCCAGCGAAGACAGCAGTGGCACGACGTGCGCGGCCCCCAGTCCGTACGCGTCGTTCTTGACGACGGCGCCGATATGACGGCCCTGGTAGCGGCTGGCCACCGCGCGCCAGTTGTGGCGGATGGCGGCCAGGTCGATCGTGATGGTGGGGCGGTCCAGAGATAAGCCAGCAGTCATCGCGCTGCTCCGGAAGCGCCTGCCGCCGCATCACCCGCCCGACATTCCCGCAACAGCAGATACCGCTGCAGTCCGCCATACCGCGTCACGGTCGCGCGGATCTCGAAGCCTTCGGCCTGCAGGTTCTGCAAGCTTGCGGTGTTGCCCGGCGCCGCCGTCGAAAACAGCAGGGGTGTATCGCCCGCCAAGGCCACACGTTGCCGGATCGATGCGCGCTGCAGGCCCGCGCCACGATGCGACGGCGCGACGGCGGCGCCCGCCAGCTTGGCAATGCCGCGGTCCGCGGCGTAGCCCAGTTCCGCACGGGGGTCGTCGTAGGCAAGGATCTCGGTCTGCAGCACGCCGTACGCGATCAACGCGCCGTGGTCGAAGCATCCCAGGATGCGTCCTCGTCCGGCCAGCAGTCCCGCAAAGAAATCACGCGTCTCGGGCTTGACCACGTCCGGCCCGGCCGACCCGATGGATAGCCGGTGCAAGTGTTCGATGGCATCCAGATGGCCGGCGCCCAGCACCTGCCAGGCGTCGTCCTGCCCAGCAGCGCCCTGACCAGCACGGTCCCCACCAGCCCCATCCCGCCAAGCCCCATCCCGCCCAGCCTCATTCCGACCAGCCTTATCCCGACCAGCACCATCCCCACCAGCCTCGTCCCGACCAGCCTTCTCCCCCCGAGCCTCTTCCACCCCGCCCGCTCCGCCTCCGATCATGACGCGCCGTCCTTGCCCAGGCTGATCACCTCGGCGTAATTAAGCATGTCGATCGGCGGGTAGACACCGCCCAGCTGCTTGGCCGTGCGCATATTGATCAACAGCGAAAAGCGCTTGAGCGTTTCGATCGGGATGTCGGCGGGGGCCTTGCGGTGCACCAGGATATCCACGGCCTTGGCCGCTGCCAGCTGCCCCACCGAGTGATAGCGGCTGATCAGGCCGACCAGCGCGCCGCCCTGGCGCACGGCCAGTTCGGCAGCGCCAAAGGTCGGCAGTTGTTGCGCCAGCGCGGCGGGCGTCACACGGTCGTACACGGTGCCCAGGAAGGTGTCGGGCAGCAGGTAGAGCCAGTCGGCGCCTTGTGACTTGATGTCGGCAATGATGGCTTCGACGCCATCTGCCGTGGGCCGGCCCTGCGCGTTCAGGTTGAAGGTGCGCGCGACCAGCGTGCTGTTCTGGCGGGCGCAGAAGTCCTTGACCTGGTCCACGATGGCGATCGAATTCTGTTCGGCCGGCGAATACAGCACGCCGATTTTCTTGAACGGCAGGTAGGACTGCATGGCCCGCAACTGCACGTCGGTCGGCACCACGTGGACGGCGCCCGTCACGTTGTGGCCGGACGACGCCAGGCTGCGCGCGATCCGCGACTGCACGGGCGCCGCCACCAGCGAAAAGACCACGGGAATGTCGCGCACGAAGGGCGTGCTGGCGGGCGCATCGAAGGGGCCGACGACGCCCAGGGTGACCGGGGTGCCCCAGGTGTAGATCAGGTCGGGCTTGAGCGACGGGATTTCTTCAAGGATCGCGGCCAGGTTCGCAATGTTCTGCTTCACGTCGCGGGCAATGAATTCGACCGGGATGCCCGCGCTGGCAAAGTAGTCGCGAAAGCCCCGTTCGGCATCGGTCTCGCCGCGGAACGTGATCATCAGGATCCGGAAGGGGCCTGAAGATGCCTGGGTGGATGCCGTGGCGGCGGCAGCCGCAGCACGCACGGCCCCGGGCATGCCTGCAAGCAGCGCGGCGCTGGCCAGGCCCAGGGAAAGAAGGTCGCGGCGGGAAGTCATGGGCGGGAAGAAGTCTCAGTGGGACGGCTGCCCGGGCGGACGGACCAGGCAAAGCCCAGTGCGCCCGCCACGACCAGTGCGCCGATCGACAGGGTGGCGGCCGAAAATCCGATGGCGCCGAGCAGGATGCCGGCGGCGGCCTGGCCGGCAGCGTTGCCGCCGCGCTCGACCAGGCGGAACACGCCCAGCACCGCGCCCGACGCGCCAGGCGCCTGGCGGGCGCTGTCGGCGACCAGCGCCGACTGCGACGTGATCGACATGGCCTGACCCAGGCCGAGCAGCAAAAGAATCGATGCGATCACGGCCGGGCTGGCGCCGATGCCGGCGAGCAGGGCGCCCGCGCCGGCCAGCACGCCGCCCATCACCACGAAGGCGGTGCGTTGCCGCAGGCGGTCGGCCAGCGCCGCGAACAGGGGCACGCACACCACCATGATCAGCGGATAGATCATTTGCAGACGGCCGATTTCGGCGCTGCCATACCCTTGCTTGTCGAGTTCGACCGGCACCAGATAGAAGCAGATCGCCGCCAGGATGAATTTGGCCGGAAAGGCGCAGCCGAACAGCAGGCCCAGCAGCCGCGGCGTGCGCACCGCCACTGACACGTCCTGCAAAGCGAAGCCGGCCGCCACCGCGCCGGTGTGCGGCGTGCGTTTCGGCAGCATGCGCCAGGCGGCGGCGCAGGCCAGCAGCGCCAGCACGGCCGACGCAACGAAGGCGGCGGAAGCCCCCAGGCGGTCGGCGATGACCCCGCCGATCGGCGGTCCGCACAGGGCCGCCACCAGAATGGCGCCCACGAACACGGCCAGGCTGCGGCTGCGGTCCGCGGCGGTCGACCCGTCGATGATGTGCCCCTGCGCCGATACGAACACCAGGGTGTAGCCGATGGCCGTGACGATGCGGGCGGCGGCAAACACGCCGTAGTGCGTGGTCAGGGCGGCGACGGCATAGCCCAGCGCGGCCAGTACGGCGCCTGCCAGGAAGCCTTCGCGCCGGCCGATGCGTTCCGATAGTGACGCGAACGGCAGCTGGCATAGCGCCATGGTCAGCATGAAGGCGGCCATCGGCAGGCTGACCAGCACATCCAGCCCGATGCCCCAGCCGTCGGGCGCAATGCTGCGCACAAAGCCCGGCAGAAAGGGCCGCGTCAGTTCGTCGGACAGCATGAACAGGAACAGGGCAGGGCGTACCACGGCCGCCGCGCGGCTTTCGTTGGTCACAGGCGCATCGATGCCATGGCGGTCGCCCAGCGTGCGCAGTTCCGCCAGGGCGGCCGTGTCGCCCTTTGCCTGCGCCGCGTCGATCAGCTGATGATGCCGTGCCCACATCGCCTGCAGGTGCGCATCGATCGGCGCGGTCAGCGCGCGTACGGCCGAATCTTGCGGTGTGCTGTTGGCGGGGGCGAGCTTGCCGTGCGCCAGGCGTTTGAGCCGGTCTTCCAGCGCGCCAAGCGACAGGGCGCTACGCGACCCCACGGCCAGCGCCAGCAGTTCCAGCGCGATCAGCAGCGCCACGACACCCAGGAAGGCCATGTCCAGCAGCATGCTGCGCACCCGTTGCGACACCACGCCCGGATCGACCCACAGCAGCACGGCGCCGACCGCGGCGCCATCGAGCAGGATAGGCGCACGGACCGGTTCACGCAGGGCCTCGCGCGTCGGGGCGCCCTCGCTGGCGGCCTCGCCCACGCGGACCCGTGACACGCCGGCCGCATCAACCAGTTCGATGGCGGACACTTCGGGATTGGCGCTGCGCAGTGCGGCGAACGATGCGTCCACTCCCTTCAATTCGCCAAACGGAATGCCCGCCTGCAAGGCACGCTGGATCAATGAGGCCGACCCGCGCGCCACCGCGTCGCCCTTGGCCGCAATGGCCGGGGCAATGGTGTCCGACACGGCGCGTTGCGCGCTCCATCCGACCACGGCCAGCGCCGCGCACAGGATCAGCGCGATCGAGATCGACAAGGCGGCGCGCAAGCCGATCATGAATGCGTCCCGTGTATTGCCGCGCCGCCTGATGCGGCCGGCGCCGCATCGCCCACCCCCAGCCGCGCGGCCAGCCGGGCATGCGTCGCGGCAATGTCATCCAGCGCGTCATGCGCCTGCACCGGCCAGGATGCCGGGTTGGCGGCGCGCACAGCGCGGTTTTGCAGCCGCCGCGCCAGCACCCAGCCCATCAGCAACGTGCCGATGCTGGCCGCCAGGGCCGCCGGGATCGCGACTGTGCGGATCTGGCGAGCCAGCGACGCCCGGGCCTGCAAGGCCGCGGCATCGTCGTACTGAACCACCGCACGGCCGATCTCGCGGCCCAGGTCATTACGGATGGGGCGGACAACGTCTTCGCCCACCGGGGTGGCCGCCTGCCCCACGCGGTCGGCCCGCGTGCTGAACAACACCGTGCGTGAGGCATCGAGCACGTCCAGCGTGACGATGCTGGCGTCCAGGTGCGCTTCGCGTTCGATCAGGGGCGTCAACGTGGTTTGCGCCGGCAGCGTGATACCGAACGAGGCCGCCAGTTCCGCCGTGCCCGCGACCCGTTGCGCGGCCAGCACATAGCGGGATTCCAGCGCGTCGCGGTGGGCCGCGACCAGCGCGCCGTAGGTGAAATAGGCCCCCAGCGCAATGCAGGCGCCGGCCACCAACGCGAACAGCGCGAGCAAGCCACTCACGGTGCGGGTCATGAACGTGATCCTTATAAGGACACAGCGCGGATGGGAGGGGGTCGGCCGGTGCAGTCGCTTCCACCCGGCCGGGCGGGGCAATCGGCACAAATTGTATCTGTCGGGCCATAGGGAAAATGTATCCGCTGCAGGACAATGTCCTGCTGTCTCCCTAGCGCGACGCCGGGCTGCACCGTTCGTCTGTCATCCCGCTGCTAACATTGCGCGATCCCGCTTTCGATGGCAGACATGGACGACTCGCATGACCCCTGAAGACACTCCGGCGCTGGACCGCGACCGCCGTTTTGGCGGCGTCGCGCGCCTGCACGGCGACCGCGCCCTGGACACCATGGCCCGTGCACGCGTGGCCGTCGTCGGCCTGGGCGGCGTCGGGTCCTGGGCCGCCGAAGCGCTGGCACGGTGCGGCATTGGCGGGTTGACGCTGATCGACCTCGATCATGTGGCCGAGTCCAACATCAATCGGCAGGCCCACGCGCTGGAAAGCACGCTGGGCATGGCCAAGATCGACGCCATGGCGGACCGGATCCTGGCCATCAACCCGGATTGCCGGCTGACCAAGGTTGACGACTTCCTGACGCCCGACAATGCCGCCGACCTGCTGGGCGATCCGCAGGCAGGCCCCTTGACGGCCATCCTGGATTGCACCGACCAGGCGGCCGCCAAGGTCGCCATGATCCTGTTCGCCAAGGCCAACAACGTGCCAGTGGTCGTCTGTGGCGGCGCGGGTGGCAAGACCAATCCGCTGGCGCTCCGGGCGACCGACATCACCGAAACCCTGAACGACGCCCTGCTGGCCAAGGTGCGCAACCAATTGCGGCGGCAGCACGGTTTTGCGCGCGCGGCCACGCCCGGGGGCAAGCCGCTCAAGCGCATTCCCAAGATGCACATCCGCGCCCTGTGGGTGAACGAACCCGTGCGCCTGCCCGCCGCCTGGGTCGACGCAGCGGTTACCGCCGAACCGGGTTCCGAAGGCGCCGAGGCCTTGCAGGGCCTGTCTTGCGCGGGCTACGGGTCCATCGTGACCGTGACGGCGGCCATGGGACTGGCCGCCGCGCATGAAGTGCTGCAGCTGCTGTTCGAGAGCCCGCCGCCCGCCGGATAAGGCATCCGCGCAACGTCTTGTGCCAAGGCGCACCATGGAAGTGATTGCCCACGCTTGATTACCGTATGTTTGCGCTATGCTCACATTTGGTGACAATAAGCCTGAGCAAGCACCCCGTGGCAGAGCTGCGCCCTCCCGACACGATACCCAGCAACCATTTCCACACGGCCGCCGTGGGGTCGGGTGACGACGCCTTCTGGGCATGGCGGGATGCGGTGTCGCCCTTGTTCGACGTGGCCTTGCCGTCGCCCGACGCCGTCGACACGTTTGCGGCCGAAGTGCGTTCGTATCATCCGGGTCCGATCCTGTTCGCGTCGGTGGCGGCGTCGGCGCAGCACTTTCGCCGTTCGCCCGGCACCATCGCCCGCAACGGCATCAACCACTACCTGGTGCAGCTGTACCGGCAGGGCGGCTTCCACGGCGATGCCAACGGCCGCAGCGTTGCAGTCGGCCCGGGCGATGTCAGCGTGCTGGACATGGCCTTGCCGTTGCAGACACGCGCGCAAACCTTTGAAAACATCAGTCTGGTCATCCCGCGCCGGATGCTGGCGCCGCTGCTGGCGTCCCCCGACGCGGTGCACGGCACCGTCCTGCGGGCCAACAGCGGCGCGGGCGCCTTGCTGCGCGACCATCTGACGACGCTGTACACCCAGGCCCCTGACCTGCGGGCCGATGAAGCCGACGCCCTGATGCAGGGAACGGTGGCCTTGATGGGCGCCTGTATCGGGCCGACGGCCGACGCGCGGGAAATGGCGGCCGACGACATTCGCGCCGCCACGCTGGTCGGCATCAAAGGCTTCATTGAAGGCAACCTGGGCGCGCCCAGCCTGAATGCCGAACGGGTGTGCGGCCGCTTTGGCGTGTCCCGCCCCACGCTGTATCGCCTGTTCGAACCCTATGGCGGTTTCATGCGGTATATCCAGGAACGTCGCCTTCGGCGCTGCTTTACCGAACTGACCTCGCCGCATGCAAGCGGCCAGCGGATTGCCGACATCGCGCAGCGCTGGGGCTTTGGCAACGAGGCGACCTTCAGCCGGGCGTTCCGCCGGCAGTTCGATGTGTCGCCGCGCGAATTGCGGCATGCCGCGGCCCGATCGGGTGGGCGCCCGGGGCATGCGCCCAGCCACCTGGGCGGCGCGTCGCGATGGAACACCGACAGCCTGATCGAAAGCTGGCTCATGAGCCTGGGGGACAGCTGACGATGGGCGCCATGCAGGACCTGCCGGCCGCGGGTGCCCTGTGCACCCCGACGCTGCGCTTCGACAGCGCCAATTTCGATTCGCCGGCCGAAACCTTCGACCGGTGGCGGGACATGCTGGCGCCGGTTTATGACGTGTCCCGTCCGTCGGCGGCCGAACTGATCCGCTTCCATGCGCAACTGACGGCCGTGCATCTGGGCCCGGCCATGATCACCTATGCCGTCGCCGCCGCGCAGCACTGCCAGCGCACCAGCACCACGATCGCGCGCAGCCAGGTCGATCACATCATGGCGCACACCTGTCTGGAAGGCGGCTATCACGGCGTGACCGAAGGCCGCCGCTTTCAGGTGTCGCCGGGTGACGTGGGCATCTTCGATCTGTCGCGCACGTGGAACGCCACGTGCAAACCCTTCCGCCATCTGTCGCTGATGCTGCCGCGTGCAATGCTGGAACCGCTGCTGAGCCAGCCCGACCGCGCCCATGGCACGGTATTGAGCGGCAGCACGACCGCCGGCCGCCTGCTGTGCGAGCACCTGCAGTCCTTGTGGCGCAATGTGCCGCGCATGACGCAGGAAGATGCCCAGCGCGTGCTGCCCGGATCGGCGTCGTTGATCGCGGGGTGTCTGGGGCAGACGCAGAGCGCGCATGAATCGCCGGTCCGTGCCGCGTCGTTCACCCGCATCCGCCGGTATGTCGATGCCAATCTGACCCGCGCCGATCTGTGCGCCGAACAGGTGTGCGACCGGTTCGGCCTGTCGCGGTCCACGCTGTTCCGCTTGTTCGCGCCGTTTGGCGGCTTTGCGCATTACCTGCGCGACCAGCGGCTGCGCGCCTGCTTTCGCGACATCGTGTCGCCCGCGCATGCGCATCGGCGCATTTCGGACATTGCCGAACACTGGTGCTTCAACAACGAGGCCGTCTTCAGCCGTGCGTTCCGGCGCCTGTTCGATGCGTCACCGCGCGACGTGCGGCAAGCTGCGCAGGCGTGGGCGACCCTGCCCGAACACTATGCGCCGCGCGCCGCCCCGCAGTCCGCGACAAGCGTCAGTTGATTGCGCCCGTCGACCCGGGCGTACCGGATCGCATCCATGTAGTGCCGCATGAGCTGCATGCCGTGTCCGCCAATCTCGGCATCGTCAATCGAATCGACGGCTGCGGGCGGCGGCAGCTGCGTGGGATCGTAGGCCACGCCGTCGTCTTCAATCGTCAAGGCCACCTGGTCATCGACGCGCGCCAGATGCAGCGTGATGTGGCCAATGGAGGGCCCCGCCTGCAGCGCCTCGGGATAGGCATACGACACGATGTTGGTCAGCGCTTCATCCAGACTCAATTCCATGCCGAAGCGCAGGCGCGCCGGCCATGCATCCCGTTCGCCAATCTGTTCGAGCCAGGCCAGCGCGTGAGCGATCTGCGCGAGGTCGGCGGGTACTTCCAAAGAGTCGCGCATGTCGTCAATCATTGATGAGTCCAGACTAGGCGCATTGTATGATCAACAAGTACGAATACTTATGAAGATCCCACCTTTAAGGCAGCCATGACGATCGCACATCAGCGCGTCGACGACGTCCACGTCTTCGATCTCCAGGGACAGTTGAACAGCGGCAATGCCGCCGCGGCGGAAAGCGACATTCTTGCCCAGGTCACTGGCGGCGCACGCAAGGTCGTGCTCGATCTGACCGCGCTCGATTACATCTCGAGCGCCGGATTGCGGGTGGTGCTGGTGGCTGCCAAACGGCTGAAACAGGCGGGCGGCAAACTCGTGCTGGCCGGCATGCAGCCGCATGTGCGCGAAGTGTTCGACGTCAGTGGTTTCCTGGCGATCCTGAATGTCGTGCCGGACCGCCCATCGGCCCTTGGCCAATTCGCTGGCACCTGAATGCCGATTCCCGTGTCGACCCTCGACTGGTCATCCGACGCCCTTCTTGCCACGTTGCTGCACGACGTGAAGGCGCCGCATTTCCTTGACCAGTACCTGGATCGCCGCGCGGTGATCCTGACGGGCGAACCGGCACGTTTCGATGGTCTGTTCGATGGCGACACCTTCGGTGCGCTGGCGGCCGACGCGGGCCGGCTGCATGCGTCGTTTGTCGACGTCGATGGGTGGATGGTGAATGTGGCGATCTCACCGGGGCAGATCCAGCGCATGCTGGGCGCCGGCATGACGGTGCTGGCCGAAAAGCTGCCGGAAGAAGGGCGGCTCAAGTCCTTTCTGGATGCCTATCGCAGCGTGCAGCCGTCGGTGCAGCCGCTGCAGCTTGATGGCGCCATGTGCCCGAACGGGTCCTTGCATCCCTTGGGCATCCACAGCACCCCGCTCTGTATCTTCCAGTTGGCCGGCCACTACAAGTGGCGGTATGTGCCTGATCCGATCCCGGGCGGCGCGCCGCTCGACGTGACCATGCCGGTCGACGTCGACAGCCTGCCCTTGCCGTGGGGCGATCTGGTGCGCCCGCCCGACGACGCGTTTGTCGAACAGATACTGAATCCGGGCGACACCTTCTACCTGCCCGCAGGGTGCTGGCACGAAGGGTTTTCGGTTGGCGAATCGATCGTGCTGGCGGTGACCGTCAAACGGCGCGCGCCGCTTGATATCCTGCGTGGCCTGATGGCGCGCGCCCATGCCGACCCGGCCAGCGTGCGTCCAGCGCCGCAGCCTGTGTCGCCAGCCGACATGGCGGCCAGCGCCCAGCGCACGGTGGCGGGCGGGTGGTCGGCGGCCGACGTGAACGCCACCTGGCAAGCCTTGCTGGACGAATCGTTGCGCCCGGCCGCGAACTGACCGGCCACGGCGTCTCCGCCGTCAGGCCATCTCGCCCGGCAGCAGCGTCACATCGAACCATCCCCGCAACGCATTCGACAGCCGTATGCCCTCGGCACGCATCAGGTCGTCGCGCGTCAGCACGCCTTCCACCGCGGCTTCGTCATCCAGCAGGGCTGCTCGTTGCGCGCCGGGCAGCACGCCTGAGTCGATCGGCGGCGTGACCCACTGGCCGTCGATCCGCAGATAGACATTGCAACGGCTGCCTTCGCACAGCTCGTCCCGTTCATTGAAATACAACAGGTCGAAATGATCCGGATGCGTCGCGATCCATGCCGCCGCCCCGGCGTACCACGGCCGATGCGTCGTCTTGTGCCGCAGCAGCGGTTCGTCGGACGCCAGCCGCTGCCGCGCCACCATCACGCGCGGGGTGGCGGGCAGGGCGGGCAGCACCTGCGTTTCGATGTCGATGACACCGTCATCGCTCACCCGCAGGCGCAGGCGGTGCGACACGCCTTCGGCCAGCGGCGCGGCCGCCCGGGCAATCGCCCGTTGCGGCGCATCGATCGACCACCGGTAGCCCAATGCGGTCGACGACGCGCCCAGCCGTTCAATGTGCCAGGGCAGCAAGGGCATGCGGCCGTCGGCCTCGACCCGTAACGTTTCGATCAGGTGCGGCCGCATGTCACGACTCCTGTTGTTGCTGCATGAATTCATGCAGCACGCGCCCGGTATGCGACTTGTCGCGATAGTCCATCACCGCTTCCGGCGTGCCTTCGATCACCAGTTGCCCGCCTTCGTTGCCCCCTTCCGGGCCCATGTCCAGCAGCCAGTCGGCTTCGGCAATCACGTCCAGGTTGTGCTCGATCACCACCACCGTGTTGCCGGCTTCGACCAGGCGATGCAGCACGCGGATCAGTTTCTCCACGTCGGCCATCGACAGGCCCACCGTCGGCTCATCCAACACATACAGCGTATGTGGCTGGCGATAGCCGCGGCCGGTGCGCATCGTGCCGTCTTCCAGGCGCGCCTTGGCCAGCTCGGTCACCAGCTTGATCCGCTGCGCTTCGCCGCCCGACAGGGTCGGAGAAGGCTGGCCCAGTGTCAGGTAGCCCAGGCCCACGCTCTGCAACAGCAGCAACGGATTCAGAATGGACGGATGCGCGCCGAAGTATTCCACCGCGTCATCCACTTCCATGCCCAGCACTTCGCCCACGCTCTTGCCACGCATGTGCACGGCCAGGGTCTCGCGGTTGAAGCGCCCGCCGTTGCAGGCATCGCACGGCACCTTCACGTCAGGCAGGAAGTTCATCTCGATCGTGCGCATGCCCTGGCCTTCGCACACCTCGCAACGGCCACCGGCCGTATTGAAGCTGAAGCGGCCCGCCGTCCACCCGCGCATGCGGGATTCCAGCGTGTCGGCAAACTGCTTGCGCACCGTGTCCCAGAAGCCCACGTACGTGGCGGGGCAGGACCGCGGCGTCTTGCCGATCGGCGTCTGGTCCACTTCCAGCACCCGGTCAATGGTTTCCCAGCCGGTCATGCCGGCGCAGCCCTTCCACGCCATCCGCGTCCGCTTTTCTTCGCGCAAGGCCGCGTTGGCGACTTCACGATGCAGGTTGTCGAGCAGCACTTCGCGCGCCAGGGTCGACTTGCCCGACCCCGACACCCCCGTCACTACCGTCAGCCGGCCGATCGGGAAGCGGGCATCGACATTGGCCAAGTTGTGCAGGCGCGCACCCTTGACCTGGATCGATGGCGTATCGGCTTCCACCGGCCGCCGGGGCTGCAGCGGGTGCTTCAAGGGATGCCGCAGGTACTTGCCGGTCAGCGAATCGGGATTGTCCATGATGTCCTGGACCGTGCCCTGCGCCACCACGCGGCCGCCTCGCACGCCCGCGCCCGGACCGATATCGATCACGTGCGCGGCGCGGCGGATGGTGTCTTCGTCGTGCTCCACCACCACCAGCGTGTTGCCCTTGCCTTCCAGGCGCGACAGCGCATTCAGCAGAATGCGGTTGTCGCGCGGGTGCAGGCCGATGGTCGGCTCGTCCAGCACGTAGCAGACGCCCTGCAGGTTGGACCCCAGTTGCGCGGCCAGCCGGATGCGCTGCGCTTCACCTCCCGATAGCGTCGGGGCAGCCCGATCCAGCGCCAGGTAGCCCAGCCCGACTTCCTCCAGGAAGTCGAGCCGGCTGCGCAGTTCGGTCAGAATGTCGCGGGCAATCTCGGCTTCGCGGCCATGCGTTTCCAGTTTCTGGAAGAAGCTGCCCGCGTCCCGCACCGCCAGCGACGCCATCTGCGCGATCGACTTGTCGCGCCAGCGCACGGCCAGCGCATTGCGATTCAGGCGCTGGCCTTCGCACGTCGGGCAGGCCACCGCCTCGCCTTCGAATGCGGCGTTCCAGGCGGCTTCTTCGCCTGTCTGTTCCTGGTCGAAGCCTTCCAGCTTCACCCCCGTGCCGAAGCACGACGGGCACCAGCCATGCTTGGAGTTGTACGAGAACATGCGCGGATCGGGCTCGGGAAAGCTCAGGCCGCAACATGGGCATGCCCGCTTGACCGAGAACACGCGTTGTTCCAGCGACGGCGCCGCTGCGGTGCTATCGGCCGCCATGGCTTCGCGCAGCCGTTCCAGCGGCCACACCACGCTCATCACGCCATTGCCATGTTCCAGCGCAATGTCGATGGCCTTGCGCAGTTGCGCTTCGTTGGCCGGATCGACCAGGAAGTCCGCCACCGGCAGTTCAATGTTGTGTTCCTTGAAGCGGTCCAGGCGCGGCCAGCGCGCGGTCGGCAGGAAAGCGCCATCGACCCGCAGGTGCGAGTGGCCCTTGTTGGCCGCCCACTTCGCCATGTCGGTATAGAAGCCCTTGCGCGCCGTCACCAGCGGCGCCATCACGCCAATGTGCTGGCCTTTCAGCTCGCGCATGATGCGATCCACGATCAGATCGAAGGTCTGCGGTTCGACCGGCACGTCGCAATTCGGGCAGTACTGCGTGCCCAGCTTCATGTAGAGCAGCCGCATGAAGTGATGCGTCTCGGTCATGGTCGCGACGGTCGACTTGCGGCCGCCGCGGCTGGTGCGCTGCTCGATCGCCACCGTGGGCGGAATGCCGAAAATGGCGTCCACATCCGGCTTGCCCGCCGGCTGCACGATCGACCGGGCATAGGCGTTCAAGGACTCCAGATAGCGGCGCTGCCCTTCGTTGAACAGAATGTCGAAGGCCAGGGTCGACTTGCCCGAACCCGACACCCCCGTGATCACCGTGAACACGTTGTGCGGGATGTCGACGTCGATGCCTTTCAAGTTGTGCTCGCGCGCATTCTTGATTTCGATCGACGTGGACCGGCGCTTGGCCAGCACATTCTGCAACGGCACGCCCAGGTCGTCGGCAATGTCTTCCGCCAATTCGTTGGCAGCCTCGATCTCGGTGCGGTTGGTGGCGTACGGCGCCATGCGCTCGGCCAGCGTCAGGTCGGGCGACATTTCGGGCCGGTTGGCGTCCAGCGCGCCGATCTCGTGTTCGTACTCGCGCAGCGCCAGCCCCGTGTGCGACGCGGGGGTGTTCATGAGCTGCTCGGGCGTGCCCACGGCCACGATCTCGCCGCCGGCATCGCCGCCTTCCGGACCCAGGTCGATCAGCCAGTCCGATGCGCGGATCACGTCCAGGTTGTGCTCGATCACGATCAGCGTGTGGCCCGCGGCCAGCAGCTTGCGGAACGCGCCCATCAGCCGCGCGATGTCGTCAAAGTGCAGACCGGTGGTCGGCTCGTCGAACAGGAACAGGCTGCCCTTTTTCGACAGCTTGGCGCCCATGGTCGAAATGCCCGACCGGGCCGCTTCGGCCAGGTGGCCGGCCAGCTTCAGCCGCTGCGCTTCACCGCCCGACAGGGTCGGCACGGGTTGCCCCAGGCGCAAATATTCCAGGCCCACGTCGGCCAGGGGCGCAAGGCCATACTGCACATCCTTTTCGCCTGCAAAGAACTGCAGGGCTTCGGTCACGGTCATGTCCAGCACGTCGGAAATCGACGCGGCGCGGCCATGGCGTTCCACCGTCACTTCGCGCACTTCGGCGCGGAAACGGGTGCCGTCACAATCCGGGCAGCGAATGTACACGTCCGACAGGAACTGCATTTCCACGTGTTCAAAGCCCGTTCCGCCGCAGGTCGGGCAGCGCCCGTCGCCCGCGTTGAAGCTGAACATGCCCGCCGTGTAATTGCGTTCCTTCGACAGCCGCGCCTGCGCAAAGATCTTGCGGATGCCATCGAAGGCGCCCACGTAGCTGGCCGGGTTGGACCGCGCCGTCTTGCCGATCTGCGACTGGTCCACCATGACCACGTCCACCAGCCAGTCATCGCCCAGGATGCGATCGTGCGCGCCCGGCGTTTCGGTCGGCTTGCCCTTCAGCTTGAGCAGGCCCGGGTACAGCACGTCCTGCACCAATGTCGACTTGCCCGATCCGGACACGCCGGTCACCGTCACCAGACGGCCCAGCGGGAATTCGACCGTCACGTTCTTCAGGTTGTGCTCGCGCGCGCCTTCAACGATCAGGCGCGGCGTGCTGGCCGTGACCGGCATCGGCCGCGGCGCCGCCACATGCCGGCGGCCCGACAGATAGTCGCCCGTCAGGGTCTTGGCCGTGCGCAATTGCGACGGCGATCCGTTGAACACGATATTGCCGCCGCGTTCACCCGGACCCGGTCCGATATCGATCACCCGATCGGCGGCCAGCATGACCTGCGGATCGTGTTCGACCACCACCAGCGAATTGCCCGCGTCGCGCAGGCGATGCATGACTTCGACGATGCGGTTCATGTCGCGCGGATGCAGGCCGATGGACGGCTCATCCAGAACGAACAGCGTGTTCACCAGCGACGTGCCCAGCGCCGTCGTCAGGTTGATCCGCTGCACTTCGCCACCCGACAAGGTGCGGCTCTGGCGGTCCAGCGTCAGGTAACCCAGGCCCACGTCGCACAGGAACTTCAGGCGGGCGCGGACTTCTTCCAGCAGCAGGTCGGTTGCGGCATCCAGTACGCCGTCGAACTGCAGGCCGTCACAAAAGCGGCGCACACGGTCGATCGGCAACATCATCAGGTCATGGATGCTCAGGCCGGGCAGGGACGCCAGTGTCGCTGCGCTCCATGCCGCATGCACCGGGCGAAAGCGCGTGTACTTGTCATCGGTCTGCGGCAGCACGGCATCGGCGTCGGCCTTGCTGCCCACGCGCCACAGCAGCGCATCAGGCTTCAGGCGCGACCCGCGGCACACGTCGCAGGGCGTGTAGGCGCGGTACTTCGACAGCAGCACCCGGATGTGCATCTTGTAGGCTTTGGTCTCGAGCCAGTCAAAGAAGCGCTTCACCCCGTACCACTGGTTCTTCCACGCGTTGCTCGCGCCCTTCCAGTCCGGCGTGCCGTTCAGCACCCATTCGCGCTGCGCATCCGTCAGGCGCGCCCACGGCACGTCCAGGGGGATGCCCGCGCGGCCCGCGTACTTGACCAGGTCGTCCTGGCATTCCTTGTTGCTGGCGGTCTGCCACGGCTTGACCGCGCGACCGCGCAAGGTCTTGTTGCCGTCGGGCACGACCAGGCCGTAATCGACCCCGATCACCCGGCCAAAGCCCCGGCACGCCTCGCAGGCGCCCAGCGGCGAATTGAACGAAAACGCGCTGGGCGTCGGCGCCGAATACGAAATGTCGCTGTCGGCGCAGTGCAGTTCGTCGCTGAACTTCCACACGGCCGTATCGGTGCCGTCATCGCCCAGCACGCGCACGTCCACGCGGCCCGCGCCCAGGCGCAAGGCGGCATCCAGTGCCTCCATCACCCGCGCGCGTTCGGCGCTGCCCATACGCAGGCGGTCCTGCACCACGTCCAGTATCTGCGCGGCGTCCTTGCCGCTGCCCACCGCGCGGCGGGCATGCACTCGCGTGTAGCCCTGGCGTTCCAGGAAGGCGCGGATCTGGTCCTCGCCATAGTTGGCCGGCACCTGCACCGGAAAGGTAATGGCCAGGCGCGGATCCCCGGCCTGGGCGGCCCGGTCCACCAGCATGTCGTAGATCGAATCGGGCGTGTCCTTGCGCACCGGCTGCGCGGTCTGCCGGTCGTACAGCGTGGCCGCGCGCGCGAACAGCAGCTTCAGGTGATCGTTCAACTCGGTCATGGTGCCGACCGTGCTGCGCGAACTGCGCACCGGATTGGTCTGGTCGATGGCGATCGCCGGGGGAATCCCGTCGATGCGGTCCACCTGCGGCTTGTCCATGCGGTCCAGGAACTGGCGCGCGTAGGGCGAAAACGTCTCGACATACCGCCGCTGCCCTTCGGCATACAGCGTGTCGAACACGAGTGAACTTTTCCCTGACCCGGAAACGCCGGTCACCACCACGAGTTCGTTGGTGGGAATGGTCAGGGTCAGGTTCTTGAGGTTGTTCTGGCGGGCGCCAACGACCTGGATATCGGATGTGCCGGTGTCGGTGTCGAGGGCGGTATCGGTAACTGCTGGGGGAGTAGAGGCGGACGTCATGGATGCAAGATGGGGCCGGTTGGCTCGTCGGCAATCCTTCCATCGTAGCCCGTTACAAGGCCGCGCGAAAAATGCAACACCACAGAGCATTCGGCAACGCCTGACAAGCTTTGGTAACACCTGTGGACTCAGTCTTTTGGTCGAGCGAGGCGTAAGATGAACTCATGAAAGCCCGTCCCCTGACCCCCTCGGAAACACTCGGCGTTGAAGCCGGCATCTACGTGCCGCCTCGCGTGCTGGGTGACGCTCCGCCGCCGCTGCGCAGCCTGCGCCTGGCCGCGGTCGTGGTCATTGCGGGCAGCATCGGCGCCACCGTCGTGGCCGTCAACGTGGTGCCCGCCGCGGCCCACACCTGGCACGTCGTCAGCCACCAGACCGACCGCGCCCTGGCGCGCGTCCTGGGCAAGGCCGAAGTGCAGACCGCCGAGTTGTTGTCGGACCTCACTGCCGACTTCGCGCCGGTCGCCGAACCCACCTTCATTCCCCCGCTGCACTAAAAAACCGTTAGAATCGCGGGTTAGTCTGATTCAGCAGCCTGCGGTTCTATCGATTAGCGGCCTGCTTTTTGGCAGTCTGTTATCTGGCAGCCTGTTTTAACGATCTATTTTCTGGAGAACGACATGGCGGAAAAGAAGCGCACACGTCGCAACACCCTCGAGCGCCGTTGCCTCGGCAAAACCTTCAAGCGTCTGTTTGTCGGTTCGCCCAAGGGCATCTTCAAGATGCTCGAGAAGGTCAAGAAGGCGTAACTGCCCGACGGCCTGACCCTGTCGCGACAGAAGGAAAACCGTGGTGTTCGCACCACGGTTTTTTTTCGTCCGGAAATGCCTGACAAAGACACCGAACGGGGCACAACGTGGACAGGATCGACGCCTTGCGGCTGCTGCTGAGCTAATTCTTCTTCGGCCGACACGGGCGTCACCGTCAACGCCGTCCTGCCCGCACCCACCCTGTCAACGCGGTCACATCGCGGTTGAGCATGCTCAACGAAAGTGGGCAGTGGCCTGTTCCTCGACCATGGCCTTGATCTCGCGTGCCATCGGATCGCGTATTTCTTCGAGCACATGCGCGACCAGGCCGATAGCACGCGCCATCACGCCGATGCCGCGAACAATGTTCCAGGGTATGGCGAGTTCGCTCGCCACCGCACCGATGGCGCCGGTCGCGTTGACCGGCAGGCTCTTGCCCAGGCGCCGCGACGCTTCGTCGGCGACGGCGATCATCAGCGCAACATAGGGTCCGGAGAACCCCTCTTCCTGGGCGATCTCGAACAGGCGAGGGGCCCGTGGATCCACCGGCTTGTGGATGTGATGGCCGATGCCCGGTACCGACTTGCCGGCAGCGCGGTGTTCGTCGACGATCTGGCGGGCCAGCGCCGCGGTGTCGTGCGGCGCTGCCGGATCGGGCAACTTGGCTTGCAACATGTGCGCCGCGTCTTCCATGCTGCCCACGAAGACACTGCCCAGACCCGCCAAGCCCGCGCCCACCGCCGCCTGCATGGCTTCGGGCGCACCGGCGAGTGTGAGCCGTGTGACCAGCGCGCTCGGGGTCAGGCCATGTTCGACCAGGATCACGGCGAGGGCATTGAACAGGCGCGACTCGCGCTCGTTCGGCAGCCGGTCCGTCATTTCCAGAAAGGCCATGTCACCAAGGGAGACCTTGCCCATGATGTCTGTGCACAGATTGAGTCCCTTGACCGTGATCGTGTCTTCGGTGCTCCAGCTGATGTCGGTTCTGATTGCCTTGCGTTTTGCCATGAGAGATCTGCTTCGTAAAAGGGCTTTGGGTCGGCGCTTCAGCGCTGGAAGTCGGTCGCACGAGCCAGGACCGCCGGGTCGGCGCGCAGCACGGCCTTGGCGATCTTGTGGGTGGGGGTGTGGGGGAGTTCATCCAGCAGGACCACATATCGCGGCACCTTGATTGCCGCCAGCCGTTCCCGGCACCAGTCCACGATGTCTTGCGCCCGCAGCGGCGTCGCCGGCCTTGCCACGACTGCCACCAGGATGTCGTCTTCACCAAGGTCGGAAGGCACGGCAAGGGCGGCGCTTTCAAAGACGGCGGGATGTTCGCCGATCACCATCTCGAGTTCAGCCGCGGCAATGTTCTCGCCGCGGCGGCGGATGATGTCTTTCTTGCGGGAGATGTGGAAGAAGAAGCCGTCGGCATCGCGCCTGACCAGATCGCCGGTGGCAAGCCAGCCATCGCGCATCGTGGCTGCGGTCTGCTCCGGATCGCGAAAGTAGCCCTGCATCATGATGGGCGTCTGCACCAGCAGCTCGCCGACGACATCGGGGCCGACTTCATGTCCTTCGTCGTCGACGACACGGCATCGGGCCCAGGGGCGGTTCGGATCCGGATGGATACCTACTACCCCCATGCTGCCTTCTTTGTCGGGGCCGTGGTACGGATTGCAGGTCACGCCCGGGATTTCGGTCATGCCGAAGCCGGAAAAAAGATGGTGCACGCCGAATTCATTGCGAAAGATCCGCGCGGATTTTTTGCGCACGCCATAGACGACCCGCAGCCTGTGATCAGGTCGATACTCGGTGCGATCGCGCGCGCACAGGATGGTGCCGATCGCCTCGATGATGTTGACCACCGTGATGCCGTTGTCCGCAGCAGTGCGCCAGAAGGTGGAGGCTGAAAACTTTGGCACGACTAGCATGCTCGCGCCTGCCGCCAGCACGCCGCCTATCGAATAGAACAGCGCATTCATGTGGAAAAACGGCAAGATGATCATGACGCGGTCATCGGGTTGCAGGTGGACCCGCGCCACATTGGCCTCGCCCGCCAGCACGAGGTTCTGCTGGCTATGCATGACGCCTTTTGGGAACCCGGTCGTGCCCGACGTATAGATGATGACGCAGGTGCTGGACGCGGGCGCGTTGGCAGGCAGTGTCATCGGCGCGGCGGCATCGATGACGGAGTCGTAGTGGTTCGGACCCGGCGGGCCATCCAGTGTCAATAACCACGGAGGGGTCGAAAGTTCGGCGCGAACCGCTTCCACACGGTCGAGCGTTGCGGTGTCGGCGAGTATGCCTTCCACATCGGCATGCTGCAGCACATACCGCATTTCGCGCAGACCGAATTCCGGATTGAGCGGCACCATGATCGCGCCGAGTCGTGCCAAGGCGAACAGGGTAACGATATGGGCAATGTCGTTGCGACCCACAATCGCCACGCGCGAGCCGGCTGTCACGCCCCGGGCCGCAAGGGCCGCGGCACAGTGTTCGTAGCGCACCCCAAACTCGGTCCACGTAAACGTGCGATCGTCCTGACGCACAAACGCATCGTCTTGCTTGAATGCCAGCCGGCTCTGGAACGCACCGTGCAACGTGCCATCGTGCACGGTGTAGCTGTTCAAGACGTCGAGCGGATTCTTCATTGTTGTCTTTTCAGAGGCCGCAAGAAGTAGTTGTGTTTGTCAAATACTAGCGCGCACAATCGCATTCACGCAATGAGAGAATAGCCGGCCGCCGAATCTCGTGGACGCTGGCAGAAGTGCAAATCAAGCACACCAAGGAGACCCATGAAAACGCCGAGCCGTCTCGCTTTCTATCTAGGTATGTTGACAATGTCAACGACTTGGGCCGCCCCTGCCGACACCTATCCTGAACGGCCGATTCGCATCGTGGTGCCATTCGCTGCCGGCGGCGGTGGCGACTTCATCGTCCGCGCCTGGGCAGACAAACTGTCCGAGACCCTCAAGCAACCGGTCATCGTCGACAACCGCGGCGGCGGCAACACCGTCACCGGCACGGATGTCGTGGCCAAGGCGGCGCCGGACGGCTACACGCTCCTCATCGTCAGTCCGAGCTTCGCGACCAACCCCACCTTGATGAGCAAGTTGCCCTACCGAACGCCTGACGATTTTGCGCCAGTCGGACTGGTCATCACCTACGCCATGGGGCTGGCCGCGCGCGCCAATCTCGACGCCAACGACATCCCGCAATTGCTCGCCTATGCAAAGAACAACCCGGGAAAACTGAGCATCGCAACCTCGGGCGAAGGATCCGCGTCGTCGATGGCAGCCGAGCTCTTCAAGTCCGCCACGGGCGCGGACCTGCTCAGTGTGGCCTACCGCGGCGCCGGTCCGGCCCTGCTCGATGTGGCCTCGGGCAATGTCGATCTTTCGTTCACCGGGCTGTCCCAGATCAAGCCGCAACTGGATGGCAAACGAGTCAAACTGTTGGCCACCTCCGGCTTGAAGCGGCTGCAATCCGCGCCCGATATCAAGACGATTGCAGAGCAAGGCGTCAAAGATTTCGAAGCCATCGTCTGGTGGGGAATTTTGGCGCCCGCCGGCACACCGAAAGAAATAGTTGCGAAAGTCAATCAAGCGTTGAAGGTCAGCCTTGCCGATCCGGAAGTGGCCAGGCGGCTGGAAGTCATCGATGGCGAAGTGCGGGTATCGTCGCCGCAAGAGTTCGACGGCTTCATCCGCGAAGAGATGGTGCGGTGGGGCAAGCTGCTGAAACCTGACCCCGCCGCCAAAACAGCGGCGCCTTGAACGTAAAAAAGGCATGCCGTAAAGCATGCCTTTTTTGTGGGTTTGCGCGCAGCGCAGGCTGCGCGGCATCTCCATTCGATCAGTGGCTGCCCACCGGCACCGGGTCGCGTCCTGCCGTGGCATGGTCGGGCACGAACACGCTTTCGCCACTCAAGGTCAGCGCCAGCTGTTCCTTGTCCAGCTCGCCTTCCCAGCGCGCCACGACAACCGCCGCCACCGCGTTGCCGACCAGGTTGGTCAGCGCGCGGCACTCGGACATGAAACGGTCCACGCCCAGGATCAGCGCCATGCCGGCCACCGGCACCGACGGGACCACCGACAGCGTGGCGGCCAGCGTGATGAAGCCCGCACCGGTGATACCGGCAGCACCCTTCGAACTGAGCATGGCGACGGCCAGCAGCAGGATCTGGTCGGCGATCGGCAGCTGGATGTCCATGGCCTGCGCAATGAACAGCGCGGCCATCGTCATGTAGATGTTGGTGCCGTCCAGGTTGAACGAATACCCGGTCGGCACGACCAGGCCCACCACCGGCTTGGAGCAGCCGGCGTGTTCCATCTTTTCCATCAGCGTCGGCAAGGCGGCTTCGGACGAGCTCGTGCCCAGCACCAGCAGCAGTTCTTCGCGGATGTACTTGATCAGCTTCAGAATCGAAAAGCCGTTGTAGCGGGCCACTGCACCCAGCACCACCAGCACGAACAGCAGGGAGGTCAGGTAGAAGGTCGCGACCAGGGCCGCCAGGTTGGCGATCGAGCCGATGCCGTACTTGCCGATGGTGAAGGCCATGGCGCCGAATGCGCCGATCGGGGCCGCCTTCATCAGGATCGAGACCAGCTTGAAGAACGCGCCCGAAATAGCCGTCAGGAAGTTCATGACCGGCGCGCCGCGTTCGCCGATGGCGCCCAGCGAAATACCGAACAGCACCGAGAAGAACAGCACCTGCAGGATGTCGCCGCCGGCAAACGCGCCCACCACCGTGTTCGGGATGATGTTCATCAGGAAGCCGGTCAGGGTCTGCTCATGCGCCTTGGCCGAGTAGCTGGCCACGCTGGCCGCGTCGAGCGACGCCGGATTGATGTGCAGGCCATGGCCGGGCTGGATCACGTTGGCCACCACCATGCCGATGATCAGCGCCAGGGTCGAGAAGGTCAGGAAATAGATCATGGCCTTGCCAACCACGCGTCCGACTTTCTTCAAGTCCTGCATGCCCGCGATGCCGGTCGACACGGTCAGGAAAATGACCGGGGCGATGATCATCTTGACCAGCTTGATGAACGCGTCGCCCAGCGGCTTCATCTGTTCGCCGAGCTGCGGATAGAAATGGCCGAGCAGAATGCCCAGGGTGATGGCGAAGATGACCTGGAAATACAGGTGCTGATAGAGTTTTTTCTTGCGAGCGGGCGCGCCGCTCACCACGGGTTGTGGTGCGATCATGTTGGGATGTCCCCTGCCAGGTGTTGGAGCTTGGCGAACCATCCCGGGCCGGGCGGCTCTGCAAGCACATTGTTTTCACTGTCCTGTGCCTTCCGGCGGTGGCCAGCGGCATTCGGTGGATTGATTTAGCAATGCCTGTGCCAGGTGCGGGTGTCGACGCTAGATCGTTGATATGTAAAGGAATTCCTGACATACCCTGCGGCCGATCCTGCAACGGTTGTGCGGACTTTCGCTCGCGCAAGAACCGTCGTGTGTGATAATCCGCACACGCCTTCCTGTGATCCCCATCGCGTGACCTCTTCCCTGCCTGACGTGACCGAGCCATCACTTGCCACCCCCGCGCCTGCACTGCTGGCCCGGCAGCGGCGCGCGTGGCGCTATTTCGCGGCCGCGGCGGTGGCGGCCCTGGCGGCCGTGCTGTTCCTGGCATCGCATGTGGGCGAGGACCAGGCCGTCAATGACGTACGCAGCCGGGCCGGGAACTCGGCGGCGCTCAAGGTCGCGGTGCTGATGAGTGAACTGGAAAAGCAGCGGTCGCTGCCTTTCGTGCTGGCGCAAGATGTGGAAGTCCAGGATGCCCTGCGATCGCGCGATCCGGCACGGCTCGAGGCGCTGGACGCCAAACTGTTCGCGCTCAAGTCGGGCACCGGCGCCGCCGTCATCTACCTGATCGACCCGGCCGGCATCACGCTGGCGGCCAGCAACTGGCGCGAGCCGACGTCCTTCGTGGGCAGCGATTATGGCTTTCGCCCGTACTTCCAGGAAGGTGTCGCCAACGGCTCGGCCGAGCATTTTGCGCTCGGCAATGTCAGCCAGCGGCCCGGCCTGTACCTGACGCGCCGGGTGGACAAAGATGGGCTGCTGCTGGGTGTCGTGGTCGTCAAGGTCGAGTTCAATGGCGTGGAAGACAACTGGCGCCGCTTTCCCGAACCGACGTTTGTCACCGATGAAAACGGTGTGGTGCTGCTGTCGGCCGTACCGGACTGGCAGTTCATGACCCTGGGCACCTTGCCCGAAGCCGACCGCGCCCGCCTGCGCGACAGCCTGCAATTCGGGGATGCGCCGCTGCAGCCCTTGCCGATCCGTACGGACCCCGAACGCCGCGGCGCCGAACACGTGCTGGCCACGGTGCCCGGCACCGGCCGCGAGGATCGCTATCTGCAAGTCAGCGTGCCTGTTCCCAGCACACAGTGGACCTTTCATTTCCTGGGACCGACCCGCGAACCGGTTGCGCGGGCCGCCACCCTGGCGCAGGCCGTGGGCGTGCTCGTCGTGCTGCTGTCCGTCTTTGCCGCGGGGCTAGTCCTGCACCGGCGGCACCTTGCCCGCAATGCCATCGCGGCGCAGACGGCGGTAAGGGAAGAGCTTGAGCGCCGGGTGGCGGCCCGCACGGCGGAACTGCGTGACGCCAATAAACACCTGGTCAGCGAGATGGACGACCGCCGCCGCGCCGAAGCGGGCCTGCAGCAGTTGCAGGAAGAGTTGGAACAGGCCAACAAGCTTGCCTTCCTGGGGCAGATCACGGCCGGGGTTGCGCATGAAATCAACCAGCCCGTGGCCGCCATCCGCAGCTTTGCCGACAACGCCGCCACCTTCCTGGACCGCGCGCAGACCGAACCGGTGCGGCGCAATCTGGCGTCGATCGCCGGCCTGACGCAGCGTATCGGCGCCATCACCGACGAATTGCGTGCCTTTTCGCGCAAGGGGCGGTCGGGCATCGCGCCGACACGCGTGGCGGCGGCCATCGACGGCGCCTTGCTGCTGGTGGGCAATGCGCTGCATCGTCAGGGCGTCACGCTGATCCGGCCGGCCACGACCGAAGAGGTGTGGGTCATGGGCGAACGCATGCGGCTGGAACAGGTGCTGGTCAATCTGCTGCAGAACGCGGTGGATGCGCTGGAAGGCACGCCTGACGCACGGATCGTGCTGAGTGTGAGCGTCGATGCAGACGCCGTCGTCAAGGGTGCCAGCCGCGTCCGCATCGACGTGACCGACAACGGCCCTGGCATCGCCCCCGAGGTCATGGCCGCCTTGTTCACCCCCTTCACCACCACCAAACCCCACGGCCTGGGCCTGGGTCTGGTCATTTCGCGGGACATCGCGGCCGACTTCGGCGGCGAACTGCAGGCGCACAGCGAGCCCGGCGCCGGCACCCGTTTCACCCTGCTGCTGCAGCAAGCAAGGCCATCATGATGTCACCCGCCACGTCCCTCATGCCTGACAGTCCTGCCCCCCAACGGGTGGTGTTCGTCGACGACGACCCCGCCCTGCGCGAAGCCAATAGCCAGACCCTGGAACTGGCCGGCATGGATGTCACGGCGCTGCCCAATGCCCGCGCCGCGCTCGACCTGCTGACCGCCGACTTTTCCGGCGTCGTCGTCACTGACGTGCGCATGCCCGGCATTGACGGCCTGCAACTCTTCCGCGCGCTGCATGAACGGGACCCCGACCTGCCCGTGATCCTGGTGACCGGCCACGGCGATATCGGCATGGCGGTCGAAGCCATGCGGCAGGGCGCCTACGATTTCATTCCCAAGCCCTATCCGGCCGACCGCCTGCTGGCCACGGTCCGCAACGCCCTGGACAAACGCCGCCTGGTGCTGGAAAACCGCCAGCTCAAACAGCTTGCAAACGATGCCGGCGCCAGCCTGCCGCTGATCGGCGACACGGCCGTCATGCAGCGGCTGCGGCGCACCGTGCGGCACTTGGCGGATGCCGATGTGGACGTGCTGATCGAAGGTGAAACCGGCACGGGCAAGGAAGTGGTGGCCACGGCGCTCCACCAATGGAGCAGCCGCCGGCGGGAACACGCCTTCGTCGCCGTGAACTGCGGCGCGCTGCCCGAAGCCGTGATCGAAAGCGAACTGTTCGGTCACGAACCCGGCGCCTTTACCGGCGCGCAGCGCAAGCGGGTGGGGCGCATCGAACACGCCAACAAGGGCACGCTGTTCCTGGATGAGATCGAAAGCATGCCGGTCATGTTGCAGGTCAAGCTGCTCCGGGTGCTGGAAGCGCGCGAAGTGTCACCCCTGGGCACCAACGACGTGCGCCCCGTGGACCTGCGCGTCGTGGCCGCCACCAAGGTCGACCTGAGCGACCCCGCGCAACGGGGGGACTTCCGCGAAGATCTGTTCCACCGGCTCAATGTGGTCACGCTGCGGCTGCCCCCGCTGCGCGAGCGGCGCGACGACGTCGGCCTGCTGTTTTCCTACTTCCTGTCGCGTGCGGCGGCCCGCTTCAAGATGCCGGTGCCCGACGTGTCCGACGGGGTCCGCGCCTACCTGCGCGCGCACCGCTGGCCCGGCAACGTGCGCGAACTGGCGCACTTTGCCGAACGCGTGGCGCTCGGTCTGGCCGAAGAGGGGATGGAGGGCTCACGGACCCGCCCCGATCACACCGGTGACGCCGGCGCGACGCTGCCACAGCGGATGGAACGCTACGAAGCGACCTTGATCCGTGACGCCCTGGCCACCTATCGCGGCGACGTCCGCGCCACCCTGCAGGCGCTGGGCATTCCGCGCAAGACCTTCTACGACAAGCTGCAGCGGCACGGCATCGACCGCGCCGCGTTCGAACTGCCGGGGGACTGAACCCCCTGTCGGCAACGTCCTGGCGTCCTGGCGTCCAGACGACAAAAAGGGGCGATATCGCCCCTTTTTGTTCACAACCACCAAGCAGGATCAGCTGCGCGAATCCGTTCCCGGAATCTGCAGCGTCTTGCCCATCTGCACGGCGCTGCCCTTGATGCGGTTCAGCGCGCGCAGCTGGTCAACCGTGGTGTCATAACGCTTGGCGATCGACGACAGACTGTCGCCCTTCGTCACGCGATGCGTCCGCACGTGCACCTTCTTGCCCACCGCCGCCGCACCGCGCGCGGCCACGGGGCGCACCGCGGCCGGCACGGCCGTCGCGATGATGGCGGGTTCGCCAGCAGCAGCGCCCACTGGCACGATCAGGCTGTCGCCTGCCGATACCGACGACTTCGGCCCCAGGCCGTTGGCGCTGCGCAGGGTGGCCACCGACGTGCGGTATTGCTTGGCCACGCTGGCCAGCGTGTCGCCACGCGCCATCTGGTGGGTGTGCCACGACGACAGTTCGCCGTTGTGCGCCAGCAGGTTGGCTTCGAACACGCCGATCCGGTCGGCCGGCAGGATCAGGGTCGGTTCATGCCGGCCCAGGATCACGCCGCGATTGAACGACGGGTTCAGCGCCTTGAATTCTTCCAGCGGCATTTCGGCCAGTTGCGCCGCCAGCTTCACGTCGATGTTGCGGCTCTTGGTGACCGTGACGAAGTAGGGCTGGTTGTCGATGGTCGGCAACACGATGCTGAACTTGGCCGGGTTGGCGATGATGTTCTTGATCGCCTGCAGCTTGGGCACGTAGTTGCGCGTTTCGTCGGGCATGTCCAGCGACAGGTAGTCGGTCGGCATGCCTTGCCCGGCCTTCTTTTCGATCGCGCGTTTGACCGAGCCTTCGCCCCAGTTGTAGGACGCCAGCGCCAGGTGCCAGTCGCCATGGAATTCGAACAGGTATTGCAGGTAGTCCAGCGCAGCGTTGGTCGACGCGATCGGATCGCGGCGCTCGTCACGCCACCAGTCCTGCTTCAGGTTGTAGCCGCGGCCGGTGGCCGGCACGAACTGCCACAGGCCCGAAGCCTGCGAGCGCGACAGCGCCCACGGATCGAACGAGCTTTCCACGAACGGCAGCAAGGCCAGTTCGCTGGGCATGCCGCGCTGATCGATCTCTTCAATGATGTAGTACAGATACTTGCCGGCGCGCTGCGCGGTGCGCTGCAGATATTCCGGCTTGCTGGCGTAGAAGTTTTCCCATTCGCGCACCAGCGGCGTGTCGATGTTCGGCACGGCAAAGCTGCGGCGGATGCGGGTCCACACGTCGGCCGGGGCCACGGTCAGGTCGACCACCAGCGGCGACAGGCCGGTCGGGGCCACCTGCTTGATCAGCGGCGAGTCGAGCCGGCGGCCCTGGGTCGCGGCGGCAACGCGCGGGTTGGCCGGCACGTTGGGCAAATCGGCCACGGTGGACATCGTCTCGGCATTGGCCGACGTGTCACCGGGATTGGCTGGGGGGAGGGGAGCGCAAGCTGCCAGGGCCAACAGGGCACCTGCCGTAATCACTTTCAGGAGCGCGCCGCGGGGGATGCAATCGCGGAGGGTCGTCCGCGAGATCCACGCGCCGCCAAGGCGTATTTCCATAGGGTTTCTTCAGTTTGACTGGGTTAAAGGCGCTGCGCATAGTAGGAGCGTGACGGGGTTCACGTCAAGCTGCCTTACATATCAGCGGCTGATGTCAGGGGTTGACCGACGATCCGAGCATGTTCAATACAAACGGCATATTTGCCGATTACTTGAAGCTATTTTTCCACTCGCGCAGCGCGGCGAATACTTCGGTGCGGGTAGCCAGCGCGCGCCCGGCATGGGTGACGGCGGCCGCGGCCACCGCGGGTTCGTCGGTTCGCAAGAAGGGATTCACTTCACGTTCCAGCGCCAGGGTCGTCGGCACGGTGGGCGTGCCACTGTCGCGCAGCGCCTGGGCCTGGTCATGCCATTGCGCCAGGGCGCCGTTGTCGGGTTCGACAACCTGGGCCCAGCGGATGTTCGACAGCGTGTATTCATGGGCGCAGTACACCCGGGTGTCGTCAGGCAGGGCGGCCAGCTTGCCGAGCGAGTCGGTCATCTGGTCGGGCGTGCCTTCGAACAGCCGGCCACAGCCGGTGGCGAACAAGGTATCGCCGCAGAACACCAGGGGCTCGACGCCGCCCGCACGGCCGGCGTAGGCAATGTGCCCGGCCGTATGGCCCGGCACGTCGATCACTTCCAGGCTCAGGTCCAGTTCGGGCAGGGCGACCTGGTCGCCTTCGACCAGCTTGCGGTCGCAGTGGGGCAGGGTTTCCCCCGCGGGGCCGAACACGGTGGCGCCGGTGCGTTCGACCAGTTCGGTCACGCCGCCGACATGGTCGTTGTGATGATGAGTCAGTAGAATGGCCCGCAGTTGCAGGCGTTGCTGCTGCAGGGCCTGCAAGACGGGAGCGGCCTGGCCGGGGTCGACCACGGCGGCAAGACTGCCATTGCGGATCAACCAGATATAGTTGTCACTGAACGCCGCCAACCCGGTAATGCCTGAATTGCCCGGCGGCACGCCGGGGGTGGTGCTGGCGGTTTGCTTCTGTCGTTTATCCGAACCTTTCATTCCGATGCCCCTATCTGCCGCCCAAGGTTACCCGATTTCCGAGCTCGGCCGTTGGCTGGAATCGCCTCCCGGACGCTACCTGTTGGCCTGGGAACAAGCCCGGCTTGACGAAGCGGTATCCGATGTATTTGGCTTTTTTGCCGTGCAGGTCGGCCTGCACCAGATCGACGGCTTGCGCGCCAACCGCATGCCCTTCAAGGGTTGCGTGGGCGATCAGGCGCCCGGCGTGCCCATGGTCGCGCCGCGCTGCAATGCCTTTGTCGTAGCCGAATTTGAAGAACTGCCCTTCGACTCCCAGAGCATCGACCTGCTCGTTCTGCCGCACACGCTGGAAGTGTCCGCCGACCCGCACCAGGTGCTGCGCGAAGCCGAACGGGTGCTTATGCCCGAAGGCCGTCTGATCGTGACGGGCTTCAATCCCTGGAGCCTGTGGGGGGCAGGGCGCCTGCTGGGCCAACGAGCCGCCTTCCTGCCGACCAGCCTGGGACCCTTGCCGGTGCCCCGCCTGAAGGACTGGCTCAAGCTGTTGTCGTTCGAAGTCGATCGCGCCCACTTTGGCGGGTACGTGCCGCCGTGCAGCAGCGACGTCTGGCTGCAGCGTTTTGCCTTCATGGAAAACGCCGGCGCCAAGTGGTGGCCGTTCTGCGGGTCGCTGTATATCGTGTCGGCCGTCAAGCGGCAGGCCGGCATGCGGCTGCTGGGGCCGCCGTGGAAAACGCAGCGGCTGCGTCGCCACGCCGCCGTGGCCGTCGCCCCCCGCATGAACGCCGCGGGGCCGGACAGCGAATCGCCGCCGCAGTAAAGGCGTTGCCGGGTCTGGACCTGGGGCATCCAGCTGCCCGGCTCCCCAGGGCCGCCCGGTCCGCCTTGTTCCAGGTTCCTGATTGCCGCCTGTTCCCACCTTCCTGGTTTCGCCGGTTCAGGCCTCGAACAGGTTCTTCTGGATCTGTTCCAGATGCGCCGTCAACAGTTCCCGCGCCTGCTGCGCGTCCCGGTCCTTGAGCGCATCCACCATCGCCCGGTGCTGCTGTTCATAGGCGGTGCGGCGGGCCGGCGTCAGGGACCGGCGCTTCAGCCGCCCCCACTCCCCTTGCTCGCGCACGTCGTTCGTCAGTTCCAGGATCTGCATGAAGAAGGAGTTGTGCGTGGCCTCGGCAAACGACTTGTGCAGCTCGCCGTCCCAGTGCTCAAACTCTTCGATCGAGGTGGCCGCTTCCGACGCCACAACGCATTGCGTCATGCGGGCAAAGTCGGCCGACGTGGCGTTGCGCACGATCAACCCCGGCATCAGCGGCTCGATCAACAACCGCGCTTCCATCAATTCGGCGGGGCTGGTGTGCCGGGCCTCGCGCACCGGCAGCGGGGCCGGGGCCAGCTCGCTCGCGCCCGGCGCCACGAAGGTGCCGCTGCCCACGACTTGCGTGATCAGGCCGCGTACGCGCAATTCCGACAGCACGCGCCGCACCGACCCGCGCGACGTACCGAATTGCAGGCTCAATTGCCGCTCGGGCGGAAGCTTCACGCCCTCCCGCAGTTTTCCACTGGCCATCTCCGCCAGCAAATGCCGGGCAAGCGCGCGCGCGCCTTGCGCCCGCACCCCACCGGTGTCCGAATAATCATCCACGTGCCTGTCTCCAGAATGCCCCCGCACAGTAAGTGAATCGGACCAATTGGTCAAATATTTGCTAGGCGCAGGGTTGTAGAAGATCCAATTTGGTTCTATATTTTCTCGACTTTCTACCAATTGGACTTTCGCAAGGCGCCCTCATGAAATTTGCAAATCTGAAGATCGACTCCACTGCCGTTGTTTGCCTCGTTGATACCGATGCCGGCACCTATTGGCCGGTCACCGACCTGGTCCCCGGCTTCAGTGGCGACATGGTCCAATTGGTTCAGGAATACCCGAATCTCAAGTCCAAGCTGGCGGCCAAGGGCGAAGGCAAGCCGTTGAACGGCGCGACCGTCCTGGCACCGATCACGCAGCCCCGCCGCAACATCTTTTGCGTCGGCAAGAACTATCACGAGCACGCCGCGGAATTCAGCAAGTCGGGCTTTGACAGCAGCGCCAAGGAAGGCGAACTGGCGCCCGATTTCCCGGTGGTCTTTACCAAGCCGGCGTCGACCGTGATCGGACCCGGAGACGCCATCCCGTCGCACCCCGAGGTCACCAGCCAGCTGGACTACGAAGCGGAATTTGCGGTGGTGATCGGCAAGGCCGGACGCGGCATCAAGAAAGCTGACGCCTTCGACCACATCTTTGGCTACACCATCGTCAACGACTTCACGGCGCGCGATCTGCAGAAAAAGCATCGGCAGTGGTTCATCGGCAAGTCGCTGGACGGCTTCTGCCCGATGGGTCCGTACCTGGTCACCAATGACGAAGTCGATGCCCAGAACCTGGACATCAAGTGCTGGGTGAATGGCGAACTGCGCCAGAACTCGAACACCAGTCTGCTGATTTTCGACATCCCAACCATTATTGAAACGCTGTCGGCCGGCATGACGCTGCAGCCCGGCGACGTGATTGCGACCGGCACCCCGGCGGGCGTGGGCATCGGCTTCAACCCGCCCAAGTGGCTCAAGACCGGCGACACCATCAAGATCGAAGTCCAAGGCCTGGGCGTGCTGGAAAACGCGGTCGGCTGACCTGGCCGGCGCTTTTCGACGCCCCATTCATAGATAGAGGACGCCGCCGCCCGAAGCCTTTGCGCCAGGGCAGGACGGCGTCCCGACCCCATCACCCCGGAAAGGGGGAGGAGACACCCATGACCTACCAGATGCTCTGGCGCGTTGTTGCGCCTGTCGTTACCTCGGCCGCGACCGCCACCGCGACCGCCACCGTCGCCACGGTGGCCGCGCTTTGCGCCATCCCCGCCGCCCACGCGCAGGCCCCGGCCGCGTGGCCCACCAAACCCATCACAATGATCGTGCCGTTCCCGCCGGGCGGCGTGGCCGATACCGTGGCCCGCCCCGTGGCCGAGGCCATGAGCCGCAGTCTGGGCCAGACCGTGGTGGTGGAAAACCGGGCTGGGGCCGGCGGCGGGCTGGGCATGGCGCAGGTCGCCAAGGCCGCGCCCGACGGCTACACGGTCATGATGACCCTGTCGTCCATCTCCATCATTCCCGAAGCCGACGTGATCCTGGGCCGCGCGCCCATGTATCAGCTCAACCAGTTCACGCCCATCGCGCGGTTCACCGCCGACCCCACGGTGCTGGTGGTCCGGGCCGATGCGCCCTGGAAAGATGCCAAGGAATTCATCGCCGCCCAGAAAAAGGGCGACCGCGAAGTGACCTACGGATCGTCCGGCAACTACGGCAGCATGCATGTGCCGATGGAAATGCTGCGCAGCCAGGCCGACATCCGCCTGCTGCACGTGCCCTACACCGGCGCGGGCCCAGCCGTCGTCGCGCTGCTGGGCGGCCAGGTGGATGCGGTGTCGACCGGCCCGGCGTCGGTGCTGCAGTACATCAGCGCCGGCAAGTTGCGCGCGCTGGCCCACTGGGGCGAAGGCCGCCTGGCCTCGATGCCCGACGTACCCAGCCTGACCGAACTGGGCTATCCGGTGCAATTCGCGCAGTGGTCGGGGCTCTTTGCGCCCGCCAACACGCCGCCTGCCGTGGTCGAGGCGCTGCGCAACGCTGCCCGTACGGCATCCACCGACAGCCGGGTGCTGGCGGCGGTACAGGGCGCCGGCAGTCCGATCCAGTATCTGGACGCGCCGGCCTTCAAGACCTACTGGGATGGCGACGCCAAAACCCTGGTGCAGGTGGTGCGCAAGATCGGCAAGGTCGAGTAAGTCGGCACTGCGGCGCTGACCCGCATGTAACGGTCGTGTGGGGCGTTTGCCTAAGCCAGAAGTTAAGTTGTTGCGGATGTGCTTCGCCCTCTGCCGCGATGCTACATTTGGCTACACCTCCTGGGCATTCAACCTACGTTCAGCATGCAAAAAAGCTCCGTCGTCCTGTTTGTCGTTATCGCACTGGTCGCCGGCGGCGCGATCGGTTTCGTCGCGCCCCGTTATCTGGGCTCGTCAGCCGGTACGGCCACGCAGGCTGCGGCCGACGCGCCCAAGCCGCCCGTGGCGCGTCCCACCGCAGTGGAAGTCGCGACGGTCCGCCGCCAGCCCTTCGTGCGCGGGGTCAGCGCGGTCGGCAGCCTGCGGTCTGACGAATCGGTCACATTGCGGCCCGAAGTCGCCGGCCGCATCAGCGAAATCCGCTTTACCGAAGGCCAGCGCGTGCAACGCGGCCAGGTGCTGGTCAAGCTGGACGATTCGGTGCCACGTGCCGAATTTGAACAGGCACGCGCCAACTTTTCGCTGGCCAAAAGCAATTTCGACCGGTCGATGGAACTGCAGCAAAAGGGTTTCATCAGCAAGCAGGCGCGCGACGAAGCCGACAACGCCATGAAGGTGCAGCAGGCGGCCATGGTGCTGGCCCAGGTCAAGCTCGACAAAAGCGAAATCCGCGCACCGTTCAACGGCGTGATCGGTTTGCGCAGCGTGTCGGTGGGGGACTACGTGGGGGTGGGGCAGGACATGGTGCCGATCGAAGCCATCGACGCGCTCAAGGTGGACTTCCGGATGCCCGAACGTTACCTGCCGCAGATCCGCAATGGCCAGGCGCTGCGCATCATGGTCGACGCCGTCCCCGACAAGATCTTTACCGGTTCCGTCTATGCCATTAGTCCCCTGATTGACGCTGGCGGGCGCTCCGTCGTGATGCGCGCGCAGGTCCGCAACACCGCGGCGCAATTGCGCCCCGGCATGTTTGCGCGGGTCGAACTCCAGATGGGCGGCCAGTCCGAAGCGCTGCTGGTGCCCGAAGCGGCGCTGGTGCCGACAGGCGACAACCAGTTTGTCTTCCGGGTGGAAGAAGGCCGCGCGGTGCGTGTGCAGATCGAAGTGGGCGAGCGCCGTGATGGTCTCGTTGAGGTGATCCGCGGCATTGAAGACCAGGACGTCGTGGTCGTTGCCGGCACGCAAAAGATCCGTGACGGCGGTGCGGTCACCGTTGCCAGGCCCGGCCCCCGTCCTGCAGGAACGCGGTCATGAAGCTCTCTGAAGTCTGCATCAAGCGCCCTGTTTTTGCGACGGTGCTGTCGCTGCTGATCGTGCTGATCGGCGCGATTTCCTATTCGCGGCTGACCGTGCGCGAGTATCCGCAGATTGATGAACCGGTCGTCTCGGTCACCACCGTCTACAAAGGCGCGTCGGCTGAGGTGATCGAATCCCAGGTCACCAAGCCGCTGGAAGATTCGCTGTCGGGCATCGAAGGCGTGCAGATCATGAGCTCGGCCAGCCGGGCCGAACGCAGCAACATCAACGTCAAGTTTCGCCTGAACATTTCGCCCGATGCGGCCGCGGCCGACGTGCGCGACAAGGTGGCCCGGGTCCGTGGCCGCCTGCCCGACGAAGTGGACGAGCCCATCATCGCCAAGGTCGAAGCCGACTCGCAGCCCGTCATTCAGCTGGCGGTAGAAGCCGGCAGCCTGTCGAGCATGGAAGCGTCGGACTACATCAACCGCTTCATCAAGCCGCGGCTGTCGGTGCTGCCCGGCGCGGCCGAAGTGCGCGTGTATGGCGAGCGCCTGCCGGCCATGCGCGTCAATGTGGATCGCAGCAAGCTGGCCGCGTTCCGGCTGACCGTGCAGGAAGTCGAAGACGCCCTGCGCGCGCAGAACGTCGAGATCCCGTCGGGCCGCATCGAATCGCAGGCCCGCGAATTCTCGGTCGTGGCCGCGACCAATTTGCGCACGCCCGAAGAATTCCGCCGCGTCGTGATTGCCAACGTCAGCGGCTACAGCGTCACGATTGGCGATGTGGCCGATGTGCGGCTAGGCCCGGTGGACGAACGCGTCACGTCGCGCTTCAACGGGCAGCCGGCGCTGAACATCGGTGTCGTCAAACAGTCGACCGCCAACCCGCTCGACCTGTCGAAAGCGGTGCGCCAAGAGATTGAACGAATCAACGAATCGCTGCCCAGCGGCATGAAGCTGAACCTGGCGTACGACACGTCGGTGTTCATTGAAAAGTCGATCGAATCCGTCTTCCACACCATTGTCGAAGCCGTGATCCTGGTGGTGCTCGTCATCTTCTTTTTCCTGCGCAACTGGCGCGCCAGCCTGATCCCCATCGTCACCATTCCGGTGTCGCTGATCGGCGCGTGCACGCTCATGTTCGCCTTCGGTTTTTCCATTAACACCCTGACGCTGCTGGCCATGGTGCTGGCCATCGGGCTGGTGGTGGACGATGCCATCGTGGTGCTCGAAAACATCTTCCGGCACATCGAAGAAGGCAAGACCCGCATCCAGGCGGCGCTGCTCGGCGCCAAGGAAATCGGCTTTGCAGTCGTCGCCATGACGCTGACGCTGGTCACCGTGTACGCCCCGCTGGCCTTTGCCACGGGCCGCACCGGTCGCCTCTTCATCGAATTCGCGCTGGCGCTGGCGGGCGCCGTGCTGTTCTCGGGCTTCATTGCCCTGACGCTGACCCCCATGATGTGCTCGCTGCTGCTGCGGCACGAGACCAAACATGGCCGCCTGTACAACCTGGTCGAAGGTTGGCTCGAAGCCCTGAACCGCGGCTATCGCCGGCTGCTCGGGTTCTCGTTGCGGCACCGGCTGTGGGTGGTCGTGCTGGGCCTGGTGGTGGGCGGCGCCATGGTGCCGCTGTTCTCGGTTATCAAGAGCGAACTCGCGCCGGTCGAAGATCGCGGCATGATCTTTGGCCGCATCACGTCCCCCCAAGGGGCGACGGTGGGCTACACCACCAACTACCTGGAACGCATCGAACAGATCTACGCCGACATACCCGAAGCCGCGGCGCACCAGGCCGTGGCCGGCTTTCCGGTCGTGACCGACGGCAACGCCATCCTGCGGCTCAAGCCTTGGGACGAACGGACCAAGTCGCAGCAGCAGATCGCCCGCGAGCTGCAACCCAAGTTCGCCGCGCTGCCGGGCGTGCAGGCCTTCCCGCTCAACCCGCCGTCGCTGGGTCAATCGCAGCGGTCGTCACCGATCGAATTCGTGATCATGAGCCAGGTGTCGTACTCCGAACTGTCCGGCATCGTCGACGTCTTCCTGGCCGAACTCGCCAAGTATCCCGGCGTGCAGAACGTGCAGACCGACCTGCGCCTGAACACCCCGGAATTGCGTGTGCAGGTTGACCGCGCCAAGCTGGCCGACGTGGGCGTGGATGTGTCGCGCGTTGGCCGCACGCTGGAATCGATGCTGGGCGGCCGGCAGGTCACCCGCTACAAGGAAAGCGGCGAACAGTACGACGTGCTGGTGCAGGTCGTGCCGCGCGACCGCTCACGTCCCAATGATATTTCGGACATCTACGTGCGCGCCCGCAGCGGCGAAATGGTCCAGCTGGCCAATGTGCTGAACGTGCGAGAAGGCGTCTCGCCCCAAACGCTGAACCACTTCAACCGCCTGCGCTCCGTCACCATCTCGGCCGCGCCCGCACCCGGGTACTCGCTGGGCGAAGCGCTCAAGGAAATGAACACCATCGCGGCCCGCGTGCTGCCCCTGCAGGCCCAGACCGATCTGGACGGCCAGTCGCGCGAATTTCGCGATTCGGCCGGCAGCATCTACCTGGTCTTCGGCATGGCCATTGCCTTCATCTACCTGGTGCTGGCCGCGCAATTCGAAAGCTGGCGCAACCCCCTCATCATCATGCTGTCCGTGCCGCTCTCATTGACCGGCGCCTTGCTCGCGCTGTGGCTGACCGGGGGAACCTTATCGATCTACAGCCAGATCGGGCTGATCACCCTGGTCGGCCTGATCACCAAACACGGCATCCTGATCGTTGAATTCGCCAACCAGTTGCGCGACGAAGGCCATGCCCTGGTCGACGCCGTTGTCGACGCCAGCGTGATGCGCCTGCGCCCCATCCTGATGACGACCGGCGCCATGGTGCTCGGCGCCGTACCCCTGGCCCTCGCCACCGGCGCCGGCGCCGAATCGCGCGTGCAGATCGGCTGGGTGATCGTGGGCGGAATGAGCCTGGGCACGCTGCTGACCCTGTTCGTCGTGCCCTGCGTGTACACCTTGATCGCCGGCGCCCGGAACAAGCCCGTGCCGCTGGGGGTGGATAGCCACGCGCCCGAGCATGGCCGCACGCCGGGGCAGGTGGCGACGCCGGAGTCGGTGGGGTGATCCGCTACACTGCACCCTTGCTGTTTTTTACGAATACCCGGATCCCTATGCGTTACGTCGTCCTCGATACGGAAACCACCGGCCTCGACCCCCAGTCGGGCAATCGCGTCATCGAAATCGGTTGCGTCGAAATCTTCAATCGGCGTGTCACCCAGCGCAACTTCCACACCTACCTGAACCCCGAGCGCGACAGCGAGCCGGGTGCATTGGAAGTGCACGGCCTGACCACCGAATTCCTGGCCGACAAGCCGCGCTTCCATGACAAGGTCGACGAATTCCTGGACTTTATCCAGGGATCCACCGTCATCATCCACAACGCCGAATTCGACATCCGCTTCCTGAATGCCGAACTGGCACGCACGGACCGCCCGGGCTTTCGCACGCACTGCGTCGACGTCATCGACTCCCTGATGCACGCCCGCGAACTGCACCCCGGCAAACGCAACTCGCTGGACTCGCTGTGCGACCGCTACGGCATTTCCAACGCCCACCGCGTGCTGCACGGCGCATTGCTCGACTCGGAATTGCTGGCCGAAGTCTGGCTGGCCATGACGCGCGGCCAGGACAGCCTGGTCATCGACCTGGGCGACACCGGTGGCGTGGGCACCCTGGACCTGGGCGCCTTCGATCCGTCGGTGCTGCCGATTCCCGCGGTGCCCGCCGACGAACTCGCCGCCCACGCCGCCTACCTGGCCAGCCTGGACAAAGAGTCCAAGGGCCAGGCCGTGTGGCGCAAATGGGATAGCGTCGCCGAAGCCGCTTGATCGCGCTTGCTGCACGATTCAAAAACTGTGCTATATTCTTGGGCTGCCAGGACGTCTTTGTGTCCGGCACCAGGAAGTACCGACCACTTGGGTGGTTAGCTCAGCGGTAGAGCACTGCCTTCACACGGCAGGGGTCACAGGTTCAATCCCTGTACCACCCACCAGATTCCAGGAACCCGCAACGCTGCATGGCGTTGCGGGTTTTTTGTTTATTGGCCGACAGAAATTGCGCCTGCTAGCTCTTCATGCGCGTATTATCGATCTTTAAGTGGATAAAACTCGATTTAACGATCATGAAAGTGGCGCAAGCGGCATTGCTATCCTCGGACTTGGCGGCCCAGGCAGAAGAAATCGGCCAGAAATTTGCCCGGCTGCGTCGCGCCCGCCAGGTCAAGCAGGCGGATGCGGCGCTGCGCGCGGGGTTGTCCCGCAATACCGCGTATCGCATTGAAAAAGGCGATCCAGGCTTGGCCATGGGCCAGATACTTCGTTATCTGGACGCCATTTCGCCCGGGGCCCGCCTTGAAAGCCTGCTGCTGGAGACGGACCCTGCGCTCAAGACATTGGTGTCCCGCGAGGCGACCCAAAGGGTGCGTGGGTTGACCGCTGCTGAACTCGACGAACTGGATTTCTGACGTCGATGGCCAGGAACCGCAAACTGATGGTCTTTGCGCATCTTGATGAAGCCTGGGCGCCTTGCGGCCAACTTTCGATGACCGAAGAAGGCTCGGACCTGTTGGCGTCAAGCTTTGCGTATGGGACGCGCTATGTCGCTCGCAGCAATGCGATCGAGGTCGATCCCGTCAGCCTTCCCCTTCGTCATAGAGAGTCGCCGCAAGGCACGCTGCTGTTTCCGGCCAACGCGCTCGTCGCATTCGGCGGGATTCGTGACGCAGCCCCCGACGCCTGGGGAAGGCGCGTTATCGAAGCGAAGCATCGCCAGCCTGCCAATAGCCTGCCCGAATCGACCTATCTGCTGGAGGCAGGCTCGGAGCGTGTTGGCGCGCTCGATGTTCGCGAGTCGATCGCATCCCAACCGTCACCGGCTGTCAGCAACACCCACCAGCTAGCCTATCTGTTGGAAGCCGCCGAGCGAATCGAACAAGGTCTGCCTGTCCCGAGCGCGCTGGAAATGATCTTTGACCACGGTAGCGGTCTGGGTGGCGCGCGCCCGAAAGCGACGGTGAGGGATGCGGCCGGCCATCTGGCGCTGGCCAAATTCCCCAGCGCCGGTGATCCATTCGATATCCCGGCGATCGAGTCGGCATCGTTGCTCCTTGCACGGCAGGTGGGTCTCGTCGTGCCCGATGTCGGCACAAGCCTCGTGGGTAATCGTCGCGTGATGATGATCCGGCGCTTTGATCGATATTGGCTGGAACAAGGCCAGGTGCCAGAACCTGCGACGTCCCTGTCACTTGACCCCGGGCCTGGCAGGACAGAACGGCGCAGGGCGTTCGTCAGTGGACTGACGATGGTCGGATGCGACGAAACGGAATCCCGGCAAAAGAACTACTCGGATCTTGCGCAAGCTATCCGGCGGCATTGCCATCCTTCCGTCATTCGCGCAAATAACGAAGAACTCTACATGCGCATGGTGTTCAATATCTTCGTCACCAACGACGACGATCATCTGCGCAATCATGGCTTTTTGTGGGACCCGCGCATCAAGGGTTGGCGACTGAGCCCGCTGTATGACGTGCTGCCCAGGCCGACCCACGCGCACGAGCGGCAGCTCCATCTGGGTGTCGGGCCACAAGGACGGCATGCCTCCATTGACAATGCGATCGCAGGCTGCGGCGTCTTTACCCTTGGCGCAAGACGCGCTGGCGAGCTTGTGGCGAAAGTCTGGAGCGAGGTCCGGGAGTGGAAGGTGCATTTCGAACGCTTCGGCGTATCACCCCAGGATATCGAACGCATCAGTCCCGCCTTCCGGCATATAGACGATGTCACCACGCGAGCGACCCGCCTGATCTTGGAATGACAAGAATGGAATGTGATCCACGCCGCTTTACGCAACGTCCTTTTTTCCAGACTCACCCCATGCCACGTATTCGATCCATCTTCTCGCTTGTTATCGCCGTCACGCTGCTGGCCGGCTGCACCCTCAGCCGCAACGCCATGCCACCCGACAGCGGCGCGACGCCATTGCCTGACGTCGCCACGCCCGCGCTGCCGCCCGCGGTTCGTATCGACCGGGTCGACGACGCGCGGCGCTTCGAGCCGCGCACCAAACTGGCCACCACGCCTTCGCTGACTGATGACGAGGCCGCCAATCCGGCTGTTCGCGCGCGGGCCTTTGCGCAGAAGCGCGACAGCAATGGCCGGCCGCTGGGCAGCGTGTTGCTGCCGGCCGGGCAGTCGGTGGCAAAGTTGACGGAAGCAACGATCCTGAAGGTGCTGCAGGACGCCGGCTACCGGGTCGTCAAGGCGGGAGACGCGGACTATGCGCGCGCGGTTCCGGTCACGGCGCGGATAGACCGGCTGTGGGCGTGGACGGAATCGGGGTTCTGGCAGGTGGAGCTGCAGGCGAGCTATGACGTGACCGTGTCGGCGGCACTGCCGGGCTTGCAGCAGGGGCCGCGTTTTGTGGGCAACACGCGGGCGACCATGCAGTTCCCGACGGCCAGCGATTGGAACGCTGCCGTGACGCGGTTGCAGACGGATCTGGCGACGCAGATGCGGGCGGTGGTGGGCAAGGCGCCCTGAACGTCAAGGCCGGCCCGCGCGGCGCTGCCTGAAAAAACAAGCCGTCAACCCGCATGGAACAACGGCAGCCGGCAATGAACGGGCCGACTACGTCGGATCGATGCGCTGCTGCGCCAGCGGGATCACATGCGACGTATCTGCGTGAATGGATAGCATCGCCGCCTACCGCCTACCGCCTACCGCCGCCCGCTCGCCGGCGCGGCGTCGTTATCCCGCCCCGGGTTCACCTTCGCGTTGTCCATGCTTTCCTGATCCAGTTCTTCGCGAATCTCCATCAGGTCGGCGCGCGCTTCGTTCACGTCCAGGATCCGTTGCGTGCCCCATGCCGCGGCGACCAGCACCAGCAGCCACGCCGCGATGCGCACGGGGCGGGGGGTGTTGCGCACGGCGCCGAGCACCAGGCCGACCACGGCGCCCGCCAGCAGGCCGCCGATGTGGCAGGCGTTGTCGGTGCCGTTGGTCTGCCAGCCATACACCACGTTGATGCCGACCAGCACGGCCAGTTCCACGGCGCTGAAGGGCAGGGCGAGGGGTTCGCGGCTGGCGTTTTTCAACAGCTTGAGCATGATGGCCGCGGCGGCCAGGCCCATGACGGCGCCTGACGCTCCCGCGCTGACCACCAGGTAGATGGTGGGCGTGGCGTTGCTCAGGTCGGCGGCGGCCTGGGGGCGGGCGTTCCACAGGGCGCTGACCAGGCTGCCGCCCAGGCCCGACAGGAAGTACACGAGCAGGTAATTGAGCTTGCCGAAGTTGCGCTCGGCGATCGACCCCAGGAACAGCAGGCTGATCATGTTCAGGGCCAGGTGCAGCACGCCGATGTGCAGGAACATGCTGGCCAGCAGGCGCCAGCTTTCGCCGGTCAGGGTCAGGGCGGCAATGTTGGCGCCCCAGCGGCCGAGGTCGTCGAGTTCCGGGTTGGTGGGGCTGATGCCCGTGGCGACCTGATACAGGAAGAGGCCCAGGTTGACCAGGATGAGCACCCCGGTGATCGGGGCAATGCGGCGCAGGAAGGTCGGCATGTCGATGGGTGTGTGGAGCGGGTCCGGCAGTCTAAGGGGCCCTATTGTCGCCCGGTCGAGCGTAACCCGGGCGCGACAGGCGGGCCATGATGCCATGACTTGCCTGCGCGGCCCGGTCGGGTCGGCCGGATGGGGGAGTCATCGTGCAGGCGCCGATCACGCCGGATCGGCCGCCACGCGGGCCGGGACGCCCCGGTCCTGGGCCAGGCGCTCGCGCGCCAGCACACGGAAGTCGGTAGGGGAATACTGCGTCTGGCGCGTGAAGAAACGCGAGAAATAGCCGGGATCGGAAAAGCCCAGTGCGATCGCGATCTCCTTGATGCTGAGCGACGAATACGCCAGGTCCCGTTTGGCCTCCATGACCAGGCGGTTATGGACGACTTCAAGCGCGGATTGCCCCAGCGCGTCGCGGCATACCCGGTTCAGCTGGGTGGGCGTGATGCCGAGATGTTCCGCGTAATAGCCAATATCGCGCTGCTCGCGGAAACATTGGTTCAGCATGGCCTTGAAACTTTGCACGTGCTGCACGGCGCGGGACGGCCGGACGCCCAGTTCCTGCGCGGCGCGCACGCCGACTTCGCGGGCCAGCATGACCAGCACCAGGCGCAGCAGGGTTTCCAGCGCCACCAGCCGCCAGGGCCCGGGTGTGTCGAACTCTTCCAGCAGGTGTTCCAGCGACCGCGCGGCGGGCGAAGGCTGGCCGGCGGGCCAATGCAGCACCTGCGCGCTGCCGAAGCAGCCCACCAGTTCGGGGGTGGGCGCCAGCAGGTGTTCCATGTGCTGCGTCACCACTGTCACCACTGACCCGTCGACATTGCTGGAAAAACGGAAGCCATGCGCAAAGAACGCGGGCACCACCAGCATGCAGGGCCCGTTGACATGAAATTCGCGCGCATCGAAATGGATGTCGGCCGACCCGCTGCGGATGTACAGAATTTGCATGAAGAGTTCATGCCGGTGCGGCTTGATCTCCCAGTCGTAATGGCGGCTGCGCATCGGTATCGACTCGCAGTGAAGGCTGTCGGGGACCAGCGACTGCGTGTGTTCGCCGTACAGCGCATAGGTGGGCACAGTGCTGGTCATGGCGGCGGCCGGTTGCGGACGATGTTCGGATTATCCATCCGAATGTCGGCAAAATCTATTCTCGCGGTGATGCTCGGCTATTAAGATCGCCGAAATAACGAATCCAGGAGACAGGCCATGCGCGTCCAAGTAGCCATTATCGGATCCGGCCCCGCCGGATTGTTCCTCGGCCAGATCCTGTCGAGGGCGGGCATCCACACGGTGATCATCGAACAGCGCAGCAAGGACTACGTCCTGGGCCGTATCCGCGCCGGCGTGCTGGAACAGGGCACGGTCGACCTGCTGAACGAGATCGGCGTCAACCAGCGCATGAATGCCGAGGGCATGTATCACGACGGCATCGAACTCTGCTTTAACGGCGCGCGCCACCGCATCGACCTGAAGGCGCTGAGCGGCGGCAAGCGGGTGATGGTGTACGGCCAGACCGAAGTCACCCACGATCTGATGGACGCACGCGAAGCCGCCGGCTACGAGACAGTGTACGAGGCGCAGAACGTCAGCGTGCATGACTTCGATACCGATCATCCCAAGGTCCGCTACATGAAAGACGGCGTGGCGCACGAAGTCGAGTGCGACGTGATCGCCGGCTGCGATGGCTTTCACGGCGTCTGCCGGGCCAGCGTGCCGCAAGACGCGGTGCAGACCTATGAACGGGTGTACCCCTTTGGCTGGCTGGGCATCCTGTCGGACACGCCCCCCGTATCGGACGAGCTGATCTACTCCAACCACGAACGCGGCTTTGCCCTGTGCAGCATGCGGTCGGCCACGCGCAGCCGGTACTACGTGCAGTGTTCGCTGGACGACAAGGTCGAGCAGTGGTCCGACGAGGCCTTCTGGAACGAACTGCGGTTGCGGCTGGATGACGAGGCGGCCGAACGCCTGGTGACGGGGCCGTCGATCGAAAAAAGCATTGCCCCGCTGCGCAGCTTCGTGGCTGAACCGATGCGGTTCGGCCGGCTGTTCCTGGCGGGTGACGCCGCGCACATCGTGCCGCCGACGGGCGCCAAGGGCCTGAACCTGGCCGTGGCCGACGTGCGCTACCTGTCGCAGGCCCTGCTGCAGTTCTTTGATGGCGATGCGCATGGCATCGACACCTATTCGCAGAAGTGCCTGCAGCGCGTATGGAAAGCCGAGCGCTTTTCGTGGTGGATGACGTCGTTGATGCACAAGTTTCCCGAAAACGGCGCCTTCGGCCACAAGATCCAGCAGGCCGAACTGGCCTATCTGATCGGGTCGGAAGCGGCATCGACCTCGCTGGCGGAAAACTATGTGGGGCTGCCGTTCGAGGCGTGATGCCTTTGTGCAACGCCGGGCCGGCATAAAACAGGGACAATCGACACCGTTGGCCGATCGCCACATGCGGGTGTGCGCGGTCATGCCCTTGTCACTGCTTGAACGCACCCTGTCGCTTTGCCGGCACTGGCGGAACCACCATGAAAAAAACATTCGAACGCCGTGCCGTCGCGGCCGTCCTTGCATGCTGCTGCGCCGCGCCGGTCTGGGCGCAAGAGGGCAGTGCGCCCACGGGGTCGACCCAGGTCGCGTCCGATGCCTTGGCGCCAGCCGTTGACGGGTCCGCGTTCAGCGACGCTGCCCCGGCCGACTCGGGCCTGATCCCCGAAGACGAACGCTACGCCCTGCATGGGCAGTCCACCTATGTGTGGCAGCGCAAGCCCTCGTTCGCCTCGCCGTACGAAGGCGAAAACAGTCTGCAAGGCAAGAAGGCCAAAAGCTATTCCTTCACGGCCACCGTCGACCTGGGCCTGCGCCTGTGGGAAGGCGCGGAATTCCATGTGAATGGTGAAGGTGCGCGCGGCCAGGCGTTCTCGGGCTTGCATGGCCTGGGCGGCCTGACCAATGGCGAGCTGGCCAAGACGGCCGGCGCCGACATGGTCTATTACCGCGCGCGCACGTTCCTGCGGCAGACCTGGGGCCTGGGCGGCGGGCGCGAAGCGGTCGAAGGCGACATGAACCAGCTGACCGGCGGACAGGACAAACGCCGCGTGGTGCTGACCGTGGGCACCGTGTCCATGCTCGACATTTTCGATTCGCTGGAATCGGCGCACGACCCGCGCACGCAGTTCCTGAACTGGTCCTTCCTGACGCATGGCAGCTTCGACTATGCCGCTGACTCGCGCGGCTACACCAGTGGCGCGGCGCTGGAATACATCGATGACGGCTGGGCCGTGCGCGCCGGCCGCTTCATGATGCCGAAGGAATCGAACGGCCTGCCGCTGGATACCCGGTTGGGCAAGCACTACGGCGACCAGATCGAATTTGAAAAGCAGTACCAGGCGGGAAACCGGCCCGGCACGGCACGCATCATCGGCTTTCGCAACAAGACGCGCATGGCCGATTTTGGTGAAGCCATTGCCGCCGGCCGCGCGGCAGGGACCGCCCCCGAGCTGGACAACGTGCGCCGCGAACACGCCAAGGTCGGCGTCGGCATCGGCTTCGATCAGTCGGTCACGGACGACGTCAACGCCTTCATGCGGGCCAGCTGGTCCGACGGAAAGACAGAGACCTATGCATTCACCGAGATCGACCGCGCCGTCTCCGCCGGCGTAGTCGTGAAGGGCACCCAGTGGTCACGGCCCTACGACACCGTGGGCGCGGCCGTGGCGGTCAATGCGCTGAGCCGCACGCATCGCGGCTATCTGGCGGCGGGCGGCATCGGTCCTTTCCTGGGTGACGGCGCGCTGAACTATGGCGTCGAACAGATTGCCGAGACCTACTACAGCTGGCGGCCCTTCAAGTACTTCTGGCTGACGGGCGATGCGCAGTACATCCGCAACCCCGGCTACAACCGCGACCGCGGTCCGGCCAAGGTATTTTCGGTGCGGCTGCATACGCAGTTCTGAGGGCCGGTCGGGCGGGCCTGACTCGCCGGGCAGCCGGGCGGCCGAACGGCGATCATCGGTTCCTGGCCGGCGCGCCGGCAGCCCTTATTCCGGCTGGATCTGCGCGCGGTCGATCACCTGCTTCCACGCCACCGCTTCCTTCGCGATCTGCGCACCGAACTCCGGCGGCGAGCTGCCCACCGCCGTCACGCCAATGTCGGCGTACTGCTTGCGCACGGCCGGGTCCGACAAGGCCGCTTTGATCGCCGCCGACATCTTTTCAATGATGGCCGGGTCCGTGCCCACCGGCGCCGCCATGCCCCACCAGTTGCCGGTCAACAAGTCAGGCAGTCCCTGTTCGCGCGTCGTCGGCACGTCGGGCAAAATTGCCAGCCGCTGATCGCTCGCCACCGCCAGTGCCTTCAGCTTCCCGCCCGCCACATTGCCCGCCACCGAACTGAACGCGGTGATGTAGAGCTGGATCTCGCTGCCCAGCAATCCCGCGACCGCAGGGGGCGAGCCGCGATAGGGCACATGCGTCAATTGCACCTTGGCCAGCTGGCTGTAGAGCTCGCCCGCCAAGTGCGGCGGCGTGCCATTGCCGGGTGATCCGTAGTTGAGCTTGGACGGACTTTGCCGCGCCATCTCGGTGAAATCCTTGAGCGTGCTCACCGGCAGCGTGCTGTTCACGATCATGACCGACGGCGCATTGCTCAGCAGCGCGACCGGCATCAGGTCCTTGAGCGGGTCGAAGCGCATGTTCCGGAACAGGAACTGATTGGTGACGAAGTTGTTGGTCGCGCCAAGCAGGAAGGTGTAGCCATCGGGCTGCGCGCGCACGACTTCATCGGCGCCAATATTGCCCGACGCGCCGCTCTTGTTGTCGATCAAAAAACGAACGCCAAACTGCTTTTCCAGTTGCGGCTGGATGAAGCGGAAGGTGATGTCGCCGGTGTTGCCCGGCGCATAGGGGACGACGATACGGATTGGGCGCGACGGCCAGGGTTCGGCTGCGTGCGCGGGGGCCGTGAATGTGGTGGCCGTGGCCAACAGGGCTGCAGTGAAGCCGGCTGCGGCCAGTGTGGCCAGTGGGGCAGATGAGTCAGTCATGCGAGAACTCCTGGGGTGGGTCGGCCGCATGCAGGCGGCCGTCGATGATGAGGTGATCTGCCCGCAGGCCGGCAAGGGCCTCGGGTGCGCAGGTAAGCGGGTTGTCGTTCAGGATGGCCAGGTCGGCCAGCTTGCCGGGCGTGATGCTGCCGCGTGTCGACTCGTCATGCGTCAGCCACGCGCCGCCCATCGTTGCGATCGTCAACGCTTCGGCACGGCTGATGGCCTGGTCGGGCGCGACGGGGTTGCCAGTTCGGGATTGGCGCAGCACCGCATGGCTGATCGGACCGAACAGGGACACCGGCAGGTTGTCGCTGCCGAAGGCGACCGGAACACCGGCGTCGAGCAGGCGGCGCAGCGGGACGATGTCGTTGACGGCGTCGCCCGGCGGGATGTGGCCTTGCGTGCCGCCGTGCGCTGACTTGCTGGCGGCGCGCTTCTCTACCCACACATCGCCATCCTTGTAGATGTGCCGATTGGTATGCGTAGTGATGACCAGGCCCAGATCGTGGATGGTTGCAATCATTTCCTGTGTCAGCACCGGCTGATGGCCCAGCACCCATCGCAGGTCATCGATCGGGTGCGCGCGATGCGCAGCCTGGAACAGGGGCAACAGGGTGGGCCAGATGCCGCACACACGAATGCCTTCACGCGCCGCTTCGATCAGCAAAGGTTCCAGCACCTCTGCCGGCAGGGCCGCGCCCGCCTGGAAGCCTGCCCAGCCGGTGCACGGATGATTGCTTGCACGCAGCTGGTTGTTCAGCGGGTCCGCATCGATCTCGGCATAGAAGCCCTGCAGCCGCACCCACGGGTGATCGGCGTGGCGGCGTTGCAGCCAGGTGCGCCAGTCGCGCAGCAGTTCGATGGCAGTGTCGGCACTGCGGGCATGCTTGTGGCGCGGGGTGGGCTGATCTGCGTGGCCTGCGTGATTGGTATGGCGTGCCTGACTGGCCGGGTTGGAGGCCGGGTTGGATCCGCTGGCTTCGATTTGCCACCGCGGGCTGAAGGTCAGCGTCGCGCGCACGGTCGCGGCGCCCTGATTCGCCACGTCTCGATACGCCGCGATCACCTCGCCCGCCACGCCGTGGCCTTCAAACACCGCCGTCGTGCCCACCGCGTTGTAGGCGCGCATGGCGCTGCGCAGGCCACTGGCGCGCTGGGCGGCGCTAAAGCCGGGCGCGACCCGCATCAGGCTGTGTTCGACGATGGGCACCAGGGTCGCCTCGCTGAACGTGCCATCGGGGTCGCCATTTGCGTCGCGGCCCAGGGTGATGTCCGGGCTCGGCGGCACGGTGTGCCGGTCGATGCCCGCCAGGCGCAGCGCCAGCGTGTTGGCGATCGACACCAGCGGCGCCCGGTTGCGCCAGTAGCCCCAGATGGGCCGGATATAAACCGGATGATCGGGGCTGACGCGGTCCAGGTCATGACGCGTGGGGTAGCGGCCTTCGCGCAGGCCCGCCGCCGGGTCGGGATATTCGGGTGGCTCGCCGATGGGTTGGGTGACGATCCACGTGCCCGGCGGGGTGCGGCGCACTTCATGGGCGATGCGGTCCAGGATATCGTCGATGGACCGTGCGCCCTGCAGGGAGGGCAGATGCTTGCGCAAGCCTTCGCGGTCCAGGTGGGCATGGCCGTCGGTCATGCCCGGGATGACGGTGCGGCCGGCCAGGTTCACGCGCTGCGTGGACGGTGTGGCCAGCGCGGCCATGTCGTCGTCGCTGCCGATGGCCAGGATGCGATTGCCGTGGATCGCGACGGATTGGGCGATGGTGCCGGTGCTGCTGCTGGCACGGGAGGGGCCAGTGCCGGTGCCAGTGCCAGTGCCAGTGCCAGTGCCGAAGCCGGTGCCAGCGATACCGTTACCGCCGCCGCCTTCACACCGGATGACGGTGCCGCCGTACAGCAGCAGGGTGGCTTGGTCAGGCCGCGGCGCCTGCGGGGTCGTCATGGCTGGCGGTTCGTGGCATCGCTGCCACCGCCGTCGCCACCGGTCCCACCCGCACCGTTCCGCATCAGCAACGCCAACGTGTCGCGGAACAGCTTGCTGCCCGGGTCCGCCAGATCCAGGATCACATCGAAGTGATGCCGCCCGGGCACCACGTCGAAGTCCGCCAGCATGTTGAACTCCCGCAACCGGTCGGCCATGGCGCGGGCTTGTCGGCGGAATTCGTCGGTATCGCGTTCGGCCACGGCCACCACCACCGGCACGCGTACCGCAGGGGTGTTGTGGGCCAGCGAATAGCGGCGGACATGCGCCGCATCCAGGTTCAGCCGGGTATTGCGATACGACAGGCGCACCGGCTCCAGATCGGTCAGTCCACTGACCATGACCGCGCCGTGGAACGGTTGAGTCCCCAGACCTTCCGCCGACCAGTCATGCGTCAGCGCCTGGCTCACCAGGTGCGTGCCCGACGAATGCCCGGCCAGCACGATACGTTGCGGGTCGCCGCCATGCGCGGCAATGTGCGTGTGGACCCAGGCAATGCCGCGCCGCACGCTGGCCACCATGTCGGCAAACGGAACGTCCGACGCATCCGGAAATCCCAGCGCGACCCACAGGCACCCCTGATCGGCAAAGGCCTGCGCACCAAAGGCGCTGTCTTCCTTTTCCTGTGTCAGCCACGCGCCGCCGTGCACGAACAGCAGCACGGGCAGCAAAGCCGGCAACCCCGGCGACAGCGCGGCATGGCCCTGGGCTCCCTCACCCCGCAACGTTCCGACATCCCCCGAAGCCCCGACACCCCCCAATGCACCCGCACCCCCCGATGCCCCCAGGCGCCGCGGCCCGTAGATATCCAGGCGCTCCAGCGGATGCGTCCCCCACGCCACGTCACGCGCGCCGGGCAACGCCGCCGCGGCCGCCGACAGCGCCGTGCCCTGCGCCAGCGTCTCGCGAAAGCCCGGACAGGCCAGCTGGTTGTTGTACTGGGCGTCCAGGGCTTCCTGGGTATAACGGTCGAAAACGTAGGCGGACACAGCGGGCGGCTCCTGAGGCAGACCCCCAATCTACCAGCGCACGCAGATTGAAAAAATTGAAATGTTCATATAGATTCATTCGATTCTTCAATACTGCAGGCCGCCATGTCGATCACGCTGCGTCAGCTCGAAGCCTTTGTGGCCGTCTGCAATGAAGGCAGCTTCAGCAAGGCCGCGCAGCGTATCCACATCTCGCAATCCGGGCTGAGCATTCTGGTGCGTGACCTGGAGCAGAACCTGGACAGCCGCCTGTTTGACCGCAGCACCCGTCAGGTCACGTTGACCGATGCGGGCCGCGAGTTCCGGGCGCCGGCCGCGCGGCTGCTGGCCGACCTGTCCAGCGCGGTCGGCAATGTGCGCGGCCTGGCCACGCGCCAGCATGGGCACGTCACGGTCGCCGCGCCGCCGCTGCTGCTCGCGCGCCTGCTGATCCCGGTCGCGGCCGACTTCCGGCGGCAGTACCCCGACATCTCCGTCACGCTGCTGGATATCCCGTCGGAAGCCATCCTGCCGCGCATCGCAAGTGCGGAAGTCGACATCGGCGTAGGCGCCTTCAGCGACGACGACCACGATTGTGTGATCGAACCGCTGCTGGAAGGGCCGCTGGTGGTGCTGATGCCGCGCGATCACCCCTGCGCGCACAAACGCACGATCAAGTGGGAAGAGCTGGCCACCTACCCGCTAGTGACGCAGACGCCCGAGAACAAATTCCGTGCCTTCCTGGATCGCACCTTCATGCAGCTGGGCCTAACGCCCAGGATCGCGATCGAAGTCGCGCAACTGGCGACCGTCATCAGTCTGGTCGAAGCGGACTTTGGCATTGCGCTGTTGCCGCCCTACACGGCGCTGTTTCCGGCCGGGCGCAAGACGGTCGTGCGCCCGGTCAGCGCGCCGGTCATCCCGTCGCAGATCGTGCTGGCGCACGACCGCTTCCGTTCACCGTCGGCCGCGTCGCTGGCCTTCATGGAAGTCACACGGCGCGCGGTGACGCGCTGGCAGGCGCGGGTGTAGCAGTGGCGCCCTGGCAGACGCGCGTCCCTTACCGCCGGCGCGCGCCCTTGTTCGCGTACATCGCCATATCCGCGGCGCGTTCGGCCGCGGCGAACGGCAGGTCCGGTCCGGTCTGCGCATAGCCGATCGCCACGCTCAGTTCCGGCCCCTGGTAGAACTGGTTGTTGACCTCAATCAATCGCTGCAGGCGGTCGGCCAGGCGCGCCGCATAGTCCAGGTCCTGCCCCGGCATCAGCACCGCGAATTCATCGCCGCCCACCCGCGCCACAATGTCGCCGGGTTGGGACACTTCCTTCAGCACCTCGGCCGCGCGCCGAATCAGCGTGTCGCCGGCCGCGTGACCCAGATCATCGTTGACCGGCTTCAGGCCGTTCACGTCGATCATCGCCACCGCGATCGTGACCGACGGATCTTTCTCCAGCCGCACCCGCGCTTCTTCATACGATGCGCGATTGAGCAGACCCGTCATCGCGTCATGCGTGCCCAGATAGCGCATATAAGCTTCGGCCCGCTTGCGCGCCGTGATATCGGTCAACGAGATCAGCACCCGATCCCATGTCGCTTCGGATCCCGGCATCACGGACCGCTGCAAGTGCACGTCGACCGGCTCGCCGGTCAGCGTGGTGTTGATGCCCTCGCATTCGTACGCCACGCGGCCCTGCGCCATCTCGACCAGCTCGTCGGTGAAATGCACGCTCATGTCGCCACCGAAGACGGTGCCCAGGTTGGCCAGCAGTTCCGCCTTCGACGACGCGCGGAACATCTGCAAGGTGCGCTCGTTCACGTCCAGCACCTTGATCGCGCGCAGGCACTGCTGCACGAAGTCAGGATGGGTGCGGAGGTAGGCGGCGGGGTTCGTGACACCCTGTGCGGTCAGGCCATCGAGCAGCGCGCGGATGCCTGAAAAATCCTCGACCCACAATGACACTGGCGAATGTTCGAACAGGCCTTGGGAATAGTCGCGCATCGACTCGCGCTGGCGTTCGGCTTCCTTGCGCGCGCCAATGTCATGCAGGGAAATCAGCGCGCGCGACCAGTCGTGCTCATGGCCGGGCAGCACCGACCGGCGAATCAGGATGTCGACCGGGCGGCCGTCCAGCGCGTAGTTGATGCCTTCGGTTTCGATCTCGAAGCGGCCTTCCCACATGCCCAGCAGGTCCGCCGTAAAGTGCTGCGCCATGTCGTCGCGAAACACGCGATGCAGGTTGTCCAGCAGTTCAGCCTGCGACGTCGCGCCAAACAGCTTGAGCGTGCACGCATTGACCGCCAGCACCCGAATGCGTGACAGACAGGTTTCGACAAACGCCGGATGCGCGGCAATGTGCGCGGCCAGATCGCGGATGCCGCCGGCGCGCAGGCCGTCCAGCAGGCTATGGATGCCGCTGAAGTCTTCCAGCCAGAGCGACACGGGCGCGGCGTCGAACAGGGCGGCCAGCTCGCGCGCAGGCAGGGTCGAAATATCGGTGGGCATGGCAGACATGGCGTCGGGTCCGAAAAACAGCATCAATACAAGGATTCGATAAGAAGGGCGGTAGCAGCGAAGGGCGGTCGGCAACCCGAAGTCACGAGCAAGGCCTGGATGCCGCTGCACGCCAAAGGGGCCGACCCGGCCGCCATGAGTCGGATAGCTATGCCGCCGATTGGTTGTCCGGCAGCAGCGCCGCCGCGATCGTAGCAGGTGACTCGAACATGCAGGTAGGGCCCGACGCTTCCAGCGCCGCGGGCGTGGCATAGCCCCACGTGACCGCGCCAAAGTCGATCAATTCGGCGCGCGCCGCCTCGCGGTCGCGGGTCTCGTCGCCAATGTAGATGGCGCGGTGGGCCGGGATGCCACTGTGCAACAGCACCCGCCGCAAATGGGTGCGCTTGCCAAGCAATGCCGCGCCGCATTCATAGTGGCGGACCAGGGCGGACAGGTCCGGCCCCAGCACCTGCCGCACGTTTTCCTGTGAATTGGAACTCACCACCGCCAGCACCACGCCGTGATCCGCCAGTTGCCGCAGCAACGGGCCGATGCCCTCGAACAGGCGGATCGTATGGATGCTCTCGGTCATCAGCCGCTTGTAGTGGTTGCCGACCTGCGGCAGTTTCCACAGCGGCAGGTCCACCTGCCGCAGCAAGGTCTTGATGTCGTAGCCGCGCACCTTGTCCAGGTGCGCGGTGTCGATGGGGCGAAAGCCGTGGTGGGCCGCCAGGCGGTTCACCACGCTGACAAAGAAGCCGAAGGAGTCGGCAAGCGTGCCGTCGAAGTCGAAGATCGCAAGGGAATACTTCATCGGCGGGGCATCCTGGCTTGGGCAGCGCTGCGCTGCAACATTTCCATTATCCCCGACTCTGCGTGACCGCAGATGACAGGCCAGCTGGCGTCAGTCCACCTGGATGTTCGCCTTGCTGATCGTGGCCTGCCATACGGCCGCTTCCCGCGCGTTCTGGGCAGCAAATTCGGCGGGCGTATTGCCCACCCCGCTCAGGCCCAACTCGTTGAATCTGGCAACGATCTCGGGCGACGACACCGATGCCTTGACGGCGGCCGCAATCTTTTCCAGGATCGCCGGGTCCGTGCCGACCGGCGCGGCCAGGCCCCACCAGTTGCCGGTGCGCAGGTCGGGCAGGCCCTGTTCCGCCGTGGTCGGCACCGAGGGCAATGCGGCCAGCCGCTGGCTATCCGCCACCGCCAAGGCCTTCAGCTTGCCCGCGGCCAGGTGCCCGGCAACCGTGCTGATGCCGGCGCTGGCAAAAAAGATCTGGACGTCGTTGGCCAGCAGCGCCTGAACCGCCGGGGGCGCGCCGCGGAAGGGCACGTGAACCATTTCCGTCTGCGTCATTTGCGCATACAGCACGCCGGTCAGGTGCGGGGGCGTGCCATTGCCGGGCGTGCCGAAGTTGAGCTTGCCGGGATTTGCCTTGGCATAAGCCGTCAGTTCACTGAGCGAATTGACCGGCAGCGACGTGTTCACCACCACGACCGACGGGGCCAGGTTGACCTTGGTGATGGGCACCAGATCTTTCAGCGGGTCGTAGCGCAGGCCCTTGGTCAGGTACTGGTTCATGACGAAGTTGTTGGTGGCGCCCAGCAGCAGCGTGTAGCCATCGGGCGCCGCGCGCACCACGTCTTCGGCACCGATGTTGCCGGATGCTCCGCTTTTGTTGTCGATGTAGAAGCGCGCCCCCAGCCGCTTTTCCAGATCGGCCTGGATGAGGCGGAACGTGACGTCGCCGGCATTGCCGGGCGCGTACGGAATGACAAGGCGAATGTTCCGGCTGGGCCACGCGTCGGCGGCCCGGACAGCCTGGGTAGCGTACCCGGCGAGCAGCGCAGCGCCACAGACCAGGGTGAGGAGGGCGCGGCGCGCGGGTGAAGGGAAAAGGTGCATGACAGTTCTCAAGAGGCGGAAGGAATCTGGAATGTCTCGTGAATGGCCGGTTCACCACTGCGCACAACCGGCTCGATGCACTGCAAGGCACCCCGACAACAGGTAGCCGGCTTCAATCTATCAGGGGCCGACCCATATGCGTTATCGAAAAATTCATATGGATCCATATGAAAAGTCGATAGGTCGACGTTGGCCGAAATACTCGCAAAGTTGCGATGACGTTACGTAACGTCGTATCGCCTGTGACGTAACGTCCCCCACAAATTCGGGGTTAACCCGCAGTCCGTTTCACCCCTGGTGAGTCCATGCAAATGCACCCGAAAACAGCCGCCAGCTCAACAATAACTCCAATGAATTCAATGGCTTGCGTAGTGGTGGCAAGACCTCAGCCGGCCGGTAGTCGATGCCTTGTGGCGATGTGTCACCCGATGGCACACCTTTTGCAAAAGTAAATCGGACTAGCCATTCGCCCTGTGACCCGCGCCCTGCGTGACGGCATTCGGGGGATGGATTCACAGGATCGGAATTCTCGGGGGATTGAAAGTGAACAAGATCTATCGCACCGTTTGGAGTGACACCTTGCGTACGTGGGTTGCCGTGGCCGAGAACGCCCGGGCCAAGGGCAAGAGCGGCGGTGCGCGGGTGGGCGCAAGCGCCGCCGTGCTGCTGGGCGCCTCGCTGGTCGCTGCGCCGTCGTTGGCGGCAGGCATGCACGACACCCCGGACTTGTTGAATGGCCGGCTGACGACCGCCCCCCTGGTGGGCAGCATGACCGCCGCCCTGAGTCAGGTCAGCCAGACGCCTCAAACCGTGCAGGTCGCAAGCACGGCGCCCGCGGTGCTGCAGTCGGCCACGGTGTCCGCCATGAATGGCGTGGTGCCGATGCTGAACGCCCCGCTGATGGACACGCCGATGGCCTCGCCATCGATGTCGCAGGTTCCGGCGGTCATCACGGCCGTGCCGTCGCTGCAGAATGTCGCGCAGACGCTCAAGGCTCCGGTCGCGGCCGTCACCGCGCCCCTGGCAGGCCCCACGCCAACCACCGTGCGGACGGTCGCCGCCACGACCACGCAGCCGGTGCGCACCGCAATCACGACGACCGCCGCACGCACCGCCCCCATCGCGCAAGCCACCCAGACCACGGTGGCCGCAGTCACGGGCCCGATCGTGGGTGGCGCCGCCGCACCGGTCGTGTCCGAACCCCTGGCCACCCTCAGCACCGCCGTGCCCAAACTGCTGTCCACCGTTGTCACGCAAAGCGGCGGTTCCGATCCCGCCTCAGGCCTGCCGACCCTGGTCAACGCTGTGATTGCACCGGTGTCGCGTGTGGCCACCCCGAGCGGCAACGGCACGCCGTCCATCAGCCTCGTCACCGATACGCTGGATACCGTGGTGGCGCCGGTCGCGGCCCTGGTGCCCCCGCTGGCAGGAACGCCCAGCTCTCCGCTGACCCCCGTCACCGACGCCGTGGCGCCTGTCACCGCGGCCCTGACAACGGTCACGACCCCGGTCGCCACCGCCACCACGCCTGTCCTGAACGCCGTGACCGGCGCGCTGGAACCCGTCACGACGGCGCTTGCGCCCGTCACCACACCGCTCACCCCGATCACCAACGGCGTGGGCGTGATCGCCGCGCCGGTCACCAACGTGCTGGGTGGCATCACCACGCCGCTGGCGGGTCTGCCGGTGATCGGCAACATCGTGTCGCCCACCATCGCGCCCACGCCGGTCGTGTCGGGCTCGATCGCGCCGCCGCTGAACCCCGCACCCCCGAATGGGCTGGTCATCGGGACGGCGGGCGTGACCGGCGGTGTCGGGCAAGGCCTGGCGCCGCTGACGCTGGCCGCGTTTGGCCAGCAGGAATCGTATCTGCGTTCGGGCGCCCTGGCCGTCAACCGCGAAAACATCAACGCGCGCTTCAGCGTCGTCAACGTGCTCGGCCTGCCGGTCCTGGACCTGGCACCTGTCACGGGCACGCTGACAGGCACCACGGGCGGTACGCTCCCCCAGCAGAACCTGACCCTGCTGGGCGGTGTCACGTCGGGCAACTACATCACCAACATCAATTCCGGCCTGACCTACAACAACGGCCTGCTGCTGCCCGGCACCACGCCGCCGTCGTACGTGCAAGGCAACAACTGCCTGAACGTGCTCGGCCTGGCCGGCGCAACCTGCTGGGACGTGCCTGCCGCGCAGAACAACCAGGTCCTGATCGGTGACGGCGCGTCGGCCAACGGGTCGCAGGAAGTGGTGATCGGTACCAACGCGCGCCACCTGCTGCCAAACGAAAACGCGAACGACATCTTTACCGACCCCAACATGATCGGTGTGCCCAACACCAACTACGCGGTACGCAAGGGCCACTCGGTGGTGATCGGCGACAACACGCTGGGTACCGCGAACGGCCAGACCATCATCGGCGCCGAAGCCACGTCCAACGTCGCTGGCGGCGTCGCCATCGGCTTCCAGTCCGTGGCCAATCGCGTGGGTACCGGCGTCGAGGCCTACAGCGGCCTGGCCGTGCCCGTGCAAGGCGTGGTGTCTGTCGGCAGCGCTGGCGCCGAACGCCAGATCACCAATGTGGCGGGCGGCACGGTCGATACCGACGCCGTCAACCTGCGCCAGTTGCGCGCACTGGAAACGCAGATCACCGTGGGCGATGCCAACGCGATCCAGTACGACGACGTCAGCAAAGGCACCGCGACCCTGGCCGGCGTGGGCGGCACCACGATCACGAATCTGAAAGCCGGCGCGGTCTCGGCCACCAGCACCGATGCCGTGAATGGCTCGCAGCTGAACGCAACCAACACGGCCGTGACCACGATCGACAACTCGGTCAATACCCTCAACAACTCGGTCAACACGATCAACAACGCCGGCACCAAGTACTTCCGCGCCAACTCGACGCTGGCCGCATCGGATGCGACCGGCATCGACGCGGTGGCCGCGGGCGGCAATGCCGTGGCGTCGGCTGCGAATGGCCTGGCATTGGGCACGGGCGCCAACGCGTCGCTCGCCAACAGCGTGGCGCTGGGCGCGGGTGCGACCACCACGACGGGCGCGCAAGCGGGCTACACGGGCTTTGCCCTGACCGCTCCGCAAACGTCGGCCGGTGAAGTGTCGGTGGGTTCGGCAGGCGCCGAACGCAAGCTGACCAACGTGGCCGCTGGCAGCCTGGACACCGATGCCACGAACGTGGCGCAATTGCGCGCGGTGCGTTCGCAGATTGGCGACCTGGACGGCCTGGCCGTGAAGTATGACGACGCCACCAAGGGGTCGTTGACGCTGAACCCGGGCGGCACGTCCACCCGCGTGACCAACGTCGCGGCCGGCGCATTGACGCCGACCAGCACCGACGCGGTCAACGGCGCACAGCTGAACACCACCAACCAGAACGTCACCACGGTCACCAACACGGTCACCACCCTGGGCGACACCGTCAACACGATCGACCTGCAAGGCACACGCTTCTTCCGCGCCAATTCGACCCTGGCCGGTGCGTCGGCAACGGGCATCGACAGCGTGGCGGCGGGTGGCGCAGCGGCGGCCTCGGCCACCAACTCGGTCGCCCTCGGCACCGGCGCCAACGCCACGCAGGCCAACAGCGTCGCGCTGGGCGCCGGAGCGGGCACCACGGTTGGCGCACAGACCAACTACGCGGCGTTCGCCCTGGCCGCGCCGCAAAGTTCCGCGGGCGAAGTGTCGATTGGTTCGGCAGGCGCCGAACGCAAGCTGACCAATGTAGCCGCCGGCAGTGCCGACACCGATGGCACCAACGTTGCCCAACTGCGCGCCGTCAGCTCGCAACTTGGCGACCTGGACGCCCTGGCCGTCAAGTATGACGATGCCAGCAAGAGCCAGCTGACGCTGAACGCAGGCGGCGCGTCCACCCGCATCAGCAACGTGACGGCAGGCGCATTGACCGCCACCAGCACCGACGCGGTCAACGGCGCGCAATTGAACGCCACCAACCAGAACGTCACGACGGTCACCAATACTGTCACCACGCTGGGCGACACGATCAACACGATCGACCTGCAAGGCACCCGTTACTTCCGCGCCAACACGGCCCTGGCCGGTGCGGCCGCGACCGGCGCCGACAGCGTGGCGGCAGGGGGTGCGTCGACAGCATCGGCAGCCAACTCGGTTGCGCTGGGCACAAACGCCGCGGCCACGCAGGCCAACAGCGTGGCGTTGGGCGCAGGGTCCACGACGTCGGTGGGCGCGCAGACTGGCTATACGGCGGTGGCCCTGGCCGCGCCACAGAACTCGGCCGGTGAAGTCTCGATTGGTTCGGCAGGCGCCGAACGCAAGCTGACCAACGTCGCGGCCGGCAGCATCGATACGGATGCCGCCAACATTGCGCAATTGCGGGCCGTGGGCTCGCAGGTGACGCAGCTCGATCAGCTGGCCGTCAAGTACGACGACGCGACCAAGACCGTGCTGACGCTCAATGCCGGCGGCGGCTCGACCCGCATCACCAACCTGTCTCGCGGCGCGGAAACGGCTGCCAGCACCGACGCCGTGAACGGCTCGCAGCTGTGGGGATGGACGCAGGACACCACCAATGTCCTGAGCAATACCAGCCTCTACAACAGCATCCAGACCATCAACACCAGCGGCGGTTCGCCCTACTTCCGCGCCAATTCGACACTCCCCGGCGCACAGGCCACCGGCATCGACAGCACGGCAGCGGGTCCGCAAGCGATTGCGGCGGGCGCAAACAGCGTGGCCACGGGCAAGTCCGCCAACGCTGCGGCCGACAACTCGGTAGCCACCGGCAATGCCGCGGCCGCCACGGGCACGGCGGCCGTCGCGGTGGGCTCGAACTCCACCGCCAGCGGCGCGCAATCGACTGCAGTGGGCGCTGACGCCAAGGCCACGGCCAGCAACAGCGTGGCGCTGGGCAGCGGGTCGGTGGCAGACCGGTCCAACAGCGTGTCGGTCGGCGCCGTGGGCGCCGAACGCCAGATCACCAACGTGGCAGACGGCGTGGCCGACACCGATGCGGCCAACGTCCGCCAGGTCAAGGCGATCTCGGGCGACGTCACCAACGTGATCGCCGGCAAGGACGGCATGTTCCAGGTTGAAAACTCGCTGGCACGGGCCAAGCCGGCCGCCACGGGCGTGGACTCGGTGGCGGGCGGCGCGGGCGCGCTGTCGGCCGGTGCGCAAGCCACGGCACTGGGCAACGCGGCCAATGCATCGGGCAGCAATGCCACGGCCGCCGGCAACGGCGCGGTCGCCTCGGGCACCAACACGGCCGCGCTGGGACAAGGCGCCGTGGCATCGGGCGCCAATGCGTCGTCGTTCGGTCAGGCTGCCGTGGCCTCGGGCGCCAATGCGGTTGCGATTGGCAACAATGCGCAGGCACAGGCCTCGGGCAGCATGGCGCTGGGCAACGGCACGCAGGTGGCTTCCGCCGCGACCAACAGCGTGGCGATCGGTACGTCATCGGTGGCCACCCGCGACAACTCGGTCTCGGTGGGCGGCGGCGCGACGGGGGATCGTCAGATCACCAACGTGCGGGCCGGCACCCAAGGCACCGATGCCGTCAACGTGCAGCAACTGCGTGATGCGACGTCGAGCTTTGGCGACGACCTGAACAACCTGCGTGGCGACCTGCGCAAATACGAACGCAATTCGTATGCGGGTGCGGCGTCGGCGATGGCCGTGGCAGGCTTGCCGTCGGCCTACCAGCCTGGCAAGAGCATGGCGTCGGCCGCGGTCAGCAACTACCTCGGCCAGTCCGCGGTGGCGATCGGCGTGTCGACGATTACCGACAACGGCCGCTGGGTCTACAAGTTCGCGGGCAACGTGAACTCGCAGGGCAAGCTCGGTGCGGTGGTCGGCGCCGGTTACCAATTCTGATGCGCAACCCCACCATGATCCGGCACCACCCACCCACGGAGAATTCCATGTCCCACCCACGCAAGGGCGCACTCGTCGCGGCATCCCTGCTGACGCTGCTGGTGCTGAGCGGCTGCTCGATGTTCAAGGGCGGCGCCACCAGCCGCCCGGTCGTCGCCAACGCCGATGCCGGCGCTCCGCAGTTCCCGGACAAGGCCAGCGCGACCCTGAAGGAAGGCACCTTCGCCAACATCGAAAACCTGCGCAAGATGATTCCTGGCCTGACCAAGCCGCAGGTGTACGACCTGGTCGGTCCGCCGCACTTCAGCGAGGGCGTCTTCAACGTGCGGCAGTGGGACTACATCTTCAACTTCCGCACGGGCAAGGGGAACGAGTACCTGGTCTGCCAATACCAGATCAAGTACGACGACGCCATGCGCACGCAGACCGGTGCGTGGGACAAACGCGAGTGCGCCGACATGGTGTTCCCGCGTCCGGTGGCCGCGCCGCCACCCCCGCCGCCGCCCGCACCCGTGGTCGCGCCCGTCGCCCCACCGCCCCCTCCGGCGCCGCGCCGCGTGACGCTGGCCGCCGATGCCTTGTTCGATTTCGGCAAGTCCGACATCAACAGCATTTCGACGGCAGGCCGTCGCCGGCTGGATGAGCTGAGCCGCGAGATCCGCGCCGTCGATGTCGAACGGGTCCATGTGGTCGGACACGCCGACCGCATCGGCAATGCCGCGACCAACGACACGCTGTCTCGCGAACGGGCCGCCACGGTCACGAGCTACCTCGTCCGCGCCGGCGTGCCGGGCAATGTGGTGACGTCGGATGGCCGCGGATCGCGCGAACCGGTGGTCCAGTGCACACAAAGCAACCGGACGGCATTGATCGCGTGCCTGGCGCCCAACCGGCGGGTCGAACTCGAAATCACGGGCAAGGCCGAGGCACGCCGCTAGCAGCTTCAACAAGTTTAGAAAGGGTGGCCCGGATCGGCGCAACGCCGCAGCACATCGCAGGCGGGCAACGCAGGACGGCAACGAACACGGCAGCGCAGGACGGCAAGGCAGGCAGACAACGCAGGACGGCAGGACACGAAGGCAACGCACTGGCGCAACGCATCATGGCAACGCACGGCAGGCAACGCATCGATCGGGACATCGACCGCAACGCTCCGGCGCAACGCCATCGAGGCAAGGCACAGGCGCAACGCATTCGCTGCAACGCCGCCGGGCAGCGTCATCCGGCAACGCAGTCAGGCAACGCCATCGGGCAACGCAGTCAGGCAACGCATCGGCGGCAAAGGCGCTGATCCGGTAGCAGTCAAGCAGGTAACGAGAAAGGACCGCCGGCCGGAGTCATCCGCCGGAGGGTGAAGGGGAGCTCAGGCTCCCCTCTTTTTTTGGCGGTTTGGCGACGGCGCGTCGCCGGGGTAGCATGGTTGACTCACTCTTCCCAGTTCAGGAATCCGTCATGTCCGCACCTTCGTTCACCCCGCTTTCCGACAACTTTGCCGTAGCGCCGCAACTGGCCCCCGAAGACATGGCCGCCCTGGCCGCCGCCGGCTTCAAAAGCGTGATTAACAACCGTCCCGACTTTGAAGGCGGCGCCGACCAGCCCGCCGCCGACACCATTGGCGAAGCCGCCCGTGCCGCCGGCCTGAACTACGTGCACCAGCCCGTCAACGGCGCCAACATCCAGGCAGGCGACGTCGCCACCTTTGCGCAGCAGCTCGACACGCTGCCGGGCCCCGTCCTGGCCTTCTGCCGTAGCGGCGCGCGCAGCACCCGCCTGTATCAACTCGCCATCGCGCAGCGTTAAGCGGCGTGGTCGTGCGCGCGCGGTTCGGCAGGCTGCCCGTCTGGGCAAGACGGTCGCTCAAGATCGGCGGCGGCGTGGTGGCCGGCTGGCTACTGCTGTCGGGCCTGGCCGCGTGGCGCGTGCCGATCCTTGTGCAGGACCTGGCCGCATCGCAATCGGCCGAGATCCTGGGCCGACCGGCGCGCATCGACACGGTCACCTTCAATCCCTTCACGCTGGTGCTCCGCGCGCGCGGCGTGCATGTGTTCGAGCCCGACGGGACCACCCCGCTGCTGACCGTGGCAGGCCTGGACGTGGATGCGTCCATCACGTCCCTGTTCCGGCTGGCGCCCGTGCTCGACCGCATTACCGCGACCGAACCGCGGCTGGCCCTGGTGCGCGAAGACACCCGGCGCTTCAACATCAGCGACATCCTTGAACGCCTTGCTGCGCGGCCCGCCGGCGATGGCGGCACGCCCCGATTTTCCTTGAACAATGTGTCCTTGCAGGGCGGTGATATCACCCTGCAGGACAAGGTCACCGGCCGCACGCACACCGTGCAGTCGCTCGACATCGGCTTGCCTTTCCTGTCGACGCTGCCGTATGCCGTCGAGATCGACGTCCTGCCCCGCCTGACCGCCGTCATCAACGGCAGTCCGCTGGACCTGGGCGGCCGCGCACGGCCGTTCGACGCGTCGCGTACGTCCTCGCTCGACTTCCATCTGGATGGCCTGGCGCTCGATGCCTTTGCCGATGCCTGGCCCTTGCCGTATCCGGTGGCCTTGCGCAAGGGCACGCTGGACGCGCAGCTGCAGATGGTGTTCGACGCCCCGCCCGACGTTGCCCCCACGTTCCGCATCAGTGGGGACGTGGCGTTGAACGACGTCGACGTACGCAGCACGCCGGACGACGCGGCGTTGCTGCAGGTGAAGACGCTGGCCGTGAAAGAGATGGCGGTCGAGCCCCTGGCCAGGCGCGTGACGATAGGGCGCGTGGAAGTCGTGGACCCGCAGGTCAATGTGACGCGGAGCGCGGCGGGGGAAGTGAACGTGGTGCGCGTGGCGACGCCGCAGCCGGGGGCGAAGATGCCTGCGGCGACGACGGCAACATCTTCGGCGCCTGCTGCTGCTTCAGCTGGTCCTACCGCGACGGCGACGCCCGCGCCTGTTGCAGCGAATCCGCCGGCAGCAACCGCTGTTCCACCGACCGCCTCTCGCGCGCCAACGGCTGCGCCCGCCGCCTGGCAAATTGCCGTCAAGGAAGTCGACCTGACCGGCGGCAACGTCCGTTGGCAGGACGCCAAGGACAACTTCGGCACGTCGCTGTCCGGCATTGCCCTGAAGGTAAGCGCGCTCAATTTTCCTGACCCGTCAAACGCGCCCGCAACGTTGTCCCTGGACGCCAAAGTCGCCGATGCGGGTGCAGTGAAGGTAACCGGCCCGGTCCGCCTCCAGCCGTTTGGCGCGGACCTGGACGCCTCCTTGACCGGCTTGGCCTTGCCGGCCCTCACGCCGCTCTGGAAACCCTACGTCGCGCTCGCCATCGATCGCGGCACGCTGGACGTCAAGGCCAAGGTTCGTGCATCGCAAGGCGCAAGCGGCATGCAGGTGGCCTGGAACGACGGCGCCGTCAGCATCAAACAACTACGCGCGGCACCGCTGGCCAATCCTGAATCCCAACTGCAGTTCGACCAGTTGGCCCTGCAAGGCCTGGAAGGCGACCTGCAAGCGCGCCGTGCCCACCTGGGCGCCATTACCCTGAGCGCGCTCAATCTTGCCGCGCAGCGCGATCGCAGTGGCGCGATATCCTGGGCCTCGTTGACGGACACAACGGGTTCCGCGGCAACGGGGGCATCCACCCGTCAGCCGGCAGCCGCAGCGGATCCGAAGCCACCGAAGGGCCGCGCGTCGAAAACGAACGCAGCTGCACCGGCAACGCGTGCCGCAGCCACGCGCGCGGCTACGCCAGCCACGCCCACCGCAGCCACGCCCGGCGCTACGCCAGCCACGTCCGCCGCTTCTCCAGCAACCGCTGCCGCCGCCACACCCGCTGCGACACCCGCTGCGACACCAGCCACGCCCGCCGCCCCCTGGACCGTCTCCGCCACCAGCGTCGCCATTACCGACTCCGCTGTCCGCTTCACCGACGAATCCGTCACGCCCCGCGTCAACGCCCGCCTGGACGACCTGCGGCTGACCACCGGCAAGCTCGCCTGGCCCGCCACCGCCCCCATCGACTTCACGCTGTCCAGCGGCCTGCAACGCGGCGGCAAGCTCGATGCATCCGGCAAGGTCACGCCATCGCCGCTGGCCGTCAACGCCGACCTGACCGCCACCCGCCTGAACCTGACGGCCTTTGCGCCCTACATTGCCGAACGCATCAACGCCACTGTCGCCAGCCTGGTCGTCGGCGCCAAGGGCCGGCTGGACTTTACCGCCGCCGCCGGACGCACCCCGCAGTCCGTGGCCTGGAAAGGGTCGGCCGACGTCAACGACCTGACCCTGCTCGACAAAGCCAACCGCGCCGACTTCCTGCGCTGGCGCCGCCTGGGCTTCAAGCAACTCGACGTCAAACAGCAAGGCGACGTGCTGACCGCCGACCTGGGTGACATCGCCCTGCAAGACTTCTTTGCCCGCGTCATCCTGCGCGAAAGCGGCCGCCTGAACCTGCGCGAACTGCTGGTCACGCCGGGCGAAGAAGGCAATGCGTCGATCACCCAGGCCGCAGGCGAACGCGGCGGCAGCGGCAAGGCCCAGGCGACGGTGGCCACCGCCCCCGACACCGGCAAACGCACCATCCGCATCGGCGGCCTGCAACTGAGCCGTGGCAACATCAACTTCACCGACAACTTCGTCAAGCCCAACTACACCGCCAACCTGACGGACATTGAAGGCGGCATCACCGCGCTGTCCACCGACCGTCCGGAACCCGCCAACGTGACCCTCAAGGGCCGTGTCGATGGCAACGCGCCCGTCGACATCAGCGGCAAGGTGCAACCCTTTGGCGAGCAGCTCTATACCGACATCACCGCCAGCGCCAAGGGGGTCGATCTGCCCGGCCTGACCCCGTACGCCGCCAAATACGCGGGCTACCCCATCGAACGCGGCAAGCTGTCGATGGACGTGCACTACCTGATCGAGAACGGCAAGCTGACCGCCAGCAACAAGCTGCTGCTGGATCAACTGACCTTCGGCGACCGGGTGGACGGTCCGAGCGTGCTCAATCTTCCGGTGCGCCTGGCCGTGTCGCTGCTCAAGAACAGCAAGGGCGAAATCAACCTGGACCTGCCGGTGGCGGGCTCGCTGGACGACCCGCAGTTTTCCATTGGCGCCGTCGTCTTCCGCGCGCTGGGCAACCTGATCGTGCGCGCGGTGACGTCGCCGTTTTCATTGATCGCCTCGGCGTTCGGCGGCAGTGGAGGACAGGAACTGTCGTATGTGGAATTTGACCCGGGCCGCACGGCGCTCGGCAGCACCGCACGCGCCAAGATCGACACGCTGATCAAGGCGCTGAAAGATCGCCCGGCGCTCAAGCTGGATATCAGCGGCCGTGCCGACCCCGCGGTCGATACCGACGCGCTGCGCAAGGTGGGTGTCGAGCAGATGATGCTGGAACAGAAACGGCGCGTCGTGACCCGTCGCAACGACGTCGACCCCACCACGATCACGCTGCAACCAGGTGACGAGTCAACCTATCTGGAAGCCGCCTACAAAGCGGCAAGCTTCGACAAACCGCGCAACGCAATCGGCCTGACCAAGTCCCTGCCCGATGACGAGATGCGGTCCCTGCTTGAAGCGCAGGTGGAAGTCGGCGCACCGCAGCTGCGAGAGCTGGCCGTGCGCCGCGCCCAGGCGGTCATGGCGGTATTGCGCGACGCCGGGCTGAGCGAACGCGCCTTCATCATCACGCCGCACACCGACGCCGAAGGTATCAAGGACGGCAAGACGACGCGTGTGGACTTTTCGTTGAAGTAATCAACGATCAGATCGAAGGCGCCACCACGTTGCTGGCGTGATCCATCACCTTGTTGATGGCGACAAACAACGTGTTGCAGCCATCAACGACTTGGTTGCTGATCGCCACGATCCGTCTGCAGCGCCAGCCAGACCTGCCGCATCGACGGATCGTTCTTGTCCACATCCACCTGGAAGCCCAGGCGGCGCATCAGGGTCAGCATCGGCCCGTTATTGCCCAGCACGAAGCCTTCAATGCGCGACAGCCCCTGGTTGCGCGCCGCTTCGATCAGCGTCGTCATCAGCTGGATGCCCAGCCCCTTGCGCTGCCAGTCATCACCGATCACCAGCGCATATTCGGCGCTTTCGCCATCCGGGTTCAGCAGATAGCGGGCGACCCCGATCACCACTTCGTGCAGCAGGGCAGGGCGCTCGGGATCCGGTTCCCACACCGTGGCGACCACGGCCAGTTCGCGGTGGTAATCGACCTGCGTATAACGCGCCAGCATCCGCGGTGACAGCTCCCGCATCGTCGAAATGAAGCGCATGTAGCGCGTGTGCTCCGACAGCCCGCGCGTAAAGGTCTGCAGCGGCACGGCATCTTCCGGACGGATCGGCCGGATCGTATAGGGCGCCCCGTTCGCAAACTGCGCATGCCGCACCAGCCGCGTGGGATAGGGGTGGATGGCCATGTGCGCATAGGCCGTGGCGCCCGCATCGATGGTGCCCAGTTCCGAGGCGCCTGATGCCGTCGCGCCCTCCGGCAACGCCATGCCCGGCATCAGGGTGATGCGCGTGTCGGCCGCCAGCACACGCGCCCCGTCCACGATGATCGGATTGATATCAATCGTGGCAATGTCCGGCAAGGCACACACGATCTCCGACACCCGCACCAGCGTGTCTTCCAGCGTATCCAGCGCTTCCGGGGATGCGTGACCGGCCAGGGTATGCCGCCACACGGCCGTGCGCTCCATCAGCCGCTGCGCCAGAAAGCCGTTCAGCGGCGGCAGTTCCACGCCGCGCCCGTTGACGGCTTCGGTGCGTGTCCCGCCAGTGCCGAACCGGATCACCGGCCCGAACAGCGGGTCCCGGGCCACGCCGATCGCCACCTTGGCAGCCCCCGGCGGGCTCGACATGGCTTCGACCGTAATGCCCGCCACCCGCGCGTTGGGCGCCGCTTCATGCGCGTTGGCCAGCATGCGGTGATACGCGGTCACGAGCTCGGTCGTGTTCCGGATGTCCAGATGCACCCCGCGCACCGCGGACTTGCGTTCCACATCGGGCGAATCGATCTTGATCGCCACCGGAAAGCCGATCTGCTGCGCGGCAATGACGGCCTCGGCCGCGGAACGCGCCAGCACCACCGACACGACCGGGATATGGAAGGCGGCCAACAAGGCCTTGGCTTCGGGCGTAGTCAACGTCAGCCGTCCATCGGCCCGCGCCGTCTCGATCATGATGCGCGCACCCGTCAGGTCCGGGGACTGGCCCGGCGGCTCGGGCGGCGGCGTCTGCAGCAGCAATTGCTGGTTGTAGTGATAGGTCGCCAGATTGCCGAATGCATCCACGGCGGACTCGGGTGTGCGGAAGGCCGGCGACCCGGCATCGTCCAGCACACGCCGCAGCGGCCGCATGGCCGCGTCGCCCATGAAACAGGTAATCACGGGCTTGGCCGCCTTGGGCGCCACCTCGGTCAAGGCCTGCGCGACCGCTTCCATACTGGCGTCCGGATCCGGCGACAGCACCACCAGCACACCATCCACCCCCGGGTCCGCGACCAGGCTGCGGATGGCCTTGGTACATGCGTCCGGCGTCAAGGCCGAGAACTCCACGACCGGGTTATCGACCCACGACGTCGCGGTCAACGCGCCTGCCAACTCCACCCGGGTGATCTCGTTCAATTCCGCCGGCGACACTGCCGCGCCACCCGGCCCCATCAGATCCAGCGCCAGCTGCGCCGGCCCGCTACCGTTTGCGAACAAGGCAATACGCCGGCCACTCGGGCGCTTGGCAAAACCCAAAGCCTTCACCGCCGAAAACAGCTGCACGAAGTAACGCACCCGCACCGCACCCGCGCGGCGCAGCGCGGCATCGAACACCACGTCGGACGGAATCGTCGACACCGCGCCATCTTGCGCGCCGGTCTCGGCAGGCGCACCCGGCCGCACGCTGGTGCGCGCCTGACCCGCACGACCCGCCTTCAGCACCACCACCGGCTTCACACTGGACGCCGCCCGCACCGCGCTCATGAACTCGCGAGCGTTCTGCACATCTTCCAGGTACAGCGCAATGCTGTCGGTCCGCGGATCGGCCACCAGAAAATCCAGCACCGTCGGCACGTCCAGCATGGCCTCGGCGCCCAAGGACACCACGGTCGAAAATCCCGTGCGATTGTCGTCCGCCCAATCCATCACCACGGCCATGATCGACCGGGACTGCGTCACCAGCGCCACACGCCCCAATCGCGCCAGCCGCGGATGCACGCTGGCATTCAAGCCCGCATGCGGCCGCTGCAAGCCGAAACTGTGCGGTCCCAGCAACATGCAATCGTGCGTCTGCGCCCACCGGCGGCAAAATGCCGTGTCGTCATCCGACGGTTCGTGCGTGATCACGATGGCGGCACGCGGGGGCAGGGCAGACAGCGTTTCGAGCACGCCCCGCAATGCTGCGCGCGGCACCTTGATCACGGCCAGATCCGGCCGCGCCTTGGGGTCCGCACTGCCGCACAACGGCGAGGGCAGGGTGATCCGCTGATTGGCATCGAGCCGAATCTCGGTCGTCGTCGCGCGCAAGGCGGGCGGCAACGTGATCATCAACGGCTGGGGGCGATCGCTGATCGCCAACAGCGAACGCGGGTCGAACAGGGGGGATAAGCTGTGGCGTGACATAGCCCTTTCTCAAGTCCGGCAGGGGCCGGCATGCGGCCATTTCAAGGGATATGCCGTCTCACTGCAAGAGGCTTTTCGTACAATCGGGGATTGGACTGTGCCGCAGTCCCCCCTTTTTCGAGATTGCCCATGAGCACCGACACCCCGACATCGCCCGCCCGCCTGGCTAACGTGCGCACCCGGTTTGCCCCGTCGCCGACCGGCTTCCTGCACCTGGGCGGCGCCCGCACGGCCCTGTTCTCGTGGGCATTCGCGCGCCACCACGGCGGCACCTTCATCCTGCGCGTCGAAGACACCGACGTCGAACGTTCCACGCCCGAAGCCGTCCAGGCCATCATCGACGGCATGCAGTGGCTGGAACTGTCGCACGACGAAGGCCCGTTCTATCAAATGCAGCGCATGGATCGCTACCGCGAAGTCGTGGCGCAGATGCTGGCTGCCGGCACCGCCTACTACTGCTACAGCTCGCCGCAGGAAATCGAAGCCATGCGCGAACTGGCCCGCGCCGAAGGCCGCAAGCCGCGCTACGACGGCACCTGGCGCCCCGAACCCGGCAAGACCCTGCCCGAGGTGCCTGCCGACCGCAAACCCGTGGTGCGCTTCAAGAATCCGGTCGACGGCGACGTCACCTGGAACGACATGGTCAAAGGCCCGATCAGCTTTTCCAACGGCGAGCTGGATGACCTGATCATCGCCCGCCCCGACGGCACCCCCACCTACAACTTCTGCGTGGTGGTCGACGACTGGGACATGAAGATCAGCCACGTCATCCGCGGCGACGACCACGTCAACAACACGCCCCGCCAGATCAACATCCTGACCGCGCTGGGCGCCGCGCTGCCCGAATACGGCCACGTCCCCATGATCCTCGGCCCCGACGGCGAAAAACTGTCCAAGCGCCACGGTGCCGTCAGCGTCATGCAATACGACGACCAAGGCTACCTGCCCGAAGCCATGGTCAACTACCTGGCTCGCCTGGGCTGGAGCCACGGTGACGACGAAATCTTCTCGCGTGACCAACTGGTGGACTGGTTCGACACCCGCAGCCTGTCAAAATCGGCAGCCCAGTGGGACCCGAAAAAGCTGAACTGGGTCAACGCCCACTACATCAAGGCCAGCAGCAACGACGACCTGGCTGCCCGCGTCACGCCCCGCATCGCCAAGCGCGGCGGCAAGACCGACGGGGTCAACCTGGCAGCCATCATGGGCCTGCTCAAGGAACGCGCCGAAACGCTCGAACAGCTGGCCGACGACGCCATGCTCTTCTGCGGCGAATTCGACGCATCCGCGACACCGCCAGAATTAATTTCGCAGCACCTGACCGACGCCACACGCCCGATATTGCAGGACTTCGCCGCCCAGGCCGCCCAGATCGAATGGACGCGCGAGAACATTCAGGGCCTCATGAAGCCACTTCTGGCCAAACATGGGGTTAAAATGCCCCTGTTAGGCATTCCTTTGCGCGTAGCAGTGACCGGCCGGGCCCAAACCCCAGCCATCGACGCGGTTCTGGAATTGCTTGGCAAAGAAGTTGTGCTGGAACGCTTGCACAGGATTTAAAAAGTGTGCATAATGTCGTTCTTCGCTGCACGGGGGTATAGCTCAGCTGGGAGAGCGCTTGCATGGCATGCAAGAGGTCAGCGGTTCGATCCCGCTTACCTCCACCACCAACCTTCGATCAAACAAGTCGGCAGGTTGTGCGAAGAAAGCAGTATGTAGTAAGATAGCGGGCTGCACTAAGCAGTACGTTAGCAAGCAGTGAATGAAAAGCAGTACAAGCTGTCCCCATCGTCTAGAGGCCTAGGACATCACCCTTTCACGGTGAGTACGGGGGTTCGAATCCCCCTGGGGACGCCACCAAACCTGTTGGTTGGGTAGGACAGTTTGTAGTGCTGGTAGTTGAGTTAAGCAGTTAGTAGTGCCGCTGCGGAGCGGTAGTTCAGTTGGTTAGAATACCGGCCTGTCACGCCGGGGGTCGCGGGTTCGAGTCCCGTCCGCTCCGCCAAAAGATTCGAAAGGCCACGTCATCGCGACGTGGCCTTTTTTCGTTGGGGTTGGACTTTTCGGCTGGCGGTTTGTGCTCGGTGGGTCGACGGTCTTGCTGGCCGCGACCGCCGTCACTGTCAGCAGCGCCACCGCCACCGCCACCGCCACCGTCATCCCCAAATCCACCGCGGCAAGTCGTAGAACTACAAAGCTGCGCAGATGATAATAGTTCGCAACAATCGTCCCTCGATCACGCCACCTACGGCGCGGTCAGGGGAGTGGGAATGGCGATTGAAGTGGAAGGTGGAACACTCGAAGAAGTGTTTATCGCGAACCGGGCACCGCTGCGGCGCATCGCGCAGCGCATTGTGGGAAGCCCCGAAATTGCTGACGAGGTCACGCAGGACGCCTACGTCAAACTGGTCACCGGCGGCTTCGACCGCGCTATTGAAAAGCCGTACTGCTACTGCTGCCAGGTCGTCCGCAACGTCGCACGCGACTACTGCCGGCGGCAATCGGCCGAATCCATCTACCGCATCCACACCAGCGACGGCGAACTGCCGCAGGTGTCGGGGGGATGCCGACCCGAACAGCGGCTGCGGGAACGCCAGGTCATCGACGCATTGGGCCGGGTGCTGGACACGCTTCCCGCAAAAACACGGCATGCGTTCGAACAATACCGCCTGGGGGGCTTCACGCAACGCGAACTGGCGGCCGAGATGGGATGCTCGGCCACGCTCATCAACTTCATGATCCGCGACGCCACGCTGGCGATCGCCGGATGCCGCGACATGCTGGACGACTGAACCGACCCGCACAGTCCGCGGTGACCTGACTCCGCATCAACCACCAAAACCTGACCGCCAAGCGCCGTCAGGTTTTTTTGCGTCCAGCGTCGGCAGGAATTTGCGTGTGGCGCTAAGCACTACGTCGTTACGCCGGGCCTGACCCTGGTAAAGCTGACAGTCGCCGTATCCCGTATGACCGCCCCCTGATTGCCAGATAAAACGACTTTCCAGGATCCGCTCAAACGCGGAAACCGATTTGCGCCAGCTGCAAAAATCTAAACAGTGCTGGGACCCTTTCGTCTATTAGGGAAGTTCAGCAGGTGCGCGATGTCCTACCGGCGCCTGCTGAAGACCTTTCCACCCTGTACGAGGATGCCCATGTCCACCAGCTGCTTCGACCGCGAAGACGAAACCTTCATCGTCCTGATCAACCACGAAGAACAGTATTCCATCTGGCCCCACTGGAAGGCCGTGCCCGGCGGCTGGACCGCCATCGACGGCGTCAAGGGCGACAAGAAAACGGTGCTCGCGTACGTGGAGCAGGCATGGACCGACATGCGTCCGCTGTCGCTGCGCAAATGGATGGACGAACAGGCGGCCAAGAAGGCGTCCGAACCCCAATCCTGATCCCGCCGCGCCAGCCGCCGCAAGCCCGCCCCCCAAAGCACCACCGCCAGCCGTCCGCCCCATGACCATCATTCCCCTCACCGCACCCATTGCGCCCAGCGCGCCTTATGGCGCCACGCTGGACCTGCTGGTCCTGCCATGCGCGGGCGCCAGCGCCACCATGTACCTGCGCTGGCGTCGGATGTTGCCCCCGTGGGTGCGGGTCGTGCCGATCGAACTGCCGGGAAGGGGCGCGCGGTGCAACGAACCCTGCGTCAGGCATTTCGACGCGTTGGTCACCCGCCTGTGCGACGAAAACGCGGCCAGTCTGCGGGGCAATTTCGTCCTGCTGGGGCACAGCATGGGCGCCTTGCTGGCCTATGGGATGGCGTTGCGGCAACGCGCGCTGTCCAGGCCGATGCCGCAACTGCTGGTCGTCTCGGCAAGCGCGGCGCCCACATGCCGCAGCCCGGAGCGGTACGCAAGCAGGCATGACGACGCCACGTTGATCGCCGATCTGCGCAAGCAGGGCGGCACGCCAGACGAGGTCTTTGCGCACAGCGACATGTTGCGCATGACCCTCGACACGCTGGCGGCGGATTACGACGTCTGCGCCAGCTTCCCGCCGCGCGAGACCCAGGCGCTTGCCTTGCCCATTCACGCGTTCGGCGGCCGGCACGACAGCATCGCCCTGCACGATATCGAGCAGTGGTACCACGAGACGCGGGGTCGCTTTTCGGTCGACTGGTTCGACGGGGGCCACTTCTTCATCCGCGAAAGGGAAGCCGAGGTGCTGGCCGCCCTCTTGCAGGTGCTGTCACCTCTCGCCAAAGGAGTCGGCGATGCGGCCATTGCGTTTGCCTGACGGCGTTCCCTCCAGCATTCACGTGTTCCAGCGCAAGGTCGATCTGCGCACGACGGTGCCGGACGCCGATTGGGCCCTGCTCAATCAGGAAGAGCGTGATCGCGCCCTGCGCTATGGGCAGCACGCGGACCGCATGCGCTTCGTCTGCGCCCGCGCCGGCTTGCGGCAGGTGCTTGGGGATGTGATGGGCCTTCGGCCTGGGCATGTCGTGTTCGAGACCAGCCGGCATGGCAAGCCACAGCTGCAAGTCGCCTGCGCCATGGACGACTCGCTGCATTTCAACGTCTCTCATGCCGGCGAGTACGTGCTGATCGCGCTGTCCACCGACCGCGATGTCGGCGTCGACATCGAACGGCGTGACCCCACGCTCGACATTCCGGAACTCGAACCGCACATCCTTTCCGACCGCGAATGGCGGGCCGATGTGACCCAGCGCCCGCGCTTCTTCGACTGCTGGACTGCCAAGGAAGCCGTGCTCAAGGCCATCGGCATCGGCGTCGCCGCGCACCTGCGCGACCTGTCGGTGCTGCTGCCCGACGAAGCGGGCGGTGACCACTATCGCCTCGTCATCGAAGGCATGGACTCGCCCGGCGTCAGCGCCTGTCGCCTGTGGGCGCCCAAGGGCTACGCGGCTGCACTCGCGTGGATAGGAACTGACTGAAGGAGTTGTGATGAATGCATCGATCCAGCGATTCGAACGCAAGGCGCCACCCGGATCCGACCTGCCCGTGCTGATGGTGCCGGCGGTTCAAGGCGAGTCGTTGCTGGACGCGCTGCCCCGGCTGCAGTCCGACATCGAGGCGCACCTGGCGACGGTGGGCGGCGTGTTGTTGCGCGGCTTCGACGTTCCTTCCGTTGACCGCTTCCGCGAATTCGCAGCCGGCTTCGGGCACCCGTTGCTGAGCTACGAGTTCGGATCGACGCCGCGCTCGGGCCTGGGCGGTGGCGTCTATACCGCCACCGAATACCCGTCCCACCAAGCCATCCCTTTGCACAACGAACAGGCCTACACCCGCGTGTGGCCCATGAAGATCTGGTTCCACTGCGTGACGCCCGCGCTTGAACAGGGCGAAACGCCCATCGCTGACAGCCGCGCCGTCCTGAAGCGCATGCCTGCCGCCATCCGTGAACGGTTCGCGCCCGGACTGGTTTACATCCGCAACTATGGCGACTTCGATGTGCCGTGGCAAAAGGTCTTCAACACCGAACACCGCCACGAAGTCGAGGCTTTCTGCCGCCAGGCTGGCATTGCCTTTGAGTGGAAACCCGATGGCGACCTGCGCACCACGCAACGTTGCCAGGCGATTGAAGCCCACCCTGTTACGCAAGAGCAGGTCTGGTTCAACCAGGCGCACCTGTTCCATGTGTCGAACCTGCAGCCTGAAGTCCGCGAAACGCTGGAAGACGTGCTGGGCATCGACAACATGCCACGCGACACCACGTTCGCCGACGGGTCCCGCATTCCCGACGCCATGCTCGATGAGGTGCGCGGCGTGCTCGACGCCGAAGCCGTGTCCTTCCTCTGGGAAAAGGGCGATGTGCTGATGCTCGACAACATGCTGGTCGCCCACGCGCGATCCCCTTTCAAAGGCCCCCGAAAAGTCGTCGTGGCCATGGCCGAGTCACACAGCAATCTGCAAGCGCACTGAACCATCCCGCACTGAGCCATCCCGCATCCCGCGCCCACCGCGCAACGAGGTACCCATGACGACCGATTCCGCGTCCATGAACGACACCTTCATCCCGCCGACCGACTTTGTCGAATGCCTGCAAGAGCTGGCCGCGGCCCGACCCGACGACACGGCCCTGACGGTCGTTGCCGAACGCAACGATCACTGGATCGAAACTGTCCTGACCTACCGCGTCTTCACGCAACGCGTCCTGGCACTGGCCGCCACGTTGCAACGGCTGTTCACCAGAGACGAACGGGTCTTGATCCTGCTCGACAACGACGAGCACTACGCCGTCAGCATGTTTGCGTGCTTCCACGCCGGCGTGATTGCCGTGCCGGTGTTCCCTCCGGAGTCGGCACGCCCGCAGCACATGGCGAGGCTGGCTGGCATCGCCGTCGATGCGCAGGCGTCGGGCATCCTGACCTTGAGCACGCTCAAGGACATGGTCGGCACGGCTGCCAGCCAGCTGGGCGTGTCCACGGTCATTGCGGTGGATGACATCGACCGCACCGTCGCCGACACCTGGCACCCCCACCGCCCGGCGGCGGACGACGTCGCATTCCTTCAGTACACGTCCGGTTCCACGTCCGCACCCAAAGGCGTCATGGTGACGCACGCGAACCTGATGGCCAATGAACGCGCCATCCGCGAAGGACTGTCCATCGGCGCCAGCGACATCTTCGGCGTCTGGTCCCCCCTGTTCCACGACATGGGCCTGATCGGCGGCCTGCTGCAGCCCTTCTATAGCGGCATACCGTGCGTGCTGTCGTCGCCCCGCTTCTTTCTCGAACGCCCCGTGCGCTGGCTGCAGATGATCGCCCGCCACCGCGTCACCATCAGCGGTGGCCCCGACTTTGCGTATCGCCTGTGCCTGGACCGCATCAACGATGCGCAGATCGACGATCTGGACTTGTCCAGCTGGCGCATCGCTTACACCGGGGCCGAGCCCGTCCGCCACGACACTATGGACGCCTTCAGCCAACGTTTTGCATCGGCGGGTTTCGATGCGGGCGCCGTCTACCCGTGCTATGGCTTGGCTGAAGCCACCTTGTTCGTGACCGGCGGGCGGCGCGGGAACGGCATGGTCGTCAGCCGCTTCGATGACAGCGCCCTGGGCGATCGCCGCGTGCAGCCTGACCTGGAAGGCGCCGCCCTGGTCGGTTGCGGCAGCGTGCCGCATGGACACCACGTCCGCATCGCCGACCCCGACACCGGCAGGCCTGCGGCCGATGGCGTCATTGGCGAAATCTGGGCAGCCGGCGCCAGCATCGCGTCGGGCTACTGGAACAAGCCGGCAGAGACGGCAGCAGCCTTTGTCGAGCGCGACGGCACACGGTGGTTGCGCACCGGCGACCTTGGCTTCCTGCACGACGGCCACCTGTTCGTGGCCGGCCGGCTCAAAGACATGATCATCGTTCGCGGGCACAACCTGTATCCCCACGACATCGAACGCGTCGTCGAAAGCCAGATCGAAGCCGTGCGGAAAGGCCGCGTCGCAGCGTTCGCGGTGTTGATCGATGGCATCGAAGGCATCGGCGTCGCCGCGGAAGTGTCGCGTGGCCTGCAGAAACTGGTTGCGCCCCAGATCCTGGCTGACGCCATTGGCGTGGCCGTCAGCGAACAATGCGGCCAGGCGCCCGCCACCATCGTGCTGCTCAACCCAGGCGCCATGCCCAAGACGTCGAGCGGCAAGCTGCAGCGGTCGGCATGCAGGAAGGGATGGGAGAAACGGTCACTGGATGCCTATGCCGCATTCCAGAATGGGCAATGCGTGGTGGGGGAGGGCACGGCAGGAGCCAGCGGTACCCCCCACGCGACCGCTGCCGCCGACGCCACCGCATCCGACGACGTCACGCGCGACCTGGCCGACATCTGGCGCGACCTGCTCGGCCACGACCCCTCCTTTCGCTACGCAAGCGATGCCCATTTTCTTGCCCTGGGCGGAAATTCACTGGCCGCCGTGCAACTGGCTGCGCGCATATCGCAGCACTGGTGCGTCCCCTTCACGATCAGCCACATCTTCGACCACCCGCGCCTTGCGGCGCAGGCCGCGGCGATCCGCGCGCAGAAGCAATCCGGCGCACCGGTGCCGGCAGACGTAATCCCGGTGCTGTCGGCCGACCGGCGCGCCCAGCCCCTTCCGCTGTCGTCGGCGCAGCAGCGGCAGTGGTTCCTGTGGCGGATGGATCCGCTCAGCACGGCGTATCACGTGTTGGGAGCGCTGCGGCTCAAAGGTCAGATCGACATTGACGCGCTACGCCATGCCGTCAGCGTCATGGCCAAGCGGCACGAATCGCTGCGCACGACCTTCATTGTCGAATCGGACGGCGCTATCAGCCAGGTCGTCCATGCCGACCGGACGATCGATGTTCAGCTGGTCGACCTGCGCCATGTGGCGTCTGCCGAACGCGACGTGCGTTCGACAGCGAGTCTGCACGCATTGCTGGGCGACCCGTTCGACCTGATTGATGGCCCTGTGGCGCGTGTCGCGCTTGTCTGGCTGGACGAACAGGTCTGCATCCTTGCCCTGGCCATGCATCACATCGTGTCCGATGGCGCATCGATGCGGATACTGATGAGCGAACTCGGCGCAATGTACTCGGCGGGCACCGCCGTCGACGCAGACACGGTACTGCCGGCCGCGCCACTGCAGCATGGCGACTATGCCGTGTGGGAACAGGCCGGAGGAAACGACCGCGACACTGCGCAGCAGCTGACCTACTGGCGTGAAACGCTTGCCGTCGAACCCGGCGATGCGCATCCCGTCCTGACCCTGGCAACGGATCACCCTCGCACGTCGACCACGCAATATGTTGGCGGCCGATGCAGTCTTCCGCTTCAAGAAGCCTTGTTGTCCAGGCTAAGGGCATTGGCCGCTCGCCACGACGCAACGCTTCCCATGCTTTTGCTGTCGGCCTTTCAGGCGCTGCTGTATCGATATACGGGGCAGCGCGACATCCGTGTCGGCGTACCCGTCGCGAACCGCACGCAACCGCAATTGGCGAACGTGGTGGGACTCTTCGTCAACACGCTGGTCGTCCGGCAGCTTTTTGAGGGTGGTGAGCCACTGGACCAGGTGCTCACGAATACCCGACACGCAATGATCGGCGCGCAACGCCACCCGTCCCTGCCGCTCGAGGCGTTGGTCGAAGTGCTGAATCCGGAACGCAGCGCCAGCCACAGTCCACTCTTCCAGGTGCTCTTCAATTACTTGCAGGATGACCGCAACGCACTTGAGCAATGGCGACACGTCGAAGTCGAACGCTGCGAGTTGACGCCAAGCGATGCGCAATTCGATCTTGCGCTGGATGTCCACGAACGCGTCCAGGGTGCGGTGACGGCCACATTCGTCTATGCGGCCAACCTTTTCGAGTCGGCAACGATCGACCGGATGTCCCGCCATTTCCTCAGGGTGCTGACCGCGTTTGCCGATGACCCGCTGGGTTGTGTTGGCGACGTCAACCTTCTCGAGCCCAGCGAGCAGCAGGACTTGTGCGTGTGGAGCGAAGACCCAACCCCGTACCAGGAAGACGAGCCGGTCCACCGCCTGATTGAACGACAGGCAGGTCAGCACCCGGACCGGATCGCAGTACTGTTCGCCGGGCAATCCATGACCTATGCCGAACTGAACCGCCGCGCCAATCGGCTGGCGCACTATCTGATGGGCCTGGGCGCAGCGAACGACGGGCTGATCGGTGTCTGCATGGAACGCTCGCCGGAACTCGTGGTTGCGATGCTTGCCGTGCTGAAGGCCGGCGCGGCGTACGTGCCGTTGGAGCCTGCCTATCCGGCCAAACGCATCGCGGACATGCTGCACGAAAGCGGCGTCATCCTGTCGCTCACCCATACACCCACCCATGCCACCGTCGCGCGCCATGACACGCTGCCGTTCATCAACGTGGACGCGCTCGATCTGGCGGGCTTTTCAACCGCCAATACCGGCGTCGAGGTTCACGGCGAGAACCTGGCGTATGTGATCTACACCTCTGGTTCAACAGGGCGGCCGAAGGGCGCGGCCAATCGGCACGGCGCGTTACTGAACCGACTTGCGTGGATGCAGGATGCCTACGCGCTGGACCCGTCTGATGCGGTCCTGCAAAAAACGCCGTTCAGTTTCGACGTGTCGGTGTGGGAATTTTTCTGGCCGCTGATGACAGGTGCGCGACTCGTGCTTGCCGAACCTGGGGAGCATCGGGATCCGGAGCGCGTGCGGCAGTTGATCCGTACGCATGGAATCACCACGCTGCACTTCGTGCCTTCCATGCTTGCCGCCTTCCTGTCGCACGACAACGCGCAGGCGTGCGACAAGGTGAAACGTATCGTGTGCAGCGGCGAGGCACTGTCCGCCGAGTTGCAGAACGACGTGTTCCAGAAGCTGCCGCACGTCGAACTGGTCAACCTGTATGGCCCGACCGAAGCGGCCATCGATGTGACGCACTGGACTTGCCACGACGACGATGCGCATCTGGTGCCTATCGGCTATCCCATCGGCAATGTGGTCGTGCGGGTGCTGGATGAGCGGCTCAACCAGGTTCCCGCAGGGGTCGCAGGCGAGTTGTATCTGGGCGGCGTGGCGTTGGCACGCGGGTATGCAGGCCGGCCCGGGCTGAGCGCCGAACGATTCGTCGCCGACGTGGCCGCGGTTGGCGGCGCCCGGCTCTACCGGACTGGCGATCGGGTGCGATGGAATGCGGCCGGTCATCTCGAATACCTGGGTCGCCTCGATCACCAGGTCAAGATCCGGGGCTTCCGTGTGGAACTGACCGAGATCGAAGCGCAACTGCTGGCGCAACCCGAAGTCCGTGATGCGGCGGTGGTCGTCAAGGAGACGCCTGGCGGCCAGCAACTCGTCGCGTACCTGTCAGCCCGGCCCGGCAAGATCATCGATGTGTTCGACATGCGGGATCGACTCAGCAGGTCCTTGCCTGACTACATGGTGCCTGCTGCGCTGGTCGTGCTGACCGAGCTGCCTGTCAGTGCGAACGGAAAACTTGATCGCAACGCATTGCCTGCTCCCGTCTATATCAGCGCCCACGCCTACACCGCGCCGCAAGGTCGCACCGAAGAGATCATCACCGACATCTGGGCCTCCGCGTTAGGGCTCGCCCGCGTCGGTGCCGAGGACAACTTCTTTGAACTCGGTGGCCATTCCCTCTTGCTGGTCCGCGTCCATGCCGCGTTGGAAGACGCGCTGCATCCGGGTCTGTCAGTCATCGACTTGTTCAAGTATCCGACGATTCGGGCACTGGCCCGCCGCATCGACCACGGCCACAGCGACGCCGAGGCCCGTCGGGGCATGGACCACCGAAGCGCGCCCCATGCTGGCCGCCGCGCCGCGCTGCTCAGCCGTAACCGATCACATGCAAGGAGCCGGTCATGACAGATCCGACGCAACACCACGGGGTTTCCGGCCTGGACGTGGCAATCATCGGCATGGCCGGACGATTCCCGTCTGCCGACAACGTTGATGCACTCTGGGAAAACCTCTGCAACGGGGTCGAAGCCGTCACGCGCTATGACGACGACGCACTGGCCGCTTTGCACGTGCCCCACGAACTGATTGCCGATCCGGACTACGTCAAGGCAGGCGTGCGCTTGGACGGCGTGGACCGTTTCGATGCCGCGTTCTTCGGCTACACCCCCCGCGACGCGGAACGCATCGACCCCCAGCACCGCATCTTTCTTGAATGCGCATGGCACGCGTTGGAACATGCCGGTTACGACCCTTACCGCTACAACGGATTGGTCGGTGTCTATGCGGGCTCAGGCGCCAATGTCTATCTGATGCGCAATCTGTTGCGAGGCGGCGACCTTGAACAGGGCACGGGCGTTGCCGAGCTGCTAGGACTGATGAGCGGCAACATGCCCGATGCCCTGGCCACCCGGGTGGCCTACAAGCTGAACCTGCGTGGCCCTGCCGTCACGGTGCAGACCGCATGCTCCACGTCATTGATGGCGGTCCACACCGCATGCCAGGCACTGCTGGGCCACGAATGCGACATGGCCCTGGCCGGCGGCGTGTCGCTCAACCTGCTGCAGAACGGTGGTTACCGATACCAGGCCGGCGCGATCTTTTCGCCCGACGGCCATTGCCGCGCCTTCGATGCCAAAGCCGCCGGCACGTTGCAGGGCAGCGGCGCCGCGCTGGTCGTGCTCAAACGGTTGGCTGATGCCGTGCGCGATGGCGACATCATTCATGCCGTCATCAAGGGCAGCGCTGCCAACAACGACGGGTCCGAGAAGGTCGGCTTCACGGCCCCCAGCGTCAACGGCCAGGCGGCCGTCATCCGCGCGGCCCAAGAGGTGGCTGATGTTTCAGCCGACTCGATCGGCTATGTCGAAGCACACGGCACCGGGACGACGTTGGGCGATCCCATCGAGGTTGCTGCCCTGACGCAAGCGTTCCGCGCCAGCACGGCGCGCACGCAGTATTGCGCCATCGGTTCGGTCAAGACCAACATCGGTCATCTGGACGCGGCCGCCGGCGTGACCGGCCTGATCAAAGCCACGCTGGCGCTCAAGCGTCGCACCCTGCCGCCCAGCCTGAACTACGAGACGCCGAATCCGCAGATCGACTTTGCAAACAGCCCGTTCTACGTCAACACCGTATGCAAGCCGTGGGAGACGGACGGCGCTGTGCGACGTGCAGGGGTCAGTTCATTCGGCATTGGCGGAACCAATGTGCATGTGATTCTCGAAGAAGCGCCGCCGCACATGGCTGCCGATATCGCTGCAGCGCAGCCCCCCGCCACCGCGCTGCACCTGCTGCCGGTCAGCGCACGAACCGGAAGTGCATTGAAGGCTGTCATGCAGAACCTGGGCGACGCGCTTGAGCGTGCGCACGACGTGACGCTGCATGACGTCGCCCACACGCTACGAGCCGGACGGCGGCACATGCCTCACCGCGCCGCTGTCCTGGCTCGCAGCACCGCTGCCGCAGCAGACGCCTTGCTGTATCGCGATGCCGCAACAATCGTTGAAGGCCAGATCCTGTCCGAACGGCCGTCGGTCGCCTTCCTGTTCCCCGGCCAGGGCGCTCAACACGTCGGCATGGGCAAGGCGCTGTACGACAGCGAACCCGTATTCCGGGACTGCATCGACCGGTGCAGCGCGCTCTTGCGACCCCATCTCGCCCTGGATCTGCGCGACCTGCTGTTTCCCACCGCCGACCAGGCCGTCGCTGCCGCCGAAAGGCTCGCACAAACGGCAATGACCCAGCCCGCGCTATTCGTGGTCGAGTACGCCATGGCGCAGTGGTGGCAACATCAGGGCATCCAGCCCGACGCCATGCTCGGCCACAGCATTGGCGAATACACCGCCGCATGCGTCGCAGGCGTCTTCACGCTTGAAGACGGACTGAGCATCGTCGCGGCACGGGGGCGACTCCTCCAATCCATGCCGCCCGGCGCCATGCTCGCCATCAGCCTGCCCGAAAAGGAGCTGCGCGCGCATCGCTACGCCGGCTGCGACCTGGCGGCAGTAAATGCAGACGACCTGTGCGTGCTGTCAGGCCCCGCTGACGCCATCGAACGCGCCGAGCAGGACCTCCTGTCCCGCGGCATCGGTGCGCGGCGCCTGCACGTCTCTCATGCCTTCCATTCCGCCATGGTCGAACCCATGCTCGCCCGCTTCGAAGCGCTGCTGGCCACCGTGCCGCTGCGCGCCCCGGCGATCCCATTTTTGTCCAACGTTACCGGCTGCTGGATCACCGACGATCAAGCCACCAGCCCCGCCTACTGGGCAAATCACGTGCGCAGCACCGTGCGCTTTGCCGATGGCCTTGGCGTGCTGCTGGAAAAGTCGGATCGCGCGGTGCTCGAAGTCGGGCCAGGGGATACGTTGACCGGACTTGCCCGGCGCCATGCCGGGGTTGCCGGCCGCCCGGCGACCGCATCGCAATGCCATCCCCAACGCGCGGCCAGCAACGGCGAGCAGCCCGCGCGATGCCTGGCGCAGTTGTGGGTGGCCGGGGTCGATGTGCAGGCGTTGCGCGGCAAGGGGGCGGGGCGAAGAGTGCCTTTGCCGGGGTATCCGTTCGAGCGGGAGCGGTATTGGGTGGAGCGCGCTGCCAATGCGCACGGGGCGGATAGACACCGCGACGTCACGCCGACGGATGACGTTCAACGGTGGATGTACGCGCCAGTATGGAAGCGCGAACGGCTCGACCCGCGTCAGGTCGATGCACCCGTCACGGAGACAGCCTGCGTCTTGGTCGTGGGTGACGCGCAAGACTTGGTGGACGCGGTCGGCAAAGCCTTAAGGGCGAGCGGGCGCTCGGTGGTCCGGGTGTGCGCCGGACGTCAATTCGCGGTGATGGCAGACAGCTCGTACACCGTTCGTATGGAAGAAAGCGCGGATATCGAAGCCTTGCTTGCCAGTGTTGAAAGCCGTCTGGGGCCGGTGTCCGAGGTCTGCCATATGTGGAGTACGGATCCAGCGACAGTTATTCCCGATCCCCATGCCTCGATAACGAAGGGATTCTTCAGTGTGCTGGCGATCACGCGTGCCTTGGGCAAGGGCGCGCATCGCCCTGTTGTGCTGACCCTGGTGTCGACGGGACTGGAAGACGTCATCGGCACGGAACTCCTATTCGAAGAACGCGCCATGCTTTACGGACCGCTCAAGGTGATCCCTCAAGAGTACCCGCACATCGCGTGCCGTCTTGTCGACGTGGTGCCTCCCACTACACGTGAGTCCGCGTCGCGTGTCGCACAGCAGATCGTCAAAGAGATGGAGGACGGCGACAGGACCCGCGTCGTGGCGTACCGCGGTGCGCACCGGTGGGTGAAGACCTATGACCGCGTAGCTGGCAAGACAGCGGTCGTTCAACGTTTCCGCAAGCACGGTGTGTACCTCATTACGGGGGGGCTGGGCGGCATGGGCCTGGCGTTCGCAACGTACTTGGCGCAGCACTGGCAAGCACGACTCGTGTTGCTGGCACGCAGTTCACTGCGGGCCCCAAGCACGGCGGTCGCAGATCTTGAACGCTTGGGGGCGAAGGTGCTCGTGATTCAGGCAGACGTCGCAGACGAAGCCCAACTGCGCGATGCCCTGAAATCCATCGAACGCGACGTTGGTCCGCTGAACGGCGTCGTCCACGCCGCTGGCATCGCAGGCGGTGGACTGATTGCCAGCAGCACGCCTGCGCAGGCAGACAAGGTATTCGCCGCAAAAGTCCGCGGAACCAAAAAGCTTCTGTCGCTTCTTGCGGACAAGCCCGTCGACTTCATCGTCCTGTGCTCATCGCTTGCGGGCGTGGCAGGGGGAATAGGCAAGGTCGACTACGCCGCTGCCAATGCCTACATGGATGCAGCTGCAATGCGCGCTCAGCGTGATGATCGGCGCGTCATCTCGATCGCCTGGGATGGTTGGCGTGGCGTGGGCATGGCGGCGAGAACCGACATGCCCGAGGGGGCAGGGATTGATCCATCCTCGGGTGTCCTTGCCTTCACGCACATCGTCAACGGAATGGGTGCTCCGCAGATTGTCGTGTGTCCCGACGACTTGAACGCACGCTTGAACATGGACGTAACCGCCATGCTCGAATTTGCGCAGTCCTCAGTGCCCGCATCCAGGGCGCTTTCTAGCCGATCGCGTCCTGAGCTTGACGTTGTATTTGTTGAACCATGTGGTGAGTTGGAGACCGGTCTAGCGAGCATATGGACGGACCTGACAGGCGTTTCGCCTGTCGGTGTACACGACAGCTTATTCGACCTGGGAGGTGACTCTTTGCTCGCTATCAGGGTGTTAGCAAAAGTCCGGGCTGAATACGGGATCGCGATCGATCCTACTGAATTCTTTAAAGACCCCACAATTTCGGAACTGGCGGCGGTCGTGGAAAGCCGCTTGATCGATGAGATCGAGCTGGAGTGTGATGCATCGTCGGCTGAGGGATCGGCTAATGAATAATCGTGACGCCCTCCAAGCCCGTCGTTCCTCGCTTTCAACTGAAGCGCGCTCTCGACTGCAAGCTCGACTCGGCCGCGGCGACGCTCACAGATCCACCCGAACCGAGTCAATCGAGCGCAACACTGCCGCTGGGCGACCGCCGCTTTCGCACGCGCAGCAACGTCAGTGGGTACTTTGGCAAATGGACCCTGCAAGCACTGCGTACCACCTATGCGGTGCACTGACTTTTACCGGCGAGCTCAATGTGCCAGCGCTTCAGACCTGCGTTGGCGCCGTCGTGAGTCGTCACGATTCCCTGCGCGCAACATTTGAAGAAATATCGGGTGGCGAGATCGGACAAACCGTAAGCGAGTCAGCTGCGTTCCTCTTTGAATGCACTGACCTTCGTGAATACAGTGATGATGAGCAGCTCATGCGTCTTCAAGCGATAGTTGATCGCGCGACAAGAAAACCTTTCGATCTGCGAACCGGACCGCTGCTACGAACAGTTCTGATCCGGACCCGCGAGGATCAGCACCAGTTCGTGGTGGTCATGCACCATATCACCTCAGATGAATGGTCTATACAAATCATCTTGGATGAATTGCGCGCTTTCTACGATGCGAGAGTCACCGGCGCGATTCCTCAGTTAGAGGACCCCGAGATCCGATATGCGGATTACGCAGCCTGGCAGCGGCGCTGGGTGCAAAGTGCAGATTGCGATAAGCAGGTTTCATGGTGGCGCGACTATCTTCGCGATGAACAGTCCGTGTTGGAGCTCGTACCAGACCATCCCCGCAACGCCGACGGCAAGTACCAAGCCAGCACTTATCGCTTTGATATCGCCGCTGATCTGATCATTGCTCTTTCCGACATGACGCGAAGACGCGGTGGCACGTTGTTCGTCGCCCTGGCTACGGCTCTTCAAGCGGTCCTGTTTCGGTACACCGGTCAAGAAAGGTTCAACATCGGCATCCCGGTGAGCAATCGCACGCGGGATGAATTGAGCCGAGTGGTTGGGCTTTTCGTGAATACGGTGGTACTGCGCTCTCGGCTTTGCAACCGCATGTCCCTAAATGAACTGTGGACGTGCACTCGCGATTCACTATTCGATATTCAAGCGCGTCAGGAAGTACCTTTCGAAAAACTCGTCGAGCTTACAGATTCGGTTCGTCGTTTAGACAGACAGCCACTGTTTCAAGTGATGTTCAACCATCTAAAACGAAAACAGCCAGCCAAGCAATCTTGGCGAGGCGTTACGGTTGAACGATTACTCATAGACGAGCCTGACGCGCAGATCGAACTGGGCCTTCAAACAATCGAGTCGCACGACGGCAAGGTTGAAGCGTGCATCACATTTGCGAAAGAGCTATTCGAGCCAAGCACCATTGCTCGTTTGGCCAGCCACTATCTGACCATGCTGCGAGCGCTGTCTGAAGACCCTGACCAAGCAATCGCAGATGTCGAGATGCTCGATCACTCAGAGATTCTGCACCTCAATTCTTGCGGTCAAGGGGAAACTACCAGCGCTGCGCCTTCAGCTGTGCACAAAGTGTTCGAAGCGATAACGCTTAAGCAACCCCACAGCGTTGCCCTGCTGCTCAACGGCGAGTCGATGACTTACGACGCTCTGAACGCAAGGGCCAATCGCCTGGCGCACTTGTTGATCCAAAGAGGGGTGGGGCCGGACACTCTGGTCGGCATCGCGCTCGACCGATCTTTCGATATGGTCGTAAGCTTGCTTGCCGTTCTGAAAGCTGGGGGCGCCTATGTCCCACTTGATCCCAAGTACCCGAAAGAACGCTTGGCGCACATGATCCAGGACAGTGGCCTCAATGTACTGATCTCTCGGGTGAATTGTTCTTTTCTGCCTGATACCCAGGCGAAGCCGCAATGCATAGCTATCGACGATATTCAGTTGTCCGGTTGCAAAGATAGTGACCCCGTCGTCGAAGGACATCTCGAACAACTGGCTTATGTCATCTATACCTCGGGGTCGACCGGACGTCCGAAGGGCGTTGGGGTATCCCACGGTTGCCTGATTCGACATGCAAAAACGATGTCTGATGTATTCGGACTTTCTGCGTGCGATCGCGTTCTTCAGTTTTCGACGCTTAACTTCGATGGGTGCATCGAGCAAATATTTCCGACGTTGATCAGCGGTGCTGCTTTGGTACTACGTGGTAATGACCTTTGGGACAGCCTTACCTTTCATCGTTGCCTGCTGCGCGATCAAATCACGGTCGTCGACATCACTACGGCTTATTGGATGGTCCTGGTTCAGGACTTCGTTCGTTTCCGTGTGAGTTGCCATGGCGCTTTGAGGCAACTTCATATCGGAGGCGAAGCAATGCCCCCAGAAGGACTCAAGGCGTGGCTGAAGGCTGGTCTTGGCCACGTCAGATTGCTAAATACGTATGGTCCGACTGAGGCGACCGTAACCGCATCAGTCCTTGATTGCAAACCGTACGTGGACGGGCATATCGACCTGCCGCTCAATATGCCGATCGGGCGCCCTCTGGCAGGTCGGCAGCTACTTGTGCTTGATCAGAATCTGGTTCAAACGCCTGTCGGGGTTCCTGGGGAACTCTTCATCGGCGGAGAGCTTCTGGCGCGTGGATACCTTGGACGCCGGGCACTTACCGCAGAAAGGTTTGTCGCCGATCCGTACGGCACCCCGGGCAGCCGGCTCTACCGATCCGGCGATCTGGTTCGCTGGGATGCAAATCTCCGTTTGGAGTATCTCGGCCGTGTAGATCACCAGGTAAAGATCCGTGGATTTCGGGTTGAGCTTGGAGAGATTGAAGCTCAGTTGCTGGCCTTCTCAGGTGTCAGGGAAGCGATCGTGGTGGTGAAACGCGAGCCGGCTGGTGCACGTCTGATCGGCTACGTTTCTACCCAAGCCGACGCAGCAGTCGTCGGCGACGACTTGCGTCGTTGGTTGGAGTCCAGGTTGCCCGACTACATGGTGCCAAGTGCAATCCTGGTACTGCGAGCTTTGCCCTTAAATGCCAATGGCAAAGTGGACCGCCACGCACTGCCGGAGGTTGTCCCAGAGCAATCAGAAGAATACGAGATGCCTCTCGGCGACATGGAAACGGCGTTGGCTGATTTGTGGGGCGAAATACTGCGGGTTGCAAGCGTAAGTCGAAACGATAACTTCTTCGCCATGGGAGGAAACTCGATAGCTGCGTTGAGATTGACAGCCCGTATCAAGGCAGACATGCATGTGGAACTGCCGCTGCGTGATGTATTTCAGAACTCGTCTTTGCGATCGCTTGCGTTACACGTCGCCAAGTTGCATAGCCAACCCGCCGAGATGTTGACCGGGCCGACCACGCGCATCGGACGCCAGTCTTCGCAACCCGTCTCTCCAATGCAGCATCGGCTTTGGCTGACTGAGCGTATTGGAAGAGGCTCGGCGTCGCAGGGGCCCGCAGCGTACAACATGGCATTGGCTTTAAGGCTGAACGGCGCTTTGAACTCAGACGCACTCAAGATGGCAATCGAAGCCGTCGTATTGCGGCATGAGGTACTTCGGACGGTATATCCGGAGGACGACAGCGGGAATCCGGTCGTTGTTATTCAGGCGGCACAGCCACTGGAGGTGCCGATAGACGTCATTCCGAATGACGCTATGGAAGCAACGGCAAAGGTCGCACAGTTGATAAAACAAACAGCGGACCTGCCTTTCGATCTTGAGAACGGTCCGCTGCTGCGCGCTCGGTTGATAAGGTTAAGCAGCAAGAGCCACCTGCTCGTGCTTGCGGTACATCACATCGCTTTCGATGGGTGGTCCGAGTCCGTCTTCTTTCGTGACCTTGCCGAGTATTACGAAGCGCTGTGCTTGGACCGTAGCGTGGATCTTCCAGCGCTGAACGTCCAATATGCTGACTATGCGGTCTGGCACAGGAAACATCTTCACGCCACTTTGCTCGAAGCCGCGGCGTTCTGGCAAAAATATCTGTCAGACGCCCCTGCGGTGTCCACACTCAAGCTGGATTTCCCGCGGCGTCCAGGCGTAACCACTCAGGGCGATGCCGTCACCGTTGTCATACCTGGCAGCACCAGCGACGCAGTCCGCAAAGTCGCTCGCACGAATCGAACATCAGTCTTCCTCATTCTGCTTGCAGTCTTCCTTGCCCAAATGCACCGGCTCAGCGAAAAGGACGACTTGGTAGTTGGCACTGATGTTGCAGGACGCGATCAGCCCGATCTCGAGGATCTGATTGGCTTCTTCGTGAACGTTGTTCCGATCCGGTCGCGCTGGATGAACGGGGCGAACTTCTGCCAATGGCTCGAACAAACACAGGCGATGTTTCTGCAAGCCCTTGAGCATGCCTACGTTCCGTTCGACCAGATTATTGGACATGTCAAAGCGCCACGTGGTCGCGGGCACAGTCCCCTGGTCCAGCTTCTGTTTGTCATGCAAAACGTTCCGCGAAGCAACATCACGATGACTGGCTTGGAAGTCGAAGTCGTTCCGGCTGTCACACGAACATCAAAGTTCGACCTTGCGGTGTTCGTTAGTGATGATCCGAAGGGCCTGCAAGCAGAGTGGGTCTATTCAAGCGCGCTGTACCGCCGTGAAACGATCGAAAGCTTATCGGCCGCCTGGTGCGAAGCTTTGCACCGTGCGGTGGCTGTCCCGAATGGCTCGATGGACAGTCTGTTTCCTTCCCCCCTTAAGGAGTCCTTGATGACGGTCCCACCGCTATCTCATTCTGCAAAGCTCGACAAGCTCAAGAATCTTGTGCGCAAGGATGTAGCCGCCCCATCGAAGGTTTTGGCTTCGGTCCGAACCTCGTTCCTGTCATCCGGAAAGGAGTTTCCGTTGGTCATTCAGCCAGCCAGCATGGATCTGGATGCCGTCGCGTGGGCAGAAGGTAACAGGGAGTTCATCGAAACGTCTCTTCGAAAGCACGCATGCCTCTTGTTCCGCGGATTTGGCCTGGACACGCCACAGGATTTCGAGGCGTTTGCCGAGGCGATGCAACCGGGCCTTTACGGCGGATACGGAGACCTGCCGAAGAAGCAGGGCGGGCGCAACACCTATCGCTCGACTCCTTACCCAGAACGGCAAATGATCCTGTATCACAACGAAAGCGCGCATCTGGATCGTTGGCCCAGGAAGCAGTGGTTCTTTTGCGAGCTGCCGTCCAAGGTCGGAGGTGCAACGCCCATCGTCGATTGCCGCGAGATGCTTCGCCGGCTGCCGGCCGGGATCGTCGCGGACTTTGAGCAGAAGGGCATTCTTTACGTGCGCACCTTCGTACCGCGTCTGGATGTCAGCTGGCAGGATTTCTTCAAGACAGAGAGCCGGGACGAGGTGGAAGCCCGATTGGCAGGTGCAGGCATCGAGTGGCGATGGCTTGATGAAAACACCTTGCAGACCCGCACGCGCTGCCCCGCGGTGATTTCGCACCCGCTGACTGGCGAGCGTGTGTTCTTCAACCAAGTCCAACTGCACCACGTCAGTTGCCTCGAAGCCGACGTCCGTGATGACCTGCTGGCACTGGTCGGCGCTGAGCGCATGACCCGACAGGCCTTTTATGGGGACGGTTCGCCAATCAGCGACGCGACGATGCACATCGTAGGCCGCACCTACGAAGCGTGCGCCGTCCGCTTCGAGTGGCTGCCTGGCGACGTCGTGATGCTGGACAACATGCTTGCCGCACACGCTCGCGATCCCTATGAGGAACCGCGGAAGATCGTGGTCGCCATGGGTGACATGTTTGACAAGACGATGCTGGCCGATTTTTACCCGTCAACGTCTTCTGGAGAATAAGACATGTCGATTGAGATGAACGAGGCCAGCCGTTCGTGCGGGTTGAGTCCGGAACAGCGCGCTGCGATGGCGGCGTGGGGCGGCAGTGCGTCCGCACACCATGCCGTCCACGCAATCAGCGTGGTGATCGGCGATGAAGTCACGCTGGCGCAGCTTGAAGTGGCTCTCCGCATCGCGCTGCGCGAGCACACCATCTTGCGCTTCTGCATTCGGCATATTCCCGGGTTTCGCAGTTTGCGGCTGGTGGAAGCGGATCAGGAGCGGCAGGTGAAGATACTGCGGCTTGAAGGCGAGGCCGACGTCGCTGATTTCTTGCGTGCCCCCCTCGAGCTGCAAAGGGGAGAATTGCTGCGCGTGGCGGTGGTTGATGACTCGGACCACTCGAAAAAGCTGGTGGTCGCAATGAGCGCTATCGCGGCGGATCGCGGAAGTCTTACCACTTTCGTTGACAGCGTGGCTGCTGCTTTGAAAAATGACAGCCCCACCGAAGACACCTTTCAATACCAGCAGTACATGGAATGGCGGCAGGAGTTGGACGCCGACGCATCGGGGTCTGTGGCACCTGCTTATTGGACTGGGTATCTGCAGGACAAGCAGTCATGGGCTCGACCCAAGCTTGTATATCGCGCCGCCGGCGACCACGTCCCGTCTCTCAGGCGCATCCGCGTCAGCCGTAATGTCGATCGGGCGATAGTGCTACCGCTGGCCAAAGCTGCAGCGTCAGGGGCACTGTCCGCTGAAATCCATCTCCAGACCGTATGGTGGTTGCTGTTGGCAAGACTTTGCGGTTTCCAAGCCTTCGCAGGCGGGTGGCAGCACGATTGCAGGGCAGACTACGAGATCATGCGCGGCGCTGTCGGCGTTTTCGACAAGGTGCTGCCGGTAGTGGTGAACGGACGTGGCGATGAGCCGTTCTCGTTGTGGCTGAGTCGTATGGCGAGTCGGGCGCACGCGCACATCGACGCGCAAGAGCAATGCCCCATTGAGTCGCTGAGCGAAGGTCATCATCTTGCCGTGGGATTTGCCTGCGATCTTCCTCGGTCAGCGAATGTGCCGGGATGGAAAGTCGAACAGCTTTCGGGCCCGATGCCTTTTCGAGCTAGCGCTGTGCATTGGGTCCGAACCAGGCAAGTTGACTATGGCGCTTCATGCGAGTCCCTTGCTCTATTCGCGCCAGTCACTGGAAGTGTTGCTTGCGCAGTACGAATCGCTGCTGAAAGAGGTCCTTCAGCATCCGGACAGCGCGGTGTCCGAGTTGTCGCTCACCGGCACCGGACGTGCGCTGGATCAGCTTTCAGGTTGGAACGCGCCCACTGTCGACTTTGGAAACGAGACGGTCGGTCAGCACATTGAGGCCTGGAGCCGACGTAGCCCCGATGCGGTCGCACTGGTGACCGGACTGCGCCGAGTGAGTTACCTGGAGCTGGATAGGCAAGCAAACCGGCTGGCGCACTGGTTGCAATCAAAAGGTGTCACTGCGGGCGCGTTGGTCGCAGTAGAACTCCCCCGAAGTACAGATCTGATAGTAGCGATCCTTGCCGCCTGGAAGGTCGGCGCAGCCTATTTGCCTTTGGAGCCAGACTGGCCCGAAAAGAGAAAGAACGCGCTGCTGGCTGACGCCCAACCGGCCCTGATATTGCATGCTGACCAAACGGTCTCAGAAAGCGTGCGGGCCGGCATCAACATTCTGACGACCCCCCTTAATGACTTTCCGGTAAGTCCAATCGGCTACACGCCCCGCCTTAGCGATCCTGCCTATGTCTTGTACACGTCGGGCTCGACAGGGCAGCCCAAGGGGGTATTGATCGGTCATGGACAGTTGTTGAATTATGTTGCGGCAGCCTCGGCGGCGATGCGGCTCGGTGAAGTCCGTCGTTGGGGACTATGCAGTTCCGTCGTTGCCGACCTGGGAAACACGGCCTTGTTCGGTGCCCTGTTCAATGGAGCGTCCTTACACATTGCCGACCAGGGAGAGGCCAAAAACGCGGCTGCATTCGCACGATTCATGGGTCAGCACGACATCGACGGGCTCAAAATCGCACCGTCTCATCTCAGCGCGTTGCTCGAGCACGATGCGCCAAGACTTCCACGCACGCTGATCCTGGGTGGTGAGTTTGCCCCGCGCTCGCTGATCGAACGCATTCTGCAGCTAGCACCTGCAACCTCGATCTTCAATCACTACGGCCCGACAGAAACGACGATTGGCGTAATGATCCATGAGGTTGACCCGACGGACCGGCTCGGCGACACCCTACCGTTGTCGACAGTTCTGGCTAACGTCAGCGTCTATGTCCTGGACGAAAAAATGCGGCCTGTCGCACCAGGGGAACGGGGCCACCTCTATGTCTCTGGCGCGCAACTCTGCGATGGCTACCTGAACACACGTGCAGGCGATGCTTTTGTCACCGATCCATGGGACGCCGAAACAAGGCTCTATCGCACGGGTGACGTAGCTGCGGTGCTGCCGTGGGGAGGCCTGGAGCTTGTTGGCCGTGCCGATCAACAAGTCAAGATCCGAGGTTTCCGCGTCGAGCTTGGCGAGGTCGAGTCCACCCTGTTGACCATCAACGGCGTCAGGCAAGGTGCAGTCGTTCCCCTCCGAAGCGGGTCGGACGTCGAACTGATCGCATATGTCGTCAATGGTCAGAAAGGGCTGGACGCTGAGAAAGCCCTGCGCCAGGCATTGTCGGCCGCCCTGCCGCAGCACATGCTGCCATCCAGGGTCATGTTACTGACCGAACTCCCTCGCTTGCCCAATGGAAAGATCGACCGGGTGGGTCTCGCCGACATGGCGGCATCGACCGATGGGTGCCCAGGCGATGCTGACTACCAGTCGCCGCTCGAAAAGTTCATCGCCATGGCGATGGCAGACTTGCTGGGACGGGAGCGCGTCGGACCCGATCAGGATTTCTTTGAGCTGGGCGGACATTCGCTTCTCGTCATTCGATTGGTCGCGCGCATCCGGAAGCATCTACAGGCAGAAGTCGACCCAGGTCTTGTCTTCGATCATGCCAGTGCGCGGGCACTGGCAGCGGTTTTGCCTGGTCATGCTCAGCCCAACCCATTCGAATCCACGGAGGTCCGGAATGAATCCCAGTAACCACAACAACGAGCCCGGCTTTGGCATTTCCCTGCTCACTCAGCGCACTCCGACGGGTTCGGTCCAAGGTAATGTGCCAGTTACGCAGTCTGGCTCGCAACAGCAACTATGGTTTCTGCAGCGACTCGATCCGGCACTCACTGCCTACAATCTGCCGAGCGCCTTCAGGTTGGCCGGTGCGCTGAGCGTGACGGCCCTGTCGCGAGCGCTCCAGGCGGTCGTCGAGAAACACGGAATACTGCGGACCCGCTTCTACGAAAGCGATGGCGTGCCCATGCAATGCACCTTGCCAACGTCGGCGCCTGTGCTGGAATTCGTCGATCTTTCGTTGCATCACCCATCTGCCCGGCAGTCGCTTCTGGAAACGAATGTCGCAGGCATTACTGATCATCAATTCGACCTGACTTCCGGTGTGCCGCTGGTGGCGCGATTGGTTCGCATGGATGCCGAAGTTCACATACTTGCCGTGTGCATGCACCACATCGTCTCGGACGGTTGGTCGAATCAGATATTGATTCGGGATCTCGCTCGCGCGTACCAGTTAGCGTGCCCGCACCAGGAAGAAGTGCAGCTCGATCCATTGCCGCTGCAGTTCACGGACTTTGCTGTATGGCAAAGGAATCAGATCGACAGTGGTGCGTTCGCGAAGGACATCGATTATTGGAACAACTATCTTGGAAAAGACGTCCCTCCTTTGGAGCTGCCGCTGGATTTCAAGAGACCTGACGCACAGACATTTTCAGGGAGTGCTGTCGAGTTCGACTTGGGGCCTGTCGTCGCGGAGCAACTGAACTTACTGTGCCGGCAAGAGAAGTGCACGCCATTCGTCGCGCTGTTTGCCGCATGGCAGTTGGTCCTGTCGCGTGTCAGCGGACAGCCGGATTTTGCCGTGGGCGTGCCTACGTCAGGTCGCACGCATCCTGAGGTTCAGGACCTGATCGGGTTTTTTGTCACCACTCAGGCGTTCATGAGCCGGGCAGCTTCGAGTTCGACAGTGCGGGACCTGTGCCGAGCTGTCCGCTCGGATGCCATTGCAGCACTCCGCCATGCCGATGCGCCAATTGATCTCATCATGGCCGCCCGGCCAGAACGCCGCGAGCTGAATCGCAGTCCGATTTTTCAGGTTTTGTTCGGTCTTCAGGTGGCGAATTCGTCGCAGCGTCTTTCCCTGGACGGATTGCAGGTCGAACCCATCAGATTCAAGCAAGACGGCGCCAAGTATGAACTGGCGCTGGAAATGACCGTCGTCGACACGACCGTGCGAGGACGACTGGAGTTCAATACGGATTTGTTCACCGAGGCAACGGCGCGGCGGCTTTCCGGGTACTACCTCAGCGTCCTCAAGGGCATGACCGCAGGCGGCGACTGCCTGCTTGCGGCTATCGACATGCTGGACGACACCGATACAGCGGAGTTGCGTGCGTGGAGTGAGAACCCGCAAGACTATGGCGAGATGGTAGCCGTGCATCGCCTCTTTGAGTCATGCGCGAAACGTAGGCCGCATTCCATCGCAGTTGTCTTCGAAAGGGAGGCATTGACCTACCGGGAACTCGATGCTCGCAGCAATCGTTTGGCGAACCGCTTGCTCTGCATGGGGGTAGGGGCGGACGCCAAGATTGGTGTGGTTATGAATCGCTCGGTGGACATGGTTGCAGCGCTGTTGGCCATACTCAAAGCGGGTGCCGCCTATGTGCCGCTCGATCCGGACTACCCGCGCGATCGGCTCGCGTTCATGGTGGCGGATAGCGGAGTCAAGCTGCTGCTGACTCAAAGCGTCATCCGCGATCGAACCTGGATGGGCGATGGGGTGCACGTCGTCGATGTGGATCTCGTGTCTCTGGACGACGTGTCGGATTCCAACCCCACAGTGGACGTTCACTCGAAGAGCCTTGCTTACGTGATCTATACGTCTGGGTCCACCGGCAGGCCCAAGGGCGTTGGTAATAGCCATGGGGCGTTGTTCAACCGGCTCGCATGGATGCAGCAGGCGTACCGACTCGATGAGTCGGACACGATCATCCAGAAGACGCCCTACAGTTTTGATGTGTCAGTGTGGGAGTTCTTCTGGCCGTTGATGATAGGGGCAAGATTGCTGGTTGCCGGACCCGGCGATCATCGCGATCCTGCTCGGCTGGTCGATCTCATAATTCGGGAGCAGGTAACGACAATACATTTCGTGCCCTCGATGCTCCAGGCTTTCCTTGAATTTCCGGGCGCGCAGACGTGCACAAGTATCCGACGTATCGTCTGCAGCGGCGAGGCGCTCCCCGCGGAGTCACAGCTCAAGGTCTGGAAGCTGTTGCCCCGCGCGACCCTGTACAACCTCTACGGACCGACCGAGGCGGCCATTGATGTCACGCACTGGACCTGCGTCAATGAGCAACGCAATCACGTACCGATTGGCAGCCCGATCGGCAACGTTACGACGCACGTGCTGGACAACACGATGCGCCGTGTCCCTTGCGGCGTCGCTGGCGAACTCTATCTGGGCGGTGTCGGCCTGGCCCGCGGCTACGAAGGCAGGCAGGGTCTCACCGCTGAACGGTTTGTTGCGGACCCGACCGCAAACGAAGGCGGGCGGTTGTACCGCACGGGCGACCTGGCGCGTTGGAACGCCGAGGGGCACCTTGAATACCTCGGGCGGCTCGATCATCAAGTGAAGATCCGGGGTTTTCGTATCGAGCTTGGGGAGCTCGAAGCCATACTTCTGGCGCAGCCGGAAGTGCGCGAGGCGGTGGTGGTTGCAAGACGCGATCAGGAGGAGCGGCGACTTGTGGGGTACGTTTCGTTGGCACCCGACCATAGTGTTGACGCAATCGCACTGAAGCAGCGATTGGTGGCGTCCCTGCCGGACCATATGGTGCCAAGTGCCATTGTTCTCCTCGACAAGCTGCCTTTGAACAGCAATGGCAAGGTCGACCGTAACGCTTTGCCCGAGCCTGAGTATGCGTCCGAAGATGCTTACGAGGCGCCAAATGGCGAAACCGAGCAGGCGTTGGCAAGAATGTGGGCAGATATGCTCGGCGTGGCGCGCGTCGGTCGCAAAGACAACTTCTTCCGCCTGGGCGGGCATTCGTTGCTGGCGCTGCGCCTGCTTGGGCAGATGCAGTCAAACGGCTATCACGCGAACGTTCGTGACTTGTTCGCGAACCCGGTGCTGAGCAATTTTGCAACGTCGATCCGAAGCGATCCGGCTAAGCCGCCGTCTGTTTCCCCAAACCCGATTCCCATGAATTGCTCGGCGATCACTCCGGAAATGTTGACGCTGGTGGATCTAGAGGCGCACCAGATTCGGGACATCGAAGCGAACGTGCCGGGGGGTGCAGCGAACATCCAGGACATCTACCCGTTAGTGCCGTTGCAAGAGGGGATCCTATTCCACCACCGCTTGCAGTTGCAGGGCGATGCGTATGTGACCCCTCGGCTGCTGGCGTTCGACAGCAAGGATCGGCTGGAGCGGTTTATCGCCAGCTTCAATAAAGTGATCCAGCGCCATGACATCCTTCGAACGGCCGTGCGATGGGAAGGCTTGCCTGAACCCGTTCAGGTCGTTTATCGGAAAGCCGAACTGCAGATGGAATGGCTGCAAGCCGAAGGAGATGTCTCTGCGCGTCTCAATGCCATGGTGGACCCGCAATGTCATCGCCTGGACGTCAGGCACGCGCCGATGATCCGAGCGATTGCCGCTCGTGATGAAGTGGCGAATCGCTGGTTGTTGCAGCTTCCTAGCCACCATCTGGTAATGGACCACACGACGCTTGAACACATCGTCGACGAAATCCGAGTGATCGAAGAAGGTCGCGAATGCGAATTGAGTGATCCCGTAGGATTCCGTCAGTTTGTTGCTGACATCCGGAGTAACGCCGACAAGGCAGGTGACATCGCGTTTTTCGCGGAAATGCTGGGCGACGTTACCGAACCGACGATGCCGTTCGGCTGCAACGATGTACATGGAACCGGTGCAAGAACCGAAGTTGCGCGGCTTTCGCTAGATGTTGCTTTATGCGAAACCCTAAGACAACAGGCCAAAAGGCACGGGGTGACTGCGGCTGCAGTCTTCCACCTTGCATGGGGCATCGTGCTGTCACGGACGGCAGGCACTGACGACCCCGTATTTGGAACTGTTCTTTTCGGCCGCATGCAAGAAAGTTCTGGAGCCAGCCAGGCACTGGGCCTGTTCATCAATACGCTGCCCATCCGGATACAGGCTCACGCCCAAGACGTCGTGCAGAGTCTGCTGAACACGCAAGGATGTCTTAACGGCCTTATGCGGCATGAACATGCCAGCCTTGCACTGGCTCAGCGATGCAGTGGGGTTTCTGGCGCCGTACCGCTGTTCAGCAGCTTGCTCAATTATCGACATATCCGATCCTCCGAGCGTGATGGGCACGCTGTTAGGTGGGAGGGCATTGAACTGCTCGCGAGTCATGAACGCAGCAACTATCCGATCAGCATGTCGATTGACGATTCGGGCCTAGGCTTCGATCTGGTCGCCCATGCTGATGTTTCGGTAGGGGCGAGCCGTCTGTGCGGATTTCTTCAAACTGCGCTGGAGGGCCTGGCCGAGGCGCTGAGCGACGGCCAAAGCCACCCAATGCGTCACCTGTCGATACTGAATGAGCAAGAAAGGCATCAACTCCGGGGTTGGATGTCGAACCCAGCAAATGATGAGTCTGCAATGCCGGTCCATCTGGCATTCCAGCGTCAGGCACGTGCGCGTCCAGCGGCAACTGCTTTGATTTTCAACTCACGTAGCGTCAGCTATGGAGCGTTGAACGGCACTGCCAATGTGTTGGCCCACCGCCTGATCAAATGGGGGGTCCGGCATGAAGTACGAGTCGGCGTTTTCATGGACCGGTCCATTGAAATGATCGTCGCCTTGCTGGCCATCCTGAAAGCAGGGGGAACCTACGTACCTTTGGATCCCGATTACCCGACTGATCGGCTTTCTTACATGGTCGAAGATAGCGGTACCGTCCTGCTGCTGTCGCAGGCCCATCTGCGCGGCCGCTTGCCGGCAGTTGCCACTATCCCAGTGCATGATGTTGACCTGCAGGAGCTTGCACGGATGCACGAGGACGACCCTTCGATAGCCACCCATGGCGAGCATCTGGCGTACCTGATCTACACGTCTGGCTCCACGGGTCAGCCTAAGGGTGTCGCCGTGCGGCATCTAGGCCTGGCTATCTGCATGGAGTGGATGCAGGAAACCTACGTCTTGACGCAGTCGGATACGGTTTTGCATAAGGCGCCATTCAGTTTTGACGTATCCGTGTGGGAAATCTTCTGGCCCTTGAGTGTCGGCGCTCGCTTGGTCATTGCAGCGCCTGGCGACCAACGGGATCCCGTTCGAATCACGAAGCTCATCGTCGACCATGACGTGTCGGTGCTGAACTTCGTGCCATCGATGTTGCAGGCGTTTCTGGCTAATGAGTCCATCGAGATGGCAACGCGACTGCGTTACATCATCTGCGGCGGCGAAGCGATGCCGGCGGCTACCCGATCTGATGCCATCCGCAGGCTGCGAGGCGTGAGCCTGCAAAACCTCTATGGTCCGACAGAGACAACGATCCACGTCACCCAGTATTCGTGCCGTGACGACGGTGAATCGCTTGTGCCGATCGGTCGGCCCGTTTCCGGAACGCAGGTCTATGTACTTGACGCAAATATGGAGCTCGTACCCAGGGGCGTAGAGGGTGAGCTTTTCATCGGCGGCGCCTTGCTCGCTCGTGGCTACTTGAACCGCCAGGCGCTGAGTGCCGAAAGGTTCGTGGCGAATCCGCACGGCGAACTGGGCGACAGGCTTTATCGCACAGGCGATCTGGTCCGGTGGCGCGAGGATGGCGAACTGCAATACCTGGGGCGGCTGGACCACCAGGTCAAGATCAGAGGACTCAGGATCGAACTCGGTGAGGTCGAGGCAAGGTTGAACGCAGTGCAAGGGGTGAAAGCTGCAGTAGTGGTCGCCACAGATGCCCAACTTCTTGGCTACGTTACGGCGATGGCGGGTCACCATCTCGAAGTATCCAGCATTACCGCCCAATTGCGTCATGGCTTGCCGGATTACATGGTGCCAAGCTCGATAACGGTACTGGATGCCCTACCGCTGAATATCAATGGGAAGGTTGACAGGAAAGCTTTGCCATTGCCGTCGTTCGAAACTGGCCTGATTCGTGACGTTCCACATTCCGGCCTTGAACGCCAACTTGCGGATATCTGGGCTGCCGTGCTTGGCGTCACTCGTGTCGGGCGATTCGACAATTTCTTTGAGTTAGGCGGGCATTCATTATTGGCGTTGAATTTGCTGGATCGTATACGGGCTACTGGTCTGCAGGTCGAAGTTCGTACCTTATTCGAACATCCAATCCTCGCTGATTTTGCAAGTGCAGCATCCAGATCTTCCTTGGAAGAGAAGGTGAAGGTACCGCGGAACCTAATACCGGCGGGATGCACCGCGATAACCAAAGACATGCTGACGCTTATTGAGCTAGAGGACTCGCAGATTGCATGCATCGAGGCAGCCGTCCCTGGCGGCGCAGCCAACATCCAAGACATCTATCCATTGGCCCCGCTACAGGAAGGAATCTTTTTTCATCATATGCTCCAGCGCCAAGGCGATGCGTATGTCACGCCAAGGCTGCTTAGTTTCGATACCAGACAACGCATCGAAAAGTTCATCACGGCATTCAACATGGTGATCCAGCGACACGACATCTTGCGGTCTGCAATTGTGTGGGAGGGCTTGATCGAGCCTGCACAGGTGGTTTACAGGCAGGCTGATCTGGGCATTGAATGGCTCGATGATCTTCGTGGCGACATCGCGTCAGCGCTCAGTGCCCGAGTTGACCCATCCTTCTACCGTATGGACGTTCAACGTGCACCGCTCGTGCGCGCGGTAGCTGCTCAAGATCCGAACAACGACCGCTGGCTTCTTCAACTGCCCAGTCACCATCTGATACTCGATCACACCACACTCGATCAGATCATCTCGGAGGTGGCATTGATCCAAGAGGGCCGCATCGCTGAGTTGACAGATCCAATCCCGTACCGCCAAGTCGTTGCGCACGCGCGCTTAGGCGTCAGCGAAGCAGAGCATCGAAAATACTTTACGGAGATTTTAGCCGACGTCGACGAGCCCACTGCGCCGTTTGGATTGACGAATGTTTACAGTGGTGGACTGGATTCGGACGAGGCAGAACTGCGGTTGGACTCCGGCCTGTCCAAGCAAGTCCGTCAACGCTCGCAGCAATACGGGGTAAGCGCGGCAGCCTTGTTCCATTTGGCGTGGGGGCTAGTGCTAGCCAAAACTTCTGCCAAAGGCGACGACGTCGTTTTCGGAACGGTGCTGTTTGGCCGAATGGCGAGCGGCGCTGGAGCGCAGCGGGCTGTCGGATTGTTCATCAATACCTTGCCTATTCGCATCCGCTTTCTTCACCGGAACGTGCTGCAAAGCTTGAAGGAAACGCAGGCTGCGCTGGCGCAACTGCTCAATCACGAACACGCTAGTTTGTCATTGGCGCAGCGATGCAGCCAAGTACCTGCGGATGCACCCCTTTTCACCGCGCTTTTTAATTATCGCTACAGCGTTGAAGGCAAGTCAGATGTCCCGCCGCCAGGTCTGCAAGGCATTCAGTCGCTCGGTGGGACAGAACGGTCTAACTACCCGGTCGACATGTCCGTCGATGACCTAGGAGAAGGATTCCGACTAGTAGCCCAGGTTCCCGAGTCGATCGGTGCAGCCAGACTATGCCGCTATCTTGCTACGGCGGTGGCCGACGTTGTTGACGCCCTGTCGGTCCAACCGCAGCGTGCAATCGCCGCTCTGTCGATACTTTCGGATGGAGAGGCTAAGCACCTTCTACGACGCGGCGACAAGCGCAAGCCTGCTCAGAACCATTTGCCTGTCCATCGACTGTTTGAAAAAGTCGCGATGGAGCAACCCGCGACGCTTGCTGTCCTTTGCGGAAATGAGAGCCTCTCTTACGATGCCATCAATCGGAGGGCCAACATTCTTGCACGGCATCTTGTCGCACGCGGCGTCACTTTGGAGTCGCGGGTAGGCCTTGCTTTGGAACGGTCTGCAGACATGGTCGTGGGCGTGTTGGCGGTGCTCAAGGCGGGAGGCGCCTACGTTCCCCTGGATCCCAACTACCCGCTAGATCGTCTAGTGCACATGCTCGCCGACAGTAGGGCAGACTTACTGCTGACTCAACGATCGCTAGCAAGTCAGCTACCGCGTCTGCCCTATGTAGGCCTCGTGGAACTCGATGACGTAGCGTGGGAATCTGACAGCATCCAGAACCTGGATGTCCAGGTAGACCTGCGCAATCTGGCTTATTTAATTTACACGTCAGGATCTACTGGAAAGCCTAAAGGAGTAGGTATATCGCACGGGAGCTTGGCCGAGCATGCTCGCGTCTCGGTGGGATTCTTTGCGCTGACACCTGCAGACAGGGTGCTGCAGTTCGCCACCTTGAATTTTGACGGTTGTATCGAGCAACTCTTTGCACCATTGATTATTGGTGCGAGCGTGGTAATTCGCGGTGCAGCAGTCTGGGACAGCGAGACTTTCTACAAAGAGTTGATTCGTCAGCAAATTTCAGTCGTGGATCTGACCACTGCCTATTGGATGCTTCTGGTTCAGGACTTCGCGCGTCGTGGCCTGACTGATTACGGAAGGCTGCGGCAGCTTCACGTTGGAGGCGAGGCGCTGCCACCTGATGGGCTTAACGCGTGGCGGTTAGCTAATCTTTCCCACGTAAAATTACTCAATACTTATGGGCCGACAGAAGCGACGGTCACAGCGTCGGTTCTTGATTGCAGTCCTTATGCAACCCAAATCAAGCCACTGCCGTCACGGATGTCCATTGGCCGAGCGCTAGAAGGTCGATCGCTGCAAGTCGTCGATCCAGCGCTTTCGCTAAGCCCTGTAGGGATCCCAGGCGAATTACTCATTGGAGGAGATCTGTTAGCGCGGGGCTACGTCAATCGCCCCGGCTTGACCGCAGAACGCTTTATTGCGGACGAGTTTGGCGAGCCCGGGACGAGGCGATACCGGACCGGTGACCTTGTTTGCTGGAATGCTGAAAGCGAATTGGATTACCTGGGTAGGATCGACGACCAAGTGAAGATCCGCGGTTTCCGGGTCGAGCCGGGAGAGATAGAGGCGGTAGTGCAGCAGGAGCGCAACGTCAGGCAGACTGTCGTTGTGCACAAGTCGCAAGCCAGCGGATCGCGTCTGATCGCTTATGTTGCGTTGGAGCGTGGAGAAGCAATAGATATCGACGAGCTGCGCAGGCGGATTGTCTTGCAGCTTCCCGACTACATGGTTCCGAGTCAATTCGTCATCGTCGATGAACTCCCTATGAGTCCGAACGGAAAAATCAACAAGAAGGCGCTGCCTGAACCGGTGCTGGAGATTCGGTCGACATATGAGGCACCGTTGGGCAACGAGGAGACAGCAGTGGCTGCAGTATGGGCCGACGTCCTTGGCCTGGCGCGCCTAGGGCGCCATGACAACTTCTTCGAGTTGGGTGGGCATTCGCTCCTGGCTCTGAGGGCATTTCAAAAGATCAGAGAAATTCTTCCTGAACAAGGATTCGAGCTCGCCAGTCTTTACGGCAATCCTACCGTTGCGACGTTCGTGGCAGCTAAGGAAAGAAAGCCGTCGATTCTTAAATTGAACCGATGCATGGCGGGCCGACCACCGCTGATCATTTTGCATGATGGATGGGGCAGCGTGCTGGACTCCGCTTCCTTGGCACAGTCCCTGGGGGGGACCTGCAGCGTCCTTGGCCTGCCTTACTCGCTGGCAGCTTGCTCGACGGAAGTGCTACCCGAGGGCATGGCCGGCCTTGCGCTTAGGCATTGCGAACATCTCCTCTCTCTTGATTACTCCAGCTATCGGCTCGCCGGCTGGTGCCTGGGCGGAGCACTCGCACCCTTGGTAGCGAAGGAGCTGGTCAATCGTGGGAAGAAAGTTGACCTTGTCCTTGCGATCGATCCATTTGTACCGCAACTAGCTCCACTTTCAGGCGCAGACTTTCAAACGCAGCTTCTTGATTTCTTGGCGATCTTGGTCCCTGTACAAACACACAAGGCCATGCTTAGGCAGTTCGACTTTGAGACGATGGTCAAGGGAGCGCATGATTCAAGCGATGTCGAACGAGTTATCGAGACCGTGCTTAGCAAGCTGAGTCAATCGGATCTGCATGAATACGGCAGCCTAACGCCGCCTGAGCTCTGCGACATGTTCCTCACTGCTCAATTTTTGGACGTCGCTTCCGCAACCGTTTGCGCGTCTCCTCTCATCAGTGAGCCGATGACTGTTTGGTGGTCAAGCAATCGTTCGCAGTTGGAGATTCGGCGTTTTTCTGATTGGGCTGCAAGGGGAGCAGTGCAGCACCGGCGCCTGCCAGAGAGCCATCTGGGGATCATTCGGGCGGCTACGTTGTTTGACGAGATAGGCGCGTTGATTCGTCGCCTGGACTGACGCGGAATTGACGTCGGGCCGGCTGTAACAGCTCGACGTCAATCATCCTCACGTCCTGCACGCCTATTTCCGGTTGCTCATGGCATGGAATTCAAGCGCTCGTGGATGAAGAACTGCGCAGATCTTGCAGTCACCACGTGTACGTAGCAGTGGCAGTGAGTGTTCGACGCTCGCCAAAGTCCCAGCTCCCGAGCCCCGTCGAAAAATAGCGTCGGTCGAAGAGATTTGTCGCGTTCACCGCCAAGCGCCAATGTGAGTTGACGTGGTACCTCACGCTGGCGTCGACCAATGTGTGTCCGCCTTGTCGCGAGGTGTTCGAAGAGTCGTTCCACCGCTTACCAACGTAACGCGCTCCAACGCCGACATTCATGTCGTTTACAAGTGGACTCGTCATCTTGTAATTGAGCCACAGAGAGGCAAGCTGCTTGGGAATTCTTACCGGTGCGAGACCTTCCCTCACATACCAGGTATTGCCCTTTACCCCCTCTGCATCGGTGTAACTAAACGCCGTCGTCAGCGAAAGTCTCTTGGTGATGTCGCCCTTGATTTCCAACTCAACGCCTCTCGACCGCATTTTTCCGACCTGAGCGCGAGTATTGGTAGTTGGATCGGTCACGATCATATTGGTCTTGTTGAGATCGTAGACCGCGGCTGTGACCAGAAGCCTGCGGTTTGCTGGTTGAAACTTGACGCCCGCTTCCCACTGATTGCCCTTTGTGGCCTTCGCTTCAAAGTCATCGTAAACACCAATGGCTGGTTGAAATGAGGTGCCATAGCTGACGTAGGGTGCCCAGCCGTTCGGAGCAAGATAGGTAATTCCGGAACGGCCTGTCAGAGCACGGTCGCGGTTTTTATCCGTAGCACCGCCCATAGGCGCTACCCTGCCGCTCACGTCGTCATGGCGTCCAGAGAGAGTAACAAGCCATCGTTCGCCGAATTTCATCTGGTCCTGAATGTACGTTCCGACGCTGTTGAGCCTATAAGGGCCAAGCACTTCCCCTAGAGTGCTCGGTGATGGAATCGGAAGGTAGATGGGGTTGTACAAATCCAGGTTTGGCGCGAGGCCTTCCAACTCCTGTTGACCGCCTTTGAAGGTCGTCCAATCCACGCCAGCGATCACGCGATGAGCCAATACGCCGGTGCGCAGATTTGCTTCGATAAAGCTGTCCAACGTGTTTTGTTCGATATCCCCGGTCGTATGGATCGCCCCACGGGTGATGGTCCTGCCGTCATCTTGCAGGTTAGCGGGACGTATATGACGCTTGTTGACACTGCGGTCCGAATATCGATAGTTCTGCCTCAAGCCCCATGTCTCGTTGACGTCATGGCGGATTTCGTAACCTACGCTCCAGCCCTTTTGCACGATACGGCTGAACCTGGGGTCCCCCTGACGCACGTTGGTAGGATTGCCGCTTGCATCTAGCTCGAAGCCGTAATCGTCGCCTGCAGAATGCCTGGTCGTCGATGCCAAGACCGTCACCGATGTCGCAGCGCTAGGCTGCCACCGAAAGGACGGAGCGAAATAGTCACGATACGTTTTGACCGACTCGCCAGTGGGGTATCTTGCCTGATCGTCACCTGCACGCTTCACCCCTACGAAGCGAAAGGACATCGTGTCGTTGATGCGATCGCCGTAGTCAAAGGCAGCTTGCTTGTGTCGGAAGCTTCCGAACTGCGCGCGCAGTTCTCGGATCGGATTCGCGAGCGATGGGCGTTTGCTGACGCCATTGATGATGCCCCCGACATCGCCTTGTCCATAGGTAGCCGAAGCCGGGCCACGAAGCACCTCGATGCGTTCTAAGCCGAATACCTCGGTTACCGGTGCGATATCAATGAAATCCAGTTGAGGTATCCCGTCCAGATACCTACTGAACGTACCGTTTTGGAAGCCGCGTATCGAACTGAAGTTGTAGCCTCGTTCGTCATGGCCGTACGTTCTGGTCGAAACGCCGGGGGTGTAATTCAGCGCGTCTTCAATGTCACGCATGCCCTTGGCGTCAATCTCTTCAGCTCCGATAACAGACACCGATTGCGGGACTTCGGTGATCGGCGTGTCAGCCTTGACGCCCGTTGCACTGCGCATCGCTGCGTATCCGACAACAGGCGATGAAGCGGTCTCCTTTTCAACTGCGCCTTCAACAGCGATTTCCGGCAAAGTGGCAGACGATCTCGCTGAGTTTTCCGAGTTCGATGCCGCGACCGCCGTATTTGTCGCGACCAGACTTACCAACAATGCTCGAACTGCTGTACTTAAAGCCGCTAACTGCCACTGTTGGACTTCCCGTCGAATAGAAGTTGGGTCTGGGACCATAGATGGACACTCCGCAAGATATTATGGCTCGGCAAAGAAAATGGCGAACCAACCAGGTCGGATGACCGGGCACCTGCGAGACGTGTCGAAGCTAGACGCGTTTAGGTTGCGTCACGCGCAATTTGTCATAGTGACTTTTTGATCTCTGATTTGGACCCGGTTGTCGTCTACAAGCCAAGGCATGATGCGACGTGTTGTTAGACGGCCTCGGAAACCGGCGTGGAAGTAGCGTGACTTCACGAAACTACTTCTGTTTTGGCAAGTTCATCGCACCTGCTGTATAGCACTCGTGACCGACACCGCTTGGTTCAAGACGTCATCTGCGGAGAGAGGCGTGTTATCCAGAAAAATTGCGTAGTAAGCAAACGCTTCGGGAGGCGCCCCAACGGTGATTTACGAGGCAGAGAAGTCAATGAAATGCGTGAAACGCATATTCAAATAGCCTACTTTGCGTGAGAAGCTTTGCGTGCGAAGCAAGCCAATCTGACAATGGAAACATGCATATCGGAGAAGCCCTTCGCACAATTCGCGTGCGCCAAGGCAGGACTCAGGAGTCCGTTGCGCTTGACGTGGGCTTCAATTCGGCCAATCTGTCGCGATTGGAATGTGGTGGCCAAGGTGTCACGCTGGACCGCCTGATGGCCTTGGCTGCCTCTTTGAAAGTGAGGGCGTCCGATCTCGTCAAGATGATCGAAGGGCCAGCCGCAATTGGTGGAGTACAGCTGCAGGAAGAAGAAATTGCCTATGCCGACGACATTCAGGCCTTGTGTCGGGCGTACGGCAGCCTGGACGCCCATTACCGCATGATTGGGCTGATGATGATCCGGGATCTGGCGAAAGCTCAGCGCACAGCCAAATAGTGGCGGAATGTATGGCTGTTGCATGAACACGTGCCGAGCGGCGTCGAAGTTGCGATAGAGCAAGCTTCTGCCACATGAGCACGCATTCGCCCGGCTGGGCGCTTAGAAAGTTCGCCCCGCCCGCACCGCGGCCAACACCCCCTCGGCAATCTCCCCACCCCTGACCGACGTGACCGACAACAACGTGTCGCTCAACCCATGCGTCGGCTCGTTGGATCCCTGCAGATAGACCGCGGGCTTGAAGCCGTTCACTGTCTTCAGCCGATACCCCCGATCGACTTCAAACCCTTCCGAATACGGCGCCAGCCCCGCGAGCATCGTCCGGTGCGACACGCGCTCGTAGCCGGTCGCCAGCACCACCGCGTCGTACCTTTGCGTGACCTCACGTGACGTGTTCTGGTCGAACAGCGTCAGGTGCACGCCGTCTTCCGCGGCCCGTGCGCGGATGACGTCGTGCCGGCGCAGGAACTGGTGGCGGGCGTCGCCGCGCACGCGCTGCTCGTAGAAGATCTTGAAGATCTGGTCGATCAGGGCGGGGTCGGGGCAGGCGTAGTTGGTGTGGCGGAATTCGGCGAGCATGGCGTCGCGGGCTTCGGCGGGCTGGCTGAAGACGTGGTCGACAAATTCGCTGTTGAAGACTTCGTTCACATAGGGGCTGCTGTCGGCGGGCTTGAGGGCGCGGGCGCGCATGATGAGGTCGACCTGGGGCGCGTTGGCGCGGCCGTGCAGGTCCAGGAAGATTTCGGCGGCGCTCTGGCCGCCGCCGATCAGGGCGATGCGGGTGGCGTGAGCGTTGGCCTGGATGCTGCGAAGGTAGTGGTGGGTGTGGAAGACACGGTCGTCGCTGGCGCAGTGTTGGAACACGGGAGGAATGCGCGGAGTGCCGCCGATGCTGAGGACGAGGTTGCGCGTCAGCCGCTCGGAAAATCGGCCTGCCTGGTCACGGGACCTGATACGTAGCAATTCGACGTTGTCGCCACGGACTTCGGGGCGGACGTCGACGACGCTTTCGCCATAGGCCACCTGTTCTGCGAACCGGCTGGCGGCCCAGGCAAAGTAGTCGCTGAATTCGTGACGGCTCGGGTAGAAGGTTTTGAGGTTGATGAAGTCCTGCAGCCGCTGCTTTTCGTGCAGGTAGTTGACGAAGGTGTAGCGGCTGGTGGGGTTGCGCAGGGTGGCCAGGTCTTTCAGGAAGGCGATCTGCATGTGGGCGTCGCCCAGCATCATGTCGGGGTGCCACGCAAAGCCGGGTTGTTGCTCGATGAACAGCGACTTGGTTGCGGGGGCGGCGGGCCGGGCTTCTTCGAGGGCGATGGCAAGCGCAATGTTGGACGGTCCGAAGCCTATGCCGATGAGGTCGTGAACGAGCATGCCGCACTCCTGATGGGTCTCGATCGACAGCAGATGCCGTTCGACGGGGGTCGTTGATCGGTGTGTATGGGCGCCTGACGAGGTGGCCGCGCGTTTGTTTACGCGTCAGTGGGCGCTGTTGGTGTGGTGCACTGGGCGGGGTAAACGGACCACGGGCGCGTGCGTCTCTGGTGTGATCGCGCGTGACGGGCTTGCCGTTGCGATGGCTGGCGTCTGCGTGCGCTGTTGCCGCGCGATCCGACTGGAGACGGCGACGCATGACAAAAAAGAACCTGGTGTACCTGTGGTCGATGCGTAATGCCGCAGCTGACAGGGCGGGGCAATACATTCCGTACAAAGGCGATCAGCGCTACATGAAGTCGCCGCTGCAATGCCTGGTGGAGGCCTTGAACGATACGGACTTGGGCGATGCGTACGTGTTGCGGGGCGTGCTGTTCGATGACGATGAGGAATCCGAGCGCGATCAACTGGCGTTGAAGGGCTACGGCTTTTCCTATCGGCCGGGCGCGAGCTGGTTTTATCCCCCCTACCTTGACGTGCAGCGCGTGCGCCTGAACAGCCTGCTGCAGGCGCTACCGTCCACCTACCGGCGGTTGCCGCTGGCGTCGCCCGAGCGTCCGGGCGCCAAGCGTGTCTTCGAAGCACGGCTGCTGGCCGTGCTGCAGCAATTGGACGCCGACGTGGTGGTGATCGACGGATTGCTGGTGATTCTGGACGCCCTGGTCCGCCCTGGGGCACCGTACTGCCGGAGGATCGTCAACATCCATCCTGGCATTACACGTAGTCATTCGCCTTACCAGCGCCGGGGCGCGCATGCGACGCTGGACGCGCTGTACGGCGCGCGGGGTCTACGAGTCACCGATTGGACCACCCTGGCGACTGAACCGGTGCCTGTCGTCGATATGACGGGTGCGTCGTTCCATTATGTCGACACGGGCATCGATTCGGGCGAGGTGATCGTGGACGTGTTGAACACCCGGATCCATCCGGAAGACACGATTCTGGAGCTGCGCTGGAACAATTTCCATGACAGTCTTTTTCCCGCCTTGTGTGAAGGGTTGGCGGTGATGGCGGGACTGCCGGATGACTCGACGCCATGAAGACATTCTTCAATGCCGAGCACGCACACCACGAGGGGATGGTGGAGATGTTTCGCGGCGAGTTCGTGCCGTGTTTCGATGTGCCTGCGCGTGCTGAACGCGTGTTGGTCGAGATGCGGCGGCGCGGCCTGGGAACGATGGCGAATCCGGCGCCGATCAAGGATGAAGCGTTGTTGCGAGTGCACGCGCCGCGTTATGTGGACTTCTTGCGGGATGCCTGGTCGTCGTGGGTGGCGCTGGATCCGGCCAATGCCTATCGTGACGCGTTGCCGTCGGTATGGCCGGTGCGTCAGCATCGAACTGACGTGGTGCCAGACAATTTTGCCGCACGGTTGGGTTTGTTTTCGTTCGACGCAGGCACACCGCTCACGCAGGGCGCATGGCGGGCCGCACGGGGTGGGGCGGCATGTGCCATTGCTGCCGCCCGGCATGTGCAGACGGGCGCCAAGGGCGCGTTTGCACTTACGCGTCCGCCGGGTCATCACGCGGGCTACGACTTTTTTGGCGGCTATTGTTTTCTGAACAATGCAGCGTTGGCGGCGCAGACCCTGCGGGATGGGGGCGCGGAACGGGTGGCGGTGCTGGACATTGACTACCACCATGGCAACGGCACCCAGTCGTTGTTCTATGAACGTGCCGATGTGGTCTATGTCAGCATCCACGCGGATCCCCGTACGGACTATCCGTTCTATCTTGGCCATGCGGATGAACGGGGCTGCGGGCCGGGGGAGGGGAGTAATGTCAATCTGCCATTGCCGCGTGGCACGCCGTTTGGCGTGTGGCGGGCGGCGCTTGCCCAGGCCCTGCATGTGATTGCCGAAGCCAGGGTGGACGCGTTGGTCGTGTCGCTGGGCGTCGATACCTTCGAAGGGGATCCGATTTCGGGCTTCCTGCTCTGTAGTGATGATTACCTGCAGGTTGGCGAGGAAATTGCCTACGCACATTTGCCGCCGGTCTTTGTGCTGGAAGGGGGCTATGCGGTGGACGCGATTGGTGTGAATGTAGCGAACGTTCTGGAAGGATATGTAGCGTGTCAGTCATGAGATCCTGGAAATCGCGGCGCCGAACGGCTTTGACGGGGCGCGCCGCCACGTGGACGCCGGCGCGCGTCGTCGTGGGCTTTGCGTTGGTGGTGGCCGTGATCGTGTCCGCACGGGAAGTACAGGCCAATGTCGATACGCCTGTCGTCCAAGCGCCCGAGCGCGACGTAGCGTTTGTGGATGTCACGACGCGTGCTCCGGATGTGCAGGAATCTCTGGAGGTACCCAACCTGTCGGTGCTGCGTGGCGGCGCGGCGGGTGTTGAGATCCGGCGAACGACAGACGGCATTCCCCATATCCGTGGCACGACGTGGCGCGCGCTGGGGGTAGGGGTCGGCTATGTCCAGGCGGAAGATGCGCTGTGCACGCTTGCCGAGGCGTTCGTGACCTACCAGGGGCGGCGATCGCTGTTCTTTGGTCCCGATGCCCGTCCGGCGCGCGATTCGACGTTTGGCCGCCCCAGGAATGTGGACCTGGATTTCTTCTTTCGGGCGTTTGTGGATGGTGGGGTGCTCGCGCGGTATCGGGCGCAGCACCCACCGGGCCTGGCGGAACTGGTTGATGGGTTTGCCGAAGGCTACAACCGCTATGTAGCCAATATGCGAGCGCGGCGGGGCGGCGTGGCGTCCAAGGCATCGTCCAACGCACCGGGCAGAGCATGCGCGGACGCCTCGTGGGTGCGAGAGATTTCGGCTGACGATGTGCATCGCCGGCTGTATGCGGCGCAGATCGCGGGCGGGTATGCCAAGTTCATTACCGAAATGACCAACGTGACGCCGGCAAAGGTGGGTGCGCCGGTGTCGTCATTGCCTGGCGGTGCGACGTCAATGCCTGCTGCCATTGCGCCAGTGCATCAAGCGTCAGCGTCGGCCGCGACGCTGCCTGCGCTGGGCGGCATGGATCGCGGCAACACGCTGCGCCGTATCCTGGCCCATGGCATCGGTACCCAGGCGGGCATTGGCAGCAATGCATTGGCTCTGGGCAGCGAGGCGACGGGGGGAGACGGCGCCGTGCTGTTCGGGAATCCGCACTGGTTCTGGGGCGGGCCCGACCGCTTCTATCAGATGCATCTGACGATCCCGGGCCGCGTTGACGTGGCTGGTGTCGGGTTCCTGGGCGTGCCCCTGGTGATGATCGGCTTCAACGACGACGTGGCGTGGACCCATACGGTATCGACCGCGCGCCGGTTCGGCCTGTTCGACCTGACGCTGGATCCCGCCGATCCGCAGCGCTACCAGGTGGATGGCCAGAGCGAGCCCATGACGGCGCGGGAGGTCAGCGTGTATGTCCGTGAGGCGGACGGCAAGATCGGGCGGGTAACGCGCACGTTCTACGGTACCCGGTTCGGGCCGGTGGTGAACCTGGACGGGCATCACCCGTCGCTGGGCTGGGGCGGCGGGCATGTCATGGCGATCCGCGATGTAAACGCCGATAACTTCCGTATCTTCCGCAATTTCTTTTTCTGGAATCAGGCGACGTCGCTGGATGACTTTGTTGCCATCCAGCGGCGGGAAGCGGCGGTGCCGTGGGTGAATACGGTGGCGATCGGAAGGAAGCGACAGCAGGATGGGACAGCGTCCGTGCCCGACGGTCGTGTCTGGTATGCCGATATCGGTGCGGTGCCCAACGTGCCCGACGCCTTGCGCAAGGCTTGCAGCACCGCGCGTGCGCAAGGCTTTGCGCAGCTGGATGCGGCTACGCCGGTGCTGGATGGCAGCCGGTCGGCGTGCGGCTGGCAGGTATCGGCGGATGCTGCGCAGGCGGGCGCCATGCCGGTCGATGGCCTGCCCTCGTTGATGCGCATGGACTACGTCGCCAACATGAACGACAGCCATTGGCTGAGCAACGCCCGCCAGCCACTGGAAGGCTTTCCTGCCGTGATGGGGGGCGAGCGTGAACCGTTGACGTTGCGCGGGCGGTTGGGGCACCGGATCGCGCTCGATATCCTGGCAGGGTCGCCAGGTTCTTCTGACGCAACCGCCCGGCGGGTGATGGCGGACGTGCTGACGCCCCGGGCCTACTCGGCTGACGTGTTCAAGACGCAGGTACTGACGCAGGCATGCGCGGCCCCGATCGTGCAGGTGGATGCACAGGCGCTGGTGGCCGCTGGCTTGGGCAAGGGGACCGATAGCGCTACGCCGCGGTCCGTTGACGTGGGCAAGGCGTGCAATGTCTTGCGCCAATGGTCGAACCTTGCGGACGCGACGGAACGCGGCGCGCTGTTGTGGGAAGCTTTCTGGGCGCGCCTGACAGCTGCCCCGCGCGCAGGGTTGTATGCCGATGTGTTTTCAAGCGCGACGCCGCTGGATGCGCCGCGTGTGCTGAACGCCGAGGGCGGCCGTGCCGCGCAGGCCTTGGCGCTGACGGTAGCCGCATTCGATGCGCAGGCGCGTGCGCTGGATGAGCCGTTGCAGGCGCGACGTTATGTCGAAAGCGGCGGCCGCCGGTGGCCTGTTTATGGCGGGTGCGCTTCAACCGGGTATTTCACCATGGCGTGCAACGAGGATGGCCAGAGCAAGTGGGGACCGGACGCCATGGGCAACAGCTACCTGCAGGTGGTGCGCTTTGGCACGAATGGGGTGGACGCACAGACCTTGCTTGCCCACGGGCAGGACGAAGCGGCGCTGACGGGTGGCCGCGGTGTGGACCCGGTCGCGCGGTATTCGCGCAAGGCGTGGTTGCGCTTTCCTTTCCGTGAGGCGGACATTGCAAGGGATCCCGGACTGCGCAGGGTGGTGTTGCCGCCTTGAGGCGGTCCGTCAACCAGTTCAAAAAACTTTTTCAGCTACCCGGAGCCGCACCGCGCCGATGTTCAGGCGCGAGTGGGCACAGGCCGCAGTAGCCTTCACCCGGCAGCAGGTAGTACAGGCAGCATTGGCGGTGCAGCCGCACAGGCGTCACCACGCCGCCTTGCACGGCTGACGACCGGCGCCGGACGCCATGCAGGGGATTCGTCGATCCATCTTCGTTGACCGCACATTGCAGCAGTGCGTGATGATCCGCTGCAATGTGCGCCGCGCCGCCCGTCCGTTGCAGGCCGTGCTCGAGCACGCTTTCCAGATATCTTGCGGCGTTGCCCCACAGAATCTTGCGGGCCACCCGTGTCTGTGCGCGCAGTGCCGCGAACAGCGGGTCCAGGTGGTCGGCAAGCAGGGGTTCGTACCGTTCCTGTGTCGACGTTCCCGGAAGCGCATCGCCCAGGTGCCGGATATGGAAGCGTGTGGCGGCGCCGTCCTTATCGAAGCTGACCGCCATGTCGTCGGCGTGCAAGGGGAATCGGTGCTGCAGGATGCTGGCTGCGGCGACAACGGCCGGAAGCAGCGTCCACAGATAGCTGAGGCTCCATGCCGACGCCGCGGCGCGCAGGTCGGTGCCCGTGACCCGGCGATAGCGTGCGTGCTGCGCAAGCACGTCCTGTAGCAGCGCAGCATCGTCGATCAGCCGGGATACGGGTATCGCATCGGCGGGCCAGGCGTCCGCACAGGCCAGCGCTTCGCCTTCTTCTGCCCAGTCCCCGGTAAACAGGGGGGCGAGCATCGGGATCATTGGCCCGCCTGGTGAAGAGGGCGGCCATTGGCGGGGGCCAGTGGCCCCGGCGTGCAGGGTGGCGCAGGTGTCATGGGCGTGGGACGCGGAGGGGCAGTGGATGTTTAACGCCTCGGCGGTCAGGTGCAGACAGGTGCTTCTGCGAACCAAGGTCGCTCGTACTTCCCGAACCTTCGATCGCCCCAACTTTTTAGCCGCTAAAAAAGGTCCGCGACCCGCCGCCCCCAGCAACCGTTATCCCGAAATTCTCCACTAAACAAATTCGATATATCCGCGTTCCACAGGAAGTTGACGTGCAGGGGGCGGCCGGTGGTGCCGGCTTGCACGTGTCCATCTTCCGAGGGCGTCGCTTGCTTACCTATCTCATTCAACAGTCGCGCAACCTGATGATCGGCGCGGCAGTGGCAAGTGTGCTCAGTGGCATCTGCAGCGTCTTGCTGCTGACGCAGATCACCGCGGCGTTGACGGCGGCATCACCGGCCGAGCGCGCCGTGCTGGCTTGGCGGTTCGCGGGATTCGCGGTGGTGGCGATGGTCAGCCAGATGGTCGCGTCCGTGCTGTTCGAGCGCTTGAATCAGCGGGCGCATGCGGACATGCGGCGCTTCATTTCCGGCCGCGTGATCGATGCGGAGTATCGCCGCCTGGAAGAGATTGGCGGGCCGCGTGTGCAGTCGGCGCTGTCCGAGCACAGCACGCAAGTGGCCGAATTTTTTGTGAGCTTTCCGACGATCCTGGTCAACGCCATCATCGTGACGGGCTGCCTCGTCTACATGGCGCTGCTGTCGTGGTACGTGTTTTTGGCGGCGGTGGTGGTGATCGGGCTGGGCTCGGTCGGCTATCACCTGGCCCACCTGCGCGCGATCCGGCATCTGGACGTGGCGTCGAAAGAGCAGGACAAGCTGTTCGATCACTTCCGGTCCTTGATGGACGGCGCAAAGGAATTGCGGCTGCATGCCGGCAAGCGGCGGCGCTTTGCGGACACGGTGCTGGGCGGGTCGATCGAGACGGTGCGTCGTGAACGTGCATTCGGCATGTCGGTGTTCCTGGTGTCGACGGCCTGGGGCAATTTCCTGATCTACGCGTTTATCGGGTTGGTGCTGTTCGTGTTGGTGGGGGACGTGCCTGAGCGCGGGCGGGTCATGACCGGCTTTGCGCTGGTGTTCGTGTACATGGTGGCGCCGCTGGAGAACCTGCTGATGGCGCTGCCGCGCGCGAACATGGCGCGGGTGTCGGGCGCGCGTATTGATGAGATCACGCAGCAGCTGGATCGGACGACGCTGGATGATGCGTCGCGGGATCTGGCGTCATCAACCGGACCCCGCCGCGGCACGCCGTCCTTGGCATCGACGGGGCTGCCGTACCCAGCCCCGGCAGATTTGCCGCACCCAGCATCGACAGAGTTGCCGTTTGCGGGCCTGGCGCTGCGGGACGTCTGCCATACCTACTACCACGAAGGTCTGGATGACCTGTTCAAGCTGGGCCCGATCGCGTTGACATTCGCGCCCGGCGAAATCACATACCTGGTTGGCGGCAACGGGAGCGGAAAGACCTCCCTGGCCAAGTTGCTGGTGGGGCTGTATCAGCCGGAAAGCGGCGAGATCCTGTGCAACGGGGACTTGGTGACGGACGCCAATCGGGACCGGTATCGGCAGAATTTTTCAGCGATCTTTTCCGACTTCCATCTGTTCGATCAATTGCTCGAAGGAGCGTCGGCCGATAGGGATGCGCAGGGCAATGCCTTGCTGACCAAGCTCAATCTGCATCACAAGGTGCAGGTGATCAATGGCGCATTCACGACGCGCGCCTTGTCGCAGGGGCAGCGCAAGCGCCTGGCGCTGGTGGTGGCCTACCTGGAAGACCGACCTTTCCTGGTGTTCGACGAATGGGCGGCCGACCAGGATCCGGTGTTCAAGGACGTGTTCTATCGCGAGTTGCTGCCCGAGTTGCGTGCGCGGGGCAAGGCAGTGCTGGTGATCTCGCACGATGACCGGTATTTCCATCTGGCCGACCGGCTGGTCCGGATGGAGAACGGGCAGGTGATCGCCGTCGAGAGCCCGAGCGGATCTTGATGCCCGTCCGGCCGATTCCGGTCGGCAGGCGATGGCCGGTCGACCGTCAGATGTTTGTCGTGGCGCATCGTTGGGTTGGCCTGGTGCTGGCTGGCTTTTTGTTGCTGGCGGGGGTGACGGGGGCGCTGCTGGTGTGGAACGACGCGTTGGACGAGGCGATATCGCCGGCCTTGTTCCGCGTCACGCCGCCTTCCGCTGAAGCGGTGCCAATGGATCCCGTTGATCTGGTCGAACGGGTGCAGGCGCGTTATCCGCAGGCGCAGGTTCGCTACGCGCCGTTGCGGGTGGAAGCGGGGCGGACGCTGGTGGTGTATCTGGCGGCGAACACCGAGGCCGCCCAGCAGAACGCTGTGGACTTGCCGAACGACCAGATCTTTGTCGATCCCTATCGCGGTGTCGTGGTCGGGGAACGCAAGTGGGGAGACATCGGGCAAGGGTGGAAGAATCTGATGCCCTTCATTTACCGGCTGCATTTTTCATTGGCGCTGGACACGATCGGCAGCTATGTCTTTGGCGTGATTGCCTTGCTGTGGACGTTGGACTGTTTTGTGGGCGCGTACCTGACGTTTCCCGCGGCGCTGAAGAAAAAACGGGCGGACAGCAAGCCGTGGCGGCGGCGGTGGTGGCCGTCGTGGAAGGTGCGGTGGGATGGCGGCGCCTACAAGGTGACTTTCGATCTGCATCGCGCGGGCGGCTTGTGGGTGTGGGCCATGCTGTTCGTGCTGGCGTGGAGCAGCGTCGCGTTCGATCTGTCGGAGGTGTATGACCCGGTCATGAAGACCGTGCTGGCGCATCAGCCGGAGGGTGTCACGCCGCAGGGCGCTTCGGCAGCTCAGGCCGCGCCGTTAATGAACTGGCGGCACGCGCACGAAATGGGGCGTCGCTTGATGGCCGAGCAGGCGTCATTGCAGGTGCCGCCGGTGGTCGTGATCAATGAAGAAGCCCTGGGTTACGACGCGTCTGCGAGGACGTACCGGTATGTGGTGCGCAGCGATCGGGATATCCGGGATCACCGGGGCGCCACCAGCCTGACGTTCGATGCTGGCGGGCTTGCACATCTGTGGCTACCCACCGGCGCGGCGGCGGGCGATACGGTGCGCACCTGGCTGACCAGCCTGCACATGGCGGCGGTCTGGGGATTGCCGTTCGATGTGTTCGTGACAGTGATGGGCCTGTTGGTGGCGATGCTGAGCGTGACGGGTGTCGTGATCTGGTGGAAGAAGTGGCGGGGGCGGCGAGCGCAGGCAGCGCGGCTGGTTGGTGTGGCGCCGTTGGCGGCTGCCAAGGCGACCCGTGCGGCCACCCGCGGTCAGGTGGCCTGAATGGCGAACTTCAGCGCGGCGATCACGCATGGGATTCGGCTGTTCTGCGTCGTGATTTGCGTGGCGGTGCCCTTACTCGCCGCCACAGCCACAGTCGCATCCACTTCCACCGCTACGTCTGCGTTCAATTCGATTCCTGTGCCTTCTGTCCTGCTGCCGGCCGCGCATCGGCTTGATCCTTTCTCGCCCACCGACGCCATCGCGTTCCCGTCGCTGGTCAACGCCCCGGTCATCGACCAATTCATCCAGGTTGCGCCGCGCGCGGGCGTGGCGCCGACTCGCCGCACCGAACTGCGTGTGGCGCACGACGGCCGCACGCTGTATCTGCGGATCGACGCGTGGGATCCTGCGCCGTCGACTGTTGTCGCGCAGCAGATGCGGCGGGATGTGGAGGGCATGCTGAAAGAGGATCAGGTCACGGTGGTGATCGACCCCGATGGCGACGGGCGCAACGGGTTCCTGTTCGTGGTGAATGCCAACGGCGCGCAGTTTGACGCGTTGGTGTTCGATGGCGGGCAGATGCGTTTCGATTGGGACGCACGGTGGGTGAGCCGGGCACGCGTCGGGCCGGAGGGATGGCATGCAGACCTGGCGATTCCGCTATCGGTATTTGGCCGACGGCGTTCGGGTGGGCAAGGTGCGGACGAAGGCTTTGGCTATCCCCATGCCGTTGACGAGCCGGTGTCCAGCGCTTCCGCGACAGTGACCCCTGGCCTGCCCCCCACCTGGCGCCTGAACGCCGAACGCTGGATGCCCAATGGCAGCGAGCGCGTGCGGCTCGCCGGCATCCAGCCCGACAAGTTTGTGTATTCGCTGGGTGACGCGTTACCGATGCCGGCGATCGTGGCCGAGCAGGACGGCCTGGGCGTGCGGGTGAAGGCGTCGGTGCGAGGGACGGCGGAATCGTCGGGCGCATCGGGCACGGGTCGCGCTCAGCGGGCGGTGGCGCCGGGGCTGGAGGCGTTCCATGAAAGCGCGGCGGGGTTGCGTTCGACGCTGGCGTTGAACGTGGATTTTGGGGATGCCGAGGCGGACGAGCGCAAGGTCAACCTGACCCGCTTTGAACTGTTCCGGCCGGAAAAGCGCGCCTTCTTTCTGCAGGATGCGGGCCGGTTCAGTTTCGGGGGGCTGGTCGAGACGGCGGTGATTCCGTACTACTCGCGCCGTATCGGGCTGGATGCGTCGGGACGGCCGCGGAGCCTGGACGCGGGGGTGAAGCTGTCGGGCGCGGTGGCGGGCTTTGACCTGGGGGTGTTCGGGACGCGGGTGGCGGGCGGGCCGGTGGCGCCTGGCGAGCCGGGGCAACGGTCTGCCGATGTGGCCGTGGTGCGAGTCGCCCGGGCGCTGGATGCGCGGCATCGGGTCGGGGTGCTGGGCACGCGCGGCAATCCGGATGGCACGTCCGGAAGCCGGCTGTGGGGGGTGGATTACCAGTTTCGCGACACGGATTTCTCACCCTTGGGTCGTGCCGCAAGTTCGAGCGGCAAGACGCTGGAAACGCATGCGTGGACGCAGCGGTCCGAGAATCCGGTGGTCGGCGCCGGACAGGCGTGGGGCGCCAGCGTGCAGTATCCCAACGTGGGACCGACCGGCAATGCCGAGGTGCAGCGGATTGATGCCGGGTTTCTGCCTGCACTGGGCTATCTGGCCGAGGCGGGCGTGACGCGCGGGAAGGGCGAGATCGGCTGGTGGCACCGGACCCGGAAAGGCGCCGACATGATCCCGGGGGTCGACTGGAGTTTCCGTCGCAAGCCGGGGGGTGTGGAGAGCTCCGTCGTGATCAATCCCGAGATGGCCTATACGACGCCGGCAGGGGATACGGCGATGGCCGAGGTGTTCATGGAGACCGATACCGTGGCTGCGCCATTTGCGCCCGTCCCAGGGGTGACGGTGGACAGGGGTCGCTATGCCTGGCGTTATCTGTATGCCTATCTGGAGACAGCGCCGTCGCGGCCCCTGTCAGCGGAGGCGCAGTGGCGCGGTGGCGGGTATTACGACGGCCGGCGGGATGATCAATCGGTCACCCTGGCATGGCAGCCGTCGCCGACGTGGGGGGCGCGCATCGGCATGGCGCGCAACGCGATCCGCTTGCCGTCCGGGGCCTTTACGGTGCGGATGGCGACCTTCCGGATGGATCACACGCCGTCGACCCGCCGGTCGGAAAGCGTGCTGCTGCAGTGGGACAACGTGTCGAACCGGCTGGGGATCAGCGCCCGGGCGCGGTGGCTGTGGACGGCGCAGCGGGAGGTGATCGTGTCGGTGGATAGGCTGGGGTATGTCGGAGCGGATGGGCATGCGTCGGCGGACCAGGCGCTGGGTCGGCAGATGCGGGCGAATGAAACGCGAGCGATGGTGAAGCTCGTTTGGTATCTGGAGTAATCAACGCCATCCACCCCGGCAGCCCGTGGCCAGGCCCGCCGCTGCTTGCCAGACCTGCTTACCGCTTTTCCACCGTTGCATCCCGCTGCAATTGCACCGGTCTTGGAGGCCACGCGATCGGCTACATTGCCCGCACTTCTCTTTACCGGAAACGCCATGATCAAAACCTTTGCTGCCGTGGTTCTGACGCTTGCTTCGCTGGGCGCGCACGCCATGGAGCCCGGCGCGCGTGTCGAGCCGTGGACCCTGGACGATCAGTTCGACAAACCGTACGCATTCAGCAACGACGTGAAGGTGCTGCTGGTGGCGCGCAGCATGGATGCCGCCAAGGTGGTGAACGCGGCGATGGAAGACCAGCCAGCGGGCTATCTGGAAGCGCGCAAGGTGGTGTACGTGGCGGATATCGCGCGGGTGCCGTCGGTAGGCCGGATGTTCATGGTGCCTGCCATGAAAAAGGCGAGCTACCGGATCGTGCTGGATCGGGAAGGCACGGTTGCGCAGAAGTATGTGGAACAGAATGACTCGGTGACATGGTTGCAGCTGCGCGATGGCGTGCTGGTGAACCAGAAGACGTATACCGACCCGGGTGCGCTGCGGGCGGCGCTGGAACGCGCCGCCGACTGAGGATGGTGCGGCGGCGGCCTTAGCCCGCCGCGCCCGTCAGCACCGTAGTGCGTTGGACGGCTGGAATCATGGCGGCATCGAACAGCGCGCGCACAAAGGCGCGGGTGTCTTGCCGGTCGCCCAGCGCGCGGCTCAGGTGCGCGTCGGCATGATGCAAGTGCATGCCAAGCCGGCGGTGGGCCGCTTCGACGCCCAGCAGGGCGATCAATGTCGACTTGCCTTCGTCCTTGCAGATGTCTTTGCCCGTGGTGGCGGTGTCGTTGTCGCGCGTGTCGCGCAGGTCGTCCAGCAACTGGAAGGCCTGGCCCAGTTCCGATGCAAAACTGCCCAGCGTGACGCGCACCGATTCATCGGCCTGCGCAATGATGGCGGCCATGTCGATGGTGGCGCTGAACAGCACACTGGTTTTCAGATCATTGGTTGACGCGATTTCGTCCGCCGACCGCGCTCGGGTGCCTTCCCGCAGATCCTGATACTGACCCTTGACGAGTCCCTGGGTGCCGACCGCGTTGGCCAGCCCGCCGACCAGTTGCGTGCGCAGCAGGGGCGGCACGGACGACAGGCTCGAAACCAGATGGAAGGCACGTGTCAGCAAAGCCACCGCGGTGAGGATGGCGACATCCTCACCAAAATGCAGGTGAATGGTGGGACGGCCACGGCGCAGGCGGGCATTGTCCATGCAAGGCATGTCATCCAGCACCAGCGACGCGGCATGCACCATTTCCACGGCGCAGGCCAGGTCCAGCAGGGAAGGGTCGTCGTACCCGAGGTCGCGCGCGGTCAGCACCAGCAGCAGCGGGCGAACCCGTTTGCCGGGCGCCAGGGTGCTTTCGCGCATGGCCAGCGCAATCAGGTCTCGTTCGCCACCGGCTTCGGGCAGCAGTTCGGCCAGCCGCTGCTCCACTTCCTGGCGAAGCGCGCGCACGTCGCAGGACGGCGGTGCGTCTTGCGTGGCGGTAACGGGTAAAACCATAGGCCAGGTCCTTTGAAAAGCCTTGTGACACTTCGAACTGCGACAATTCGCCCCAGTGCGGGACCGATGCTGCATGCTTTCGAGCGATTCAGCCCGTCAGGGTACCTGCTTTTCGGGCTAAGTCTTGTAAACGATGGAACGCAGCCAGCCGCGGCGGGTTGCGCCTGCCCGGCAGGCGCCCTGACGGATGTTGTACAACGTCATAAGCTGCGCGGGTCAGTACTTTCTTCTTTCAGATTGGAACGTTGGGCATGATTCATTTTGGCGTCATCGCGCCGGCGTTTTCAAGCCATTTTCAAGTGCTGCAGGCATTGGCCTCGGCCCTGGTGGACAAGGGGCATCGCGTCACCTTCATCCACCAGGCAGATACCCGGCCATTCGTGACCGATCCGCGCATCGGGTTCGAGGCCGTGGGCGCCGACACGCATCCGCTGGGATCCCTGGCGCATACCATCCGCGCCGCGGCCAATCCGGGCAGTCCGTGGGGCCTGCGCCGCGTAATCGTCGATCTGGCCCGCTGCACCGACATGCTGTGCCGCGAGGTGCCCGCGGCGCTGTCGCGCCTGGGTATCGATGCCTTGCTGTGCGACCAGATGGAAGCCGCAGGCGGGTTGATCGGGGACGGCGTCGGGCTGCCTTATGTGTCGATCGCCTGCGCCTTGCCTGTCAATCGGGAGCCGGGCGTGCCCTTGCCGGTCATGCCTTTTGTGTGGGATGACACCGAGAAATCGGCGCAGATGGCCGCGCAAAGCGAGCGGATCTACGACTGGATGATGACGCCGCATCGCCGGGTGATCGAATCGCGGGCGGCCGGCTTTGGCCTGTCCCGGCGGGGCGCCTTGCACGAGTGCCTGTCGCCCTTGGCCCAGGTGAGCCAGATCATTCCTGAATTTGATTTCCCCCGGCGGTCCTTGCCCGCGCAGTTCCATTACGTGGGGCCGCTGCGTCCGGTGGATACGTCCGGGCCGCCGCTGCCATGGCCGATCGAGAATGACCGGCCCTTTGTGTTTGCGTCGCTGGGCACCGTGCAGGGCTACCGGCTGGACCTGTTCAAACGGATCGCGCAGGCGTGCCGGCGGGTGGATGCGCAGCTGCTGGTGGGGCATTGCGGCGGGCTGAACGCGCAGCAGTCCCGGGAACTGGAAGCGGCGGGTGCCACGTGGGTGACGGACTACGCACCCCAGGGCGCGGCCTTGATGCGGGCCGATGCGGTGGTGTCGCATGGTGGACTGAATACGGTGCTGGATGCGATGGCGACCCGCACGCCAATGCTGGCGATGCCGATTGCGTTCGACCAGCCAGGCGCCGCGGCGCGGATGGTGCGGATCGGGGCCGGGCGGCGCGCGTCGCCCCGCTTTGCGACCGTGGGCCGGCTGACGACCTTGCTGCGCGAATTGCTGGACGACACAGAGATGGCGGGTCGGCTGGAGGGCCTGTCGGCGGCGGTGCTGCGCGCGGGCGGGACGCGGCGCGCGGTGGAGATCATTCTGGATGCGGTGGAAGGGCGGGTGACGGCGGACCGCCAGACGGGCGGCGAGGGGCAACTGCCCGGCGCGTTGCGGATGCCCGCCGCGGTCGCAGAGGGCGGAAGCGCATCTGCCCACCGGACGGCGTACGGCGACGACGGATCGGCCAAGGCGCGCGCGCCTGCCGCGCAGCAAGCGTGAGCGCGGGCGAGCTGCCAGGCGCAGCAGGGCAGGCGACCGGCGTCCACGACGATGCCCGAGTCCACGCCAATGCCCGCGTCCACGCCGATGCCCGTGCCGACTCCAATGCCGTCTACCTACCGGAAGGCGCCCCCCTGGACCTGATCCTGGTCGGCGGGGGCCTGGCCAACGGTCTGCTGGCGTGGCGTCTGGCGACCGAACGGCCGGACGTCAACTTCCTGGTCCTGGAAGGCAGCGAGCACCTGGGCGGCAACCACACCTGGTCGTTCCACGACAGCGACATCGACCCGGCGCAGCGCGCGTGGCTGGCGCCTGTCATTTCCTGCAGCTGGCAGAGTTATCAGGTGGTCTTTCCGGAACGCCAACGCACTCTTCACAGCGGCTATGCCAGCATTGCTTCCGACGACTTTGCACGGGTGGTGGGCCCGATCCTTGGCGAACGACTGCGTTTGGGCGTGGCCGTGACTGACGTCACCCCGACCTCGGTCCGATTGGCGACCGGGCAGACGCTGACGGCCGCCGCCGTCGTCGATGGCCGGGGCCCGCGGGCCAGCGAACATCTGGCGCTGGGCTACCAGACCTTTCTGGGCCAGGAAGTGCGGCTGGCGCAGCCCCACGGCATGACCGCGCCGATCATCATGGATGCCAGCGTCCCACAGGGCGGCGGTTATCGATTTGTGTACGTGCTGCCGTTCGGGCCGGATCGGCTGTTGATCGAAGACACGCATTATGTCGACCACCACCGGCTGACCGACGATATCTTGCGCGCAAATGTCACCGAGTACGCACGGTCCAAGGGATGGACGATCGCCGAGGTAATTCGTGAGGAACGAGGGTCTTTGCCCATCATTCTCGCGGGCGATACGGACGCTTTCTGGGCCGATATCGGCCAGCAGCCGACGACAGGTCTGCGCGCGGCCCTTTTCCACCCGACGACCGGCTATTCTCTACCTCATGCGTTGCGATTGGCATGGCGTCTGGCGGCCTTGCCCGACTTGCGCGCCCCGGCCCTGTTTGCGGCGATCCGCGACGAGGCTCGCCAGGAATGGCGCGCGCAGGGCTACTTCCGTCTTCTGAACCGCATGCTGTTCCTCGCGGGCCGATCGGACGACCGGTGGCGCGTCATGCAACGTTTCTATGGCTTGTCCGAAGGCCTGATCCGCCGCTTCTATGCCGGGCGCCTTGCCCCGCACGACAAGCTGCGCATTCTGGTCGGCAAGCCACCGGTTCCGGTAGCACAGGCCATGAAGGCCGCGCTGGCGGTCCATCCCCATCGAATCAGGAATTACGAATGAGCGACGCGCAACGTGCCGTGGTGATTGGCGCCGGCTTTGGCGGACTGGCCCTGGCCATCCGCCTGCAGGCCAGCGGCGTGCAGACCACGCTGCTGGAAAAGCGGGACAAGCCGGGCGGCCGGGCCTATGTGTACGAGGATCAGGGGTTCGTGTTCGATGCCGGGCCGACCGTGATCACCGATCCGTCGGCGATCGAAGAACTGTTCACCCTGGCCGGCAAGAAGATGTCGGATTATGTCGAGATGCTGCCCGTCTCGCCGTTCTATCGCCTGTGCTGGGAAGACGGCTCGAGCTTCGATTACGTCAATGACCAGGAGTCGCTGGACCGCCAGATCCACGCGCGCAATCCGGCTGACGTTGCCGGCTATCAGCGCTTCCTGGCGTATTCGAAGGCGGTGTTCGATGAAGGCTATCTGAAGCTGGGGGCCGTGCCTTTCCTGTCGTTCCGCGACATGGTGGCGGTGGGGCCGCAACTGGCCAAGCTGCAGGCCTGGCGCACCGTGTACAGCATGGTGTCGAAATTCATCCAGGATGAACACCTGCGCCAGGCGTTTTCCTTCCATTCCTTGCTGGTGGGCGGCAATCCGTTCGCGACGTCGTCGATCTACACGCTGATCCACGCGCTGGAGCGCAAGTGGGGCGTGTGGTTTCCGAAGGGTGGCACGGGGGCGCTGGTGCGGGGCCTGGTGCGGCTGTTCGAAGACTTGGGCGGGCGTATTGAAGTCAATGCCGCCGTGGCCAAGATCGATGTCGAGAACAATCGGGTGAAGGGCGTGCGGCTGGAAAGCGGCGAACTGTTCCCGGCCGACTCCGTGGCGTCAAATGCCGACGTCATGTTCACGTACGAGAAGCTGCTCGGGCACCACCCGCGCGGCGTGTCGCGGGCCAATTCGCTGCGCAAGAAGCGGTTCAGCAATTCACTGTTCGTGCTGTATTTCGGCGTCAATCATCACCATACGCAGCTGCAGCATCACACCGTCTGTTTTGGTCCGCGCTACCAGCAACTGATCCACGACATCTTCCACCTGGATACGCTGGCGGACGACTTTTCCTTGTACCTGCACGCGCCGTGCATTACCGACCCGTCGCTCGCACCGCCGGGTTGCGGCAGCCACTATGTGCTGGCGCCGGTGCCGCATCTGGGCAACGCGCCCATCGACTGGGAAGTGGAAGGCCCGAAGTATCGCGACAAGATCCTGGCGTATCTGGAAGAGCGCTACATGCCCGGCCTGCGCAGCCAGCTGGTCACGACGCGCTTCTTTACGCCGCTGGATTTCCGTGACGAGCTGAATGCGCATGTGGGGTCGGCGTTTTCGCTGGAGCCCATCCTGACGCAGAGCGCCTGGTTCCGTCCGCATAACCGGGATGCCGATCTGCCCAATCTGTATCTGGTGGGCGCGGGCACGCATCCGGGCGCCGGCGTGCCGGGCGTGATCGGATCCGCCAAGGCGACGGCGACGTTGATGCTGGCCGAGGCCGGACGATGAGCGAGGCGCTGCTGGCCCACGCGACGCAGACCATCGCGGTCGGATCGAAGAGCTTTGCGGCTGCTGCCAAGCTGTTTGCGCCCGACACCCGCCGCAGCGCCTTGATGTTGTATGCGTGGTGCCGGCATTGCGACGACGTGGTCGACGGCCAGGAATTGGGGTTCGGCGCGGTGGCGGGCAAGCCCGAAGACGCTGCCCAGGACCGGGCCGAAGGCGAAGCACGCCTGGCCACGCTATATGCCGAAACCCGCCGCGCCTACGCCGGCGAGACCATGACGGACCCGGCGTTTGCCGCGTTCCAGGAAGTGGCGTTGAAGCATCGTATTCCCGAGCAGTACGCGTTCGAGCACCTGGACGGCTTTGCGATGGACGTGCATGAACGCAAGTACGACACGCTGGAAGACACACTGAGCTATTGCTATCACGTGGCCGGTGTCGTGGGGCTGATGATGGCGGTGATCATGGGCGTGAAAGACGAGGCGACCCTGGACCGCGCGTGCGACCTGGGGCTGGCGTTCCAGTTGACCAATATCGCCCGGGACATCGTGGACGACGCGGCCGTAGGCAGGTGTTATGTCCCGTCGGACTGGCTGCGCGACGCGGGCATTCCGCTGGATCGGGTGGGCGACCCGGCGTATCGCGCCCGGCTGGCGCCCCTGGGCGCACGGCTGGTGGACGAGGCCGAGCCGTATTACGCGTCGGCGCTGGAAGGCGTGAAGGTGTTGCCCGGGCGGTCGGCGTGGTCGATCGCGACGGCGCGCGGCGTGTATCGCGATATCGGTGTCAAGGTAAAGACGCTGGGCCCGCGTGCCTGGGACAAGCGGGTGTCGACGTCCAAGGCCGACAAGCTGCGACTGCTGGGCGGCGCGGCCGTTACCGCGCTTCGCCTGCGGGGGCAGACGCCTGCCGCACGGCCCGCGCATCTGTGGTCGCGGCCCCGGCCGGACCTGAATCCGTCAACGGCGCATCTGCCGGAAACGTCGCGGCCTGACGCAGACCGGCCTCGCCATGGATCTGCTGCAACTGCTGCTTGAGCGCAGCCACCGACGGCGCGTACAGAAAACCGAACGAGACGCAGCCTTCCTTGCCGTGGACGGCATGGTGGATGCGGTGCGCCTGGTACAGCCGCTTCAGGTACCCCTGCCGCGGCGTGTAGCGCCAGGGCAGTCGGCGGTGCACCAGCCCGTCATGCGCCAGGAAATACAACAGGCCGTAGCCCGTCATGCCCGCGCCTATCCATTCCAGCGGGTGATAGCCGGCTGACCCCAGCGCGATCAGCACGATCGACACCCCCGCGAACACCACGGCGTACAGGTCGTTCTTTTCGAACCAGCCGGTGCGCGGCGCGTGGTGCGACGCATGCCAGCCCCATCCCCAGCCGTGCATGATGTACTTGTGCGCGACGATGGCGAAAAGCTCCATCCCGACTACAGTCGAGACAAAAACGAGGCTGTTGATCAGTACGTTCATCAGGTCACTTTAAGGTGATGCATGGTTTGATGATATCCCCATTCGTGCGCGGGACCTGTCGCAGGGCGTGTCTCCTGCGTGTCCGCACGATGAGCACAGCGGCGCGTCTTGCGCCCGCCTGGCGGGCATTTTCCCTGCTGCATGCCCAACGCGTCCGAGCGTCGCGTAACGGTGCATTGCCAGCCGCCCCTGCCGCGGAATCGGTCCGATCATGACCAATCTATCCAAGGATTGCCCAAGGGTTATGCCCTGCTGCGCGCCACGGATGTGGGACTATTCGCACTTAACTGGGGGTCAATAGATGTTAGTACTAATCACCGGCATGCTTTTCAGTCTGCTTGGTCTCGTCATCGGGGGCTTGGGTATATCCCTCGTCACGGTCGGAGGAAGTCCGTTTTATATCGTGATGGGGCTGGGCCTCATTCTGTCTGGCGTGCTGATCATGCGCCGCCGCCGCGCCGCATTCGGCGTGTATGCGGTGGTGCTGCTGCTGACGCTGGTCTGGTCCCTGTGGGAAGTGGGATTCGACAAATGGCAGCTGATTCCGCGCGGCGCCTTGCTGGCCGTGCTGGGGCTGTGGCTGGCGCTGCCGTTCGTGGCGCGCCGCCTGAACAACGGGCAGGTCGCTCGGCAGAACAATGTCGATCCGATTTCGAAGCGCCTGAAGGCCCAAGACGGCCGCCGCGGCATCGCGCCTTTGTGGAAGGGCGCGCATGGCCTGCTGGCCGGCGTCATGGGGCTGCTGATCGTGCTGACGATCGGCATGTGCTTCTACGATCCTTTCCCGACCGAAGGCAGCCTGCCGACCACGCAAGCCGACGCGGTGCCGCCGCCTGCCATTCCCGGGACGGCGCCGTTCCCGGCCGATGACTGGGTGGCCTATGGGGGCAACAACCTGGGCCAGCGGTACTCGTCGCTCAAGGACATCAACCTGGATAACGTCGGCAAGCTCAAGCTGGCGTGGGAATACCACACCGGGGACTTGCGCGATCCGGCGCGGGACGCGTCCGAATACACGTTCGAGGCCACCCCGCTGAAGGTCAACGGCATGCTGTACCTGTGCACGCCGCACAACCGTATCGTGGCGCTGGACCCGGCGACCGGCAAGGAACGCTGGAAGTTCGACCCGGTGGTCGAGCCGGACGCCATGCTGCAGCACCAGACCTGCCGCGGCGTGTCGTATCACGATGAGGATGCGGCAGCTGCGGGCCGTGCTGGCGCTGCGGGTGCCGGGGGGGCTGCGGCCGGTGCTGCGGTGTCCACGCCTGCGGCTGGCGCGACGGCGGATTGCCGCCGCCGTGTGGTCGCCACCACGACCGACGGCCGCCTGTTCGCGGTCGATGCCAACACCGGCAAGTTGTGCCAGGGCTTTGGCGAAGGCGGTTACGTCAACCTGCTCAAGGGCCTGACCAATATCCGCAAGTCCACGTACATGCAGACCTCGCCGCCGACCGTGACGCGCGACCTGGCGATCGTGGGCGGCTCCATTATCGACAATGCATACGTGAACAACCCGTCGGGCGTGACGCGCGCGTTTGACGTGCGGACCGGCAAGCTGGTCTGGAATTTCGATGCAGGCAATCCGTCGGACACGCGTCCGCTGCCGGAAGGCCGGACCTACACGCCGAACTCGGCCACCAGCTGGACCATCTTTGCGGCCGACGAGGCGCTTGGGCTGGTCTACGTGCCGCTTGGCAACAAGTCGCCTGACCAGTTGGGTATCGACCGGTCGATCGACGACGAAGCCTATACCGACACGGTGGTGGCACTGGACCTGAAGACCGGATCGCCCATCTGGCGCTTCCAGACCTCGCATCACGATCTGTGGGACCGCGACAATCCCTCGCAGCCGTCGCTGCTCGACCTGACCGTGCAGGGCGCCCAGGTGCCTTCCTTGGTGCTGCCGACCAAGGGCGGCAACCTGTTCGTGCTGGACCGCCGCAACGGCAAGCCCGTGCTGCCAGTTGAAGAAGTGAAGGTTTCGACCGAGACCGACGTGCCCGGCGAAAAACCATCGCCCACGCAGCCGGTGTCGTCTCTGAACTTCATTCCGCCCGCACTGAAAGAGCGCGACATGTGGGGCACGACGCCGATCGACCAGCTGATGTGCCGCATCACGTTCAACAAGCATCGTTACGACGGCAACCCGTGGACGCCGCCAACGATTGCCGGTTCGCTGGTCTACCCCGGCAATATCGGGGTGTTCAACTGGGGCAGCGTCGCCGTGGACCCGGTGCGCCAAGTCCTGATCGGCACGCCGGTGCGCCTGGCCTACCTGTACCACTTCGTGGAACGGCCCGAGTACCAGCAGAAGCCTGACCAGCGCATGGTCACGAAAGATGGCAAGCCGGTGTTCAACGAGAACTTCGGCGCCCGTTTCGCCGTCAGCATCCAGCACTTCCGGTCGGGCCTGGGCCTGCCGTGCCAGGCACCCCCCTGGGGCACCATGGCTGGTGTGGACCTGAAAAGCGGCGAGACCGCCTGGATGCGCCGCAACGGTACCGTCAAGGACCAGAAGACGAGCTTCCTGCCGTTCCCGTTCCCGATTCCGCTGCCCATGGGCATCATCAGCCACGGCGGCACGCTGATGACCGGCGGCGGCGTGTCCTTCACCGCGGCCACGCTGGACAACTACTTGCGCGCCTATAACGTGAGCACGGGCGAAGAACTGTGGAAGGCCCGCCTGCCCGCCGGCGGCCAGGCCACGCCCATGACCTACCGCGGCGCGGACGGCAAGCAGTACGTTGTCCTGGCAGCGGGCGGCCACGGCTCGATCGGCACCACGCCGGGCGATTCGGTGCTGGCGTACACCTTGGAAGAGTAAGCAGACGACACAGCGAAGGTGCTGCGAGGGAGAAGGCCCGTGCCAGTGTGCACGGGCCTTTTTCTTTTGGAGGGCCGGTATGACAGTTTGCGCGTAGCGTACAAGCGCGGATCGGACTTGGGTTGGCGGCGGCCGATAACAAGGGCAACGCATACAAGCAGTGGCTTGTTGATTGCACTGGGGTCGCCGCTGCGCCATGAGTCGTTGCGAAAGCGTGTAGCTTTTAAATTACAATGGGTGTTGGATATGGTCGAGGTGCGGCGCTATCAGCGCAGTGATGGTTCAGTACCGCTGACTGATTGGCTGACGAGTCTTCGCGATGCGCGAGCGCGATCGAAGCTGGAAATCCGGATTCGTCGTGTATCGCTAGGCCTGCTTGGTGACATCAGGACCGTGGGTGATGGTGTGCTTGAACTGCGCGAAGACGTCGGTGCGGGATATCGAGTCTATCTGGGTCGCCATGGCTCACAGCTGGTGATCCTTTTGGCTGGCGGTGACAAAGGATCTCAACAGGCAGACATCGCTATCGCCAAGTCCTATTGGCTTGATTGGAAACGGAGAGAATCATGACGCTTCGGAAGCACACTGCCTCAGTGTCCCATTCGGAAGCCACTATCGCGGAGTTGCGCGCTGATCGCGAATTCGCGATCGAGTATTTGAAGTCCGCGCTTGAAGAGCTCGACGATCCGAACTTTCGCGCGGTCGGCCTGCTGGCATTACGTGACGTTGCTGAAGCTTATGGGGGCCTGGGGATGGTGGCGCGCGAGGCGGGTATCAGCCGCGAAGCTTTGTATCGCGCCTTGTCGCCCACCGGCAACCCAACGCTAAAGACCTTGCTGGCCGTGCTGCATGCGGTGGGGTTGCGGTTGTCCGTGGCTCCGGCAGAGGCGGCTGCGGTGCGGGGGTAGACCGCCGCCATCCCCAGTCCTGACATGAAGAACTAGTACCAAGGATGAAGCCGGAAGCAGGACGCGATCGTGGCGGGGGTGGCCTACACTGGAATTGACTCCTCTAACCGATGCAGGTGGGCGTCCGACGTGTGGTCCGCCGCTGGCCACTTCCGGACAGTATGCCTGCCTGCTGCCGCCTCGCTCGCGCCGGTTTTGCGCGGGCATCAGGACCGCTCACCATGCCACCCGACGTACGCGCCGATTCGGCGCACACGCCCACGCGCGGCGCGGCCTCGCGTTTTCTTGCCCAAGCCACGTTTGGCCCCACGCCCGAGGCGATCGATGCGGTCGTCAAGCAGGGCTATGCGCGCTGGCTGGATACGCAGTTGGCCATGCCGCCGTCGATCACGCATTTCGACTGGCTGCTATCGCAGAAAGTGAATACCGAGGCCTTCAAGGGCAACGGGATCAATGCACCGCTGGATGCCACGATGTGGCGCGCGTTCATCAGCGCGCCCGACGCGGTGCGCGTGCGCGCGGCGTTTGCGTTGTCGGAAATCTTTGTCGTGAACGTCGCGGCGGTGACGGCGTCGTGGCCGCTGTTTGGCGCGGCGTCGTTCATGGACCTGCTGACCCGACATGCGTTCGGCACGTTCCGCGAGCTGATCGAAGCGGTGTCGCGCAGCCTGTCGATGGCGTCGATGCTGACGTTTCGCGGCAACCGCAAGGAAGACGCGAAGACGGGCCGGCAGCCGGACGAAAACTACGCGCGCGAGGTGATGCAGCTGTTCACGATCGGCCTGTATCAGCTCAATCCGGATGGCACGCCCAAGCTGGTGAAGGGCAAGCCGGTGGACACCTATACCAATGCGGATGTGCAGGGGCTGGCCAAGGTGTTTACGGGCTGGGATCTGAGTGGCGGGGAAGGCGATGTGGAGTTTCATCGCCGGCCGATGGCGCTGGATGCCGCGCAGCATTCGCCGGGTGAAAAGCGCTTTTTGGGTACGACGATCAAGGCGGGCACGGACGGCAATACGGCGTTGAAGATGGCGATGGATACGCTGGCCGCGCATCCGAATGTGGGGCCGTTTATCGGGCGGCAGATGATTCAGCGGCTGGTGACAAGCAATCCGTCGCCGGCGTACGTGCGGCGGGTGTCGGCCGTGTTCGATGACGATGGCAAGGGCGTGCGCGGGAACCTGCGCGCGGTGTTCCGTGCGATTTTGCTGGACGCGGAAGCGCGGTCGCCGGACCTGTCGTCGCCGACCTGGGGCAAGGTGCGTGAGCCTATCGTGCGGTTTGCGGCATGGGCGCGGGCCTTCAAGGCGACGTCGACCAATGGCAAATGGTCGATGCCGGATACGTCGGACAACACGATCCGGCTGGCGCAGAGTCCGATGCGTTCGCCGTCGGTGTTCAACTTTTTCCGGCCCGGCTATTCGCCGCCGGGGGACAAGCTGGAACGCAAGGGGCTGGTCGCGCCGGAGCTGCAGATTACCGATGAGACCAGTGTGGCCGGGTATCTGAATTTCGTGGCCATTTACGTGGACCGGGGTTGGGAAGACCTGCAGACCGCGTATGCGGACGAGGTGAAGCTGGCGGGCGATACGCCGGCATTGGTGGATCACATCGTGACCCTGCTGGCCGGGGATGCCTACAGCGACAAGACGGCGGGCCGCATTGCGAAGGCGGTGGCCGAGATCCCGGCGGATCGCGCGAAGGACCGCGTGCGGGCCGCGGTGATGCTGGTGGTGGCGAGCCCGGAATACCTGGTTCAGAAATGAGCGCAGGGCAATTTTTCGCGGCGTTCAAGAATGAGCAATGCGCAGAAGTGAGCAGCGCCGGTCTTTCGTGGAGCCCTCGGTCGCATGGAGCCAAGTCGCAGAACCCGCTGTCGTAGAGACGCCTGTCGTAGAACCCCTTGTGGGCGAACAACCTGCCGTAAGAGCAACCTGCCGTAAGAACAAGCTGTCATAGAACAACCTGCCGTAAGAACTCCCCGTCGTAAGAACTGCCTGTCGTAGAACCACCTGTCGTAGAACCACCTGTCGTAGAACCACCTGTCGTAAGAACCACCTGTCGTAGAACAACCTGTCGTAGCACTCATCTGGAGCGTCATGTCCGATTCATCCAAGCCATCGCGTCGTTCGCAGCCCTTTCGCCCGGCCAGTCTGGCGGGAGAGGCGCGTCGTACGTTCCTGAAGCAGATGTCGGCACTGGGGGCGGGCGGTGTCGCGGGTCCTCTCATTTCCGGCCTGGGCGCGGCGAGTCCGCTGGCGCTGGGGCTGGGGGCCATGAGCGAGGCGGCGGCGCAGTCGGCGACGGATTACAAGGCGCTGGTCTGCATCTTCCTGTACGGCGGCAACGATCCGTACAACACGATCGTTCCGTACGATGCGGCGGGTTATCGCAAGTACGCGGCGGCGCGCACGGATATCGCCTTGCCGCGCAACAGTCTGGAGGCCACGGCGTTGCGCGTGCAGGGCGGGGCGGACGGCGATGCGCAGTTTGCGCTGGCGCCTGGTCTGGCGCCGCTCAAGCCTCTGTTCGACAAGGGCCAGCTGGCGGTGCAGTTGAATGTCGGGCCGCTGATGGTGCCGACGACCAAGGCGCAGTACATCTCGGGCAGTGTGCCCTTGCCGCCCAAGCTCTTTTCGCACAATGACCAGCAGGCCTACTGGCAGGCGTTGGCGCCGGAAGGCGCGTCGACGGGCTGGGGTGGACGGCTGGCGGATCTGTTTGCATCGGGCAAGGGCAAGAGCACGTTTGCAAACGTGACGGCGGGCGAGGGCGCGGTGTTGCTGTCGGGCCGGCATGTGGCAGGCTATCGCGTGGGCATCGATGGATCGACGCCGATCGAATTGCTGCGCCGGGACACCTACGGATCGAGCACGTGCACTGCCTTGCTGCGCGAGTTGATTACGCAGTCGCAACAGCATGTGCTGGGCGATCTGCATGCGCAAACGGTGGCGCGGTCGATCGAGGCCGATGCCACGTTGCGCGCGGCGTTGGAGCCGATCACGGTGCAAGGGGATTTTGCGACGCCGTTTGCCAAGCAACTGAAGGTGGTGGCGCGCATGATCGCGGCGCGGCGCAGCCTGGAGGTGAACCGTCAGGTGTTCGTGGTGACGCTGAATGGCTTTGACAATCACGATGGCCTGATGGGTGCGCACAAGGATTTGCTGACGCAGTTGGGGTCGGCCATGGCGGCGTTCCAGCAGGCGATCGATGCGATGGGGATGGGCAAGCAGGTGACGACGTTTACGGCGTCGGAGTTTGGCCGCACCTTGACGTCGAATGGCAACGGGTCGGACCACGGCTGGGGCGGCCATCACCTGGTGATGGGCGGCGCGGTGCGCGGGGGCCGGTTGTATGGATCGCACCCGGATATCGATGTGGCCGGGCCAGGCTTTGTCGACCACGGGCGCATGTTGCCGTCGACATCCGTCGAGACCTTTGCCGCCACCCTGGGCGGGTGGTTCGGCGCAAGTGCCGGGGATCTGGATGACATCTTTCCGGCATTGCGAGAGTTCGGCGCGCGCAAGGCCGGCTTCGTGTGATCGAGCCGGCCGGGGCACGAGTCGCGGTATCGATTCAAAGCCTGGGCCGCCGTCCCTGCACCGCAGCACAAACTCTCACCGCTGAGCCCGTCGTCGTCGACGCGGCCGTGACCTTGTGCGGGCTACCCTGACCGCTGGTCGACTTGGCCGGTCTGGCCATCCGCGATTCACATCGCCGACAAGCCGCCGTCGACCATCAGTGTCGCGCCGGTAATGAAGGACGCTTCGTCCGACGCCAGCCACAGGATAGGCCAGGCGATTTCTTCCGGACTGGCCCAGCGCCCCAGCATGGACGTGTCCTGCCGCTGGGTCTTGAGCAGCTCCACCGACTTGCCGCTGGCCTGCGCGCGGCCAAGGTGGAAGCCGGTCAACGTGGACCCCGGGCACAACGCATTGGCGCGCACGCCATGGGCGGCTTCTTCGCACGCCAGGGTGCGGGTCATGGCGAGCAGGCCGGCTTTGGTCGTGTCGTACAGGCCCATGCCCTTGCGCCCGGTCACGGCGTAACACGAGGACACCGTCACCACACTGCCTTTGCCCGACGCCCGCAGGGCGGGCAACGCCGCCGTAATGTAGTTGGACGGGCCGACCAGGTTGACGGCGACCATGGCCTGCCACGCGGCGGGGGTGACGTCGGCCAGCGCGTCGTAATTGCGCATGGCCGCGTTGTTGACCAGGATGTCCAGGCCGCCCAACCCCTTGACCGCCTGGGCCACGGCCTGGCGTGCGCGATCGGCATCGGAAACATCGGCGACGCAGGTCAGGACGTGGGCCCTCGGGTGCGCCGCGCGCAGGGCCGCGGCGGTCCGGGCCAGGCCGTCTTCGCTGGCGTCGACCAGCATCACGGATGCGCCTTCGGCGCAGAACACGTCTGCCGTGGCCGCGCCGATCCCGCCGCCACCACCGGTAATAAGCGCGCATTTTCCGTGCAGCCGTCCGCCGCGGCGGGTGGCATCGGCAGAGGTAGCGGTGTCGTGCTGTGACATACGGGCTCCTTAGTCGGCCTTGGCGCCGGTGTCTTTGATGACCTTGCCCCAGCGCGGGATTTCGGTCTGTATCCAGTCGGCGAATTGGCGGGGCGAACTGGCCACCACGTCAAATTCCATCTGTTCCAGCTTGGCCCGGATTTCCGGTTGCTTGAGGATCGCCACCAGTTCGCGGTTGTAGCGATCGATGATCGGCTGCGGCGTGCCGCCCGGGGCAAAGAAGCCGATCCACGACAGCGCAACGAAACCGGGGTAGCCCGACTCGATCATGGTCGGCACATTCGGGGTCGACGCGAACCGCTTTTCGCCGGTGGATGCGATCAGATGCACGCGGCCTTCTTTCGCGAATTGCTGGACGTTGCCGGGCACCATGAAGGCGGCATCGACCTGTCCGCCGACCAGGTCCACGACGGCCGGGCCCGCGCCTTTGTAGGGCACGTGGGCAATGTCTATCTTGGCGGCCGACTTGAGCATTTCCATGGTCAGGTGCGACGCGCTGCCGGTTGATACCGACGCGTAGGCCATGTTCTTGGTCTTGCTCAGCGCGACCAGGTCGGCCACGGTCTTGACCGGCACGTTGGCATTTACCGCCAGGAACTGGGGCGACGTGACGGCCAGCGTGATGGGCGACAGGTCTTTGATCGGGTCGTAGGGCAGCTTGCTGTACAGGGTCGGGTTGATGGCGATCGGCCCGTTGAAGCCGACCAGCAAGGTGTGGCCATCGGGCGCGGACCGCGCGACTTCCGCCGTGCCGATGTTGCCGCCGGCGCCCCCCTTGTTTTCGACGATGACCGTCTGGCCCAGCACGCGCTGCAGTTCGGGCGCGACCAGGCGGGCCAGGACGTCGTTGGTGCTGCCGACGATAGGCACCACGATGCGGACAAGTTTGGTGGGCGCCCAGTCGGCGGCCTGCGGGGTGGCCTGCGGGGTGGCCTGCGGGGTGGCCGGTGCAGCGGCCAGCGTAGCGGTCGGCAGCGTACAGGACAGCAGGGCGGCGGCCAGCAGCGCGCGGCGGAACGGGAAGAGGGGCATGAAGGTGTCTCCGTTGGGGGAAGGCCAGGCGTCTGCGCGCCGGGTCCGGACGTCGTGCCACGGCGCGGGTGCGTCGTGGCGGAAACTCAAGGCGGAACTGAGGACGGGAACCAGGCCGCCGCGCCCGGCACCCTTGCCCGGTGGGCTACCGGTGCGCGGGGCTGGCACGCGGCGCGGGTCAGATCGTGTAGACGGGCTGGTCCTTGCCGTCCGCCAGGTGGACGGCGGCCCAGTCTTGCGGGTCCTGGTCGCGCGGCAGCAGTACACCGGCCGCGCGCACCCGCTGCTTGTCGGCGGCCAGCGCGGGCGGATCGGCCTGTTCCTGTTCCAGCGCGTTGGCCGCCTCAAGCAACATGCGGCGCGCCATGACGATCGCGCGATCCGTGGGCAGCAGTTTTTCGTCGCTGAGGTTCTGGATCAGTCCCATGCTTTCCTGCAGGGACGAGTCCTGCACCGCAAAGCCGAACACGCCGCTATAGGCCCGTTTGTCTTTCTGCGCCTGGCGGTCCATCAGGTAGTCGTTGTCTTTGTTGGCCTTGGGCCGGAAGGTGCCACCCGGCTGGTTGCTGCCTGCTTCGTACTCGCAGTGGATGCCCTTGCCGGCTTCCAGGTCGGCCATTTCTTCGTCGCTGAGCGGACGGTCCGGCCGGAAGTTGATGCTCCAGGCCCAGCAGGAATGGTCATCGATCGGCACCCAGACATGGCCTGCCAGCGAGTGGTCGCCAAACGGGGGGATCAGGGTGTACCAGGGGAAGAGGTACTGCGTGACGCGCCAGTAGTAGGTGTCGGCGTCGCCATTGCGGCGGCCGAACAGGGTCAGCCCGAACGGCGTCTTTTCGATGTCGAAAATGACGTTGCCGTCGGCCTTGATGTAGTCGAGCGCCTTGGTGCCCTGGTGCATGGGATCGGTGTCGACCTCGTAGCGATGCACGTAGGACACGTGGCTGGTGTCGATGCCGCCTTCCATGGCCTGCAGGTAGTTGCATTCCTGCAGGCGTTTGGACACGAACACATGGCTGGGCGGCAGGGTGCACCACTCCACATCGGGCGGCGCGGGCATCTTGTCTTTCGGACCCATATAGGCCCACACCAGACCGGCCATTTCCATACAGGGGTAGGCAGTGATGCCCATCGCCTTGCAGGCCTGCGGGGCGGACGGCACGTCCACACAGTTGCCGTCGCGGTCGAACTTGAGCCCGTGGTAGGCGCAGCGGATGCCGTTTTCTTCATTGCGGCCAAAGTAGAGCGAGACGCCGCGGTGCGAGCAGAACTCGCTGATCAGCGCGGCCTTGCCTTCGGTGTCGCGAAAGGCCAGCAGCTTTTCGCCCAGGATCTGCACCTTGACCGGCGGACAGTCGGGTTCGGCAATCTCATTGGCTTGCAGCACCGGCACCCAATAGCGCCGCATGACGTTGCCCATCAGGGTGCCCGGGCCGGTACGAACCAAGGTGTCTGCCATCGTTTTGTCCATCGTGTCTCCTCAACCTTGAATCAGGTTGTCCGCTTAGTGATAATGGTGTCCATTCTACGGACATGGATTTCGGCGTGTCAACATGCGTGCGGCGGGTGGGCACGGGTTCAGTAACATGCAGGTTTTGCGGATGGCGGGGCGGCGTGGAAAACGACAAGGGGCAGGACAGCGTCCGGGCAGTGGATCGGGCCCTGGAAATTCTTTCGGCCTGGCGGCCGGGAGACGAAGGGCTGACGGTGGCCGAACTGCTCAAGCGGGTGAACCTGAGCCGGCCGACGCTGTACCGGCTTTTGGCGACGCTGGAGCAGAATCACTTTCTGGTGTCGTCGGGCGATCCGCAGCGTTTTCGTCTGGGCAGTTCGGTTGCGCGGCTCGCGCATGTGTGGCGGGCCAGCCTGAGCATCCATACGATCGCCGAACCGATGCTGACGCGCCTGTGGGAAGCCACGGGCGAGACGGTCGCGCTGTTCGTACCCGAAGGCGTGTACCGGCTGTGCGTGGAAGAGTTGCCCAGCGTGCAGCCTTTGAGCTTCAAGCGCGGCGTGGGCTATCGCGAGCGGCTGGTGCTGGGCGCCAGCGGCCGTTGCATCCTGGCCAACATGCCTTTGTCGGCGGATGCGCTGGCGACCTATGCCGCGGGGATAGACATGGATCTGGCCACGTATCCAGCCGCCCTGGACGAGGTGCGCGAGCGCGGCTACGCCATGAGCCGCGATGAGTTGATCACCGGCGCCGTGGCGGTGGCGGCGCCGTTCTTTGACGGGTCGGATCGCGTGGCCGGATCCATCTGCATCTTTGGCCCTGGCGTGCGGCTGGATGCGGATGACGTGGCGCGTTTCGGGGCCCTGCTGGTTGCCGAGGCGGCCGTGCTGTCGCGGGAGCTGGGGCAGCGGCCGACCGGGCGTTAGGACGTCGCCAGCACGTCATCCCGCAGACGCTGCACCAGGTCGCGCGACGGCAGGGCCGCTGCCAGTGCGTGCACCTGCCGGCCCAGGGTCCGGGAGGCGGGCGTCAGGGGCCGGCGCAGTTCATCGTGGATCCGCCCTTGCCGGGCGAGCAGCGCTTTGAGCGGCGCCGGGTTGGGTTCCCGGAACAGTGCGTGGATGAGCGGCAGCACGGCATCGAACCATTCTTGCGCAAGCGGCACCGCATCCGTTTCAACCAGCCGCAGGATCGCCGCGAACAGATCCGGCCGGACATGGGCGGATGCGCTGATCGCGCCCTGTCCCCCCGCGATGGCATGGGCCAGAAACGCGGTGTCATCCCCACAGAACACCGGGACCCGCCCGCGTGCGACCAGGTCGCTGCGCAGCGTGGCGTCGCAGGCCTTGATGGCCGCGCACGACGTGGTCTCGCACAAGGATTCCACGGCGCTGGCGGACAGGCGGACACCCGTGCGGCCGGGTACGTCGTAGATCACGATGGGGCGGTCCGACGCGTCGCCCAGCGTCGCGTAGTGCCAGTGGATGCCGGCTTCTGAAGGCTGCAGATAGCAGGGGGGCGGGATCAGCCAGGCGTCGGGTTGCAGGCTGTCGAGCGCGCGCAGATCGCGGGCCACGTCGCGCGTGTCGATGCCGCCCGCGCCAAACATCAGCGGCAGGGACGGCGCGGCCTCGCGCACGGCGTCGGCCGCATCGCGGCGCTCGGCGATCGAGAGCAGGTGCCCTTCGCCGGTGGAGCCGAAGAGGACGGCGCCCCCCGTGATGCCTTCCTTGACCAAGCCACGGGCCAGTGCCTGCAAGGCGTCCAGGTCCACCCGGTCACGGTGAAACGGGGTGACCAGCGGGATCCACAAACCTGGCTGGACGCCGCTGGGTCGCATGTGACGCGGCAGGGCGGTCATCAATGCACCTGCTCGCCGGCCAGCTGGAACCGGTCGAGCTGCTGAAGCCCTGCGGACCGCTCGGTGCGCTCCGTCCGTCCCAGCATTCCGATCGGACCGAACTCGGCTTCGGGCAGCGACGTCATGATCGTGTGCATCAAGGCGTCGAGGTGATCCGGATCCGTATGCAGCAGCAAGGTGCTGCGGCCACCGCGGCAATCGGTGGCGATGTCGTCGATCTGGAGGGCGTCGCCCAGGGAGTCCTGCAGGCAACGGTGGGTGTCCTCGGCGCGCGGGGTGTCGATACGCAGGGTCAGGCTGCAAGGCAGGGCACTGGCCGCGACGGCGGCGCGCGGTACGGCGGCGCGCGGTACGACCCCGGGCCTGACGACGAGGGAGGGGACCGCGGCGAGCGGCACGACGGCGAACGGCGATCTGGGGGGCATGATGATGGCGGGGTCGCGTAAGACACCGCCGCGTTGTTGAACACGAATCCAGTGTAGGAAGCGTGTTGCAAAAACGGCGTGCAGATTCAGCGCGAACGCATCAAGAAAGTGTCAATGCGAGCGAGGGGCCGTCGCCGGCGGGTTCACGCCGCCTTGTTCTTCTTGAACAGCTTCTTGACGCCTTCCACCACGACCATCACCAGGCCGCCGGCCACGATCCCGAACAAGGCGTTGCACACCGTCGGCAGGATCGCTTGCAGAATGCCGCCCACGCCACCGATCGTGCCGGCCGCGGCTGCCCAGCCTTCGATGGTGTGCGCAACCACCGGAATGCCGTGGGTCAGGATCGAGCCGCCCACCATGAACATGGCGGCGGTGCCGACGATCGACAGGGTCTTCATCAGTACCGGGGCGGCGCGCACGATGCCTGCACCGATCGCCTTGGCGGCGGCCGAGGTTTTTTGCGTCAGGTACAGGCCCAGGTCGTCGAGCTTGACGATGCCGGCGACCAGGCCATACACGCCCACGGTCATCAACAGGGCGATCCCGGACAGCACGACCACCTGTTCGGTGAAGGTGCCGGTCGCCACCGCGCCAAGCGTGATCGCGATGATTTCGGCGGACAGGATGAAGTCGGTGCGCACGGCGCCTTTGATCTTGTCCTTTTCGAACGCGACCATGTCGACCTTCGGGTCCTTCAGCGCTTCCGCCCGTTCAGCGTGCGCGTGGTGACCGTTGCTGTCGGGCAGGAAACGGTGCGCCAGTTTTTCGGCGCCTTCAAAGCACAGGTAGGCGCCGCCCACCATCAGCAGCGGGGTGACGAGCCAGGGCGCAAACGCGCTGATCGCCAGGGCCGACGGGACCAGGATCAGCTTGTTGATCAAGGACCCTTTGGCCACGGCCCACACTACGGGCAGTTCGCGGTTGACCGGCACGCCGGTGACCTGCTGCGCGTTCAGGGCCAGGTCGTCGCCCAGCACCCCGGCGGTTTTTTTCAACGCCACCTTGGTCATGATGGAGACGTCATCGAGCATCGTGGCGATGTCATCGAGCAAAGCGAAAAAACTGCTGCCGGCCATGGAAACACTTCCTGTTCAGGTGATCGTCAGGAGTCTACCCGTGTGCGATGACGGCGGGTGGGCCGGGGGTGGATGCGTTACGGCTTGCTTACGGAAGAGACGCGCATGCAACGATTCAGGGCCCGGCATCGCCATAGCGCGACAGGGCGCCGGGGTGCGTCAGGTCGGCGCGTATTTCGGCGCGTGCCGCGGCGGCGTCGTGCTGCTGGAAGGCCTTGATGATCCGTCCGTGATGGTCCCCGCTGCCGGCCGAGGTCAATTCGTGATTGCCGGCCATGGCGGCCAGGTTGACGGCAACGACCGGCGCCATGCGCAGCCACAGGGCCTCGATCAGGGCCAGCAGGGGTTCGTTGTCGGCCACGCGGTAAATCAGGAAATGGAATTCCATGTTCAGCGTGACATACGCCGACAGGTCCCCCGTGCGCAGCGCCTGCTGCATGGCCGTGTCGAGCGACTGCAGCTGGTCGATGTGCCGCTTGGTCATGTTTTCGGCGGCCTGGGCCGCGGCCATGCTTTCCAGTTCGACCCGCAGTTCCAGGATCTGGCGCACGACCGCCTTGGATAGCACGGGGATGCGAGGGGACCGATTCGGCAGCGCTTCGAACGCGCCTTCGGCAGTCAGGCGCTTGAGCGCCTCGCGGATGGGCATGTCGCTGGTGCCCAGCATTTCCGACAGCTTGGCCAGGGTGACGGGCGTGCCCGGATAGAACTTGCCGCCCAGAATGGCTTTCTTCAACGCCAGGTAGGCCAGGTTCTGGGTGGTGTCGGGCGAATCGCTGGTCAGTGGCGCAAGCGTGTACGCCGCTGGCGTCGGGCGCTTGCGTCGGCGCAGCGGGGGCGCGGGGGCGGCCGCAGGCGCCGCGGCCGGATCGGTCGCGGCGCCTGAGGGGCCGGGGAGCGCGTCGGCGCGCGGGGTAGGGACTTGCTTCATCGTGTGGAAAATGGGGTGACAAGCGCGCGGACCCGGGGGCGATCGCTGGGCAGACGCGGTGCGGGCGCGGCCAGGTGGGCGCGACCTCGAAAATACCATTGATACAAAAATGTATCTGTGATTCAATTCTTCAACGCGCAATATTTGATCAAAGATTTGTTATCTGATCATATCATGCGCGTTTTCCCTAGGGCTGGGTCACGCTGCAGCGTATGCGCTTACTGACCCCGCCGTCGAATTCTTCCGGGTCGGATCATTCATGAAGCTGCTCAAGCACGTTGTCATCGTCACCGGAGGCTCCCAAGGTATCGGCGAAGCCATTGCCCTGCGATTCGCCCAGGAAGGCGCCGCGGTGGCCGTCGTGGCCTCGTCGGACCTCGGCAAGGCGCAGGGCGTGTGCGACCGGATCACGGAATCCGGCGGCACCGCCCGGCCTTACGTATGCGACGTGCGCCGTTCCGCATCGATGACGGCGCTGGTGGCCGATGTCGAACGCGACCTGGGACCCGTCACGATCGCGCTGAGTGCCGCCGGCATGTTCTACCCGACCCCGGCCGGCGCGACGCCCGACGACGACTTCGACCGCATGATAGGCGTGAACCTGAAGGGCACGTGGAATCTGATTGGCGGTGTGGTGCCGGGCATGAAGGCACGCGGCGCCGGCAAGATCATCTGCATCGCGTCGGTCGCGGCCGTGTATGGCGTTGCGCCGTTTTCGGTGTACTGCGCGACCAAGGCCGCCATTGTGCAGATGGTGCGCGCGCTGGCGCTGGAACTGGCGCCGGTGGGCATCCAGATCAATGCGATTGCCCCAGGCAATACCGCCACGCCCATGAATGCCGGCCTGCGTGCCGACCCGCGCGCCATGGCAGCCATCTCGGCATCGACCCCCAGCGGCCGGCCGTTTTCCGCCGTGGAAGACATCGCCGCGATTGCGCTGTTCCTGGCCAGTGACGACAGCCGCGCCATGCATGGCAGCTGTCTGCTGGCGGATGAAGGCGTGTCGGCCGGCCTGGCCAGTTCGCTGAGCCAGGACGAGGCATGAGCGCGAACGTTCTTGTGACCGGTGGCGCCGACAGTGTCGGCAAGGTGATGGCCCTGGCGTTTGCGGCGCGCGGCGACCGTGTCCACATCTGCGACGCCAATGCCGACGCATTGGCCGCCACCCTGGCCGACCACCCTGAACTGCACGGCACCGTCTGCGACGTGGGCTCGCCCGATGACGTGGCGCGCGTGTTCACCGACGCTCGCGCCTGGATGGGCGACATCACCGTGCTGGTCAACAACGTGGGCATTGGCGGTCCGCGCGCGTTGATCGAAGATATTTCGGTAGCCGACTGGCAGCAGTCCATGAACGTGAACGTGGGCGGCATGCTGTATTGCATGCAGCAGGCGATCCCGTCCATGAAGGCCCGCCGACATGGCGCGATCATCAACTTTTCGACCGGATCCACCCGCACCCGCCTGCCGCGGCGCACCGCCTACGTCGCGTCCAAATTCGCGGTGGAAGGGCTGACCCTGAACGCCGCGCGCGAACTGGGCCCGTTCAACGTGCGGTGCAACGCGATCCTGCCGGGCGCCATCAACAACGCCCGCATGCGCAAGATCATTGGAGACCGCGCCGAAGAGGTGGGCGAGCCGATCGAGGCCGTCACCCGCGACATGCTGCGCTTCATTTCGATGCGGACCACCGTGGAGCCGCAAGAGATTGCCGACATGGTGCTGTTCCTGGCGTCCGATGGCGCCAACAAAGTTACCGGGGAACTGATCTCCGTCAGCGGCAATGTGGAGTGGGAAGACTGAGCATGGACACCAAGACAATCCTGACCTGCGCGGTCAGCGGCAATGCGCCGTTCAATCGCAAGCACCCGAACTTTCCCGTCACGCCGGCGCAGATTGCGGCCAGCTGCCTGGAAGCGGCCGCGGCGGGCGCATCGGTCGTGCACATCCATGTGCGGGATCCGGAAACCGGTGAAGGATCGCGGGACCCGGCCCTGTTCCGCGAAGTGGTCGACCGTATCCGCGACAGCGGCGTCGACATCCTGATCAACCTGACCTGCGGGCTGGGCGCGTTCTTTTTGCCCGATCCTGAAAACGAAGCGCGCGGGCTGCCGGGCAGCGACATGCTGACTGCCCAGGAACGCGTGCGTCACCTGGCCGATTGCCTGCCGGACATTGCGTCCATGGACATCACCACGGGCAACCAGGAGGAAGGCGATACGCAGTTCGTGTACCTGAATACCACGCGCACCTTGCGGCAGATGGCCAGGCTGTTTCAACAGCATGGCGTCAAGCCCGAGCTGGAAGTCTTCAGCGCCGGCGACATTCTGTTTGGCAACCAGATGGTGGCCGAAGGCCTGATCGACAATGCGCCGCTGTACCAGATGGTGCTGGGCGTGAAATGGGCCGCGCCAAGCACGGTCGAAACCATCCTGTACCAGAAGAGCCTGCTGCCCGCGAACGCGCACTGGGCCGCCTTCGGCATCGGCCGCCAGCAGATGCCCATGGTCGCTCAGGCCGCGCTGCTGGGCGGCAATGTGCGCGTGGGTCTGGAAGACAACCTGTACCTGTCGCGCGGCGTGTTCGCGTCCAACGGGCAACTGGTGGAACGTGCGGTGACCATCATCGAGATGATTGGCAGGCAGGTGGCGACGCCCGCTGAAGCCCGCATCCAGCTGGGCCTGCCGCCGCGCCGCTGAGGACTGCCGTGTGCAGACCTGGCTTGTCGTTTGATTCTTGCAGTCTCGTGTAGTCCCTTCAGGAAGTCGCCATGCGCCTGGCCGTAGATACCGGCGGTACCTTCACCGACCTGCTCGTCGAAGACGACGCGCAGGTGCTGCACATGTTCAAGGCGTCCACCACGCCTGCCGATCCCATGTGCGGCGTGATGGATGCCCTGGCGCTGGCCAGCACGCATTTCGGCATGAGCCTGCGGGGGCTGCTCGCGCGGTGCAGCATGTTCATCTATGGCACCACGCATGCGCTCAATGCCGTGGTGACGGGCAACACGGCGCGCACGGCGTTCCTGACCTCGGCCGGCCATCCGGACGTGCTGACGCTGCGCGAGGGCGGCCGCGCCGATGCCTTCGATTTCACGGTGGCGTCGCCCGCCCCGTATGTGCCGCGCGCGCTCACCTGGGAGATCCCTGGCCGCATGTTGGCCGACGGGCAGGAACACGCGCCGTTTGATGATGCGGTCGTGCTGCGGATCGTTGACCAGATGCGTGACCGCCAGGTTGAAGCGGTGGCGGTCTGCCTGCTGTGGTCCATCGTCAATCCGGCCCATGAACGCCGGCTTGGGGCCTTGCTGGCCCACCATCTGCCCGGCGTGCCCTTCACCTTGTCGCATGAACTGAATCCGGCGCTGCGGGAATATCGGCGGGCCTCGTCGACGTGTATCGATGCGTCGCTCAAGCCGATGATGACGGCGTATCTGGAGACCCTGTCGCGGCGCCTGACCGACAACGGCTTTACCGGCCGCACGCTGGTCGTCACGTCGCAGGGCAGCGTGATGGACAGCGCGGATGTCGCGCGCGCACCGATCTATCTGATCAATTCCGGTCCATCGATGGCGCCGGTGTCGGGCCGGCACTTTGCGCTGGCTGACGAAGGCACCGATACCGTCATCGTGGCGGATACCGGCGGCACCACCTACGACGTGAGCCTGGTGCGCAAAGGCGAAATCCCGTGGACGCGCGATTCGTGGATCGGCCTGCCGTTCCGCGGCCACCTGAGCGGTTTTGCCTCGGTGGATGTGGTGAGCGTGGGTGCCGGCGGCGGATCGATTGCGTGGGTCGACCATGGCGGGATGCTGCATGTCGGCCCGCAAAGCGCCGGGTCACAGCCCGGTCCGGCCTGCTATGGCCGAGGCGGCACCTTGCCGACGGTGACCGATGCGTCGGTGGTGCTCGGTCATCTTGATCCCGACTTTTTCCTGGGCGGCACCATGCAGCTGGACCGCGAGGCCGCCCGGCGCGCGATCCAGGACCACGTGGCCGACCCCTTGTCGCTGGGGGTGGAGCAGGCGGCATCGGCCATTCTGCAATTGGCGACCGAAGCCATGGTGCAGGCCATCCTGGACACGTCGGTGGCCCAGGGAGTGGACCCGGCCGGCGCCGTGCTGATTGGCGGGGGTGGCGCGGCGGGCTTGAATTCGGTCCTGATCGCCCGGCGGCTGGGATCGCGCCGCCTGCTGATTCCGCAGGTGGGCGCGGCGCTGTCGGCGGCGGGCGCCTTGCTGTCGGACCTGTCGGCGCGCTTCCAGAGCATGGTCTACGCGCGCAGTGGCGACTTTGCCTATGACAAGGTCAATGCGGCGTTGGCGGACCTGGAAGCGCGCTGCCGTGCGTTCATTGCGCGGCAGGGCGACGCCGTGTCGGCGCCGACCCTGACCTTCTGGGCCGAAGCGCGGTATGTCGAGCAGGCGTGGGAAGTGCAGGTGGTGCTGCCCTCGCCGCGCATCGACGGGCCCGAGGCCCTGGCCGCCGTGTTGGAGGCCTTCCATGCCGCGCACGAGACGCTGTTTGCCGTGCGGGATGAAGGGTCCGAGGTCGAGATCGTCGGATGGGGGGCGACGGTGGCCTGCCCGGTCACGGGGGCCAGCCGGCAGGTGTTGCCGAGTGGGGCGCCGGCTTCGGAGGGGCGGTCGGATGCCCGTGATGCGGTGGGTTCGGTTGCTTCGGGTGCTTTGGGTGCGTCGGGTGCTTCGGGTGCTTCGGGTGCTTCGGGTGCCGAGGGTGGCGGGGAGGGTGGGGGTGCCCGGCCGGTCGGCGCTGGCCGCACCCGCAAGGCCTGGTTCGATGCACTGGGCCATGTCGATGCCGAGGTCCACCGGTTCGAGACCCTGTCGCCGTCGCACATCGTGCACGGGCCCGCGTTGATCGAATCGTCATTCACGACCGTGGTACTGCATCCGGGCGCCAGCGCCCAGCGGCGGCCGTCGGGCAGTCTTGCCATCACGCCCGGGTCGGCGTGATCCGCACCGCATAGGAAGATGATCATGACGTCTGTTGTTCCTGCCCGGTCCACGACCGCCGCGACCTTGGTTGTGAACCCCGCTGACTCCGCCGCCAGCCCCGCGCCGGCCGCGGACGGCTTGCGGCTGGCGCTGTTGTCGAACCGCTTCGAAGGCATCGCCCGCAAGATGTCGAACACGCTGATGCGTTCATCGCGGTCCGGCGTCATCAACATCGCGCGCGACTTTTCGTGCTGCATCGTGACGGCCGACGACCACCTGCTGGCCGCCGCCGAAAGCCTGCCCATCCACGTGCTGTCGGGTCCCGACCTGATGGCCCAGGCCATGCGCACCTTTCATCCGGACTTGAAGCGGGGCGATGCCTTCCTGCACAACTCGCCCTACCACGGGTGCTCGCACGCCGCGGACCACACCATCCTGGTCCCGGTGATCGATGACGACGGTCGGCATCGCTACACGGTGGTCGCCAAGGCGCACCAGGCCGACTGCGGCAATTCGCAGCCCACCACCTATATGGGCATGGCCAGGGATGTGTATGAAGAGGGCGCGCTGATCTTTCCGGCGGTCAAGGTGCAGCAGGACTATCGCGACATCGACGACGTGCTGCGCATGTGCCGGATGCGGATCCGCGTACCCGATCAGTGGCAGGGAGATTACCTGGCCATGGTCGGCGCGGCACGGATTGGCGAACGCGAATTGCAGGCGCTGGGCCGCGAGTTGGGATGGGATTTTCTGGCGGCGTATGCCGACGAATATTTCGACTACAGCGAAGCCCGCATGGCGGCCGCGCTGGCCGCGATCCCGTCGGGGCGCATGTCGGAAACGAGCGTGCACGATGCGTTGCCGGGGATGTCGGGTGACGGCATTCCAATCCGCGTCGATATCCATGTGGATGCCGCAGCCGGCCGGGTCGAAATCGATCTGCGCCACAACCCTGATTGCATGCCCAACGGACTGAACCTGTCCGAAGCCTGCGCACGCACGGCGGCCATGCTGGGTGTGTTCAACAGCATCGACCACAGTGTGCCCAAGAACGCGGGCAGCTTCCGGCGGCTGGACGTGGTGCTGCGCGACAACTGCATTGCGGGGCGTCCGCTGCATCCCACGTCGTGCTCGGCCGCGACCACCAACATTGCCGACCGGGTGGCCAACGCCGTGCAAAGCGCCATGGCCGGGCTGGCCGATGGCATTGGCCTGGCCGAATGCGGCGGCGTGATCCCGGCATCGGGCGGGGTGGTGTCGGGCGTGCATCCGGTCACGGGCCGGCCGTTCGTCAACCAGGTGATCCTGGGCGTGTCGGGCGGCGCGGGTGCCCCCTCGGCCGACGCCTGGCAACTGATCGGCCATGTCGGCAACGCCGGCAAGATGTTCATCGACAGTATCGAACTGGACGAGTTGCGGCAGCCGCTGCTGGTGCATCAGCGCCGCTATGTGCCCGACAGCGAAGGCGCGGGCCGGCAGGTGGGCGCGTCCAGCATCTACGTGGAATTCGGACCGGTGGGCGAAGCGTCCATGGATGTGGCCTACGGCTGCGATGGCGTCGTGCATGGGCCCAAGGGCGTGCGCGGCGGCCATGCAGGTGCGACGGCGCAGCATGCCGTGCGGCGCGCGGATGGTCAGGTGCTTGCGCTGGAAGCCTGGGGACAGGTGGCGCTGGCGCCGGGTGACCGCGTGCTGGTGGCGTCGTGCGGCGGTGGCGGGTACGGCGGGCCTGGTGAGCGCGATCCGCAGACGGTGGCGCGCGATGTGGCCGAACGGCGCATCAGCGTGGCCCGGGCGAGGGCGGTGTACCGCGTGGCCTTGCTGGCAGATGGCCGTGTGGATGAGGGCGAGACGCGCGCGCTGCGGGATGCGCGCGATCCCCAGGCGGTGCATGACGTGCGCGGCGTGCGTGAGCCGGATGACGTACGCGGCCCTGAGCGGTTGCGCGACAACGATATCTGAACGGGGCGTGGCCGGCAGCGTTGCGATCCGCGGCGCTCTGTCACGACCCGCAGTCCGGTCCGGCGCCCGAGGTTGCCGGGGCATGTTCCCCCGTTTTTCCACCCACAGGAAATATCGTGAACCTATCGTGTCGCAAGCTCTTACGTCGTCACCGGCGCGTCCGGCAAGTCATGTTGACCGCAGCGGTTGCCTCTGCCTGCGGCAGCGCCGGTGCGCAGTCCGCCGTGTCGGTATCCGGCGCGGTTGACGCCGGCATCGCCTACGTCAAGACCGACAGCACCTCGCAAATGCAATTGGCCACCGGCAGCATCGCGGCCAGCAGCCTGGTGTTCCAGGGCACCGAAAACCTGGGCCGGGGCTACAACGCCTTCTTCCTGCTGCGCACCCTGTTCTTTACCGACACGGGCGAAGTCAGCGCGAACCGCCTGTACGGGTCGGAATCCAAGGTCGGCCTGTCGGGCCCGCAAGGCCGCATCGAAGCCGGCCGCCTGTTCAACCCGACCCACCAGGCGCTCGTCTTCAAATCGCCGTCGCAGTCCAACTTTGCCGGCGCGTTCAACATGGCGATCGGCGGCTACCAGCCCTACTGGAACGACTCGGTGCGCTACACCACGCCAAACCTGTATGGCGCGACCTTTGCCGTGCAGCACAGCTTTGGCGACACAGGTGTCTCGGGCAACAACAATGCGGCCGGCACCGCGTACGCCATCAACTACGACCTGGGCAACCTGTCGCTGTCGGGCATCTACGAAACGGTATCGACCGTGGCCTTGCCGGCCGTCAACTACCGCGCCAAACGCAGCACCGTCATGGGGGTGTATGACTTCGGCTTCATGAAAGCCCATGCCGGGTTCTTCAACGAAAACCATGGCGGCTTTGGCGCGCCGTTGGAGTTCAACCTGTCGATCCTGGGCGTGAGCAAGGTGGTCACAGGCGCGCTGCGGGTGACCGCCGAATACGGTCACAAGGACTTCAAGAATTCGGCGAACCAGGCAAATTATGTGGGTCTGGCGGCGTTCTATTCGCTGTCCAAACGCACCACCCTGTATTCGGAAATCAATCTGATCAACAACGGGGGCGCGGCGCAGCAGGGCGTCTACCGGGGTATCGTGCCGCGACCTGGTGAAAACACCTCGGGGTATATGGTCGGCATGCGGCATACGTTCTAAGGGGATCGTGCGTTGCGGTCCTGCGGCGATTGCAGGGTTGCCGCCGGGGTGGCGGCACGATGCCGTGTCTGTTTTTGGGTTTGTGTTTGTGTTTGTGTTGTCGCCCGTTGACGGGTGTCCGTTTTTTTGTGCTGTTCCCAGCCTAGCGAGTCCGCCTCATGATTTCGAATCGACGTGCCCTGATCCGTACCGCCTGTGTCTGGCTGGCCGCCGTAGCCTTCAGCCCATGGGGCGTGCAGGCGCAGTCCCCGGCGGCGTCGGGGTCGGCAGGTAGTTCGGCAGGGACGGCCGCGGGCGCGACGGCTGCGGGCTCGGCCGGGGCGGGCTCGGCGGGTGCGGGCTCGGCTGCGGTCGGGGCAGGTCCTGCCGGATCTTCAACCGGGTCCTGGCCGACGCGCCACGTGCGCATCATTGCGCCATTCGCCGCAGGCGGCACGGCCGACGTCTACGCCCGCCTGCTGGCGATGCACCTGCAGACGGCGCTGGCGCAACCGGTTGTCGTCGACAACCGCCCGGGCGGCAACTTCGGTATCGGCACGGAAGCGGCCGCCCGGTCCGCGCCCGATGGCTACACCTTCGTCATGATCACCAGCTCCCATTCGCTGATCGAAGCCTTTGGCGCGAACCGCCAGAAATACCAGCTGATGCGCGACCTGGTCCCGGTCGGCACCCTGACCTCCGCGCAAAGCGTGCTGGTCGTGCATCCTTCGGTTCCGGCCCAGACGCTTGGAGAGTTCGTGACCTTGCTGCGCGCCAAGCCCGATCAGCTCAGCTACGCGTCCACCGGCACCGGCGGCATGCTGCATGTCGCGGGCGAGCTGTTCAAATCCATGACAAAGACGCGTATGGTCCACGTGCCGTACAAAGTGGGCAGCACGGCGCGAGTGGACTTGCTGGAAGGCCGTGTCCAGGCCATGTTCGACACCATCGGCGGGGCGGCTCCCTTTGTGCGCAGCGGCAAGTTGCGCGCGCTGGGCGTGACCGGCTCGCACCGGTCGCCCGCGCTGCCGGATGTGCCCCCGATTGCCGACGCAGGCGTGCCTGGGTACGACGTGCAAGTGGTGATCGGCATCATGGCGCCCACTGGCACGCCACCTGCCATCATCGACCGGGTAAATCGCGAAATGGCGGCAATGGTGGCCCTGCCTGAAGTGCGCGAAACGTTCACCAAGACCGACGGCGACCCGCTGGTCATGTCGCCTGCCGATTACGGCAAGCTGCTGAATGCGGAAATCGCGAAGTGGACGTCGGTGATCGACACGGCGCAGATCAAGATGGAATGAGGGGTCCGCGCGTCGAGCCTGCGCCTCGCGTGGGCAACGGGCGCCTGGTCGTCGTAGCAGGTTGTCGTAGCAAGGCGGTGCGGCAGGTTGATGCCGCTGGTTGATGCCGCATGTTGATGCCGCAGGTCGGTGCCACAGGTTGATGCCGCAGGTCGGTGGCGAAGTCGCGAGTGGCCGGCACGGCACCGCAACGTCGACCCGTAGAGACGCCGCGTCGCCGTCTGCACACGGTGCAAGAATGCAGTTCCAACGTTGTTCAAGGAAGAGTCATGTCGGTTCCCGCTTCATCGTCCGAGCCATTGCCTGCGGGATCCGCACCCGTGACCTCGCCAGTCGCGGGTGGCAGACCTGCCGCAACGCCTTCGTCCATTCCGCTGTCCGGCGAGTGCGATGCGCGCTTCGGCAAGGTCCGCGACGTCCTGGCCCGCAACATGGCCGCCGGGGACGAAGTCGGCTGCGCGGTGGCGGTCACCGTGGACGGACACCCGGTCGTCGACCTGTGGGCGGGCTATCAAGACGCCGCGCGCACCGTGCCGTGGGAAGCGCACACCATCACCGACATGAAGTCGGTCGGCAAATCCATTTTTGCGCTGAGTGTGTTGCGGCTGGTCGGCCAGGGCGTCATCGACCTGGATGCCCCGGTGGCCCGCTACTGGCCTGACTTTGCGCAAGGCGGAAAAGCGGAATTGCCGGTGCGGCTGTTGCTCGGTCACCTGGCGGGCCTGCCGTATGCCGACGCGGCGCCGGTGGGGTCGCTCTACACCCCCGGCGTGCTGTCCGCCGCGCTGGCCGCGCAGACGCCGGAATGGCCGCCCGGCACGCAGCACTGTTATCACTCCTTCACCTTTCCGCCGCTGTGCGCGGAACTGGTGCGGCACGCCAGCGGCCGCAGCGCGCACGACTACCACCTGGATGAGATCGCGACCCCGCTTGGCGCCGAATACTGGCTGGGCCTGGACGATGCCCAACAGCCACTGTGCGCCCACTACATCGAAACGCCCGGCACCCCCAGCCTGGAAGGCATGAAACGCGTGACGACGTCGCCGCTGTATCGCGCATGGCGTCCGTTGCCGCGCGACGAAGACTACAACTCGGTGGCCTGGCGGCGGTATGCCGGCCATGGCAACGCCCGGGGCATGGCGCGCATCTACGCGGCGCTGGCGATGGGCGGCACGATCGACGGTTATGAAGTCCTGTCCGCCGATGTGCTGCGGGAAGCCACCGCCGCCACCTGGCAAGGCCAGGACTTCATGACCAAGCGCCCGTTCAGCATGGGCCTGGGCTTCATGTTGCCGGGACCGTCGTTCGCGATCGGCCAGGGCGCGCGCAATTTCGGGCACCCGGGCATGGGCGGCGCCATTGCGTTCGCCGACCCCGACCGCCGCATGAGCTTTGCCTATTCGCCCAACCGCATGTCGCCGGTGTCGGATATCGGGCCCTGGGCCACGGCGCTGATCGAGGCGGTTTACGCCTGCGTGGATTGAGGCGCGGCAGGGGGGGTGGATAGGGTGTCGGCAAGGACGGTGAGCACCCCATCCGCAGGCGCGACGGTAAACTCGGCGTCAGCTGACGCGACGGTGAGCAGGGCGTCGGCAGAGGCTACGGTGAACACCGCGTCCAGCGCCGGTGCGTCGATGGCGTTGTCCAACCACCGGTTCAGGGTGTCGAGCGGCGCGGTGGACAGGCGGGCGTTGAACCCCGGCGGAAGAGCGCCAAAGCGGCGGGTGAGCAGGCGATGCAGAATGGCCGCCTGATTGCGGCGGATGGCGTCGCGCTCCAGCTCGCGGCCAAGTTCGAGCCCGAGTTCGCGGCCTTGCTCCAAGCCCTTGGCCAGGCCACGGGCTTCGCCCAGCCGTTCAAACGTCGTGACGAATGGCATTTTCATTTCCTCTTCGATGGCCAGCCCGGCCTGCTGGAAGCGATCCTCGAGAACCGGTGGCAAAGTGATCATCCAGTCGATCAAACGGATCAGCGCGCGAATATCGTCGCGCGCGTAACCGCTGCGGTACAGCAGGCGCAGCAGCCGGATCTTGCCGTCAAGGCGATGTTCCGCGTCGTGATCGTGCAGCGCCTGCAATTGCGCCATCACGATGACCGCGAAGGGATTGGTGGCGGCCAGGGCGACAAGGTCGGGCAGGCGCGTACGCCAGTGGCCCAGCGCAACCACCGGGAACGTGAATTCGGTGATGCAGGCGAGGCCTTCGTCACGGTAGCGCATCCATTCCGGGCCGGCGTCATGACCTGTCAGAACTGCCAGGCTGTCAACGACCGGGCCGCCGCGGGTGTCTTTCAGCAGCGCGTTGTAGCGATACATGCGCGCCGGGAAGCGGGCGTCGGCGCGGCCCTGGATTTCTATGTGGATCAGGACGCGGCGCATGCCGTAGCGGTACGTGGTGACCTCGACCAGCTTGTCGACATAGCTGCGGCCGGCGTCGCCATCGCGGACGCGCCGCTGCAGTTCCTTGTCGAGAAAGACGTGCGGCTTGCTCCAGTCGATCAGCGTGGCGATCGACGGCCACAACAGCGTCATGAAGTCGCGGAAGTAGGCCGCCAGCGCGTCTTTCCAAGGGCTGTCGTAGTCGGTGGCGGGCGGCATCGGGGGCTCCGGGGGGCAAACCCAAAGCCTACGTGGCCAGCCGCCGGAATGGGCAGGCGCAGGTGGGCCGATGTCCTAGGATATCGGCAGCCACCCCCCCTTCAAGCCGCCGCGTCGATCCGCGTTTCGTGGATCAGCTTCTTGATCTCCGGCACGCACGACCCGCAGTTGCCGCCGGCCTTCACGCACGCCGTGACTTGCGCGGGAGTGGTGAGCCCGCCTTCCACGATTGCGTTGCGCAGCGTGGTGCGTCCCACGCCAAAACACGAGCAGACGATGGGCCCGACATCCGCGCCGGCGATCATGGGCTGGCCTGCGAGCAGACCGATGCGGTCGATGTCGGCCAGCACGTCCTGGTCGAACAAGGTGGCGAGCCATGCGCGCGACGGCAGCGACGGGCGAGGCGACAGGAACACGCAGGCTTCGATTCTGTCGTCGACCACATAGGCCGCGCGGTAGACGCCGCCTGCCTGGTCCCGATAGTCCAGCCAGTCCGCGTCGGGATCGGTCGCGCCAAACAGGGCGCGCGCCCAGGCGCGGGGGTCGTCCAGCGCCGTGCGGCCGGCCAGTTCCAGCCGGGTGAATTGCTTGCCCTGGATGCGCGTCCAGTGCGCGGCGCTGTCGGGGGCGACGGCCTGGCGGCTCAGCACGAAGCCGTACCAGGCCACCGGAAAATCTTCGATGCGGACGGGCGTGTGCTTGAATTCCGGCTCGCCCGACACGGGGTCGACCACGGGATTGACGACGGCGCCGACGCGCGCGTCGGACGCGAACTGGTCGTTCCAGTGGATGGGCACGAAGACGCTGCCGCGCGTCATGCCGCCGCCATGCTGTACGCGCGCCACCATGGCGCCCCAACGGCTTTCGATGCGCGCCAGGCCGCCTTCGCGCACGCCGTAGCGCAAGGCGTCTTGCGGATGGATGTCGATGAAGGCTTCGGCAATGTGGCTGGCCAGGGTGGCCGACTTGCCGGTGCGTGTCATGGTGTGCCACTGGTCGCGTACGCGGCCGGTGTTCAAGCTCAGCGGGAAGTCGTCGTCGACGGCGTGCCGCGGCGCGCGCGGCGGCGTGGGCACGAAGCGCGCTCGGCCATCGGGAAAGGAGAAGACGTGGTCAGCCAAGATGCGCGGCGCGTCGGCCGAAGCCGCAGCCACCGCCGCATCCAACACCGCACCCGACACCGCATCTGACACGCCTTCTGGCTTCCGGCTCGACGCTGCCACCCATGCCGCGGTCACCGGCCATTGCACCGGCGCCAGCCCGTCAAACTGCGCGGCATCCATGCCCCTCAGGCCGCTCACATCCAGCACGCGCCGCACGCGCTGCGGATCGTCGCCTTCATTCCGGTAACCCGTCAGCCGGACGTGCTCATCAAAGATGGCATGCGGTCCGGCAAAGTCGAAACCGTCGTAGCCCATCCGCGTGGCCACGTCGCACAGCACCTGCCAGTCGGCACGGGCTTCGCCGGGGGCGGGCAGGAACGCCCGCTGGCGCGAGATGCGGCGTTCGGAACTGGTGACGGTGCCGTCCTTTTCACCCCAGCCCAGCGCGGGCAGCAACACGTCGGCGAAGGCGCTGGTATCGGTCTGGGCCATGATGTCCGACACGATCACCAGTTCGCATGCGGCCAGCGCACGCTTGACCTGATCGGCATCGGGCAGGCTGACCACCGGATTGGTCGCGATGATCCACACGGCCTTGACCGTGCCTGCTTCGATCGCATGGAACAGATCGACGGCCTTCAGTCCCGGCCGGCTGGCGATGGCGGGCGACGACCAGAAGGTCTGCACCAGGTCGCGGTGGTCGGCCTTGTCCAGGTCCAGGTGGGCCGCCAGCATGTTGGCCAGGCCGCCGACTTCGCGCCCGCCCATGGCGTTGGGCTGGCCGGTAATGGAAAACGGTCCCGCGCCCGGCCGGCCGATGCGGCCCGTCGCCAGGTGGCAGTTGATGATGGCATTGACCTTGTCGGTCCCGGCGGACGATTGGTTCACGCCTTGCGAAAACGCGGTGATCGTCCGGTCGGTGTCGGCAAACATCCGGTAGAACTGCAGCAGCACATCCAGATCGATCTCGCACACGCGGGCAACCTCGGCCGGGTCCGCACAGTCCACGTCGGCGGCGGCGACGGTCGCGTCCCAGCCCGAGGTGTGCGCGCCGACAAACGCCGCATCGACCGCATCGGATCGCGTCAGGTAACTGAGCAGGCCGTTGAACAGCCAGACGTCGGTGCCGGCCTTGATCGGCAGATGCAGGTCGGCCAGCTCGCACGTGGCCGTGCGGCGCGGGTCGATCACGACCAGCCGTGCGGATGGCCGTGCCTCCCGCATCCTGGCGATCCGCTGGAACAGGATGGGATGGCACCACGCCGTGTTCGAGCCAACCAGCACGATCAGGTCGGCCCGTTCCAGATCGGCATAGGACACCGGCACCAGGTCTTCGCCAAACGCACGTTTGTGCCCCGCCACCGCCGACGACATGCACAGGCGCGAGTTGGTATCGATATTGGCCGACCCGACATAGCCCTTCATCAATTTGTTGGCGACGTAATAGTCTTCGGTCAGCAACTGGCCCGAGACGTACAGGGCCACGGCATCGGGCCCATGCGTGTCGATGATGCGGCGCAGGCCGCTGGCCGCCGTATCCAGCGCGGTGTCCCACGACACGCGTTGCAGGCCATCTTCGGTCCGCTGCAGCGGATGCAGCAGCCTGCCTTCCAGGCCCACCGTTTCCCCCAATGCGGAACCCTTCACGCACAGGCGGCCGAAGTTGGACGGGTGCGCCGGGTCGCCCGCCACGGTCACCTTGCCATCCGATGCCACGCTGGCCTGCACGCCGCAGCCCACGCCGCAGTAGGGGCAGGTGGTGGACGTGACGGCGGGGGGGGTGGACGACGACGCACGCGCCGGATCGGAAGACAACAACGATGGTGCCAGCGAGGAGGCAGACGCCGCGGTTGCAGAAGGCGCGGACGCAGAACGACCGGTTGCAGACATGGCAGACACGGGAAAGATGGGAACGACGTTCACGATGGATTCCAGTCGATCAGGCGGCAAGCGCCTCGCAAAAGGCCTTGCCGAACAGCAGACGGTCGCGCAGGGACGCCACGTCGGTGCGCTGCTGGATGAGGTCGAAGTACCACGGGCCATCGGCCACGTCGCCATACAGCACAGCTCCGACCAGCACGTTGCCGTCCAGGACCAGCCGTTTGTAGACGCCGCGCCGCGCATCGCGCAGCACCAGATCCGTGGTGCCCGCCGCGCCGATAATGTCGCCGGCCGAATACAGATCGACCCCGGTCACCTTCAGCTTCGTGGCCGTTGCCTGCTGCACATAGCGCCGGTGTCCGGCGCCCGCCAGGTGGGCCGCGCACACACGCGCCTGTTCCCAGATCGGCGCAACCAGGCCAAAGGTGGCCGAACGATGCTGCACGCATTCGCCCACGGCATACACACGCGGATCGAAGGTCTGCAGCGTGTCGTCGACCACGATGGCGCGTTCGCAGAAGAGGCCGGCGTTCGCAGCCAGTTCCATATTCGGGCGCACGCCGGCAGTCATCACCACCAGGTCGGCCGGCACCGTGCTGCCATCCTTGAAGCGCACGCCTTCCACGCGCGTGGTGCCAAGGATGGCTTCGGTATGGGCGGCCAGCAGAAAACGCAGCCCGCGGCGCTCCAGCGCGCCCTTCAGCAACGCGGCCGCGGGCGCATCCAGTTGCCGGTTCATCAAGGCATCGGCCACATGCACCACCGTGACCGACATGCCCTGGCGCATCAGGCCATTGGCGGCTTCCAGGCCGAGCAGGCCGCCGCCAATTACGACCGCATGGCGGTGATCGCGCGCCGCGGCCAGCATCGTGTCCACATCCTGGATGTCGCGAAACGCAATCACGCCTTCCAGGTTGTGACCGGGCACCGGCAGGATCACCGGCTTGGAACCGGTTGCGATCAACAACCGGTCGTAATGCACGTCAACGCCCGCCGCCGACCGCACCTGCCGCCGCGCGCGATCGATCGACACGACCGGATCGCCTGCATGCAGCGTGATGTGATGCCGCGCATACCATTCGCGCGGATTGAGCATGATGTCATCCAGCTGCTTTTCGCCCGACAGCAGCGGTGACAGCAGGATGCGGTTGTAATTGCCGTGCGGTTCCGCGCCGAACACCGTGATGTCGTAGCGGTCGGGCGCGAGCTTGAACAGCTCTTCGATCGTGCGGATGCCGGCCATGCCGTTGCCGATCACGACCAGCGACGGACGACGCGTCGGGGCGGCCGCAATCATGCGCCGATCCAGACCTGTCCGTCGCGCACGTCGACCGGCCAGGCCGACACCGAATGCTCCGGCGCTTCCAGGCATTCGCCCGTGTTCAGGTCGAAGTGCTGCTTGTAGATCGGCGACGCCACGACGATGCGGTCGCCCAGGTTGCCGACCAGCCCGCGCGACAGCACGGCGGCCTTCGAATTCGGATCATAGTTGTCGATTGCAAAGACTTTGTCGTTTAGCCTGGCCACCCGGAAGATGGCGACTTGCCGGCCCGCGACCAGGGCGCATACGCCCGTGTCGGGCACGATGTCGGTCAGGGCGCAGACAGGCGTCCAGTGCAGGGGCAGGGTGTCGAGTTGGGCGGACATCAGACAAGCTCCTTGACGGCTTCGGTCACCACGGGGATATCGATCAGGCGGACAGGGGGCCGTTCAGACGGCGTGGCAGGGCGGATCTGGCCGCGCTCTTCCACGAACATGACGGTCGAATCGGCCTGGTCGCTGTTCACGAAATGGCGGAAGCGGCGGCGGGTTTCCGGGTCGGTCACGGCACGCTTCCATTCGCATTCGTAGGCGTCGACCACGCGCTGCATGTCGGCTTCCAGTTCGTTGGCAATGCCCAGCGAATCGTCCAGCACGACCCGTTTCAGGTAGTCCAGGCCGCCTTCCAGGTTGTCGCGCCAGGTGCTGGTGCGTTGCAGCCGGTCGGCCGTGCGCACGTAGAACATCAGGAAGCGGTCGATCATGCGGATCAGGGTGTCGCGGTCCAGGTCAATGGCCAGCAATTCGGCGTGGCGCGGCTTCATGCCGCCGTTGCCGCACACGTACAGGTTCCAGCCCTTTTCGGTCGCGATGATGCCCACGTCCTTGCTCTGCGCTTCGGCGCATTCGCGGGTGCAGCCCGACACGCCAAACTTGATCTTGTGGGGTGACCGCAGGCCCTTGTAGCGATTTTCGAGCTGGATCGCCATGCCGACGCTGTCGTCCACGCCATACCGGCACCACGTCGATCCCACGCACGACTTCACGGTGCGCAGCGACTTGCCGTACGCGTGACCGGTTTCGAAGCCGGCAGCGATCAGCTCTTCCCAGATCAGCGGCAGCTGTTCGACGCGCGCGCCAAACAGGTCCACGCGCTGACCGCCGGTGATCTTGGTGTACAGGCCGTATTTCTTGGCGACCTGGCCCACGGCGATCAGGCCATCGGGCGTGACCTCGCCACCCGTCATGCGGGGCACGACGGAATACGTGCCGTCTTTCTGGATGTTCCCCAGGAAGTAGTCGTTGCTGTCCTGCAGCGATGCGTGTTCCTTCTTCAGCACGAAGTCGTTCCAGCACGAGGCCAGGATGCTGCTGGCGGTAGGTTTGCAGATGTCGCAGCCCAGGCCCTTGCCGTGCTTGTCGAGCAGGTCGGCAAAGGTGTGGATCTCGCCCACGCGCACCAGGTGGAACAGTTCCTGGCGCGAATACGGAAAGTGTTCGCAGAGATGGTTGTTGACGGCCATGCCCTGCTTTTTCATTTCCGCCTTCATCACCTGGGTGACGAGCGGCACGCAACCGCCGCAGGTCGTGCCCGCCTGCGTGCAGGACTTGAGCGCGCCGATGGTCACCGCGCCGTCGGCCACGGCCTGGCACAGCTGGCCTTTGGAGACGTCATTGCAGGAACAGATCTGCGCGGTATCGGGCAGGGCGTCGACCCCCAGGCCCGGACGCGCCGCGCCATCGCTTTGCGGCAGGATCAGAAATTCCGGGGACGCCGGCAGTTCGATGCGGTTCAACATCATCTGCAGCAGCGTGCCGTACTCGGTTGCGTCGCCGATCATCACGCCGCCCAGCAGATACTTGCCACAGTCCGACACCACCAGCTTCTTGTAGACCTGCTTGCGTTCGTCCGTGTACTGATAGGAACGGCAGCCCGGTGACGTGGCGTGCGGGTCGCCCAGGCTGGCGACATCCACGCCCATCAGCTTCAATTTGGTGCTCATGTCGGCGCCGGTAAAGGCGGCCGTCTGGCCTCGCAGTTGCGCGGCCACGGTGCGGGCCATGTCGTAGCCTGGCGCCACCAGGCCAAAGATCTTGCCTTCCCACAAGGCGCATTCGCCAATCGCAAAGATGTCGGGATCCGACGTGACGCAGGCGTTGTCGATCACGATGCCGCCGCGCGCACCGACCGTCAGGCCACTGTGGCGCGCCAGGTCATCCCGCGGGCGGATGCCGGCCGAGAACACGATCATGTCGGTGTCCAGATGCGTGCCGTCCGCAAACTCCAGACGATGCGTGCCGCTTTCGCCATCCACGATCCGCAACGTGTTCTTTTGTGTGTGCACGGTCACGCCCAATGCTTCGATCTTGCTGCGCAGCACGCGGCCGCCGGCTTCATCGATCTGCACGGCCATCAGGCGTGGCGCGAATTCGACCACATGCGTCTGCAAGCCCAGGTCGCACAAGGCCTTCGCGCACTCCAGTCCCAGCAGCCCGCCGCCGATCACCACGCCCGTACGCGACCGCGCGCCGCATTCCTGCATCGCTTCCAGGTCCTCGATCGTGCGGTAGACAAAACAGTCCTTGCGGTCATGGCCCGGCACCGGCGGCACGAAAGGCACCGACCCGGTCGCCATCACCAGCTTGTCGTAATGCAGCGTCTCGCCGGTCGACACCGTCACGGTCTTGTGCGCGGCGTCGATGGCGGTGGCGCGCGCGTTCAGGCGCAGCAGCATGTTGCCGCGATCAAAGAAGCCGGCCTTGACCAGGGACAGGTCCTCCGCGGTGCGCCCGGAAAAGAATTCGGACAGATGCACGCGGTCGTAGGCGGCCCGGGGCTCTTCGCACAGCACGGTGACGTCAAGGCGATCGTCGCCTGCGTCGGCCAGCGACTCGAGCAGCTTGTGGCCCACCATGCCGTGGCCGATGACGATCAGTTTCATGGTGTCGCGCTCCTGGGGCAGTGCTGCCGGATGGTCCGGCGTGGATTGGGCAAGCGGTGTCGAACGTGTCATATCGGATCCGTGAAAAACAAACGGCGTCCCGTGAGGAGGTCATAGACCACTTCAGGGGACGCCGTTGTCCGCAGCACCCGTTGGCCGGGCGCTCGATAAATTGGGACGAATCTTCGTTGACTCGCGAAGTCATCGATGCAAAGACTGTGCCAATGAGGGAAGTCCTTTTGAATCAATGGCTTGGGTGATTCGACGGCGGCGGATCGCACCATGATGATTCGGCGGACGCGGCCGGGGCGGTGCGTGGGCACAACGCTGGTGCGGCAGAATATTGGTGATATACAAATAGATGGTATATCATCTAAATCATGAACTCTGCACTTTCCAAAGCTTCGAAAAGCCCGATGGCGTCGCGTGGTGCGGTCACGGCGGATGCTGCTTCTGCCGACGCGGCCTCTGTTAAGGCCGCATCCGTTGACGCGGCAACCGTTGTCGCGGCAACCGCTGCCAACGCATCTGCTGCCCCCGCATCTGGCGCCCCCACATCTGCCGCCATACCCGACGTCGGTTCCCAGCGCGAACAGTTCGGCCGGCGCATGTCGGCGCTTGCGCGCCACTGGCGGCGGGCGATCGACCATGAACTGGCGTCGCTCAACCTGACCGACGCCACGTGGCGCCCGCTGATCCATCTGCATCTGGTCGATCACCCGATCCGGCAGAAAGACCTGGCGGCCCGCCTGGGCCTGGACGGGTCGAGCGTGGTGCGCCTGCTGGATATCCTGTGTGCCGACGGCCTGGCCGAACGCACCGATGACCCCGCCGACCGCCGCGCCAAACTGCTGCACCTGACCGACGCCGGCCATGCGCTGGCCCGGCGCGTCCACGTGCGCATCCAGGAATTCGAACAGGACCTGCTGCGCGATATCGACGACAGCGACATCGCGCGATTCAGCGCGGTCTTCGATCGGCTCGAGATGGACCTGGAACCCGAGCGCAACAAGGGAGCGGCTTGATGACGCCAGTGTTTGAAAGTGCCAGGAAGGCGCTGATCGACGGCTTCGACCGCCAGCGCGTCCGCGCCACCTTGCGTACGGCCTTGGCCGCGCTGGTGGCGCTGGTGCTGGCCAACGCGCTTGGCATCGACAGCCCCGGCTGGGCCGCCATGACCGTGTTCCTGGTCAGCCAGCCCACGCGCGGCCTGCTCAAGGCCCGCAGCTTCTACCGCGTGGCCGGCACGGTCGTTGGCGCATTCGTGGGGGCAGGGATGATCGTGGTGACCGGCGGGTCGCCGCTGTTGCTGGTGCTGTCGCTGGCGGCGTGGCTGGGCCTGTGCTGCTGGGTCGGCAATCTGGCGCGGCCCCTGCAGGCCTATGGTTTCATGCTGTCCGGCTACACCGCAGGCATCGTCGCCTTGCTCTCGCTCAGCCACCACGGCAGCGTCGCGCATCTGGCGTTCGACCGGGTCGAAGGCGTGCTGCTGGGCGCGCTGGTGGCCGTGCTTGCCAATGGCCTGTTGACGCCGAAGTCGGGCACGCTGGCCCGCCTCGACAGCGTGCCGGCCATGGTCAGCGCGACCCTAGGCTGGGCGGCACGCATCATTGCCGACGGCCCTACGCCTGCACTGATTGCCGAAGAACAGGCGCGCGTGCGCCAGATGGCCGACATGGAATTCGGCCTGGACGAAGCTGCTTTCGGTTCGCTGCGCAAGCGCCGCCGCATGGTGCAGGTGCGCCGTGTCTTCTCGGCGCTGTTGGCATTGGCTACCGCGACCCGGGCCGTGGTCGGCCACCTGGAACGCCTGGAAGGCGACGCCGCGCTGCGCACCTGGCGCGACGATCTGGATCGCGGACTGCGTGCCGTGCAGGCGGCGTTGGACGCCGGGCAACCGGCTGCGGATGCCATCGCCCCGCTGCGCCGCCTGGTGGCGACCGCGCCGGCCAATAGTCGGCTGGCCGTGGCATTGGCGGACCTGGTGACGGCGCTGGATGCGATGCTGCAGGATGTGGCTTGGCGGGAGGTAGCGTTGCGAGACGGGGCAGGGCAATACGTGTCGGTGCCGGACGGATCACTGCACAGTGCGTCACTGCAAACGGCGTCACTGAAGAACGCTGTACCGCAGGACGCCCGAGCGCAGAACGCACCGCAGCCGGAGGCTTCGCGGCTTGCGCCGCGCAACGACGACAGTTTTACGTTGCACCCCCATCGCGATTGGGTCGGCGCACGCCAGGCGGCGTTCCGGACCGTGCTGGCCATCCTGCTTGTCGGCGGTGCGTGGGTCGCCACGGGCTGGCACTACGGCCCCTACATGGTGCTCGGCACCGCCGTATTTCTGCCACTGTTCTCGACCATGGAAACGCCCAGCGCGCTGATGCGCAACGTGGCCCTGGGATCGATTGCGGGGGTCAGCATGGCGGTGCTGTTTACCTGGCTTGTGCTGCCTTATGTCCATAGCGAGGTTGCCCTGCTCGCGGCCGTGGGCGCGGTGCTGGCCATCGGCGCGCTCGCGCTGGCGCATCGCACCACCGTGCCGTACGCGCTCGACTACTGCATGGGCTTCTTGCTGGTCCTGCATCCGTCGTGGCCTATGCACACTACGCTGGACGACACCGTCGGCGGCGCGCAGGCCATGACACTCGGCCTGACCGCGGCGTGGCTCGCCTTCCGCTACATCGTGCCAGTGGATCCGGCGCAGCGCCTGCGCGTGCTGGTGCGCCACATCGTTGGTGACATCGAAGGCATGGCCCGATCGCGCACCCGTCTGCCCGAATGGAAATGGCGCGCGCGCATGCACCATCGCATCCTGCGGCTGGTTGCACGCACCAACGATGCGCAATCGAGCCAGGTGGTCGGCGACGGCATGGCGGCCCTGCAGGTCGGCCATGCCGTGCTGCGCCTGCAGTCCCTGTTGCGGGCCGACGACACGCCTTTTGATGTGCGTACGTCGGTGCGAGGCGCCATCCACGCCCTGGCCCGCGTGTCCCATCACCCGAACAACGCTGCAGCGGCCTTGCAGGAGGCCGCGCGTCAGATCCTGGCGGCAGCGACGTTAGCTAGCGGTGCGTCGGTGCGCAATGTTGCCGGCGTGCCTGATGCGGGCGCGCGGCGCGGTATGCCGTGCGTGCCTGGCGCCGACGTGCTGCGCGACGGCAAAGTGCGGCGTGACGCGGACTGGATACACGACGCGGAACTATGTCGCGATGCAGCCAGCAGCCTGATGGCGCATCGCACCTTCTTTGCGCTGGCCGCGCAGGCGACGCGGGATGAAGCTGGACTGGGTGATCGGGTCAGCGCGTAGGCCGTGCCTGCGGCGGCTTAGCCGGACATCAGACATCGAATCGAAGCGCACTGTGTGGAGTGCCCAGTCGTTGAGAGATGTCCGCAGGTGTGTCGCTTGGCGCATCGGGCGCACGGGCTTCCAAATGGCCCGGGTTCCGTCACAAGCGCACTGTGTGGAGTGCCCAGTCGTTGAGAGATGTCCGCAGGTATGTCGCTTGGCGCATCGGACGCAGGTGCTTCCAAATGGCCCGGGTTCCGTCACGCTTGGTCAGCCTGAAATCGGTCGCCACCCACTTGACGACCTCACGACTCGACGACCTGAAGACCTGAAGACCTGAAGACCTGCCGACGCAGCCTACGCCGCCTGCGAGTGCCCGGCCCCGGCCAGCGATTCGCCCAGCTCGTCCAGCAGCAGCCGTTTGATCGCGACGAATTCCGGGATGGTCCGATCCCGCGACAATCCGCGCGGCACAGGCACGATGCGCTGAATGCGCCCGGGGCGCGGCGACATCACCACCACCCGGTCCGACAGAAAGATCGCCTCTTCCACATCGTGCGTCACCAGCACCATCGGCACTTGCTGCTCTTGCCAGACCCGCCGCAACTCGGTCTGCATGTTCAGCCGATTGAAGGCATCCAGCGCCCCAAACGGTTCGTCCAGCAACAGCAGCTTGGGGCGTGCGGTCAGGGCGCGCGCGATTGCCACCCGCTGCGCCATGCCGCCCGACAGCTGGAACGGGAACGCGTCTTCAAAGCCTTGCAGACCCACCAGGTCGATCCGCGACTGGATACGCTCGGCCTTCTCGACCTTGCTGAGAGGCGCTTCCTGAATTGCCAGCCCGACGTTCTGCCGGACCGACAGCCACGGGAACAAGCGGTGTTCCTGGAACACGATGCCGCGTTCCAGGCTCGGGCCGATGATGGCCTGCCCGTCGAATGTAATGGCGCCCGTGAACGCCTTGTCGAGCCCGGCCACCAGCCGCAGCAGCGTCGACTTGCCGCAGCCGCTATGGCCGATGATGCTGACGAATTCGCCAGGCGCGACGGACAAGGACACCCGGTCAAGCGCCAGCGTGCTTCCGTGCGCAGAGGGGTAGGTCTTGCTGACGTCACGCAAGACCAGGGCGTCAGGGGATTGGGTTGCGGTCATCAAGCTCTCGTGAATGAAAAAATGCGGGTGGTACGCGATCGTGCTGTTGGTGGCACGGGCGCGCATCGTGCCAGGAGCGCGCGTCATGCCATGGCGACACGACGCTCACACCGTGGCGACGCGCTTCCAGCGGCTGGCGCGGCGTTCCAGGGATCCGATCACGCCGTACTCCAGCACCGCCATCACCGCGGCGAACGCCAGTGTCCAGGCCAGCACGGCCGCCACGTTTTGCGAACTGAACTCGCTATTCAACTGGTAGCCCACGCCGCTCGACAGCCCGAACACTTCGACCAGCACGATCACCTTCCACGCCAGCGACAGCCCCAGCCGTGTGCCACTCAGCAGAAAGGGCACCAGGGTCGGAAACCATAGCAATCGCAAGCGCGCCAGCCGCGACAGCTGAAACACACTGGCCATCTCGACCAGATCCGCATTGACCGACCGGATGCCCTGGGCCACGCTCAACGTCAGCGCGGGGGCAATGCCCAATGCAACGGCCAGCGTCGAACTGATCAGCGACATGCCGAACCAGATGATGCACAACAGCGCCCACACCAGACCGGGCACGGTCAGGCCGATCAGAATGGCCGGCTCCAGGAACTGCTGCAGCTTGCGGCTGCGCCCCATGCCGATGCCGGCGATCAAGGCCACCGCAAACGCCAGCACAAAGCCCAGCGCCACCCGTTGCAGGGTGACCACCATCTGCGACACGAAACTGCCGTCGCTCAGTATCACGCCCAGGGCTTGCCCGACTTCTTCGACGCCCGGGATCAGCGGGTTGTGCAACGCGCGCGCCATGCCTTCCCAGCCGATGGCCAGAAGCACAAGAAAGGCGGCCGGCATGGCGATCGCCCACAGGGTAGGTGCAGAGCGGGAGGGTGATCGTTCGGGCGCCGACGATGCGTGGGATGCCGTTGCCGTAGGTGACAGCGCTGGGGCCACGGGGACCAGTGCGGCGGGGGCCAGTGCGGCAGCCGGGGATCCCTGCGCCAGCAGACCGGATGACGAGGTCGCCTGCAGGCTGGTCTGCACATTGACTGGCGGGTGGGCGAGCACACCCTGCGGGTGCGCAGGCGCGTGGGTCGGCCGGCCTATGAGTGCGGCGTTGGCGCTCATGTCAGAACTGTCCGCGCAAAGTGATGGGTGCGCTGTGGGATGAGCGATCGGCTGCACGATGGGGTGCGCGATCGGGTGCACGCTGGGATGCGCGGTCTGGTGCACGGTCGGGTGCACGGAAAGCGGCGGAGATCGGAGAAAACAAAGAAGGCACGACAGGGACTCCGGGTCAATCACGGGACGACCCATGATAGGCGTCGCGTCCCTGCGCGATAACGCACGATTCGGCGCATGCATATACGAAAACCGCGTAAGCAGTACCGAATCGACAGGCTGCCTGGCAGGGCATTGACCTGAAAGCGGCCAACGTGGCGTTGGCTCGAACGCAAGCCAGGCGGCTTGGATTCGCATGCTGCCGTGACCGTAACGGTGACCCAGGCCTCGACGCGTGGCCGTGCCCTCTACCGCGCCCGCGACACGTGGCCGTAACTGTGAGGCGTGGCCATGACGCGCGACCGTGACGCCTGGCCGTAACTGTGACCGTGGCCATAACTGTGACCGTGGCCGTGACTGTGACACGTGGCCGTGACCTCGGCTGTGACCATGATGCGTGGCCTTCCTCGAAATGCGCATATGCATCGACCCATTCCTTCGTTGGACCGTAGGGACGCAGACGCCACACTGTCCAGGAACCCGTCCTGTCGACGCGCCCCGCAAAGGTCTTATGTACGACGCACGCACACCTTCTCTTCACGACAACTCATCAACCGCTGGAAACTTCTTTGGCAAGAACCCGGCTGCCCGCATCGCGACTGGCGGATTGGGCGCCGCTGGCATCTCGTCTGCTGACATGCTCGCCGCCGACAGTCTGGATGCCACGGCCGCCGGAAGCCCGATGCCCGGTTTGAACCCGACCCTGCGCATCGACCCGCGTGACGATGCGCCAGAATCGGTCAGCCGCCGCCGCGTGGCGTTCGCGTTGATCGGCATGGCGCTGGCCGGTCTGGGCGTGTCGCAACGCGATGCGTTCGCCGCAGGCGGCTTGCCGGTCAAGTTGACGAGTGGAGGGCCGGGGTCGGCTGAAACCTTGGCGTCGGCGCTGTTCAAGGCCTTGCCTGATCTGACCCAGGGCTTGGATATCGACTGGGTCGGCGGCGATCCGGGACAGGTGCAGACCCTGCTGCTGTCGGGCGCCGTGCAGAGCAGCGCCTACGGCGCGCTGGGTGCGGCCGAAGCGCAATTGAAGGGCAACGACATCGTCATCTTCGGGCCCAAGATTTCCAATCACGGCGCCTGGCTGGTGCGAGGGGACAGCCCCTTCCAGCACCCACGCGACCTGAAGGGCAAACGTATCGCCACCTTGCCGCAGACCAGCGACACCTATCGTCAGGCACGCATGGCGGCGGCGTTGCACGGGCTCGATCTGCGCAAGGACTTCGAAGTCATCCACGGCGCACCCATCGCCAATCTGGCCTTGTTCAATCGGGGCGACGTCGATGCGATCATTGCCATCGAACCGACCGCGTCGCGCATCATCGGGAACGGCGCGCGCGAAATCGCCAACGTGGCTGCGCAGTGGAAAGAAGCCACCGGCGATAGCGCGCCGTTGTTCCTGGTCGGCAACGGCGGACGGCGCGACTGGGTGGAAGGCAACAAGCCCACCGCAAAAAGGGTGGCCGACGCCTTCCTGGCCGTGAACGGGCTGATCCGCAAGGATCCGGAACTGGCGGCTAGATATCACAAGGCCATCGGCATTCCCGACACCGAGACCGCCGCCATCAAGCTGCTGCCCGACCGCCTGGCGCGCATCTTCGTCCCCACCTGGGGCGACGCCGAGTTCGCCAACATCGACCGCCAGCTGGCCGAAGCGGTCAAGCTCGGCCTGCTCGCAAAGAAGCCGGACCGCCCCGTCTACACACGTGTGTGACGAACCGGCCCGAGGCCCGGCCCAGCCACGGCCTCAGGCTCAGCCAAGCCCTGAACCCAGGTCCGACCACCGGCCTTAGCCCTATTCCCAGCCCTCAATCGGCGCTGATGTTGTTCTCTTTCGCGACTTTCTTCCAGAGCGGCACTTCTTCCTGGATGATCTTCGTGAACTCGGCCGACGTGTTGCTGGTCGGGATCATGCCCAGCGCCTGGATGCGTTTCTTCACCTCGGGGTCGCCCACGGCGCGTGCGATCTCCTGTTCCAGTTTGCGGATGATGGGCTCGGGCGTGCCGGCCGGCGCCAGGACGCCGCTCCATAGTTCCACCTTCAGGTCGATGCCCAGTTCGGTCAGCGTCGGGACATTCGGGTAGTCGGCCATACGTTCTGCCGATGTCACGGCCAATGCCTTGGCGCGATTGCCCTGCAGCGCGGTGGAGGCCGGACCCGGATCGACCAGCGTCATCGTCACATCGCCGGCCATGACCGCCGAGACCGATTCGTTGCTGCCCTTGTAAGGAATGCGGGTGAACTTGCCGCCCGTCTTGCTGTTGAACAATTCGGAGACCAGCTGGAATGACGCGGCGCTTGCACCGTAGTTGGCTTTTTCCGGCGACTTGATCGAAAAGTCGACCAGTTCCTTGACCGTCTTGGCCGGGTTGTTGGCCTGCGTCAGCAGCACCAGCGGGAAGGTGGCCGCCAGCGACACCGGGGTGAAATCTTCCGGTTTGTAGCTGAGCTTGGAATACAGCGCAGGGTTAAACGAGATCGGACCGCTGGCGCCCCACAGCAGGGTGTAGCCATCCGGCTTGGCCTTGGCCACCACGTTCGCGCCGATGATGGACGCGACGCCGGGCCGGTTTTCAATGATCACGGGTTGGCCCATGTTGGCGGCCATCCGTTCACCCACGACGCGCGCCAGCACGTCGTTGCCGCCGCCTGCCGCATAGCCGACGATGATGGTGATGGGTTTGGTCGGGAACGCGGCCGGCGCGCTTGCCGAGTGCGCCAGGCCGAAAGGCGCCGCACAGATCAGGGCGGCGGTGGCAACGTGCCAGGCATGCTTCGTATACATCTCTGTCTTCCTCCGGTACTGGAAAGATCGTTGTCTTTCCATGTCGTTGTGAGAACTGCTGCAAAGCGGGTAAAGAGTCCTGGCGCGTTCGAATCAGATGGATCCAATACGCACATTGAGCACGGCGGCCTGCCCGGCATCCACGGCCTTCAGGCAGCGGGCAATCGCGGCTTCGACCTCGGCCGGATCGTCGATGCATTCGCCGTACGCACCAAACGCGGCGCCTACCTGTTCGAAAGCGCGCACGTTGTCGCCTACGCCCAGCTTGGCCTGGAAGTCGTTGCTGTCGGCCGCCGCGCCGTCGGGGTAGACGCGCAGCACGGCTTCCTTCACGGCCTGCCAGCCACTGTTGTCGAGCACGATGGTGAATATCGGAATGCCATAGCGCTGTGCGGTCGCGTAGACCGAAGTGGGCGTCGAAAAATGGAAGCCTCCATCCCCCACGACCTGCACCACACGCACGTCCGGCTTGGCCAGCTTTGCACCCAGTGCGATGCCGGCGCTGTAGCCCAGGCCCCCGCCGGCGCAGCCGATCAGGGACAGGGGTTCGGTGCGCGGAATCTGGTTGAGCACGGCAAAGGTATTGCGGACGGCCTCGTTGACGACGATGTCGGTCGGCGCAATCAGCTTGCCCAGGGTGGCGCATACATGCGCAGGCGAGATCGCGCCCTTCTTGCCGATGTCTTGCGCCACCTTCGCAATGGCTTGCCGCCGCTGCGTATTGGCGCTTTCCCAGCCTTCAATACGGGCTGCAACCGCCTTGCGAAACGCGTCGTCGGCACGCTGTTCGACGATCTCGATCACCTGCTGCAGGACGGTGGCGCAGTCGGCCTGGATCCGCATGTCGGTGCGAAAGCCCCACATCGGAAAATCTTTCTTGATCGTGTCGACGTCGATGTGGATCCATTCGGTCGACGGATCTTCCTGCGCGTACTTGGGCAGCCACGGCACGTCGACATCCAGCAGCAGACCCAGGTCGGCGCCCGCCAGCGCCTTGCCCGGATCGAAGCCGCCAAAGCAGGGCGACTCGCGCGACACGCTGATCGTGGTGGGGCTGAATTCGTATACCTTGAGGCCGCACAGCATGGCCAGCTTTTCCAGCGCGTGCACGGCGTCGGCCTTGCGACCGACATACGACGTGATGACGATGGGCTCGCGCGCCGCCATCAGCCGCGACGCGATGGCCTCGGCCACGGTGGGCGCAACGCCGCCGGCCTGCACCGCGCCATAGTGTTCGCCGTTGAAGTCCCGGATGCGGTCCGCTTCCCACTCTTCGGCCAGCACTTCGCGCGGCAAGGTCAGATAGACCGGCCCCGGAGGATCGCTCTGCATGACCGAATGGGCGCGGCGCAGCACTTCCTTGGCGACCACGCCCGTCGGCAGCGAATAGTCCCATTTCACATAAGGGCGCACCAGGCTGGCGATGTCGAACGGGTCCTGAACAAAGTGGACATAATTGTCACGTGACCCGGGCAGCTCGCCGCGCAGGGTGTAGGGCGAGCGGCCTGCCATCAGCATGACCGGAATGCGGGTGCGGAACATGTTGTGCATGCCCATGGCCGCATTGGCCGTGCCGGCGTCCACGTGCACCATGACCGCCTGTCCCTTGCCGGTCACCGCGGCGTAACCCATGGCCATATGCATCGCGACGTTTTCATGCGGAACGAGCATGACGGTCGGATGCGCGCGGCCTTCTTTCTTCCACTGCGCAAAGGCTTCGATCAGAGACACATGGTCGGTGCCGAAGTTGGAGAAGATGTAATCGATGCCGAGGCCGGTCAGGCCTTCGACAAAGTAATGGGCGCTGCTGCGCATGGGCACGCTCCGCGGTAAGGATGAGGGTCGGTCAATAGGACGGGGGCGAAGGCAGTGGTATCAGACGCCGGTCTCGAAGTAGAAGTGTTTGGTCTGCATGAAGTCGTTCAGACCTTCCACGCCGTGCAGCTTGCCGTAGCCACTGTCGCGATAGCCGCCTGTTTCGATTTCGGCAAACAGCCGGTTATGCGTGTTGGACCAGACGGTGCCCGACCGGATACGTGTCGCCACGCGGCGCGCCTTGCGCATGTCAGTGGTCCAGACGCTGGCGGCCAGGCTGAAGCGTGTGGCGTTTGCGCGGTGCACCGCTTCGTCTTCGGTCGTAAAGCGCTCGATCACCAGCAGCGGGCCGAACAGTTCGTTCTGCACGAAGTTGCTGGCCAGGTCTTCGACTTCGACCAGGCTGGGGGTGATGAACGCGCCGCGGCCCAGTGCCCCTTCGGGGATGGCGCCGCGCAGCAGGACCTTCTGCGTGCGTTCGGCTGTTTCGACCAGACCCGCGATCCGGTCGCGGTTGGCGTTGTCGATCAGGCAAGCCATCTGGGATGACGGGTCGTTGCCGGGTCCGACTTTTACCGCCTTCAATGCCTGCGCGAGCTTGGCGGAGAAATCGGTGTACACACTATCTTCGACCAGCACGCGAGCCACTGCCGTGCATTGCTGGCCGGCCATGACCAGTCCCCCGGCCACGATTCCCGCCACGGTCTTGTCGAGGTCGCAATCCTTGAACACGACGGCAGGTGCCTTGCCGCCCAGTTCAAGCGACAGCCGCTTGAGCGTGTCGGCCGTCGCACTGGCAATCTTTTTGCCCACGCCCGACGAACCGGTAAAGCTGATGACGTCCACATCCGGCGACTCGCACAGCCACCGCGACACTTCGGTGCCCGACTCGATGACCGAATTGATCACCCCCTTGGGGACGCGGCTATCGCTGACCAGGCATTCCAGCACCAGGTTGTTCACCAGCGACGTCTGGTGGGCAGGCTTGATGACCACCGTGCAGCCCGCTGCCAACGCAGGAGCAAGCGACCGGACCAGCAGGGTGACCGGTGCATTCCAGGGCAGGATGATGGCGGCGACGCCCGACGGCTCGCGATCGAGCGACGAGAAGCAGCCCGGTTCGATTTCCAGGATGCGTCCGAACAGATTGCGCGCAAGGCCGGCGTAATACCGCAGCTCGGACACCCCCGCACCGATTTCCCCCAACGCTTCGCGGCGCAGTTTGCCGTTCAACGTGACAAGCCAGTCGGCAATGGTTTCTTTCTGTGCCTCGAGCCGGTCGGCAAAGGCCAGCAGCACCTCGGCGCGCAGCTTGGCGGAATTTTTCCACGCCGTGCCTTTGAAGGCGCGGACCGCAGCCGCAATGGCCGCTTCGGCTTCGGCCTTGCTGCCGTCCGCGAATTGGGCGGCGACTTCGGTGGTGGCGGGGTTGTAGCTTGGCGCGAGGGTTTCGTTGCCGCTGACGGAGCCCAGCCACTCTCCGTCGATGTAATGTCGGGCGATCTGCATGGTGACTCCTGGATCAGGCGATGTAATCGGGTTGGCGTGCCGGCTCGGCGGCCACGAACGCAGGCTGCGCCGAGGCATGGGCATAGATGGCCATCACGCGGGGATAGGCGGAAAGGTCGCACTTCATGCGCAGGGCATTGGCCACTTGCGGCACGAGGCAGCAATCGGCCAGCGTTGGCGCATCACCGAAGCAGTAGGCGCCGTCGCCATGCCGTTGCAACAGGGCATCGACGCCGGACAGGCCTTCGGCCACCCAATGCCGGTACCAGGCATTGCGGCCTTCTTCGTCAACGTTGAACTGGTCTTTCAGGTAACGCAGGATGCGCAGGTTGTTGACCGGATGGATGTCGCAGGCAATGGCGTTGGACACTTCGAGCACCCGGGCGCGTTCCACCGGATCGGCGGGAATCAGTCGAGGTTCGGGAAAGCGCGCGTCAAGGTAATCGATGATCGCCAGGGATTGGGACAGGGTCACGTCTTCGTCCACTAGCGACGGCACGACGCCCGATGGATTGACTTCCAGGTACGCGGCGTCGCGCTGCTGGCCACTGCGCAGGTTCACGCCGTGTGTGTCATAGGCCTGGCCCTTGAGGGCGAGGGCGATGCGCACGCGGTAGGACGTGGAACTGTTGAAAAAACTGTAGAGCTGCATGAAAGGACACTCCGTGAAATACGGGCCGTGAAACACAAGGCGCGAGCCGTGCCGCAAGCACATTGCGACACGGCCGGAAAAATGAGCAGGTTCAGACTTGAGCGAGTATCAACCCTTGCTGGACATCCGTCCAGATGACGATTTTGTCCTATGGACGAAAGCATCCATCGGACGAAAGCATCCATCGGTCGAACTCCCATTGGAGCTGTCCAGGCGGGTGCCGCCCTGCCGTCCTTACTCCGCAGTAATGTTGGATTTCTTGACGACGTCCGCCCAACGCTGAGCGTCCTTGCCGATCAGGTCGCGAAACTGCGCCGGGGTGGACGTCGCGGGAACCATGCCTTGCGCTTCGAATGCCGTGGCCAGATCCGGCGCCTTCAACACGGCGGCGATTTCGCGATTCATGCGTTCGATGATGGCGGGCGGCGTGCCTTTGGGGGCCAGCACGCCGTACCACATGTCCACGTCACCGCCCTTCAGGCCAGCCTCGGCCAGGGTGGGGACGTCGGGCAGTTGGGGCAGGCGTTTGGCGCTGCCGGTGGCAATCACTTTGAGCTTGCCGGCTTTGATCTGCGGGAGGGCGACATGCACGGGAAGGAACATGTAGTTGATGCGGCCGCCAAGAATGTCGGTCACGGCGCCTGCGGTGCCCTTGTAGGGCACTTGCATCATGTCGGTGCCGGTCTGCTGCAGGAACAGCGCCATCGACAGATGGTGGGGCGTACCCACGCCCGGCGTGCCGTAGTTGAGCTTGCCGGGCGCAGCTTTGGCCGCGGCCACGACTTCGGCAACAGTGTTGGGCGCTTGGGACGGATTGGCCACCAGGAGCAGCGTGCCCCAGGACGTCAGACCGACCGCGTCGAAGTCATTGACGGGGTCGTAGGGCAGGGACTTGTACAGGCTCCGGTTCATGACCAGGGTGTTGACCTGGACCATGAAGGTGTAGCCATCGGGCTGCGCGCGCGCGGCGCGCTCGCTGCCGATGTTGCCGCTGGCGCCCGCGACGTTCTCGACCACCACGGTCTGGCCCAGGCTCTTGGGCAAGTGCGCGGCCAACTGACGCGCCACCAGGTCAATGCCCGTGGCGGGCGTGTACGGCACGATGAAGGTAATGGGGCGCTCGGGCCACGCGGCCGATGCGCTCAGGCTGGCAAGCGCCAGCGCGGCGCCGGCCAGCGGACGGGCGAGCGATGCGAAGGAAAGGCGGGCCGGTGCGAGCGAACCGAACATGCGGTGAAGGATCATGATGTCTCCGGATAATTGTTATGGGGTCGAGCAGATCAGACAGGTCAGGCAGATCGGGCAGGTCAAGCACGTCAGGCAGATCGTGCAGATGAGGCAGGTCGTGCAGATGAGGCAGGTCGTGCAGATCGTGCAGGTCCGGCCGCTCATGCCAGCCGGGCGGCGTGCCTTGGTCGGCCGCCGCCGCGCCGTCTCAAACGATCTTGACCGACAGGCTGCCCAGGCCTTCGACCGTGGCCGTCATCGTCTCGCCCGGCTTGACCGCGCCCACGCCCTCGGGCGTGCCGGTAAAAATGATGTCGCCCGGTTCCAGCCGGAAATACCGCGACAGGTCCGCCACGGTTTCGGCCACCGACCAGATCAGCATCGACGTGCGGCTGTGCTGGCGCTGCGCGCCGTCGACATGCAACGACAGTGCGGCGTCGTGCGGGTTGCCGGCAGCAGCGACCGGGCGCAGCGGGCCAACGGGTGCGGACGCATCGAAGGCCTTGCCGATTTCCCAGGGGCGGCCCATCTCACGCATCTTCATCTGCAGGTCGCGCCGGGTCATGTCCAGACCCACGCCGTAGCCCCACACGTGGTCCAGTGCCGATTCCACTGGAATGTTCTCGCCGCCCTTGCCGATGGCCGCGACCAGTTCGACTTCGTAGTGGTAGTTGCCGGTCAGGGTGGGGTAGGGAACCGACAGGGTGTCGCCCTCGGCCACCGGAATGACGGCGTCGGCTGGCTTGCAGAAAAAGAAGGGCGGCTCGCGATCGGGGTCGAAGCCCATCTCGCGTGCATGGGCGCCGTAGTTGCGGCCCACGCAGTACACGCGGCGGACAGGAAACAGATCTTGCGACCCCACCACGGGGATGGCGACGGTAGGCGAAGGAGTGACAACGAAAGCCATGCGGGTGTCCTTGAAGGTGGTCGGCGAATGCGCCGCCAGCAGCGTCGGGACAGACGGAAGGCAACCCTGGCGCAGGCAAGGTCGTGACGGGCCCGTCCGTGATCGACCCGGGCCTGCATGCTGCGTGGGCGCTGTCTGGCGCTCCACGCGGTCTCCGTCTGGCCACCGTGCATCGGCGGGCGCATTTTTTCAGCAGTATGGCCAAACAGATATGCCAAAAACAATGATTGTTTATGATTATCTATACTGTGGAGCGTATACCTATGCCTGAAAGGCCGCCCCATGGATTGGACTCACCGCCTGCGTCTGCGCAATCTGCAGATGTTGATCAGCCTGGCCCACACCCGAAACATCAGCCATTCGGCGGCGGCGCTCAATACCACGCAGCCCGGGTTGTCGAAGTGGCTCAAGGACCTCGAAGACGATATCGGCCTGCCGCTGTTCGAGCGGCATGCGCGCGGTCTGCGGCCCACCCCACATGGCGAAGCGCTGATCGCCCATGCCAAGCGGCTGGACGTGCAGCTGGATCGGGCGCGCGCCGAAATGGATGCGCTGCGCGAAGGCGGGAGCGGGCAGGTAATGATCGGGACATCGGGCGCGTCGGCGCCGGGTACCGTGCCCCATGCCGTGCTGATGCTGCTGGAGCGGATGCCGCAGGTGCATGTGAAGCTGGTCGAAGGCACGCTGGACACGCTGCTCGAGCAACTGGTGCGCGGCGATCTGGACGTGGTGGTCGGCCGCAGCGCGACCGAACACCTGGACCCGGCCATTTTGACCGAACGGCTGTATCGGGAATCCATCCACTTCATTGCCCGGCCCGATCACCCGCTGTTCGAGCAGGACTCGATGGATTGGGACGATGTGTTGGCCTACCGCTGGATCATGTGGCCGCGTGGCACGCCGATCCGCAATGCCCTGGACGCCGCGCTGGCGGCTGCGGGCCGCGCGCCGCGCAACGACCTGGAATCGGCGTCGGCCACGCTGAACGTCACGCTGCTGTCGCACAGCGACATGATCGGGGTCGCATCACACGGCGCGGCGATCCGGCACATGATGCTGAAGGCGCTGCGCATCCTGCCCATTCCACTGGAAGGCTATGGGTCGGTGTCGATGTATTGGCGGAACGATCCGTACCGGTCGGCGGCGGTGGACGAATTGGTCGATTGCGTGCGCAAGGCCGCGAAGGAGCATGGCGAACACCCGGTCGGAACGGGCCCCGCTTGACTTCCCGTCCCTCACTTCCGGCTGGTCTGCTCCGCCAGCATGGTCTGCGTGATCGCCCGGCCGACCTGCTCGAACGCCTTGGCGGCGACCTTCGATTCGTCCATCTCTTCCGCACAGGCCACGACCACGATCGCGTTGCGGCCGTTGTCTTGCGGATTGATCACGCCGGCATGGCACGCCCGTTCATGCTGCGTGCCGGTCTTGTGAATGAAGCGCACCGTGCGCGGCAGGCCTGCTTCAAGGCGGTACGCGTCATAGCTGTCGTACTTCATGTTTTTGTAAAGCGCGGTCAGGTGTTGCGGCTGCTTGAGCACCTTGCCGGTCACCAGCTTTTCCAGCATGTCGCCATACGCGGTCAGCGTCACGGCGTTCATCTCTTTGGCGTAGTAGCGGTTGTAGGCGTCGTCCATGCTCGTGGCCTTCAGCTCGCCCGGCTCCAGCGACAGCGCGCGCCGGAAGGCCGTGACCCGCTCCGCGCCCATGGGGGCGCCCGCCACTTCGACCATCTGTATGTTGGTCAGCTTGCTTGCATCGGGGTGCAGCTCGCGATAGACCTCGTACCTGACCTGCGTGAAGTTCGTGATCTGCTTGAAGCCGCGGGACCCCAGGTAGTCGCGCGCCCGGCGGTTGACGGTGTCTTCGCCAATGGCGCGCACCAGCATGTTGGCCGCGGTGTTGTCGCTTTCCATCAGCATCTTTTTCAGCAGCTGATCCAGCGTGTAGCGTGTGCCGGTCTTTTGCCAGACCACATTGCCGGACCCGTCGATCTTGTCGGTGTCCTGCAAGGTCAGGGATTCATTGAGCCGGTGGGATCCCGCTTCGACTTCCTGCAGCACCGCCAGAGCGATCGGCAGCTTGACGGCGGATCCCAGATACCAAAGGCGGTCCGCTTCGTAGTTCAGAGACTTGCCGTCATCCAGGCGTTTCACATAGACGCCAATCTTGCCGGGCGTGTCCTGGTCAATGCGTTCGATGCGCGATTCGAGGGCGTCGGTCCAGTCCGCATACGCGGGCTCAAGGGCGAGCAGCCCCAGTGCGAGGGACAGCGACCGGAATAAGGTCTGCGGTGGGATCATGAAACCCTTCGATGGTGAGTAGGCCGGATGTCCGTAATGCCTCACCCACTTGTTTCAAGGCCCGGTCCGAGCGCGCCACCGACAGGTCGCCCCGTGTGCAGGCGGCGATCACGATCCGCTTGCCCGGGTAGGCCGTGGGTTCGGTAATGATCCCCGAGTCACAGGTGCGCGCGCGCTGCGTGCCGGTCTTGTGCGCAAATACGGCGGGGGGCGCAAGGCCGGCCTTGATCCGTTGCTGGCCGGTCTGCACCCGCCGCATGACGTCAAGCAGGTAGGCAGTCGATGTCGGAGCAAGAATCTTTCCCGCCATCAGCTTGGCCAGCAATTCACCATAGGCATCGAGCCGCGCCGAGTTCAGATGCGTCGCGTAATACGCTTCGAATGCCGCGCCCACGGTCTTGACCTGGAACTGTTTGGGGGGCGTCTGATACAGATCGGCCAGGATCTCAAGCCGGGCGGAGTCGGTCCGCTGCTTTTTAAGCAAGAGGAAATCCGATCCTGACAGCTGCATCGCGGCGGGCACGATCTGGCTGTACGCATGCCGCCGCACGTCGGCCAGCGAAGTGATGCGCTGGAAGCCTTTGGGGATGATGCTGCGCACCAGCGCGTTCACCTCGTTGATGCCAACCATGTCGATCAGCATGTCGCTGGCCGTGTTGTCACTGTGCACGATCATCTGTTCTATCAGATACCGCAGGGTCAGTTTGGTGCCAGGCGGATGGCTGTTGGTCTCGCCGGTGCCGTCGACATAATCCGTTGCGCGCAGGGTGAGCGTGCTGTCCAGCGTGTGTTCGCCGCGCTCGATCGTGCGCAATACCGTCAACGCGATGGGAATCTTTACCGTCGACGCCAGATACCAGGTTTCCTCGGCGTGATAGGACGCTTCAACCCCCGTGTCCAGATCCCGTACATAGACGCCGATCGCACCGGGAAAGCGTGCATCGACCCGCGCGAGTTCGGTCACCAGGCGCGCCGGCCAGTCGGCGGCGGCTGCGGTGGAAGCGGCGGGTGCGGTCGATGAAGCAGGCGCTGCAGATCCGGCAGGAGCATTCGGGGACTTGGGCAATGCCTGAGGCACGGAGGGTGCAGGTGGGGGCGCTACCGGCAATGCGGTGGCAGCCGCCACGGGCGAAGCCGTGGTCGCCGCGGCCCCTGCCGCCGCATGTGCAGCGTTCAGCGTCAGCGTCAGGGCCAGGCCGGCGCCGGACGCAGCAAGGGCGCGCTGCAAGGGTCGCGCGTGATGGGGAGGACGGGTACGAGGGGGCGAGGAATGGCGTTTCAGTGCAGCTCCTGTCGGCTAGGTGAAAGAAGCTGTATATGACCTGAATGCTGCTCAGGCGTGCAGGCGTGCGCGTAAGAAGTTGTGACTAACGCCCAACTGCGCCTGAATGACGACGGGGCCGACGAATCACCCGTCAGCCCCGCGCTTGCCTCGGGCCTTCGGCCGGCCACGTCTGCGTGCAGCCTACTTCTTGTCCTTTTCGTCTTTCACGCGATACACCAGCACTGCCGTACCGGCCAGCGACAACACCTTGGCGGTCACGCTGCCCAGCAGCAGGCGGGACAGGCCGCTGCGGCCGTGGCTGCCAATGAAGATCAGGTCCGCGCCGGATTCCGCAGCCGCCTGGACAATGCCATCGGCCACATTGAAATTCGACACCGACAAGGACGTGGCCTTGACGTCGGCCGTGTCGGCGCGGCTCATGACGGCGTCGATGTATTTGGCGGCCTGCTCGGACGAGGCCTTTTCATACGCGTCATCGGTGATCGCATAGGCCGCAGCCATGCCGTCGAAACCGATGGTCGCGGCAAACGGTTGCGTGACGTGCAGCGCCACGACTTCGGCATTGACCGAGCGGGCGAACATGACGCCAGCATTGGCGGCTTGCGAGGACAGCGGCGAGCCGTCGGTGGGAATCAGGATCTTCTTGAACATGGTGGCTACTCCTCACAGTGACTCATCAACCGCAGGATACCCCGTTTGCGCCAGGGGCGAACCCCCTGGAAGGGTCCCGCCGCAACCCTGTAGCAACCTCAGGCCAGTACCTTGCGAAGGAAGGCCGAGATATCCGCCAGTTCCGGCACGCACACCGAATGCGGCATGGGATAGGTATGCCATTCCACTGGATAACCCAGCGCGGTCAGGCGATCGCGCGACGCTTCGGCCCGCGCCAGCGGCACGACCGGATCACTCGTGCCATGGCCCATGAACACCGGCGTGGCCGCATTGGCCGGGCTGCGTTCGGCGTCCAGCAGGTCGGCAATCGGCAGGTAGCCCGACAAGGCGACCAGGCCAGCCAGTTTCTGCGGATGGCGCAGGCCGGTATGCAAGGTCATGGCGCAGCCCTGCGAAAAGCCGGCCAGCACGATGTGTTCGGTCGCGATGCCGCGGGCGTTTTCGCGCGCGATCAGGCGTTCCACGTGCTGCTGCGATACCCGGATGCCGGCTTCGTCTTCGCGGCGCGTCAGGTCGGCCAGCTTGATGTCGTACCAGGACCGCATCGACATGCCACCGTTGATGGTGACCGGCTGGATCGTGGCATGCGGGAATACGAACCGCACGGCGGGAATGCCTTGCAGGTTCAGTTCCGGCACGACCGGGAAGAAGTCATTGCCATCGGCGCCCAGGCCATGCAGGAAGATCACTGCGCGGGTCAGTTCCGGGCCGGTGGTGGTTTCGATGGAGTCGAGAAGCGGGGTGTCGGTCATGGCAAGTGCTGCAGAAAAGGGTCGTGAAAGACAGGGGCCCGTCAGGCCGGGCGCACGGCCGTCTTGGGGCGGAATGCTTTGCACACCGCAGGATCGGTCTCGATGTACGGGCCGCCTGTCAGCTGGATGCAGTAGGGCACGGCGGCAAAGATGCCGGCGGCCACCAGCGCCTGGTCGGCGTCACGCAGGCCTTCCAGCGTTTCGCGGATGGCTTTGGGCTGGCCCGGCAGGTTGATGATCAGCGTGGCGCCGTCGGCGTCGGTCGTGCCGCGTTCGCGAATCACGGCCACCTGGCGCGACAGGATCGCCGTTGGCACGAAGCGCAGCGAAATCTGGCGCATCTGTTCGCCGAATCCGGGCATTTCCTTGGTGCCCACCGCCAGGGTGGCTTCAGGCGTGACATCGCGGCGCGACGGCCCGGTGCCGCCCGTGGTCAGGATCAGATCGCAGCCCACCGTGTCGGCCAGTTCGGTCAGCGTGGCCGAAATGCCGGGGGCTTCGTCGGGGATCAGGCGTTCGACAAATCGCACCGGCGTCGTCAGCGCGCCTTGCAACCAGGTTTTCAGCGCCGGGATGCCCTGGTCTTCGTACACGCCCCCCGAGGCGCGATCGCTGATCGACACAAGGCCGCAGATCAGTTCGTCGGGGTGCGAACGTTCGATGCGGGCGGTCGAAGCGGAAGGTTCGTGCTGGGGAAAGGACATGGGATCAATCGTCCTCGTCATCGTCGATGTCGGATTCGGTATCGCGATCCGTGTCGCCTTGCGCGTCGGCCTGCAGCCGCTTGATTTCCTGGAACAGCACCCGGAAGTGCTTGCGCTGCGGTTCGTGGCCCTGCAGCAGCGCCTTGTTCGCAGCCTGTTCCTTGCGGGCGGCGCGGATCAGCGCGCGCATCTGCTGCGCGTCGGCGGCCGGGTACAGGTTCATGAATTTGGTGAAGTGTTCGTCGTCGGCCAGCAGCTTGTCACGCCACAGTTCCAGTTGATGGAAGGCGGCGATTTCGTCTTGCGAGTCGCCTTCCCACTTGGCCAGCTGGGCCTGGATCGGGTCGATCTGCGCGTCGCGCATCAGCTTGCCGACCAGCTGCATCTGCCGGCGCTTGGCTTCGTGCGACGTGATCTTTTGCGCTTCGCGGATCGCCTGGTAGAGCAATTCGGCCAGCGGCAGCTGCTTGAGCCGCGCGGGCGACAGTTTCGTCAGTCTGACCCCGAGTTCCTGCAGCCGCGTCGAGTCGCGCTTGAGCTGCGACTTGCTGGGCGGGCGAAGGTCAGGATTGCCGTCCTCGTCGATGCGGACGGGCGGGTTGGTATCGATCGGAACGAAACTTTTGCGGGACATGGAAAGCCAATGGACAAAGAGAGGGTGTCACTTGTTGGCTATGATAACTGTCTCGCTCCGATGCCGGGGCCGCCTCCTTTGCAAAGACACCGATGGTCAAAACCTCCTCCCGCACCGACGCCTCGTCCCGTCCGGCCCGAAATGCATCCCGCAGTGGGTCCCGCACCGAATCCCGCGGGGAACCGGTCCGCGAGCCCCTGATCGCCAACCACGCGCAGTTTCGCGACCTGGTCGCCCGCGTGCTGGACGAGTCGAAGCGCGTGGGCGCCACCGACGCCGCGGCCGAAGTCTCGGAAAGCCAGGGCCTGGCCGTGAACGTGCGCCAGGGCGACCTGGAAACCGTCGAACAGACGCGTGACCGCTCGCTGGACGTCACGGTGTACGTGGGCCAACGGCGTGGATCGGCGTCGACCTCGGACTTTTCCGACAAGGCCGTGCGCGACACGGTGGAAGCTGCCTTCCACATTGCCCGCCACACCGCCGAAGATCCGATGGCCGGCTTGCCCGACGCTGACGTGATGGCCACCGATGCCGACATTCGCGACCTGGACCTGCATCACCCGTGGGACATCACGGCCGAAGAAGCCACCGAGATCGCGATCCGCGCCGAACGCGCCGCGCTGTCCACCGACAAGCGCGTGACCAATTCCGATGGCGCGTCGGTCTCGACGTATGAAGGGCACTTCGTGCTGGGCAACACGCGTGGCTTTCTGCACGGGTACCCGTATTCGCGCCACAGCCTGTCGGTCGCGCCGATTGCGGGCCGGGGCAACAACATGCAGCGCGACGACTGGTACACCAGCGACCGCCGCGCCGAACGCCTGGCCAATCCCGAAGCCGTGGGCCGCTACGCCGCCGAACGCGCCTTGTCCCGACTGGGCGCCCGGCGCATCAAGACCGGCAAGTTCCCGGTGCTGTTTGAAGCGCCGCTGGCGGCCGGGCTGCTGGGCTCGCTGACGCAGGCCCTGAGCGGCGGCGCGCTGTATCGCAAGTCCACCTTCCTGGTCGACAGCATGGGCCGGCAGATCCTGCCCGATCACATCGACGTGAATGAAGATCCGCACGTGCCCGGCGCGCAGGGCAGTTCGCCCTTCGACGACGAAGGCGTGCGCACCTCGGCCCGCAAGGTGATCAGCGGCGGCGTGGTCGAAGGCTACTTCCTGTCGACCTACACCGCGCGCAAGCTGGGCATGAAGACCACCGGCAACGCGGGCGGCTCGCACAACCTGACCTTGTCGTCGCGGCTGACGCGCCCCGAAGACGATTTCCGCGCCATGCTCAAGAAAATGGGCACCGGCCTGCTGGTGACCGAGCTGATCGGGCAGGGCGTCAATTACGTCAGCGGCGACTATTCGCGCGGCGCGTTTGGCTACTGGGTCGAAAACGGCGAGATCCAATATGCCGTGCAGGAAATCACGATTGCGGGCAACCTGACCGAGATGTATCGCGACATGGTGGCCATTGGCGCCGACACGCTGGTGCGCGGCACCAAGCGGACCGGGTCGATTCTGATTGCCAGCATGTCCATCGCCGGAAACTGATCCGGCGGCATAGCGGCCCGCCTGCGCATCGCACGCGGCGGGGCCGTCCCTTTCACCGAACTCGGAGGCAGGAGACACGTTTTGCGGGCGGGATGTCCCGCCCGGTATTCATCTAGAAAAGAAGGAAACAGGTATGCGCAGCACGTCGCACCGTGTGGTTATCGTGGGCGGAGGCGCCGGGGGCCTGGAACTGGCGGTCCGTCTGGGGCGTCGGTATGGCCGGGACAATGTTGTCCTGATCGATGCCAATCCTTTCCACATCTGGAAGCCGTCTCTGCACGAAGTCGCCGCCGGCACCCTGGATATCCACCGTGAAGGCCTGTCGTACGCCATGCTCGCGCACGACTCGGGCTTCCAGTTCCTGATCGGCCGCGTGACCGGCGTGGACCGCACGTCACGCACCGTGGCCATCGACGCCTTTGCCGACGCGCAGGGCGATCCCATCCTGCCCGCTCGCACCGTGCCGTACGACACGCTGGTGCTGGCCCTGGGCAGCTACGGCAACTTCTTCAACACACCGGGCGCCGAGCTGCACGCGATCTCGCTCGATTCCACCGATTCGGCCGAATTCTTCCGGATCGAATTGCTCAAGGCCATGGCGCGCGCGGATGCCGACGCGCAGGCGGGCGCACCGCGGCAGGTCAATGTGGTGATCGTCGGCGGCGGGGCGACCGGTGTGGAACTGGCTGCCGAACTGCACGAAGCCGGGCGCCGGATTTCGGATTACGGCCTGTCGCGTGACCGCGCGGCCGATGCGCTCAAGATCACCCTGATCGAAGGCGGCCCGCGCATTCTGGGGCCACTGCCCGAACGGGTGTCGGACGCGGCGCGCACGCTGCTGGTCCAGCGCGGCATCCAGGTCGAAACCAGTTGCCGGGTGCTGGAAGTCACGCAGCATGCCGTGCGCACCGCGGATCGCGAATTCCCGTCCGACCTGCGCGTGTGGGCCGCCGGCATCAAGGCGCCTGGATTGCTCGAAACGCTGGGCTTGCCCTTGACGCCGCAGCACATGATCCAGGTCGACGATCATCTGGTCACGTCGGACCCGAATGTGTATGCACTGGGCGACTGCGCCGCGGCACCCTGGGCGGGCACCGACAAGACCGTGCCGGCCCGCGCCCAGGCGGCGCACCAGCAGGCCTCGTATCTGTTCAAGGTGCTGTCGGCGCGCATGGACCAGTCAACCCCCGTGGCAGAAGGCTTCCGGTTTCGCGACTTCGGGTCCCTGGTGTCGCTGGGCCATTCCGAAGGCGTGGGCAGCCTGATGGGCGGATTGTCGGGCCCGAATCTGCAGGTGGAAGGGTGGGTGGCGCGCGTGATGTACGCCAGTTCGCACTGGACCCACTATGCCGCCGTGCTGGGCATCTGGGGCGCCACCATGCGATCGCTGGCGCGGGTGTTGACGCGCCGGTCGCGGCCGCGCGTCAAGCTGCACTGACAGGCGGCCCAGCCGGTCAACGCATCACCGTGGATTCCGGCTCGGCCACCACCCGATTTTCGATGTGGCCGATGCCTTCCAGTTCCACGCGCATCACGTCCCCCACCTTGAGCCACGACGGCGGCTGCATCGCCAGGCCCACGCCTGACGGTGTGCCGGTCGCGATGATGTCGCCGGGCTCCAGCGTCATCACGGTCGACAGGTGCGCGATCTGTTGCCACACATTGGCCAGCATCTGGTCGGTGGTGATGTCCTGGCGGACCTCGCCATTGACCACCATGCGCAGGCGCAGGCCATGCGGGTCGGGCAGTTCGTCGGCCGTGACGATCCACGGGCCGATCGGGCCATGCGTGTCCCACGACTTGCCCAGGGTGAAGGTGCTGGACCGCAACTGCCAGTCGCGCACCGACACGTCGTTGGCGATGGTGTAGCCAAAGACCACGTCTTTCGCATGTTCCACCGGCACGTGGCGGCAGCGGCGGCCGATCACAACGGCCAGTTCCGCTTCGTAATCCAGATGGTCCGACGCGCGCGGTTTGTGCACGTCGTCGAACGGGCCGTTGATGCACGACACCTGCTTGTTGAACCACACCTGCGTGTCGGGCACCTGCACGCCCTTGCTCAGGGCTTCCTTGACGTGGGCGCGGTAGTTCATGCCGATCGCCAGGTATTTGGACGGCGTCAGCACGGGGGCGTCCAGGTGCACGTCTGCCAGGGCGTAAGCGGGCGCGGTGGCCGTGTCGATGGCACGGATGCGGTCCAGGGCCTGAGTGCCCGCGCGGATCAGCGCGATCATGTCCGTCGGCAAGGAGGGATCCGCGGCCGCCAGGTCGACGACGCGGTCGCCGGCCACCAGGCCGATGGTCTGGGCACCGCGGTAGGTGAAGGTCACGAGTTTCATGCAAGGTCCTTGGTCGGATGGAAGTGGTCGGTGGCGGGCGCAGCCGCCTTTTCGGCGGCATCGGCGATGGTGTCGGCAAGGGTGCCGGTGTCAGGTGCCGTCGTGTGCGGTTCCTGCGCGGCCTCGTTCACCTCGAAATTGGTGATGAAGTCGTGCGGCACGTCGGGCCCCCACACGTGCAGCGAGTCGGCCAAGGCGTGGTCGCCCGTCGGCCAGCCCGTGTCGGCCGACACATAGTCGATGTCGAAGGAATATTCGGCGTAGCTGCCCCACGGGTCGCGCACGTAGTAGAAAAAGTTGGAGCCCAGGAAATGCCGCCCCACGCCCCAGCCGCGGTCATAGCCCTGGGCCTTCATGCGTTCGGCGCCCCAGCCGACGTCGTTCACACTGCCCACGTCCCAACTCATATGGTGCAGGCCCGGGTGCGATGCCTTGGCGAAGGCCACCAGATGGTGGTCGCTGCCGTGCGGCGTGTGGATGAAGGCAATGACGTCGGCGGCGCTGTCCGACAACCGCAGGCCCAGCACGTCTTCGCTGAAGCGGGTCATGCGGGGAACATCGGGCGAAAAGCGCAGTACATGCGACAGGCGGCGAGGGCGCACGACGGGGCCGCCGCTGCGGTTGTGGGCGCCGCGGCCGTCGGCGTCCAGCACCTGGGGGGTGGGGACGGATTTGCTGCCGGGCGAACTCTTGCGCGCGACGACCAGTTGCACCGGCAAGCCGTCCGGGTCCCGCAGCCACAGGCCGCCCGGGTCGCCCAGCGGGTGCGGCGGGCAGGCAAGCCCGCGATCATGGATGCGGCGCGCGAAGGCGTCCACATCGTCTTCAAAGATCCCGTAGACGACCGTCTGCAAACGCTTCGGCTGCCCGTTGGCGTGGATCGTCGCCCAGCACTGCGGGTGGCCATCGGTGTACAGGTCGAGTCGGTCGTCGCGCCGCCTGACGTCAAGTCCGAAAGCGACATAAAACCGTTCGGCTTCGTCCAGGTCGGGCACGGTGTAGACGACGCGGTGCACGGAGTGCACGGCCAAAGCCGTGCGATGGCGCGTGGTGTTGGCAATGGCCGGATCCGCAACATCCGCCCGCGTACCCATTGCGTCAGTACCGGCACCCGCCGATCCGCTCCCCACGGCGCGCCGCAGAATCTGCGCAGGGTCCGCATCGACCGCCCCCCGCCACGCCACATGATGATCCGGGCGGATCAGCACCGCGTCGGCGTCATACACCTGCCGAACTGCAGCATCCGCATCGGCAGCATCGGCAACCCGCAGCACCCGCAGCGGCACGCCCAGCGCATCGGCCGCGGCCTGCCATCCGGCCACCTCGCCATCCCCCATCACCATCAACGTAAAGTCCGGTCCGAACCGGTCAAACAGCGGTCCCCCCGGCAACGCCACATGCGGCGCCCTCGCGCCCGGGTAGGCGGACTGAACATAACGGTTGGGTTCATCGGGCGGCGGCGCGGCATCTTCAGCAGCCACCAACGGACTTCCGTCATACCGCACGCCCAGCTGCAAGCCGGGTATGTTGAATTCCGACGCCACGTGCAAGGCCAGCGCCTGGCCAAGCCTGGCCCGCGCCGCCTCAGCCTCGGCCCCATCGGCTTCCACCTGCGCGTCCACCGGGACGCGGCCAATGCTGTCCGCCATCCGCCGGGCAAACGCCGTGTTGCGCAGGGCGATCGGCCGCCGCTCCAGGTCATAACTCGCCAGCAAGCCAGGACCGCCCCAGCCCTGGACCGCACCGGCCAGTTTCCATCCCAGGTTCACCACGTCGTCGATGCTGGTGTTGTAGCCCATGCCCCCGGTGGGGGTGAACAGGTGGGCGGCATCCCCCGCCAGGAACAGGCGGCCCTTGGCCAGCGTGTCGGCCACCAAGGCATAACCGGCGCTCCAGGGCATGGTGGCGATGGGCCGGAAATCATGCGGCGCGCCCACCACCGCGCGAGACAACGCCGCGCCGTCCATGTCGGCCGCCGTCTTGCCCGGCGGCACCTGGACCAGCAGCAGCCAGGTATCGGCGCCATCGATGGACACCAGCAGGCCGCGCTGTTCCGGGTTGACGGCCCAGTATTGCCACGCGGGGCGCTTGCCCATCACCTGCGCCAGATCGCTGGACCGGAAGTAGAAGGACAACATCTGCCCGCCAAAGAAATCGCGCGCTTCCTGGCTCTGGCCGCTGTACGCAATGCCCATGGACTTGCGCACCAGGCTGCGGGGGCCATCGCAGCCCACTGCGTACCGTGCGTGCACCTGCCAGGCCGGCCCGCCATTGGCAGGCGTGACGGTAACCCGCACATGGTTGCCGCGGTCTTCTACCGCCGAGGCCCGTTCCCCGTACCGGGCATCGACACTGGCATACCGCGCCGCCTGCTTGCGCAAAATGGGTTCGATCACCATTTGCTGCACCCGGTGCGGCAGTTCCGGCGTGGGCCAGGCCTGCTCGCCATAGTCGCCAAACGACACGCCGGCCGCCGCGTCGGCACGTGACGGAATCCGGAAGCGCGCCAGTTCATGTCCGGCCAGGCGGGTGCAATAGACCACGTCCTGCGGATAGTCCGGGGGCAGGCCCAAGGCACGGATCTCGGCGGAAAAGCCGCGGCGCCGATAGTGCTCCATGGTGCGCGACGACGTGGCGTTGGCTTTCGGGAAATCGGGCCCGTCCACATCTTCTTCCAGCAGCACGCAGCGCACGCCGCGGCAGCCCAGTTCGATGGCCAGCATCAGCCCGGCCGGTCCGCCGCCCACGATGGCGACATCGGTCATTACGGTGTCCATGACGGCTCCTTCAGTCGGCCTGCGCGCCGGTGCGCTTGATCATGTCGGCATAACGCGGCGTATCGGTGCGCATCCAGGACATGACCTGCGCCCCCGTGCTGCCGGCCGGCGCAAAACCGAACGTGGTCATCCGGTCGCGCACGTCGGCCGAATCCAAGGCGGCGCGAAAGTGGGTGCTCAGTGTCTCGGCAATTGCGGGTGGCAGGTCGCGCGGGCCCAGGAAGGTCACCCAGGTCGTGGCTTCCACCCCCGCCGGGCCGCCGCTCTGTTCCACGGTCGGCACGTCCGGCATCGCGGCCGATCGTTCCTTGTCGGCCACGGCCAGCAGCCGCAGCTTGCCCGCCTGCAGCAGGGGGCCGGCCGTGGCCAGGCTGCCCATGGCCCAGGTCACGTCGCCGGTCGCCACGGCGTTGTAGACGGCGGCGGTTTCCTTGAAGGGCACATGCAGCATCTGCACGCCCGCCGCGGTTTCGAGCTGGACCGCGCCCAGATGCAAGGGCCCACCTACCGAATTGGATCCGTAGGTGACCTTGCCCGGCTGCTGGCGCGCTTCGGCCACCAGGCCGCGAATGTCCTTGATCGGACTGTTCTGTCCGACAAAAACGAAGAAGGCGGTGCGATAGACGCCGCTGATCTGCGTGAAGTCGGCCACGGCGTCATAGGGCAGTTTCTTGAATAGCGACGGGTTGATCGCCAGGTGGCCCACATCGGCCAGGCCCAGCTCATAGCCGGTTGGCGCGGCGCGTTTGACGGCGTCCAGCGCAATGAAGCCATTGCCGCCCGGGCGGGCTTCGATGATTACGGGCTGGCCCAGCGACCGCGTCATCTTTTCGGCCGCGACCCGCACCACCACATCCGGCCCGCTGCCGGTCGGGAAGGGGCTGATCACGCGGATCGGCCGGGAAGGGAAGGGTTGCTGCGCGTGCAGCGGGGCACTGACCGCCACCAGGCCGAGCAGCCCGGCTGCAAGGAATCGTCGTTTCATGTCTCCACCTTTTGGTTGGCTGGCCGCGGATCCTTCTGTCGGGCGCACTGGCGTGCACTGGCGGGATCCTGGGCATCCTGATTCGGATAGCCGGAGTGTAGGTAGCGCGACTGCCTGCGGTGAGATGGCAAAATGACCCTACCGATAACTGTCAGGTATCAGCAATGAAACTGCATCACTTGCGGGATTTCGTGGCGATTGCCCAGACGCGCAGCCTGCGCGCGGCCGCCCGCAGCCTGGGCCTGGCGCAGCCGGCATTGACCCGCAGCCTGCGGGAACTGGAAGCGGAACTGGGCGCCGCGCTGGTCGAACGGCACGCGCGGGGCGTGCACCTGACCGAACTGGGCGAGCTGTATCTGGTGCGCGCGCAAGCCGCCATGGCCGAACTGCGGCGCGGCCGGGACGAAGTCGCGCAGCGCCAGGGCGAACTGACGGGCACCGTGGCGCTGGGGGTGTCCTCGGCCGCCTGCATGGCGCTGATGCCGCAGGTCTACAACGCGTTTCGCAAGCGCTTTCCTGGCGTGCGGCTGCAGATCGTGGAAGGTTTTTTCAGGACGCTGGGGCAGCGCCTGGAAGACGGGTCGCTCGACTTCCTGGTCGGCCCGCGTCCGGACCGGCCCGCCGGCAAGCCTTTCCATATCGAATTGCTATTCGAAAACGAACGCTTTGTGGTCGGGCGGCACGGGCATCCCCTGAACGCGGCGCGGCGCCTGGCCGACCTGGTCGGCGCGGAATGGCTGCTGACGGGCGTGCGTGACCAGGTGGGCAACGAGTTTGAAGAAGTGTTTACCGATAACGGCCTGACGCCGCCTGTCGCGCTGACGCAATCGGATTCGATGATCGGCGTCGCGTCATTGCTGTCCACCACCGACATGCTGGCCGTGCTGCCGCGCCAGTGGGTGGATTCGCCCGTGCTGCGGCATGTGATCGAGACGATCCCGATTCAGGAACGGTTTCCGGGGCCGGACATCGTGCGGATCACGCGGGCCAACTTGCCGTTGACCCCGGCTGCGGAAGCGCTGTCCACGCTGATGGAACGTGAAGCGGTGGCCAGTGCGGGGCGATTACTCTTGCCGCAGCCAGACCCCTGACTTGCCGCCGCGCTTTTCCAGCAGCCGTACGTTGTCGATGACCATGCCGCGGTCCACCGCCTTGCACATGTCGTAAATGGTCAGCAGCGCCACGTTCACGGCAGTCAGCGCTTCCATCTCGACGCCCGTGCCGCCCACGGTTTCGGCCTGCACCGTGCAGTGCACGGCCGATGCGGCTTCGTCGATGTCGAAATCGCAGGACACATGGGTCAGCGGAATCGGGTGGCAGAGCGGAATCAGGTCCGACGTGCGTTTGGCGGCCATGATGGCGGCGATGCGGGCAATGCCCAGCACGTCGCCTTTCTTGGCATTGCCATCACGAATGCGTTCCAGCGTGGCCGCTTCCATGCGGATGCTGCCGCCGGCGCGCGCCACGCGGGCGGTGGCGGGTTTGGCGCCAACGTCCACCATGTGGGCCTGTCCGGCGGCGTCGAAATGGGTCAGTCCTGACATAAGGGGGTCCAGAATGTGAGTCGGCCTTTATCCCGCTTGCCGGGGGCCGGCTTACCACTTGATAACTGCCGGACGGGGAACCCGTCGGCGAAGCTGGCTATCATACTTGCATGGTGACACCGACCCGCTTCCCTCTCCTTGCGCGCAATGCCCTGGCTTGCGCGCTGTTGCCCGTGCTGCTGGCCCTGCCCGCGCCTGTCTGGCTGCCCGGCGCCAGCGTCGCGCATGCGCAGCCGGCGGGCTTGCCCGACCTGGGCGAGTCGTCGGCCGACGAACTGTCGCCACGGCTCGAACGCCGCCTGGGCGAAGCCATCATGGCGCAGTCGCTGACCGACCCGGACTACATCGACGACCCGGACATCTCGCAATACCTGAACACCATGGCGTCGAACCTGTCGGCGCATGCCCCGTCGGATACCCAGCAGATCCACGTGTTTCCCGTGCGCGACGCAAGCGTCAACGCGTTTGCCATGCCGGGCGGCTTTATCGGGATCAATGCGGGCCTGGTGGTGGCCGCGCAGTCCGAATCGGAACTGGCCGGCGTCATGGCCCACGAAATCGGCCACGTCGTGCAGCGGCACGTGGCGCGCGGCCTGGTACAGCAAAAGCAGACCAGCATCATCATGGTGGCCGCCTTGCTGGCGGCCCTGGTTGCAGCGCGCGGCAATTCGCAGGCGCCCGAAGCCGCCATGGCCTTCGGGCAGGCTGCGGCGATCGACGCGCAACTGGGTTTTTCCCGCGAGGCCGAGCGCGAGGCCGACCGCACCGGCTTCCAGATGCTGAGCGCGTCGGGCTATGACGTGAACGGCATGGCCACGTTCTTTGGCCGGCTGATGGCGCTGTCGTCCGTGAATGAACGCACCAGCACGTCATTCACGCGGACCCACCCGCTGTCGATCGAACGGATGTCGGACATGCAGAACCGCGCGCGTTCCCTCAGCACCGGCGCGGCGCCGCCGCCCAGTCCGCCGGACTTTTACTTTGTGCGCGCCAAGCTGCGCGTGCTGCAGGCGGCCAGCGGGCAGGACACGATCGACGCGATCCGCTTCCTGGAAAGCCGCGCGATGGAAGCCACGACCGGTATCGAAAAGGCGGCCGCCTACTACGGCGTGGGCGTCGGCTACCTGCGCCGGCGCGATTATGCCAAGGCGCAAGAAGCCTATGACAAGGCCACGTCGGGCGCACGCGATCACGTGATGCTGGCGGGCCTGGCGATCGATATTGCGACGGCGCAAGGCAATGCCGACAAGGCGCTGACCTTGAGCCGAGCCGCGCGCGAGCGCTGGCCCCAGCAGATCAGCCTGGCATTTGACTATGCCGATGCCCTGCAGCGCACCGGCCGCCATAGCGACGCGGTGGTGTTTTTGAACGAGCAGATTTCCCGCTACCCCGATCAGCCCCGCTTCCGCCAGATGCTGGCGACCAGCTACGGCGGCCTGCAGCAGCCCGTGGCGGAACGCCGCGCCATGGCCGAGTTCTATTCCCGTACGGGGGCGATGTCCGCCGCGGTCGAACTGCTGACCCAGGCGCGGGGAATGTCCAAGGACTTCTATGAACAGTCGCAGATCGACGCGCAATTGCGCGAGCTGCAGCGGCGCGTGAAAGAGGAGAACGATATGTTGAAGCGGTTCAAGAGTTGAGCGGCGGCGATGGTTGCGGGGTTATCGCCCTGCTGGCCTAAAGCCTGACGCGTCGCTGGACAGGTCGCTGGACGCGTCAGCTGGACACGTCGCTGGACGGATTGCCGAAGAGAAGGAAGGCCACGACAACCGGCGAGTCGTCCCGATGCGTCATCTCGACGCCTCAGCCGCGAATCCGTGCCGGATTGCCCATCGCCGTCGCGCCTGCAGGCACGTCTTTCGTGACCACACTGCCGGCGCCGATCAGCGCGTCATCCCCGATCGTCACGCCCGGCATGATGAGCGCGCCGCCGCCGATCCACACATTCTTGCCGATCACGATGGGCCGTCCGAACTCCAGCATCTGCGCACGCAGCGCCGGATCGCGCGGATGGTCGGCGGTGAGGATCTGGACCCCTGGTCCGATCTGCGTGTTGTCCCCGATCGTCACCTGGACCACATCCAGAATGATGCAATTGAAGTTCATGAACACGCCGTCGCCGACACGAATGTTGTAGCCGTAGTCGCAGTGGAAGGGCGGGCGGATGTTCACGTGGTTGCCGACGGCGCCCAACATTTCCTTCAACAGCGCCAGCCGCTGTGCAGGCGGCACGGCGATCGACGCGTTGTACCGCGCCATCCATTCCGACACGCGGCGATTGTCGGCCGCCAGCTCCGGGCAGTCCGCGATGTACAGCTCGCCGGCCAGCATTTTCTGTTTTTCGGTGCGGTGGGACATGGGGTCTCCTGTTCGTGAATGCATGCCGCATTGTCTCCCCGAAAAATCACCGTTTCGGGCGCTTGTCACAGGTTTTACGAGACCCCGTTGCTCAAGTTTGAGCACGCTCGGCGGCCATTTTGTTCCCTTGATGAAACGGATCGGCGGCACCTGTCGTTATCCTGCCAAGTGTGCGGGTTTTCACGGTCAATCCGGCGCCGGATCGGCGCGTTTGGCGGCGAACTGCTGCTATGCTGCGCACGTACAAACACTTACCAGTAGCCGTCATGTCCTTCTGTAAAGCAGTGTCGAACAAACGCCATTTCCTGAAATTGGGTGCCGTCGCCGTGCTGGGCGCTGTGGGTCTGACCAGTGCCTTGCCGGCGGTTGCCGCCGCAGCCTATCCGACGCAGCCCGTCACCATCGTGGTGGCCTATGCCGTGGGCGGTGACACCGACGCCATGGCCCGTCTGTTCGGCGAAAAGCTGGCGCAGAAACTGGGACAGCCGGTCATCATCGAAAACCGCGGTGGTGCCAGCGGCATCATCGGCAGCAACTACGTGTCGCGCGCCAAACCGGACGGCTACACGCTGCTGCTGGCCCCCAACACGTTCGCGCTGGCGACCCTGGTCGTGAAGAGCAACGCCGCCACCACGTACAACCCGACCCGCGACTTCACGCCGATCACCCAGACCGCCACGCAGCCGCTGCTGCTGGTGGCCAGCCAGGGTTCCGGCTACACGTCGGTGCCGCAAGTCGTGAAAGACGCGCAGGCCGGCAAGTCGATCACCTACGCCACGCCCGGTTCGGGCTCGCCCATGCACATCCTGGGTGAAGTGTTCAACCGCGCCGCCGGCATCAAGCTCGCGCACATCCCGTACAAGGGCGTCGCGCCTGCCGTGAACGACCTGCTGGGTGGACACGTGGCCCTGAGCTGGATGACCTACGGTCCGGTCGAACCGCACCTGCAATCCGGCAAGATCCGCATCCTGGCCAACGGCGCCGCCGAGCGTACGCCGCTGGCCCCCGACGCACCGTCCATGCGCGAGCTGGGCTACAAGGACGTGGACGTGGCCGCATGGCAAGGCCTGTACGCGCCGAAGGGCACGCCCGACGCGATCGTGCAGCAGCTGAACGCCGCCATGGCCGACATCCTGAAGATGCCGGACGTGGTGTCGAAGATGCGCGTGTTCGGCGCCTTCGCCAAGAGCAGCTCGCCAGACGCCCTGGGCAAGCTGACCGCCGACGACCATGCGTACTACGCCAAGATCGTCAAAGAGTTCAACATCGAAGCGGACTGATCGCCTGGATGTCTGATGTGAAAAACGCGGCCTTGGCCGCGTTTTTTATGGGTGCCGGATATGTTCGGCGAGTGCGCGCCAGACCAGCGCTTGGCTCAGTCGGCGTGTCCTGACGGTTGGCCACTAATCCCCTCGGTCAGCATGCTGGGCTCCGCATCCTTGCTGTCCAGCGCGGGCACCGCCACAAACCCGAGCACCTGTTCCCGATCCGCCTCGGCCAGCGGCTGCAAAAACGCTGCGCCATACGGTTCGGTGTGAATCGCCAGCGGGGCACCGCTGCGCATCGCGGCCGCGTCTGCTGCGTCCAGCCAGTCCGGCGGCGCATCCAGCACACTCCGGCCATCGGCCAGTTCAAATGCCGCCAGCAGCGCCGCCATGTCCCGGTCATCCACCACGCCGGGGCCATGCTCCGTCGCCGCATACAGCCGGCCCGCTTCGTCGGCGTACCACTGCGCCACCTGCGTCACGTCCAGCCCGGTATGCGTCGTCAAGTGCGCATCCTTGCCCGTCGCCCGCAATGCCAGCGGCGCCACATCGATCCGCACGAACACGCGCTGCGGCCCGTTCTGGAAGTACCAGCGCCCCGTCACGTCCCGCACGTAATTGCGGTCCATGAACGCCAGGATCTGCGGATTCGAAATCGGCTCCCCCGGCCCGCCCTGGTCCGCATCCCCCAGCGGATGCAGCCGCCACCGGCCCCGCCGGTCCAGCGACAACCAGCCGCACACGGCCGGCACATTCGGCCAGCGAGCCATCGCGGCGATGACGTCGTCATCCATGATAAAAATCCGTCGAGTGGGAACCGTTCAAGCTTACCGCAAGGCTTACAGGCGGCTGACGTCGGGCGGGCGGCGCGCAGGTAGCAGACGTTGCGGGATGTTGCGTTGCCTGATGAATCTGACAGCGTGCAACGCGGACGCCCGCTGGATACAGTGAATGTTGCGCGTCGGATGACGGTCTGGCGCCTGCCTGAGGAACACCGATCTGGGAAAATCCGTGGGGTCTGCCAAAGCACGTTGGGTCGCATGCATCATGGCGCTGAGCCTGTCAGCCAGCTCAGCCCTACCCGCCGCGCCCGTGATGGTCGGACCGCCGGAAAGGGACTCCTTGGCCACGATCATCTGGGATGAGCTATCCGAGGCGATGACGCTGGCGGTCTTCGTTTTGCCGGGGCAGTTGAGCGTCGACTTGCTGATCGCGGTGTTCAAGACGCGGTGGCTAAGCCCGGCAAATCAGGCCGTCATCGCAAGGGCAATCGGCAATGCTCATCGACCCGACTACGCGCTGGTGCCACCGGCGCCGGTGCAGAGTGCGGCGGAAAGAAGTGTCAGCGCGGAATTCGGCCTGCCCGACGGTCGGGTGTCGATGGAAGTGCCCAACGCCCACGTGACGCGGCGCAATGCAAGGATCGTGGCCCTATTGATGTCTGCTGCCGAGGACCCGGACGATCTCATCGCAACGGCCGCCGTGTGGTCGTATTCAGAGTTTGCGGAGGCCCGCGATGCGCTGCGGCTGGCTCGCCGTGCGTTTTACCGTGGCGGACTGTCAACCGGAACATTCATTCGACACGCGTTTGCCCTCCTTCCGAATCTGGATACGGCAGACCAGGAAGCGCTGATCGATGAGGTGATCAGCGCTGAGCGCGCCGATCCGGAACGCACCGGCGACCCATCACTGCAGACTGTCATGATGGCGTTTTTCGGCCCGGATCAGGCGGGCATGGCATCCCTGAGTCCGGCAGGCCGGGCGTCGTTCCGGCGTTACCTGGACTCCGTAAGCCTCGATCCACTCGCCGTCGAGTCCCTAAGGATGCAGGCCGAGCCTGCCTACCCGTGAACAGGCGGCGTCAGTCCACCGACCCCAACCGAACCGCTGGCGTGATCTGCTTCGGGTCCACCCGCAGTTCCAACAGCGCGGGACGGCCGGCTTTGCGTGCCCGCTCGAATGCCGCCGGAAAGTCCTCGGTCTTCTCCACCAACTCCGCATGGGCGCCGAACGCGGCTGCCATCGCCACGAAATCCGGGTTCTGCAGCTTGGTGGCGCTGATGCGGCCGGGGAAGCGTTTTTCCTGGTGCATGCGGATCGTGCCGTACATGCCGTTGTTGACCACGATCGTCACCACGTTCGCGCCGAATTGCAGCGCGGTGGCGAGTTCCTGGGGGTACATCAGGAAGCAGCCGTCGCCGGCAAAGGCGATTACTTCGCGTTCCGGATAGCGCAGCTTGGCGGCGATGGCGGCGGGAAAGCCGTAGCCCATCGCGCCGCAGACGGGGGCCAGGCTGGTGCGGGACTGGCGGAATTGGAAGAAACGGTGGACCCACACAGTGTAGTTACCGGCGCCGTTGGCCAGGATGGCGTCGTCGGGCAGGGTGGCGTTCAGGTGGGCCATGACGTCGGCCATGACCACGCCCTGGTAGTCGGCTGCGGGTTTAGGGGCTGCGCTGAAGGCGACGTGGGCGGCGCGGGCGGCTTCGGTCCAGCCGGCCCATGCTGGCGTAGCCGATGAGGTGGCAGCAGCGTTGGTGGCGGCGCTGGCAGCATTCGCAGCGTCGGTGCTCGCAGCACCAGCAGCAGCGGTGCCAGCAGCATCCGCAGCGGCGTTGGTCGTTGCGTTGCCGGCAGAGCGAGCCGCAGCGTTGCCCCCCGCTGCAGGCGCTTCCAGACGCTTCAACATGGCGGCGGCGGGTGCCGGGGCGGCCTGCACGGCAAGGGTCGGACGGTAGACGCGGCCCAGTTCGGCCGCATCGACATGAATGTGGATCAGTTGCTGCTTCGGTGTGGGCACTTCCAGCAGGGTGTACGCGGCGGTGTTGATCTCACCCAGGCGCGTGCCGACGGCCAGGATCACGTCGGCGGTTTGCACGCGTTCGGCCAGGGCAGGGTTCATGCCCAGGCTCAGGTGGCCGACGTAGTGCGGGTCGCGATTGTCGAACAGGTCCTGGCGGCGGAAGGATGCGGCCACCGGCAGGTTCCACGCCTGCACGAAGGCCTTGAAGTCGGCGGTGGCCTGCGCGGGCCAGTTGGCGCCGCCCACGATCACCAGGGGTTGCTTGGCGGAGGCCAGCAGCTTGGCAATGTCGGCGGCCTGGTCGGCGGTGGGCGCGGGCGACAGCACCTGGTAGGGCAGGGTGTCGGGAACCGTGGCGCTGTTGCCCAGCACGTCTTCGGGCAGCGCCAGTACGACCGGGCCGGGGCGGCCGGACGTGGCGACCTGGAAGGCGCGGGCCACCATTTCCGGGATGCGGGCGGTGTCTTCGATCTGGCCGGCCCACTTGGCCATCGACCCGAAGGTGGCGGCGTAGTCGACTTCCTGGAAGGCTTCGCGGCCCAGGTGTTCGCGCGGTGCCTGACCCACGAACAGGATCATGGGGGTGGAGTCCTGCTGCGCGATGTGGACGCCGATAGCGGCGTGCGTGGCGCCGGGACCGCGGGTCACGAAGCAGATGCCCGGACGGCCCATCAGCTTGCCGTCTGCCTCGGCCATGTTGGCGGCCGCGCCTTCGTGTTTGGTGACGATGGTTTCGATGTCCGGATGGGCGTACAGCGCGTCCAGCACGTCCAGGTAGCTTTCCCCAGGCACGCAGAACACGCGGTCGACGCCCTGCACGGCAAGCGCATCGACCAGCAGTTGGCCGCCGGAACGGGCGGTGGTGGCGTTGGAAGCGGCGGAACGGGATTCGGCGGAAGGGGCGGTCATAGGGGGCGTCCAGCAAAGCAGGGTAGAGGCGCAGTGCGCCGACAGCCGCCATTGTGGACAGGGTTCGCGTCAGCCGCCATGATCCAGACGCAGATCAGGTATGCGCTGGATGCATGGCGTTGACGGAGGTGTGGGCGATCGCGCAGTCGTCGGTCGAGGGCGCTACAGGGCACCGGCGTTACGCCCCCCCCTGGACTCGGGGCAGACCGCCCCGTTGACCGATATCGATGCCAGATTGCCGCGCTATTTGTGCAAGGTGCGGTTTCGCCCGACCGCCACGCGCCGGCTAGTTCGCGATCAACGTCGCCCCAGGCCAGCCGCCATTCGCCACGATAGTCTGCACTTCGCGCCGAATGATCCGGGTGATGTCCCACTGCTCCGCCACGGGGGGCCGGTTGCGGGACGTGGCCAAGGCGACATCCCGCTGCGGGGCCGGATCCGCCAGCGGCACCGCCGTAAGCCGACCCGCAGCCAGTTCATCGCTCACCGCCGCCAGTGGCAGCAGTGTGTAGCCGCAGCCTTCCTGCACCAGGCGTTTGGTCACGCTGGTGGACGCATCGCACTCCAGCGCCACGTTCAGCGTGATGCCAAGCCGGCTCGCCAGCGATTCAGCCAGCAAACGCAGGCCATGCGGCGTGCCGGGGAGGATCAGTGGCACGTCAGCCAGGGCACGCAGCGGCCATTCGCCCGTCATGGCCGGGTCACCGGGCGGCCCGACCAGACATAACTGTTCGCGCAGCAACAGGTCCACTTCCAGCCCGCCGGCATGCGCGGGCAGATACAGGATCGCGATGTCGATTTCGCCCGACGCCAGCCAGCCCACCATGTGCGTGCCCAGGCCTTCAACAAAACGCAGGCGCGTGCGCGGAAACTGGCGCAGCAACGCCTTGCCGACGGCGGCAAAGGTGGTGTTGGCGATGGTGGGTTGGGCCGCGATCACGATCTGTGCGGGGCCGTCGTCGGCGCAGGCTTGCAGGGTGCGCTGCGCGTCGTCCAGCGCGGCGGCCACGCGCTGCGCGTGGGCCAGCAGCAGGCGGCCGGGTTCCGTCAGTTCCACGCCGCGGCCGCTGCGATGGAACAGGCGGGTGCGCGCTTCGGTTTCCAGCCGCGCCATCTGCCGGCTGATCGTGGACTGGTCGCTGCCCAGCTCCACCGCCGCGCGCGAAAAACTGCCGCAGGCCACGACGCGCGCAAAGCAGGCAAGGTCATCGGAGTTCATGCGGGGCTCCGCAAAAGGGCAGGCGGCGGGACAAGTCGGTGCGCGTTATCGGCGCGTGTGGCCGATATCGGCAACAGGCAAGCAAGGTCGGCACACATTACCGGCACGGCGAAAGTCAGTCTAAAGAAAGCGCGGAAACGACGCCTGCGCACCTACGCGCCAGTACGGAAGTACGTAGCAATCCGCTGCGGCAACCAGCTCAGGTTGCCAGGAAAGCGGCCGCTGGAAAAGCCGACATGCCCACCCTGGGCCGGCTGGTGCAACAGCACCTGGCTGGACGCTTCGTGCGTGCCGGGCAGATAGCGGCCGGGCAGGAAAGGATCGTTGCGGGCATTCAGCACCAGGGTCGGCACGGCAATGCCGCCCAGCACCGGCTTGCTCGACGCTCGCGTCCAGTAATCCGTGACTCCGGTAAAGCCATGTACGGGGGCGGTATAGGCATCGTCGAACTCGTACAGATCGCGCGCATTGGCGACCCGCAGGATATCGATCGTGCCGGGAAACATCTGCGACTTCTGCAGCGTCTTGGTCTTGAGCGTGCGCAGGAACATCTGCGTGTACACCTGCCGGTTCACGAAACCGGTACCCAGCGTGCTGCCACCGGCCATCAGGTCCACGGGCGCGGAAATGCCGGCCGCCGCCGTCAGCCAGCTGGCCGCGGTGCCAACTTCACCCAGGTGCTTGAGCAGCGCATTGCCCCCTAGCGACACCCCGACGGCATGCCAGCGAGCGTCGGGCAGCCGGCTGCGCACGGTGTCCAGCATGAAGCCGATCTCTTTCGAATCGCCGGAATGATAGGCGCGGGGCAGGCGGTTGGGCTCGCCTGAACATCCGCGAAAATGCGGGATCACGACACTCCAGCCGCGCGATCGGAAATACTGCGTAATGGCTTGTGCGTAGGGACTCTGGCTGCTGCCTTCCAGCCCGTGGAACAGGACCAGGGCGTTGTCTGTCGGCTGCGGCAAAGGGTCGGGCAGGCGGGCGCCCGACGCGGCGGCGGCGGCCGGGACCAGGCCCGGCGCGGTCCAGTCCAGGTCGATGAAGTCGCCATCGGGCGTGTCGACGCGCTCGCGCACGAAGGACGCGTGATGGTGACGCGCAAACAGGGCCGCGAAGATCGTCTGACTGTGACCTTCGGGCAACCAGCGGGGGCTAGGGCAGGGTGTGGTGTCCAGGAGCGCGGGCATGCGTCGCGATCGGCTGCTCAGTGCAGCAGGTCGGGCATGTCCTGACGATCGGTGGGACCGAGATCGTCCGGGGCCTGCGACGAATGATGCAGCACCAGGCGCCAGCCCGACGTGCCCTTGTGGAACACATTGGTTGCATAGCAGTTGACGATCTGCTGGCCCTGTTCCGTGTCAACGGTCAACTGTTCGACCACGGTATGGACCGCATTCATCATGCTTTGCATGGCGTGCTGGCGCGTCGGCCGGATCGGCACCGGCGCGTTGCTCAGGATTTCCTGCCACGAGCTTTGCACGGCATCGTGGCCGATCAGGCGCTGGCCGCCCGGGTGGATGCAGACGATTTCGTCGTCATCCGACCAGACTTCCATCAGCTGGGCCAGGTCGCCCGTTTCCAGCGCTTCGTAAAAAGCGTGCTCGGCTTCGTCGGGCGTGGCGAACAGATTGGTTTTGCGTGGCGTCATGATCAGCGGAACACGATGGTCTTGTGACCGTTCAACAGGATGCGGTGCTCGACATGCCAGCGAACCGCGCGAGACAGCACCAGGCACTCGACGTCGCGGCCCACGGCCGTCAACGTTTCGGGCGACATGCTGTGATCGACCCGGGCAATGTCCTGCTCGATGATCGGGCCTTCGTCCAGGTCGGCGGTCACGTAGTGCGCCGTGGCGCCGATCAGCTTCACGCCGCGTTCATGCGCCTGGTAGTACGGACGGGCGCCCTTGAAGCTGGGCAGGAAGCTGTGGTGGATGTTGATCGCGCGGCCCGACAGCGCCTCGCACATCTCGCTCGACAGGATCTGCATGTAGCGGGCCAGCACGACCAGGTCGACCTTTTCCCGTTCGGCGATCTGCAAAACCTGCCGTTCCTGCTGCGCCTTTTCGCCATTGACGACGGGCAGGTGATAGAACGGAATGCCGTACGACGCCGACAGCAGCGCAAAGTCCGGATGGTTCGACACGATGGCCGGGATTTCGATCGGCAGCTGGCCGCTCTTGACCCGGAACAGCAGGTCGTTCAGGCAGTGGCCGTGCTTGCTGACCATCAGCATGACGCGCGACTTGCGCTGCGCATCGCGAATCTGCCACTGCATGCTGAAGCGCGTCGCGACAGTGACGAACTGCGCCTGGACATCGGCGGCCGTCATCGCGGCGGGCATTTCAAAGTGCACGCGCAGGAAGAACAGCCCCGTATCCTTGTCGCCGAACTGCTGCGAATCCAGGATGTTGCAGCCACGTTCGAACAGGAATTCCGAAACGTGAAAGACGATCCCGATCGAGTCCGGGCAGGCGAGCGTCAGGATATGGTCGTTTTGCTGCACGAAAGATTCCTGTAGAGATGAAGCGCGTCCGGCAAGCCGGAGGGCGCCGATGAAACGACAAGCCCCGGAAGTCCGGGGCTGGCCGTTGCGTTCGGGCTAGGGCGGTAGGCCGGGCGTGACGCCTTAGTGGCCGTGGACCTTGGCCCCCGGCTTGAGCCGGTATTCCTGGCCACAGTACGAGCACATGGCCGCACCGGTGGTCGCAACGTCAAGGAACACCTTGGGGTGCATGTTCCAGAGCGGCGTATGCGGGCCGGGGCAGGAAATGGGCAGATCCTCGGCATCGACTTCGATGACGCCGGTGGGCGCATTCACATCAGACATGGTTGACTCCTGGTCAGACCTGCGTGAGCCAGTGTTGGTACTTGGGATTGCGGCCCGCGACCAGTTCGAAGAAGGCGCTTTGCAGGCGTTCGGTGACAGGACCGCGGCGGCCTTCGCCGATCACGCGGTTATCCAGTTCGCGGATCGGTGTGATTTCGGCGGCGGTACCGCTGAAGAACGCTTCGTCGGCGATATAGATGTCGTCGCGCGTCAGGCGCTTGCTGACAATCTTCAGGCCCAGGTCTTCGGCCAGCGTGTACACGGTCGCGCGGGTGATGCCCGACAGCGCCGACGCGATTTCCGGTTCGTAGATCACGCCGTCACGCACGATGAAGACGTTTTCGCCAGCGCCTTCGGCCACGAAGCCGTCGGTGTCCAGCAGCAGGGCTTCGTCGTAGCCGTTTTCGGTCGCTTCCATGTTGGCCAGGATCGAGTTCGCGTACGTGGAGGCCAGCTTGGCGCGCGGCATCGTCACGTTCACGTGGTGACGGGCGAACGACGACGTCTTGACGCGAATGCCCTTTTCCAGGCCTTCAGCGCCCAGGTAGGCGCCCCATTCCCAGGCGGCGATCGCGACGTGGACCTTCGCGCCCTTGGGCGAGACACCCATCTTTTCGGAGCCGTAGAAGGCAATCGGACGCAGATAGCAGGACTCGAGCTTGTTCGCGCGGATCACTTCCTTCTGGGCTTCGATCAGCTGTTCCTTGCTGTAAGGCAAGGCCATCTGATAGATGCGGCCAGAGTTGACCAGGCGGTCGGTATGTTCCTTGACACGGAAAATCGAGGTGCCCGATTCCGTCTTGTACGCACGTACACCCTCGAATACCGCCAACCCATAGTGCAGGGAGTGTGTGAGCACGTGGGTATTGGCTTCACGCCAGGGTACGAGCTTGCCGTCGTACCAGATGAAGCCGTCGCGGTCTGCCATCGACATGTTGGATCTCCGAAATTAGCCGAGTATTGTAGCAACCTGGGCCGCGATTTGCTTTTTCATGGCACAGACGCTAGGGCGACCGTGGTTTTGCCGACAGGTCGGCCGGGGATTGCCGGTGCAGCGCCAGGGGCAGCGGCCGGTCCGGCGCCCGGTGCAGCGCCCAATACCGCGCCTAGTACAATTGTCTGCGCCCATCCCCGCTGCACCCATCATGCCTTCCCCAGATTTGCACAAGAACGGCAGCGCATCGCCCGCTGCCGGCAGAGACACTTCGAACGATTCCCTGCACCAGCACGCCGCGGCGTCCCCGCATCCCGACGCCGCGCGCACACCCGACGAGATCCGCCAGGTACAGCGTGCCGCGTTCATGGACGGCGTGCGCGCGCTGGCGCCGGCGTCGCTGGCGATCGGCGTGTGGGGCCTGGTGACCGGGGTGGCCATGGTCAAGGTCGGGCTGACGCAGTCGCTGGCGCTGGGCATGACGCTGGTGGTGTATGCCGGATCGGCGCAGCTGACGTCGCTGCCGCTGATCCTGGCCGGCGCGCCGATCTGGCTGATCTTCCTGGCCTCGTTTGTGGTCAACCTGCGCTTCGTGATCTTTTCGGCGGCCTTCCACCCCTTCTTTCGCCGTTACGGCGCATGGAAGCGGCTGGTCATGGGCTATTTTTCCAGCGACATCGGCTTTGTCCTGTTCATGCCCCGCTACAGCGACGCGCCCGTCAAGGGAACGGCGGAGCAGACCGGGTTCTTCTGGGGCGTGGCGGCCGGCAACTGGCTGGTCTGGCAGGTATCGTCGATCGTGGGCGTGGTGGTGGGGGCCTTGATTCCGGCGGCCTGGTCGCTGGAATTCGCGGCCGTGCTGGCGTTGATGTCGATCGTGGTCCCCATGGCCAAGGGCCGGCCGGTGCTCGCGGCCATCGTGGCGGCTGCGGTAGTGGGGTGGGCGGGTCAGCCGTTGCCGCTGCGCCTGGGGCTGGTCGCCGCGGTGATCGCGGGCGTTACGGCCGGCATGCTGGTGGAGCGGGCCGAAGCGCGCGGCGCCGCCCACACCGGGGCGGCATCATGACCCCGTCGATCTTCCCGCCGATCAACGACACCTTGTATGTATGGCTGGCGATCATCGCGCTGGGCCTGTGCACGGCCGCGACCCGCGCCAGCTTCATGCTGCTGGGCGACCGGCTGCCACTGCCCGACGCGGTGCGCCGCGCCTTGCGGTATGCGCCCGCCGCCGCCCTGGTCGCCATCATCGTGCCGGAGCTTCTGCCGTGGTCGCCCGTGACGGGGCCCATGTTCGACATCAAGGTGATCGCGGCCGCGGTCGGCGTGGTCGCCATGGTGATGACGCGCAGCACGGTCGCCATGATCGTGGCCGGCATGCTGGCGTTATGGGCGCTGCGGGCGATGCTGGGCTAGCCTGGCCGCGTCAACTCGTCACGGCGTCGCTGCCTGCCGCGGCCCCATTACCGTCTCCCACAACTCGATCACCGCCGCGCGTTCCGCCGTCAGCGTGTCCTGCGGCACGCGCGCCTTGTCCATGCCCTGCAGCCGCAGCGCGTGCTGTTCGCTCCGCAACGTGCGGTAGGCGTCGCCCGCCCGCATGGCCAGGGGTTGCGGCAGCAGGCCCGCCTCGGCCGCCAGCCGCAGCAAGGTGATGTTGCCCAGGTTTTCGAGCAGGCGCGGGTGGTCGATCGAATACCGCAGCACCAGGTACTGCGTCACGAATTCGACGTCGACCATGCCGCCCGGATCGTGCTTCAGGTCGAACAGGGGTGTGCGGTTCACGTGACCTTCGTTCATCTTCTTGCGCATGTCGATCACGTCGTGCGCCAGCTTGTCGGGATCGCGCGGCATCAGCATGACCTGCCGGCGGATCTCCTCGAAGCGAGCGCCCACATGCGGGTCGCCTACCGCAAAGCGGGCCCGTGTGATGGCCTGGTGTTCCCATGGCCATGCGTGCTCCTTCTGGTAGCGCTCGAAGGCCTCGGTGGAAATCACCATCAGTCCGGCCTGGCCATCGGGGCGCAGCCGCAGGTCGATTTCATACAGGCGGCCCGACGCGGTCAGCGACCCCAGCCACGACAGAATGCGCTGACCGAAGCGGGCATAGACCTCGCCGGCATCCTCGCGGCTGTCTTCGAACAGGAAGACCAGATCCAGGTCCGACGCATAGCCCAATTCCTTGCCGCCATGCTTGCCGTAGGCGATCACGGCAAAGCGGGCAGGGGACGCGCCGCCGTCACGCGACACCTGCGGCCAGACGCGCTTCAGGGTTTCGCGCAGCAGCAGATCGGCCAGCAGCGACAGGAAGTCGCCCAGGCGTTCCACCGTCAACTTGCCTTCCAGATCCTGCGCCAGCAGGTGAAAGCCCCACTGTCGCTGCACGTCGCGCATGATGTTCATCTGCCGTTCGATGTCCGGCATGGGCGGCGTGCCTTCGATCACGCAGCGGTCCAGGTCGTCGCTCAGGGTCTGGGCGATCTGGTCGAAGTTCGGCGGGGCCAGCAGGGTGCGCCAATCCAGCAGTTCGTCCAGCAGGATGGGGTGGCGGATCAGATACTGCGCCGCCCATTCGCTGGCCGCCATGATCCGTGCGACGCGGGCCAAGGTGTCCGGAAACTCCGTCAGCAAGGCCATATAGGCGCTGCGCTGCGCGATGTTTTCGATCAGGTCGAACATGCGCAGCAAGGCCGGGCCCGGCGCCTTGGTCAGCGCCGCGGCCTGGATCACGGCCGGAAGCAGGGCGGACAGCCGGCGGCGGCTGGCGTCCGACAAGGTGCGGATCCGGCTGCCATTGAGCATGGCCAATCCGCGCGGCAGCAGTTCCGCTTCCAGCGCGGGCAGGTGCTGGTGCAGATGCATGGCCAGCACGGTTTCGGGATCGGAATCGGCGGCAGTGGGATCGCACGCCAGCAGCGGCACGCCGTCGTTGTCGGGCGGGAAATTGCCGTTGGCGTCGGCGCATGCGCCCACCCCCTGCCGCCCGAACACGTCCCGGAAGGTCTGTTCCACGAACTGCCGGTGGCCGGCCAGTTCCGTCTCGAAGGCGTCCAGCTTGTCGAAGCCCAGCGCCCGCGCCAGGTCGGCGCGGCGTTCGGACTCGTGCGGCAGCAGATGCGTCTGCTGGTCTTCGCGGTACTGCAGGGCGTGTTCGGTCCGCCGCAAGAAGCGGTAAGCGGCTTCCAGGCGTTCGGAATCGCTGGCCGACACCAGGCCCGTGTCGGTTTCCACCTTCAGGGCGGCGAGCAGTCCGCGTGTCTGCAAGGACGGCTGTCGCCCGCCGCGCACCAGCTGCGACAGCTGCACCACGAATTCGATTTCGCGGATGCCGCCTTCCCCCAGCTTGATGTTGTCGGCCTGCGTGGTGTCCGCCCCCGATCCCTTGAACGCGCGCCGGTTCCAGTCTTCGCGGATCCGTTCGCGCAGGCCGCGCAGGGCCGCCAGCGCGTCAAAGTCGAAATACTTGCGGTACACGAACGGCCGGCGCAGGGCTTCCAGTTGCGCCGCCTGCGACGACACATCGCTGCCTTCGAACGCCGACACCTCGATCCGCCGCGCCTTGAGCCAGGCATACCGTTCCCACTCGCGGCCCTGCGACACCAGGTAGTTTTCAAAGGCGTCCAGGCTCCAGGCCAGCGGGCCCGAATCGCCATCGGGCCGCAAGCGCAGATCGGTCCGGAACACGTGGCCGTCGGCGTCGATTTCGGAAATCACCGGCATCATCCGCCGTGTCAGCCGGCCATAGAACTCATGGTGCGAAATGGGCCGGCGGCCGTCGGTATCGCCTTCGTCGCCATACAGCATGACCAGGTCGATGTCGGACGACACATTCAATTCTTCGCCGCCCAGCTTGCCCATGCCGACGATCAGCATTTCCTGCGGCAGGCCGCTGGCCGCCTCGCGCGGAATGCCGTGCACCTCGGCCAGTTCGGCGGCCACGCTGCGGTAGGCCTGCGTAATGGCCAGGTCCGCCAGCCGCGTCATTGCCGTCACCACTTCTTCCAGCGGCGCCAGGCCCCCCAGGTCGCGGACCATGATGGTGCAGAACACGCGTTCGCGCAGTTGCCGCAGCACCGCCCGGCAATCGGCCACGGGCAGCGGGCCGGCCGGCGCCACGTTGCGGCGCGCGCACAGTTCGTTGAACCAGGTGGTCAGTGTCTCGCTGGTGAGGGGGTGCTGCGCGCCATCGGCCAGCCCGTCGACCCAGGCGGGCTGCGCGCTCAGGCGCCGCCGCAAGTGGCCGGACCAGGCCAGGGCAGGAGCAAGAAGGGGGGAATCTGACATGGGGGTCTCGTGATAAGCGTCGATAGTCTGGCGTGAACTGACGGTCAGGGCGGAAGTGGCCGCTTTGGTGTGGCCTATCCGCTGACACGATTGTCTCTCGTTACGCTGTTTTTGATCTGTAGCAGCATAAGCCAGGTTCTACGCGGTAAGCTTCGCCTCAGCCTCCGATCCGGCCTGCCCGGACCGCCGCATCCTCCCCCTGTCCTTCCTACGTGCGTCTGTCTCCTCTGTACCGTCTCGTTGTTCGACCCGCCCTGTTGTTGCTGCTGGCCGGCTACTTCCTGTTCGCGTTCGCGGTGATCGCGCTCCGGTATGCCGTGTTGCCCGCGATCGACGACTACCGGCCGGCGCTCGAGCGCATGGTCAGCAAGCAGGCGGGCGTGCCGATACGCATCGGCGCCATCGACGCCAACTGGATGGGACTGCATCCCCGCCTGGTGCTGCGCGATGTGGACGTGCTGGATGCCGAAGGCCGGGTCGCCCTGGCCTTGCCACGCATCGCCACCCTGTTTTCGTGGCGCAGCCTGCTGGTGTTCGAGCCGCGCCTGCTCCAGTTGCAGATCGAATCCCCGCACATCGACATTCGCCGCGACGCCGCCGGACGCATCTGGGTGGCCGGGGTGTCGTTCGATCCGCGCGAATCCGGATCGCACGCGGCCAGCCGCTGGCTGATGGCGCAAGGTGACGTGTCGATGCGCGGCGGCACGGTGCGGTGGCTGGACGACATGACCCAGGCGCCCGCGCTGGACTTTCACGATGTGGCCTTCCGGCTGCGCAACAACGGGCGCCGCCACCGCGCCGCGCTGCTCGCCACGCCGCCCCCGGCGCTGGCCTCGACCATCGACCTGCGGGCCGAGTTTTCGCATCGCCTGTTCGAGACCCAGCCCACGGATATGACGCGCTGGCGCGGCACGATCTACGGCAATACCGATTTCATCGACCTGCTGGAATGGCGCGCGTGGCTGCCGCTGCCGCAGACCGTGCTGAATGGCTATGGGGCGGTGCGCGGCTGGGCCGACTTCCGCGATGGACGGGTGCACCATGTCCTGGCCGATGTAGCCCTGCATGATCTGGACCTGCAATGGGTGGCCGGCCAGCCGGCCCTGGCGCTGCGGGACCTCGTCACCCGGGTGGACGCGGGCAAGGATGCGTCGGGCCACCGCGTGACCCTGACCGACCCGCGCGTGCAGATCGGCGCGGGCGAAGCCATGACGCCCGGCACGGTCGCGGCGTCGTACACGGCCGACACCAATGCGGGCGAATTGCGCGTGCCCATGCTGTCGCTGGGGGTGCTGCGCGACATGGCGCCCGGCCTGCCCCTGCCCGAGGCGACGCGTACGCGGATTGCGCAGGCGGAACCGGCCGGGCGGCTGGATGATGTGGTGCTGACGTGGCAGGGAGACCCGTTGAAGGGGCTGTCGGGCACGGCCGCCGGTGCGACCACGCAGGCGTCTGCGGCGGCCGCACCCGCCAGCTCCCCGGTCAACCAGCCGCTGCTGCATTCCTTCCATCTGCAAACCCGCTTTTCCGGCCTGTCACTGACGGCCGCCCCGGTGCCGACCGGCAAGGATGTCCACCATCCCCAGCGGCCGGGTGTCACCAACCTGAGCGGCACGCTGGATGCCGGCCCGCGCGCCGCCACCATCGCCCTCAACGCGTCCGACCTGACCCTGACCCTGCCTGGCGTGTTCGCCGCGCCCGTCGTGCCCGTGCAGCGCCTGACCGGTGACATTCGCGTGGACCGTCCGGAACAGGGGCCGCTCACGGTCACGATGTCCAAGGTCGAATTCGAACAGGCCCGCAATCGTGGCCACGTCCAGGCCACCTGGACCGCGCGCGGCCGCACCCCGGCGGGCTCGCTGGACCTGTCCGGGCAACTGACCCGGGCCGATCCGCGCGACGTGCACCGGTTCATTCCGACGGTGGTGCCCGAAGACGTGCGTTTCTGGCTCCGGAACGCCTTGCTGGCCGGTACCGCGTCCGACGTCGACTTTCGCGTCAAGGGCGACCTGGCCGACTTCCCGTACGGCGAAGGCAAGGTCGGCGAATTTCACGTGGCCGGCAAATTCCAGGGCGTGTCGCTGGAAGCAGCAGGCGCGGTGATGGGCAAGCCGGACATCTGGCCGCGCATTGACGACGTGGCCGGCGACTTTGTATTCGACCGTGTGTCCATGACCTTGCGCACGCGGGGCGGCCGGGTAAGGACCGCGCCGGATTCGGCGCTGATGCTGGGCCAGTCCGACGTCCACATCGCCCACCTCGAAAAAGACCCGTTGCTCGAGATCGATACCGACGCGCGCGGCACGGCCACCGACTTTCTGCGCTTCGTGCGCGAAACGCCTTTGGCCCGCATGGGCGGCAAGGTGCTCAGCGACGCCACGGCGACCGGCAATCTGGTGGTGCCGCTCAGCCTGCGGGTGCCGCTCAAGCACGTGGACTTCACGCGCGTCGAAGGCGACATCCAGCTGGCCGGCAACGCCTTCCGCTTCAACGCCGACAGCCCGCCCCTGAGCCGCCTGGCCGGCACGCTGCACTTCGCGAACGACGGCATTTCGCCCAAGGACGTGACGGGCACACTGCTGGAAGGGCCGGTCACGCTATCGGGCGGGCCGCTCGCCAACGGCGTGAACGAACTGGTTGCGAATGGCACGGTGCCGGCACGCGCCCTGCAGTCCTTGTGGCCCGCGCCGGGCATGACGCGCCTGAGCGGGCAGACCGCCTATCGCGCAACCTTGCGGGTGGCGACCGGCCAGCCGCCGCGCGCCGTGATCGAGTCCACCTTGCAAGGCCTGGGGCTGGACCTGCCCGTACCCCTGCGCAAGGCGGCCGCCGACACGCTGCCCCTGCGCGCCGAATGGGGCCCGCAGGAACAGGCCGGCGCGAACGGCGACTGGCTGGCCGCGAGCGTGGGGGGCAGCCTGGTGAACCTGCATATCGAACGGGATCTGGCGGCAGGCAGCGGCCAGTTGCGCGGCCTGCGCGGTGCGCTGGGCGTGAACCGCGCGGCCAGTCTGTCGGGACCCGGGTTCGGGCTGTCGATCGATTTGCCCGTGCTGGACGTGGATCGCTGGCGCACCGTGATGGCGGAATTCGTGTCGCCGGCGCCAGCGCCAGGCGCTTCGCCGTCGACCGCGATGGCCCCCGCCGACACGCCAGGCACGGACACCGCATCGACCCTGGCGGCACCGGTCGCGGTGGTGGCCCCGCCTTCGTCGATGGCGCCCGCCACCGCGCGCCTCTTCAGCCTGAACCGCGTCAACCTCAAGACCGGGTCCCTGCAACTGCACGGCCGGCATCTGGACAACGTCACCCTGTACGCCGCGCGCCAGGGCGCCACGCCGCCTCGTCTGCCGCCCACGGCCTTGCCCGCCGCCCAGCCCGCCACGGTGGAAACCGGCGACTGGCGTGTCGATATCGACTCGGACCAGGTCGCGGGGCGGCTGTCGTGGAATGAAGGCCCGGATGGCACGGCCGGCAAGCTGACCGCGCGCCTGCGCCGCCTGGTGGTGCAGGACGAACCCGGGGCCACGGACGGCAACGAGATCGTCGCCGATCCCAAACCGGTCGACGTGCCGGAAGTGGACCTGATCGCCGACCGCTTCGACCTGTACGGCAAGTCGCTGGGCCGGCTCGAAGTGCAGGCCCAGACGGTCGACCGCGGCCTGGAATGGCAGCTGCGTCACCTGACGGTCAAGAATCCCGATGCCACCCTGGAAGGGTCGGGCGTCTGGCGCGTGGAGCCGGGCGACAACCGCACCACGCGCCGCCGCATGACCCTGGACGCGTCGCTGGATCTTGTCGACACCGGCAAATTCCTGGACCGCATGGGCCTGCCCGCGACCATTGCGGGCGGCGCGGGCAAGGTCAACTCCAAGGTGTCGTGGCTGGGCATGCCGTATTCCATCGACATGCCCACCCTGAGCGGCACGGTGGAACTCGATATCGGCAAGGGCCAGTTCCTGAAAGCCGATCCGGGCATTGCCAAGCTGCTGGGCGTGTTGTCCTTGCAGTCGCTGCCGCGCCGCGTCAGCCTGGACTTCCGCGATGTGTTCAGTGAAGGCTTCGCGTTCGACAGCCTGCGCGGCAACGCGGCCATCCGCAGCGGGGTGGCGCATACCGAAGACTTCCGCATGAACGGCATTTCGGCCACCGTCATGATGGCCGGCGACACCGACCTTGTGCAGGAAACGCAAAAGCTGCGGGTCGTGGTGGTGCCCAAGCTGGATGCGGGCGGCGCGACCCTGCTGTATGGACTGGTGAACCCGGTGGTCGGGCTGAGCATGTTCGTTGCGCAACTGCTGCTGCGCGAGCCATTGGGCGCGGCGTTCACGTATCAGTACGGGATCTCGGGCAGCTGGGCCGATCCGGTCATTGCACGGATCCCGAACGTCGTGCCGCGGCCCGGGCCGGTGGCCAACGAGCCGGTGGCGGCGCCTTGAGGCGAGCCCCCGCAAGCAGGACATGGTTGTCCAGGGCGCCCCGCGTGGCCCCTGCCGTTCTGCGTCACAATACCGTTTTCGACCGCCGGATAGCCGCCTGCCATGCCTGATTCCGCTGACGTTTCCTCGCTCACGCGCGTCGCCGCGCTGCAAATGGTGTCCACGCCCGACGTCCAGGAAAACCTGGACATGGCGGCCGAACTCATCGCCCAGGCGGTGGGGCGGGGCGCCAGGCTGGTGGCGCTGCCCGAATACTTCTGCTTCATGGGCCGGGCCGACCGCGAAAAGGTCGCCCTCCGCGAACCCGAAGGCCACGGGCCGATCCAGGACTTCCTGGCGGGTCAGGCCAAACAGCACGGCATCATTCTGGCCGGCGGCACCTTGCCACTGGCCTGTCCCGATCCCGACCGGGTCTTCAACACCGCGTTCGTGTACGGGCCCGATGGCGCCGTGCTGGCGCGGTACGACAAGATCCACCTGTTCAGCTTCAAGCGGGATGCCGAGTCCTACGACGAGTCCATCAGCATCCGCCCGGGCGGCCAGCCAGTGGCGTTCGAAGCGCCGTTCGGGCGCGTCGGCCTGTCCACCTGCTACGACCTGCGCTTTCCCGAGCTGTACCGGGCGTTGGGCGACACGGCCTTGATTTTGGTGCCGGCCGCCTTCACCTACACCACAGGCAAAGCCCATTGGGAACTGCTGCTGCGGGCTCGCGCGGTCGAAAACCAGTGTTATGTGCTGGCGCCGGCGCAGGGCGGCCGGCATCCCAATGGCCGCAGCACCTGGGGCCATGCCATGCTGGTCGACCCCTGGGGCACCGTGATCGACGTCCTGCCCGAAGGGCCTGGCGTGGTCTGTGGCAACATCGATCCTGCCCGCATTGCCGACGTCCGCAGTTCCCTGCCCGCCTTGCGTCACCGTGTGATGTGACTGTCACGCATTCATCAGAGCTTCCTCCATGCATATCGTAGAACCCAATATCCAGGCCTTTGCGACCGCCAAGTCCTTGCTGCTCGACCCCTGGGGCCTGACCGAGGCCGACCTGTCGCGCGCAATCGGCGAGATCTTCACGCACAAGGTGGACTATGCCGACCTGTACTTCCAGTACACGCGCAGCGAAGGCTGGAGCCTGGAAGAAGGCATCGTCAAGACCGGCAGCTTTTCGATCGGGCAGGGCGTGGGCGTTCGCGCACTGAGCGGCGAAAAAACCGCCTTTGCCTATTCCGACACGCTGTCGCCGGAAGCCCTCATGTCGTCGTCCCGCGCGGTGCGCACCATCGCACGCCAGGGCGCCGGCAAGATCAAGGTGCCGAATCGTTATGCGCAGGGCGACTCGCGCTCGCTGTATTCGGCGCTGGACCCCATCGGTTCGCTGGAAGCCGCCGACAAGGTCGCGCTGCTTGAACGCTTTGAAAAGATGGCGCGCGCCAAGGACCCCCGCATCGTGCAGGTCATGGCCAGCCTGGGCGCCGAATACGACGTGGTGCTGGTGGCGGGCAGCGATGGCCGCCTGGCCGCCGACGTGCGCCCCCTGGTGCGCCTGTCCTTGACCGTGATCGCCGAGCAGAATGGCCGCCGCGAAATGGGCCATGGCGGCGGCGGTGGCCGTACCGGCTTCGAATACTTCACGGACGACGTCCTGGAAGGCTATGTGGAACGTGCCGTGCACGAAGCCCTGGTCAACCTCGACGCGCGTCCCGCCCCGGCCGGCGAAATGACCGTGGTGCTGGGCTCGGGCTGGCCCGGCATCCTGCTGCACGAAGCGGTCGGCCATGGCCTGGAAGGCGACTTCAACCGCAAGGGGTCCAGCGTGTTTTCGGGCCGCATTGGCGAACGCGTGGCGTCCAAGGGCGTGACGGTGGTCGATGACGGCACCTTGCCCGATCGCCGCGGCTCGCTCAATGTCGACGACGAAGGCAACGTGTCGCAGCGCAATGTCCTGATCGAAGACGGCATCCTGAAGGGCTACATGCAGGACTCGCTGAATGCGCGGCTGATGAAGACCCCGGTGACCGGCAACGGCCGCCGCGAATCCTTCGCGCATCTGCCCATGCCCCGCATGACCAACACCTACATGATGAACGGCGACAAAGACCCGGAAGAGATCATCAAGTCGGTCAAGCGTGGCCTGTACGCCGTCAACTTCGGCGGCGGCCAGGTCGACATCACGAACGGCAAGTTCGTGTTCTCGACGTCCGAGGCCTACATGATCGAAGACGGCAAGATCTCGTACCCGGTCAAGGGCGCCACCCTGATCGGCAGCGGCCCGGAAGCCATGACCCAGGTCAGCATGATCGGCAACGACATGCGCCTGGACTCGGGTGTCGGCACCTGCGGCAAGGACGGCCAGAGCGTGCCGGTCGGCGTGGGCCAGCCGACGCTGCGGATGGACGGGCTGACGGTGGGCGGCACCGCCTGAATCTCTTCTAAATCTCCTCGTCCGTCCGGATACCACCGCCGGATGAGGAAAATGTCGCGCCCTGTTGCCATTTCGCTGGTGTGGCGCCCCTTGGCGCCACAGCTTCCCGCACGCCTTGGGATATGATTGGACGGCTTTACATACACTGGTGTTTGTAAATGGTGGCCGGCCAGGAACGTCTTTTGGACGTCCTGACACTGGCTCCTTCTCCTCCGATTCCTCCGGGTCCGTCCTTGCGGCACCCGGGCCTGCGCGATGACCGATACTGGCTTGCCCGATGCGTCCGATGGCGCTGCGTTGAAGGTATGTGAACACTGCGATGCGGTCTATCGCAGGGTTCCCCTCGCGCGCAAGGAAGTCGCCTATTGCGAGCGCTGCGGCACCGAGCTGTATCACGACACGGAACGCCAGTATCGACGGCTGCTGCCGATTGTCATCACCTGCCTGATCGTCTTCTGCATTTGTAACGCCTTCCCCATCGTCGCGATGGAAATCCAGGGCATCCGGACGCAGACCACCGCGTGGGAATCCGTGCTGGTCCTGCTGGACGAAGACATGTTCCTGGTGGCCCTGCTGGTGTTCGCCACCACCATCTTCTTCCCGTTCGTGGAACTGGCCTTGCTGCTGTATGTGCTGGCGCCCCTGGCCGCCGGCCACGTGCCGCCCGGCTTCGGGCTGGTTATCCGCACCATCCGCATGGGCCGCCCCTGGGGCATGATCGAAGTATTCATGCTGGGCATCGTCGCCGCGTTGGTCAAACTGTCGACCATGGCGACCATCGTGCCGGGCATCTCTCTCTGGTCGTTTGCGATCCTGACGCTGCTGCTCACGTCGGTATTGAGCTACGACCCGGCCGAACTCTGGGACCGGGCGGATCAATGCCAGAACTGACCGTTCCCCATCCGCCGCCCATGCGTCCGGACGCTTCGGGCCCCGCGCCGTCCGGGATGCCCCCGGTTGTTCCCGCCGTGACGCCCCACGGCACCGCCGTGGACGACCACGCGCCGGTGCGCACGGCGGCCGAAGCGGGCGTGGTCGAATGCATGCACTGCGGCGCCGTGCATCCGGCCGCCGTGGCGGAGACGGCCTGCGGCCGCTGCGGCGCGCAGGTCCACGCGCGCAAGGTGGCCAGCATCGAGCGCACCTGGGCCTTCCTGATCGCGGCGCTGATCCTCTACATCCCGGCCAACCTGCTGCCGATCATGACGACCGGGACGCTGCTCAGTTCCCAGACCAACACGATCATGAGCGGCGTGGTGTACCTGTGGCTGGACGGCTCCTATTTCGTGGCGGCGGTAGTGTTCATCGCCAGCATCGTGGTCCCTGTCTTCAAGCTCGCGGTGCTGACCATGCTGGTCATCACCACGCAGCGTCGTTCGACCTGGCGTCCGTATGAACGCACGCGGCTCTACCGCATGGTCGAAGCCGTCGGCCGCTGGTCGATGGTCGATATTTTCGTGGTGGCGCTGCTGGCGTCGCTGGTGCGGCTCGATGCGCTCGCCATGGTGACGCCGGAACCCGGCGCCCTGGCCTTTGGCGCGGTCGTCGTCCTCACCATGTTCGCTTCGCTCAGCTTCGACCCACGCCTTATTTGGGACCCGGTGGATACGCATGACACAACAGACTGAACCGCAAACGACCCGGCCCGTGCCCGAACCGGCACGCCGACATCGCAAGGGCTGGCTGCCCTCCCTGGTGTGGCTGATCCCGATCGTCGCCGCCGTGGCGGGCCTGTCGTTCATGTTCAACATCCTTTCCAAGCACGGTCCGTCGGTGGACATCACCTTCCGCACGGCCGAAGGCCTGGAAGCCGGCAAGACCAAGGTTCGCTACAAGGACGTCGACATCGGCCAGGTGCAATCGATCCGCCTGGTGCGCGACCGCACCCACGTCATCGTGAATGTCGAACTGACCAAGGACGCGGACACCTTTGCCGTTGAGGGGTCCCGCTTCTGGGTCGTCAAGCCACGCGTGGCGGCCAGCGGCGTGACCGGGCTGAACACACTGCTGTCGGGCGCCTACATTGGCGTGGATCCCGGCAAATCCGAAGAACGCGTCACCGACTTTACCGGGCTGGAAGTGCCGCCCATTGTCACCACCGACACCCCCGGCAAGCAGTTCGTGCTGCGCGCGACCGACCTGGGCTCGCTGGACCTGGGATCGCCGGTTTACTACCGCCGCATCAACGTAGGCCAGGTCGTGGCGTATGACCTGGATCCGGACGGCACCGGCATCACGCTGCGTGTGTTCGTCAATGCGCCCTATGACAAATTCGTCACTGCCAACACCCGCTTCTGGCACGCCAGCGGCGTCAACGTCCAACTCAATGCCGATGGCCTGAAACTGCAGACGCAGTCGCTTGCGACCGTGGTGCTGGGCGGCGTGTCCTTCCAGGCTTCGCCGTATCTGCCTGCGTCCGACCCCGCCGCCAACGACGCCACCTTTGCCCTTTTCGGCGACCAGGACATGGCGCTCAAGCCCGAAGATGGCGCACCCACCAGTGTCGTCATGTACTTCGAACAGTCCGTGCGCGGCCTGTCGCCTGGCGCCCCGGTGGACTTCCGCGGTGTCGTGATCGGCCAGGTGCGATCCATCGGCATCGAATTCCGCCGCGACAAACGCGCCTTTGTGCTCCCGGTGGTGGTCGACCTGTACCCGCAACGCCTGGGTCTGGGCAGCCGGACCGCCAGCGGCACCACTGCCAACGACATGGATCAGAAACAGATCTATGAAGGGCTGGTCCGGAACGGCATGCGCGCGCAATTGCGCAACGGCAACCTGCTGACCGGCCAGATGTACGTGGCGATCGACTTCTTCCCGGGCACCAAGGCGCCTACGCTGAACCCGAACGGCAAGTCGACTCTGCCCGAATTCCCGACCGTGCCGGGCACGTTCAACGAACTGCAGACGCGTATTGCCGAAATCGTCGACAAGATCGGCAAGTTCCCGTTCGACACCATGGGCCAGGACATTGCCGCGACTTTGGCCAGCCTGCGCACCACCATGGCCACGACGGAACAACTGGTCAGCACCCTGAACGGCAAGGTCGCCCCCGAAATCACGGCCACCATGCAGGACGCCCGTGCCACCCTGCGCGCCGCCGAACAGACCTTCTCGTCCGACGCGCCGCTGCAGCAGGACGTGCGCCGCGCCATGCAGGAACTGATGCGCACCTCGAACTCGCTGCGTCAGCTGACCGATTATCTTGAACAGAATCCCCAGTCGCTGATCCGGGGCAAACCGAAGGACGAACGATGACACCAATCGCTGCACCGCGCCGGACGAAGACGGGACTGGCGTCCACAAGCTGGAAGGCGTTTCGTCGGGGCGCTTCGGGAGGCGGGGCGTCGCGTGCTGGCGCGGCGGACGCGACGGTCGCGCTGTCTGACGCGACACTGCGGTCCGCACCTGGCCGCCTGCCGTCGGGCCTGACCTCCTGGGCGCTCGGCTTGGCCGCCCTGGGACTGGCAGCATGCGCCGGTCCCTCGGCGCCCCGCATCTACACGCTGCAGGATCCGTCCGCGATCGTTGGGGGCGCGCAGATGGCGCCGGGTTCCGATCGGATGGCATCGCCTGCCGCGGCCGGCGGCGTTTCCGCCGCGGCCGGCAATACGTCTGCTGGTGCAGGTAATGCTTCGGCCTCCGGTCCGACCCGCTTCATCGACGTCGCCCCCGTCATCATTCCCGAACGCCTGCGCCGCCGTCAACTTGTGCTGCGCACCGACGCTACCCAGCTGCGGGTGCTGGAAGAAGACCGCTGGTCCGCATCCCTGGCCGACGAACTGCACGATGCGATTTCCTTCGGACTGCAGTCGCAGCTGAACGCCGCCGACGTCTCGCAGACCGGCCTGGCCGGCAAGGCGCCGTCCTACCGCATCTCGATCGAGTTCAACCAGCTCGACGCCCAGCAGGGTGGGGCAGTACGGGCCAACGTGTCGTGGCTGGTCAAGCAGGTTTCCGGACCGAACGGCCGTGTCTGCCAGGCCCGCTTCGACGCCCCCGCCGGCGCGCAAGTGGCCGACGTGATCGTGGCGCATCAACGCATCGTCGGGCAGGTAGTCGACGCCGTCGCCGCCAGCCAGCGCGCGTTGGAAAGCGGCGGGACAGCGCCGTATTGTTCGGCGTCGGTGGGGTGACCTGAAAGCTGCTCAGCGCGTTACTTTAGATCTGCTTTGGGCTAGACTACAGGCCTAAGTGGATTGGGGGTTCCCGGTCGGCGTCTTGGCCTCGGTGGGTTCATCGGGGCCTTTGGCTTTTCTGGGCGGGAAAATCTTCAGCCCCACTTCTTCATATCGCACGCCCAGCTGCGCACGGCCGCCGTCACGGAAGAATTTCCTCTTCAGCAGATCGAATGCTTGATTCGGTTGGTGAGGCCTGACGTAGCTCAGGCCGACTGGCCTGGCAACCAAGTCCGCAAGCTGCAAGCCGGCAAGATTTGTTTGTTTGTTCGCGAAAACAACGTCGAACGGCAAGATGCGATTGGTTGGATTGTCGCCATCGCAGATCCGACGAAACTCAAGTTCCAATTCGGAATCCTCCTTCTTTCCGCGGCACTCGACGACGACGTGGGTCTTCAAGTGGTCTTGGTTTTTCTCCGCGAGAAAGCAGCGCAGTGCTTCCAGACATAGGCCCAACGCAAGGTGGTAGGGATTCGTCGCAGCATCTGGCGTTTTGATAAGCCGCGTCTTGTCGACGACGCATGCAATCAAAACAAAGTTGCTTGCTTCAACAATTGAAGATAACTGTTCCATGAACGCCCGGCGCGTCGGGAGGTGAGCAAGAAATCCAAAGTCGCCTTTCTGCTTGCGTATTTCGTTCTCGTGCAGCACCACACTGTCGTGGCCGAAATAGTTGAACTTCAACTTCTCGATTGCAGGAATGATCTTCTCTGCGTAGTGCCGCTCGTGAAAAATGCACAGTGCGAGCACGAAGACCGGGTACTCCTGATCTATCTTCGCCAGGGAGTGATCGCCGCTTTCGTCGACTACACCACAAAGTCGCTGAATCGCCGGTCGGTAACTTCCGCTCGATCCCTTTCTGTTGGAATCGCCTCGAACGTCTCGAACAGTCCGTACTGGGTGCCAGGAGAGATCACAAGGATGCCTTTTCAGCAACGGCAAGCGTTAGGGGCCGCCACACTCACCGGCTTGGACGGCGATGTCGATCATTTTGCCGGGCCTAGAAGCTTTCGTCCGCCGCCAGATATCGCCACTCTCCGGTCGGCAAATCCCCCAGCGTCACCTTGCCGATCCGCACGCGTTTCAGCCCGACCACTCGCAGGCCTACGGCTTCGCACATGCGGCGGATCTGGCGCTTCTTGCCTTCGCGCAAGGTAAAGCTCAGCTGATCCTCGTTCTGCCAATACACCTTGGCTTCTTTCAGCGGCTTGCCGTCCATCGTCAGGCCGTGATTCAGCAATTGCAGGTCCGACTCTGGCAGGCGGCCGGGCTTGTGGTACTGCACGCGCACCAGGTATTCCTTGTCCACGTCCGACGTTTCGCCGATCAGATGCTTGGCGATGCGGCCGTCTTGCGTCAGCACCAGCAGGCCGACCGAGTCGATGTCCAACCGGCCGGCAGGCACCAGATTGCGCAGCTGATTGGGCTGGAACTGGGTCGGTGACCGATCCAGTTTCCAGCGCGTGCGCGAACTGATCAAGGACACGGCGGGGCGATATCCGTCTTCGGCCTGACCGCTCACAAAACCGACGGGCTTGTTGATCAGGATGGTGACGCGGCGCGCCTGCTCATTGCTGGCCTGGCGTTCCACGGTGATCTTCTGTTCGGGCAGCACCTTGCTGCCCAAGGTCGAGACGACGACGCCATCCACGCGCACCCAGCCGCGTTCGATCCATTCATCGGCTTCGCGGCGGGAGCACAGGCCGAGTTCGGACATGCGTTTGGACAGGCGTAAAGGTTCGGACATGCTCAACAGATCAAAGAAGGGGAACGGGGCATTTTAGTCGCAATCACTGTGGCGTCTTGCGTGGCATCCACCAACGCTTACGCCTTGCCCTTCATGAACCATCCCGCGGCCGCGCACAGCAGCAGGAACAGGATGCCGGCGATCCATATCGATCCCGTCGTCTGATACGCCACCACTGTCGGTACGCCCACGGCCACGGCCACCAGCCATCCGAGCAATTTATTTTCGCGCCTGACAGGTCGCTCCGGCCGAATGGTCGCAGCGGGCGCGCCGGCGGTGGCAGAGGCGCGATCCGTGGCAGACGCCCCAGCCGCCCGATCCGCAGCCCGACCCGCAGCCGGACCCGCAGCCCGACCCGCCCCCAAGCCGGCACCCCCATCCAGCGCACCTGCCTGCGCAGCGGTCCCCGCTCCGCCCGCCGACTGCGTCACCCTGGCCGGCTCGGCCACCTCGGCATCCACCGGCAACTCCACGTCCACCACCTCGGGTTCCGGTTCCGCCTGCGTAAAGTCGTGGCCATGGCCGGTCAACAGATGCATCCGGTCCGGCCGCAGCATGGCGCGCGTTCGGTTGATATCCGCAACGATCACATTGTCGGATGCAGCATCCCCCGCGAGCGTCAGGGCATCGAAGTCTTCAAGCGCCTTTTGCAGTTCGGGACCAAACTCTTCCACATCCGGCAGCCCGCTCGTGCGGCAGAGCACATACGGCCCGTAGTGCAATCGCAGGTGCCGCGCAAAGTTGTCGATGATGCGCGCCACGTCAGTTGGCGCGCCGGTTGCCCCGTCCGCCCCAGCCTCAGCGCCAACCCCCGTCCCGACCCCCGTCCCGACCCCCACATCCGTCCCCAACCTCAACCGCTCCACCAGCAGCGGCGCGCGCTGCGCCAGCGTGGCCAGCGCCCGTTCCAGTGACGTCACCAGATACGGATACTGCGTGTCGCCATACTCCATCATGTCTTCACGCGCGTCGCTGTCCAGGTCCTCGTCGTCGATCAGACGCGCCCAATGCAGATCCATGGGCGTGTACAGTGCCAGCCACAGGAGTGGAATGAACGCATTGGCTTCCAGCTCGGGGCCGCCTTCAAGAAAAAATGCCTCCCATTCACGGCTGCTGCCATCAGGCATGCGGGGGTTGGACGTGGCGTTGAGGAAGACGGGATGGCTCATGGCAAGGGTCGTAGTGGAAACAGGGTTTCCTTATACGCTAAGCCGCCACGCCTTTGAAACCGGCGACGGCATCGGCCTGGCCACCGGCTTGGCTCAGCAGGTCGCTGTGTTCCCGGAGCCCAGGCAACCCCCGATGGTACGATTCCCGCGTCCCCCACCCCCCGCGCGGGTGTTTCGCCGCCCGCTTTGCCCGTGTCCCTGACTGCTGACTCCATCGCGCCGCATCCCATCCAGGACTTTGCCCAGGCCGCCGCGATCATCGCGCGCCTGGAATCCCTCATCACCCGCCACGACGTGCAAGCCCTGGGCGAACACGTCACCTGGCGCAGCCTGGGCGCGGGCACACCGCTGGTCCTGATCCACGGGGGGCATGGCAGCTGGCTGCATTGGGTGCGCAACATCGAAGCGCTGGCACAGCAACACACCGTCTACATTCCGGACCTGCCCGGCTATGGCGCGTCGGGCCCGATGACCACGTCACCCGACGACCTGGACCACCTGGTGCGTGTCACCGTCGCCAGCCTGGACCAACTGATCGGCGACACCACACCTATCCACCTTGCCGGCTTTTCGTTCGGCGGCCTGGTGGCCTCGCACATCGCGGCGACACGCGGCCACGTGCGCAAGCTGGCCTTGCTGGGTTCGGCAGGCCACGGCACGCCGCGGCGGCAGACGCTGGCGATGGTCAACTGGCGCCGGTCGACCGACGACGCCGCGATGCTGGACGACCTGCGCCACAACCTGCAGGCGCTGATGCTTCACGACCCGGCGCAGATCGATGCGCTGGCGCTGACCGTCCATCGCGATGCCTGTGTGAACACGCATTTCCGGTCCAAGAATCTGTCGCAGTCGGGGTCGGTCGCCGCCGTTCTGGCGCCGCTGACGGTGCCGATGCGCTTCGTATGGGGAGAGTTCGACGCGACCGCGCAAGCGGAGCTGGCGGGGCCGGTGCTGCAGGATGGGCACCCGGAACGGCGGTGGGACGCGATGCCCGGCGCGGGTCATTGGCTGATGTTCGAGCGGCCCGACGCGGTCAATTCCCTGATGCTTGCGTGGTTTACGGATTGACCCCTGCGCGAAAAAACCACAGGATTGTTGGTTGCTCGGCCGCAAAGGGCCTGCTAGTATGAATCCCATGAACGCCGCTTCCCGCCATTTTTATTTTTACTTTTTTGGATTTCCAATGCCGCTGGCGGAGGAAAGGAAGCGTCGTACGTAACGAATTCCTGCCCCAAAAAAGCCGCCAGCTACCCTGGCGGCTTTTTTTATGCGCCGCGGGGTGACCCCAAGACATCCGGGGACTGGCGTCCGAATCGGGCGACCCACTGACTACCCTCATAACAAGATCCGCAGCCCCTTCAGGAGAACACCCGTGTCGCACAATACCGATGACTTGCGCATTCGTGAAGTCAAGGAACTCGCTCCCCCCTCGCACCTGATGCGCGAGTTGCCGTGCAGCACCGACGTCGCCACCACGGTGTACAACGCCCGTCAGGCCTCGCACCGCATCCTGCATGGCATGGACGACCGCCTTATCGTCGTGATCGGCCCCTGCTCGATTCACGACACGCAGGCCGCGCTCGATTACGCCAGGCGTCTGAAGGTCCAGCGCGACCTGTACGAAGGCGAGCTTGAAATCATCATGAGGGTGTACTTCGAAAAGCCGCGCACCACGGTGGGCTGGAAAGGGCTGATCAACGATCCGGATCTGGATGGCAGCTTCGCGATCAACCGCGGCCTGCGCACGGCGCGCCAGGTGCTGCTGGAAATCAACGAACTGGGGCTGTCGGCCGGGTGCGAATACCTGGACATGATCACGCCGCAATACATTGCCGACCTGGTGGCATGGGGCGCCATCGGTGCCCGCACCACCGAAAGCCAGGTGCATCGCGAACTGGCGTCGGGCCTGTCGTGTCCGGTGGGCTTCAAGAACGGTACCGATGGCAACGTCAAGATCGCCGTCGACGCGATCAAGGCTGCATCGCAACCGCATCACTTCCTGTCGGTCACCAAGGGCGGCGTGTCGGCCATCGTGTCGACCAATGGCAATGAAGACTGCCATCTGATCCTGCGCGGCGGCAAGGCGCCGAACTTCGACGCGGCCAGTGTCGAAGCCGCGTCGCTGGACATGGCCAAGGCCGGTCTGGCGCCGCGCATCATGATCGATGCAAGCCACGCCAACAGCAGCAAGAAACCGGAAAACCAGCCCCAGGTGATCGACGACGTCGCGCGCCAGATGGAAGCGGGCGACACGCGTATTGTCGGGGTGATGGTGGAAAGCCACCTGGTGGCGGGCCGTCAGGATCTGATCCCGGGCCAGCCGCTGGTCTATGGCCAGAGCATTACCGATGGCTGCATCGACTGGGACAGTTCGGTCCAGGTGCTGCAGCGCCTGGCGCAGGCGGTCAAGGCGCGCCGCCTCGCCGTGGGTCAGTCAGGCAAGTAAGCGAGCCGGGCCGACGCCTGTCGGTCGAGCGCTGTGGGTCCGGCGCTGCCAGCTCTACGCCGTCTACCCTGCGCCGTCTACCCTGCGCCGTCTGCCCTGGGCGTCAGTCCTGCGCGTCAACCCCGCGCTTCAGTCCCGCGCGTCAGTCCCGCGCTTCAGTCCTGCTCAGCGGCGGCGCGCGCGTTCCGTTCCGACCGCCACAGCACATCGTTGCCCCCGTTGACCCGGTTCAGGGTGCGGGCCAGCACGAACATCAGGTCCGACAGGCGGTTTAGATAGTGCCGCAGCGTATCGTTGATCGGCTCATTGGCCTCCAGCGACACCACGCTGCGTTCGGCGCGCCGGCACACCGTGCGGGCCACATGGGCCAGCGCCGCGGCGCGTGACCCGCCCGGCAGAATGAACTCGCGCAGGGGAGGCAAGGGCGTGTTGTAGCGCGCCAGCCATTCATCCAGCCGCAACACCTGTTCAGGCTTGAGCAGCGTGAAGCCCGGAATGCTCAGTTCGCCACCCAGGTCGAACAGGTCGTGTTGAATGTCGAACAGGTCCCGCGCCACGTCGTCGGGCAGGTCTTCCGTCAACAGCAGGCCGATGGTGCTGTTGAGCTCGTCCACATCCCCCATGGCTTGAACGCGCAGGGCGTCCTTGGCGGTACGCGTCCCGTCGCCAAGCCCGGTCGTGCCGTCATCACCCGTGCGCGTGGCAATGGCGGAGAGTCGGTTACCCATGAAGTACTCCAATCATTCAAATGGCGCGTCGAACGCGCAAGCAGCGATTTTGGCACTCTTTGCCAGACTCACGGTTACCGGTTGTTGGCCGGGACATGACGACAGGGAATGTGGCTCATCGTTAACCCAGGGCCATCGCCCCAAGACCCGCGTCCTGTCACGTTTTGTGGCGCGCAAGCCCTGAATCCTGCGGGTTTATCCGCTGTGCGTTCCAGGGCGCGCAAGCTATCTTCAAGGGGTCATGGAGATTGCGGATGAACGCCCCTTTGGACGTTGGGCATAACCTGGGCATTGCTGCCCGTCAGGCTGAAGTCGTGGAAGCATTGCGCCGGGTCGTTCCCCCGCATTGCGTGCTCTACCGCGAAGAGCAGACACGCCCCTACGAATGTGATGGTCTTGCGCTGTTCCGTCAGTTGCCAATGGTGGTCGTGCTGCCCGAAACCGAAGCGCAAGTGCAGGACGTCCTGCGTCTGTGCAAACGGCTGGCCGTGCCGGTCGTGGCGCGCGGTGCGGGCACGGGCCTGTCGGGCGGGTCCATGCCGCATGCCGAAGGCGTGCTGCTGGGCCTGGCCAAGTTCAACCGCATTAAACGGATCGACCCCACGGCGCGGCTGGCGGTGGTCGAACCTGGCGTACGCAACATTGCAATTTCGGAAGCGGCCGCGCCCCATAAGCTGTATTACGCGCCCGATCCGTCAAGCCAGATCGCCTGCACCATCGGCGGGAACGTGGCCGAAAATTCGGGCGGCGTGCACTGCCTCAAGTACGGCCTGACCGTCCATAACGTGATGGCGGTTCGTGTCGTGACGGTGGACGGCGATGTGGTCGAGTTCGGATCCGAAGCGCTCGATGCGCCCGGCCTGGACTTGCTGTCGGTTTTTATCGGGTCCGAAGGCATGCTCGGCGTCGTGACTGAAGTCACCGTCAAACTCGTCCCGAAACCTGCTCTGGCGCAAGTGATCATGGCCAGCTTTCCCACGGTCGAAGCCGCCGGTGATGCGGTCGCCAACATCATCGGGGCCGGCATCATTCCGGCCGGCCTCGAGATGATGGACAAGCGCGCGACCGGCATGGTGGAACCCTTCGTGCAGGCCGGGTACGACCTGGACGCCGCCAGTATCTTGCTGTGCGAATCCGACGGCACACCCGAAGAAGTCGCCCACGAAATTGCTCACATGATTTCGGTATTCGAAGGCAGTGGCGCAACCCGGATCCAGGTGTCGCGCAACGAGACCGAGCGGCTGCTGTTCTGGGCTGGCCGCAAGAATGCCTTTCCGGCGGCGGGCCGTATCTCGCCCGACTACTACTGCATGGACGGCACCATTCCGCGCCGCCACCTGAGCCGCGTGCTGTCGGCGATCGAAGCGATGGAAGAAAAGTATGCGCTGCGCTGCGCCAACGTGTTCCATGCGGGCGATGGCAATCTGCATCCGCTGATCCTGTTCGATGCCAACGATCCGGAAGAGGTCCAGCGCGCCGAGCAGTTCGGCGCCGAGATCCTGGAGCTGTGCGTGGAAGTGGGCGGCACGGTCACCGGCGAACACGGCGTGGGCATGGAAAAGATCAATCAGATGTGCGTCCAGTTCGCGCGTGAAGAACTCGATGTCTTCTTTTCGGTAAAGCATGCCTTTGACGCCAGCGGGCTGCTCAATCCGGGCAAGGCCATTCCGACCCTGGCGCGTTGCAACGAGTACGGCCGCAGTCACACCCATTCGGCAAACGTCCGGTTCCCCGAGATCCCGCGTTTCTGACATCTTTCGTCTTCTGCAGCGTGCCGGTGGGGCGCGCTGCTTTCTTTTTGGCCACGCGTTGCTATGGATGTCCTGTTATCCGATGTGCGTGCAAGGGTGATCCTTGCGAATGCGGCAAGCAAGCCGCTGACGATCCGCGGGGGCGGCACGAAGACCTTCTACGGCAATCCGCCGCCCAAGGGGGCCAGCGTGCTGGACATGTCCAGCTATGCCGGGATCATCAGCTATGAGCCCACTGAACTGGTCATTACGGCGCGTGCGGGAACGCGGCTTGCCGACCTGGAAGCCGAACTGGCCAGCCGTCACCAGATGCTGGCGTTTGAACCGCCGCACTTTGCCGTGGGCGCCACCATTGGTGGATGTGTCGCGGCGGCCCTGGCCGGTCCGCGGCGGGCCACATCGGGCGGCGTGCGGGACTACGTGCTGGGCGTAAGAATGATGGATGCACAGGGCAGGGTGCTGCGTTTTGGCGGCGAGGTCATCAAGAACGTGGCGGGCTACGACGTGTCGCGTTTGCTGACCGGGTCGCTGGGTACCTTGGGGATCTTGCTCGACGTGTCCCTGAAGGTGCTGCCGCGGCCTGCCGTCGAGACCACCTTGTGTTTGCCGATGACCGAGTCGCAGGCGCTGCACGCGATGAATCAATGGGCCGGGCAGCCCTTGCCCATCAGCGGCACGGCGTGGGTTGGCGAGGGCACCGAAGGCGGCTTGCTCAGCGTGCGGCTGTCGGGTTCGACGGCGGCGGTCTCGGCGGCGCGTGCCCGGATCGGCGGCGATGTGATGGACGATGGCGACGTCTTCTGGCGCGCCTTGCGGGACCATCGCCATCCGTTCCTGACGGCCTGTCCGTTGTGGCGCGTGTCGGTGCCGTCGACCACGCCCGCACTGAACCTCGGGCCGACCTTGATCGAGTGGGGCGGCGCGCAGCGATGGCTGACCGGCCCGCACCTGGCCCGGCCGATGCGTGCGCAGGTACGCGACCTGGGCGGACATGTGACGCTGTTTCGCGCGGCTTCCGAAGCGCAAGCGCATGAAGTGGGGGTATTCCAGCCGCTGACGGCAGGCCTGGCGGCGATCCATCATCGCCTGAAAAACGAATTCGATCCCTCGGGCGTGTTCAACCCCGGGCGGATGTATCCCGGCCTGTGAGCCGAAGGCGTACCGACTGTCATGCAGACCCAGCTTGCCGAATCCCTGAAAGACACCGCCGACGGCCAGGAAGCCGACGCGATCCTGCGCAAGTGCGTCCATTGCGGTTTCTGCACCGCCACGTGCCCCACTTATCAGGTCACGGGCAATGAACTGGACAGCCCGCGCGGTCGCATCTACCTGATCAAGCAGATGCTGGAAGGCGAGCCTGTCACGGCCGAAACGCAAGGCCATCTCGACAGCTGCCTGACCTGCCGCAATTGCGAATCGACCTGCCCGTCAGGCGTGCAGTACGGCCATCTGGTGGACATTGGCCGCAAGATCGTCAATGAACGGGTGCCCCGGTCCCGCACCGACCGTTTCAAGCGCGCGGTGCTCAAGGAAATGATCGGGTCGCCCGCCTTCAACCTGGCCATGCAGGCCGGGCAGGCGCTGCGCCCCATGTTGCCCGGCGTGCTGGCCGCCAAGGTGCCTACGCGGCGGCCGGCGGGCAACGTTCGCGCGGCCAGACATGCCCGCAACGTGCTCATCCTTGCCGGGTGCGTGCAACCGGCGATGATCCCGGCCATTGATGCCGCAACGATCCGGGTGCTCGATGCCATCGGCGTGGGCGTGCGCGTGGCGGCAGGATCGGGCTGTTGTGGCGCCGTGCGCTTCCACCTGGATGACCAGGACGGCGCCAAAACCCAGATGCGTGCCAACATCGACGCCTGGTGGCCCGATATCGAAGCCGGCACCATTGACGCCATCGTCATGAACGCATCGGGCTGCGGCGCCATGGTGCGCGAATATGCCCACCACCTGCGCCACGATCCGGTCTATTCCGGCAAGGCCGTTCGCGTGTCCGACATGGTCCGCGACATTGCCGAAATCATTGCGCCCCACGCCGATGCCTTGCGACCCCGCGTCACAGCGGGCCTGCCGGCCGGGTCGACCGGGCGCGTGGCCTTCCATCCCCCCTGCACCTTGCAGCACTGGCAGCGCCTGCGGCCCGTGACCGAAAAGCTGCTGGTCGACCTGGGCCTGACCCTGCAGCCCTTTACCGACAGCCACCTATGCTGCGGGTCGGCGGGCACCTACTCGGTGCTGCAGCCAGCCATGGCGGGCGAACTGCGGCGCCGGAAGCTCGACGCCATCGAGGCCGGCGATCCGGAAATGATCCTGTCGTCCAACATCGGCTGCCTGACCCACCTGCAGGGCGGAACGAAAATTCCTGTGCGGCACTGGGTCGAACTGGTGGATACGGCGCTGGCCGCGGGCTAAAGCCGGGCTGAAGCTGGGCGGATTTCGGGCTGACAGCAGGCTAGTTTCGAGCCAATTCCGGGCCCACTCCGGGCTAACTCCGGGCTAACTCCGGGCCAATTCCGAGCCAATTCCGGGCCAATTCCGGGCCAATTCCGGGCTAAGTCCCGGCCCACACCACGGGCCAGGTCCGGGCGCAATTCAGCGGCGCCATTCCCGCTTTCACTCCTTGATGCGCCCCCCGGGCGCATTTCCTGCTGAGCCAACCTGGTACGTGGGCAGACATTGGCGTAGCAGCTTGTTTTGACGCCAGTCGCACCCACGTAGATCAAGTGCTCAGGCGATGCCACAGCCCATGTTTTCAACAAGAGCACAGCGGATCTGGCTTCGCCAGTCCGCCAGTGCTGCCTCTGGGGGAGGCGCGAAGCGCCCCGGGGGGGAGACTACCCTATGAATCTCGTCATCGCGACCCCGCAAGGCTTGTATTGCCCGCCCGGCGATTTCTATATCGATCCGTGGCGTTCGGTCGACCGTGCCGTCATCACCCATGCCCACGCCGACCACGCGCGGCGCGGGCATCGCCACTATCTGGCCGCCGCGCCAGGGGAAGGCGTGCTGCGATCACGCATGGGCGAGATCTCATTGGATGCCTTGCCCTATGGCCAGAAGGTCGTCCACAACGGCGTCACCATCTCCTTGCACCCGGCCGGTCACGTGCTGGGATCGTCGCAGGTTCGCATCGAATATCGCGGCGAGGTCTGGGTCGCGTCGGGCGACTACAAGATCGGCACCGACCCCACCTGCCTGCCGTTCGAGCCGGTGCGTTGCCACACCTTCATCACCGAATCCACCTTCGGTCTGCCTATCTACCGTTGGCAAACCGACGAAGACCTCTTCGCCGAGATCAACGCCTGGTGGCGTGAAAACGCCGATGCCGGCCGCGCGTCGGTCGTCTACGCCTATGCCTTCGGCAAGGCGCAGCGCGTGATCGCGGGCGTGGATCCGTCGATCGGCACCATCGTCATTCACGGCGCCGTCGATCCGCTCAACACCGCCTATCGCGCCGCCGGCGTGCCCCTGCCGCCCGCGTTCAAGGTCACGGACATCGAAGATAAGGCCTTGTTGCGGCGTTGCCTGGTTGTGGCGCCGCCGTCGGCGCAAGGCACACCGTGGCTGCGCCGCTTCGGCGAATATTCGGATGGCTTTGCCAGTGGCTGGATGCAGGTGCGCGGCGCGCAACGCCGGCGCGGCGTGGATCGCGGCTTTGTCATGTCGGACCACGCGGACTGGCCCGGCTTGCAGTATGCGATCAAGGAAAGCGGCGCCGAGACGGTGTATGTCACCCACGGCAGCGTGGGCCCGATGGTGCGGTGGCTGACCGAGCAAGGGTATGAAGCGCTGTCGTTCACCACGGAATATGGCGACGAGGAAGACGACTCGCAGGCGGGCGGCGAACCGGGGGCGGCCGAACCGGCTGCGGGGTCTACCGAGCCGGCAGGCGGTGCGGCGTCGGATACCGCGGCGGACGTGGATGCGGCTGGTGCTGGTGGGGCAGGGGAATGGGCTGCTGGTGCTGGTGCGGCCGGGGATCGGGCTGCTGGTGATGGGCGTGCTGGTGTTGGGGCTGCCGGCGCTACAGCCGCCGACGCCGTAAGCGCCAAGGCAGCCGCCGGCGTGCAAGCCGGCACGCAGCCTGAGCTCGCCCTGAACGCGCCGTCCGACGTGCTGGAAGCGGTGACGGAATTGAAGGCGCCAGTGGCCAAAGGCACGCCGGACCGATCGGCTGACGCCAATGAGGCGATCGACTTGGGTGAGGCCGCCGCGCCTTCCGGCGGCACCACGCCTTCCGACGCCACGGAAGACGGCAAGCCTGCGCCCCATCATCACGCCGCCGCATCTTCCGATGCCAATGAAAACGGCAAGCCTGCGTCCGATCCAGACGCCGTCGCATCTTCCGATTCCACTGAAGTCGGCAAGCCTGCGTCCGAGCATGACGCCGCCGCGCAAGGCCCGGGCACCTCGTCATGAAAGCTTTTGTCGACCTCTACACCGCGCTCGATAGCACCACGTCCAGCAAGAACAAACTGAAGGCATTGACCGATTACTTCAGCGCCGTGCCGCCCGAAGACGGCGCGTGGGCCGTGTACTTCCTGGCAGGCGGCAAGCCGCGGCAGATCATCCCCGTCAAGTTCCTGCGGGAATTCGCGCGCGAAGCCGCTGGCATTCCGGAATGGCTGTTCGACGAGAGCTACCACGCCGTCGGTGACCTGGCAGAAACCATCGCGCTGCTGCTGCCCGAGTCCGTCCATGGCGAAGACCGTGGCCTTGCCCAATGGATGTCCGAAGCGCTGCTGCCCCTGCGCGGCATGGCGCCCGACATGGCCCGCCCTTTGCTGCTCGACATGTGGTCGCGGCTGGATGCGCGCGGCCGCCTGGTCGGCACCAAGCTCATCACCGGCAGCTTCCGGGTGGGTGTGTCAAAGCTGCTGGTGACCCGTGCGCTGGCCGAAGTCAGCGGGGTGGATGCCAAACGCATTGCACAGCGGCTGGTCGGCTACACCGATCTGTCGGCACGCCCCGATGCCGACATGTTCCGTGCACTGATTGCCGAAGAAAGCGGCGACGAATCCCTGCGCCAGCACAGCGGCCATCCCTATCCCTTCTTTCTGGCCCACCCATTGCAGGCCGACGTGGCGACCTTTCCCACCGTGCTCGGCCCGCCCGCCAACTGGCAGATCGAATGGAAGTGGGACGGCATTCGCGGCCAGTTGGTAAAGCGCGCCGGCCAGACCTGGATCTGGTCGCGTGGCGAAGACCTTGTCACCGACCGCTTTCCGGAGCTGGTGGCGATTGGCGAATCTCTGCCTGACGGCACCGTGATCGACGGCGAAATCGTCGTCTGGCAAGACGGCAAGGTGCAGCCCTTCGCGATCCTGCAGCAGCGCATCGGCCGCAAGACGCTTGGCCCCAAGATCCTGCGCGACGCCCCCGTGGGCATGCTCGCGTACGACGTGCTGGAATGGAACGGCGTCGACTGGCGCACCCAGCCGCAGCACGCGCGGCGCGCCCAGCTCGATCGCATCATCGAATCGCATCCGCATCCGGCCCTGCACGCCAGCCCGCTGCTCAGTGGCGCCGAATGGTCCGACCTGGCCACCCTGCGCGAGCAATCGCGCGACCTGGGCGTCGAAGGCATGATGCTCAAGGCCCGCGACGCCCACTACGGCGTCGGCCGCACCAAGGACGTGGGCGTGTGGTGGAAGTGGAAGATAGATCCCTTCACGATTGATGCCGTGCTGATCTACGGCCAGCGCGGCCATGGCCGCCGCGCCAGCCTGTATTCCGACTACACCTTTGCCGTGTGGGACGGCGAACCCGGCGACCCCGACCGCAAGCTCGTGCCCTTTGCCAAGGCATATTCCGGCCTGACCGACGAAGAGATCGGCAAGGTCGACAACATCATCCGCAAGACAACCCTGGAAAGCTTTGGCCCCGTGCGCAGCGTCAAGCCGACCATGGTGTTCGAACTCGGCTTCGAAGGCATCGCCCGCAGCACCCGCCACAAAAGCGGCATCGCCGTGCGCTTCCCCCGCATGCTGCGCTGGCGCACCGACAAGCCGGTTGAAGAGGCGGACACGCTGACGACGCTGTCCGCGCTGCTGCCGTCATGACAAAGAAGGCGGGCATCGCGAGCGGGGCGGCTGAGGATGGCGCGGCAGCGGCGAAGCGGCGGCCGTCTGTCCGTAAGGCTGCACGGGTCTCTGATGATGCGGATGCGGGGCGTGTTCAAGACGGCGCCAAGTCCAGGACCCGGAAGGCTGCACGGACATCGAGCGTTGCTGACGAAGCGGATGCAAAGGTCGTTGAAAGCGGCGCTGATGTCACTGCTGGCAAGGCGCCTGCGATTCAAAAATTTTTGAATCCGTCATCGACTGCGGTTGCGGCTGCCTCCGAGGCCTCGTCCGTCCACGTGGAAGGGGGCGCCGCGCCGTCGGCTGCTGCCCGTCCGCGCGCGCGCCGCCGTGTCGTGCCCAAGCTGCTTGCGCCCTGGATGGCGGCCCGCGGCTGGTCGCCATTCCGTTTCCAGCAGGACGCGTGGGACGCGATCATCCATGGCAAGTCCGGCCTGTTGCACGCCACGACGGGCGCCGGCAAAACCTACGCGATCTGGCTCGGGGCGCTGCTGGCATTTGGCGCGAGAGCGGTGCATCCGCCCATGCTGGATGCGACGCAAGATGTGGCCCCGGACGCGGATAACGTCGCGTCGGACGATGACTTGCCGGCGGGAGACGGGGCCGCGCCCCGCAAGCGGCCCCGAGCCACGCATTTCGATGCGGTAGCCGGGCTGGACGAGGATGAGGATGGGGAGGAAGACGCCGACGATGCGGGCAGCAGTGCGGGTAGCGCCGCCGCGCGCCTGCGCGTCAATCTCGACCCCGCGGATGACGGCGGGGACGATGGACATGCTGGCCAGCGTGGCGGCGCGTCATCGTCGTTGTCCGGTGCCTTGCCCGAGCCACGTCGCGTGCCCCGCGAACGCCGACGCGGCTCGCAAGCCACGCGTCGCCGCGCCCTGGATGCCGCGCTTGGGCTGAGCGCGCCCAACCCGGCTTTTGAAAGCGGGACGCTGGAGTCGCAAGGCAACGCCGGCACGGCCGCTGGCAGCAATGCAGCTGCTGCATCGGATGCGCCTGGCACGCTTGCCGGTGCCGGTACCGGTGGCGGTGCCGGTGTCGGTGCCAGTGCCAGTGCCAGTGCCAGTGCCAGTGCCAGTGCCAGTGCCAGTGCCAGTGCAGGCTCCGTCGCTGGCAGCACTGCACCCGCATCCACCGCCGCGCCTGGGCCGGGCAGCTATGCCGCCTGGACTCAGGCAAGAGCGGAGAAGGCCGCCGCCGAAGCCGCCGCGCGCGCCGCCGCCGAGGCTGCTGGCAAGGCGCCCGGCAAGACAGGGCACAAAGCATCGGCAGGCAGGGAGGGCGGTAAAAGAAACAGCAGCGCAGGGAGCGAGGCGAGCAGCGAGGCAAGCAGTACTGCGGACAGCAGCGCGGGCCACGCCGAAGGTGGCAATGCCGAAGGTGGCAATGCCGAAGGCGGCAATGCAGAAGTCAGCGCCCGCAACGCCGAAAGCCTCTCCGCAGGCACCCTTTCCGATTCCGATACGCGTGTGTTCGCGCAGACCCGCGAACCGCGCTCCATCGACGACCAGGAAACCCAGGCCGCGCTGAATCCTGGCGCCATCATGCGCGCGGCGTCGTCGGCCATGCGGCGCGCCATCGCGGCCAGCCGCGCCGCGCACGCCGCCGCCTCGGCGCCATCGACCTCGGTCGCCGTACCGCCACCCCCCGCACGCATCCGCAGCCGCGCCTTCCCCCCGCCGCCGCTCACGGTGATCTGGCTGACACCCATGCGCGCGCTTGCGGCCGACACCTACAAGGCCCTCAACACGCCCGTCGATGCGCTCGGCCTCGACTGGACCGTCGGCCAGCGCACCGGCGACACCGGCAGCAGCGACCGCGCCGCCCAAGCCCGCCGCCTGCCCACCGCGCTGATCACCACGCCGGAGAGTCTGTCGCTCATGCTCGCCCGCAATGACGCGGAAGCCACCTTATCCACGGTGCGCATGGTCGTCGTCGACGAGTGGCATGAACTGCTTGGCAACAAACGCGGCGTGCAGGTGCAACTGGCCTTGGCGCGCCTGCGACGCTGGAACCCGCAATTGCAGGTCTGGGGTCTGTCCGCGACGCTGGGCAATCTTGATGAGGCGATGCAGACGCTGCTGGGCGCAAACGCCGCACCCGCACCGGCGGCCCCCCTCAGCACACATGCCGCCATCATTGAACCCGATCATCGCGGGGTGCTGGTCCGCGGCCAGGAACCCAAGACCCTGACCATCGACACGCTGCTCCCCGACGCCGTCGAACGTTTCGCCTGGGCCGGCCACTTGGGCCTGCGCATGCTGCCCAAGGTCATCAACGAAATCGCCTCGTCGTCCAATACCCTCGTCTTCACCAACACGCGCTCGCAAGCCGAACTCTGGTATCAGGCCCTGCTCGACGCCAAACCCGAATGGGCGGGCGAAATCGCCTTGCATCACGGCTCGCTCGATAAAGCCGTGCGCGACTGGGTCGAAGATGGCCTCAAGACCGGCAGTCTGCGTGCGGTGGTGTGCACGTCCAGCCTCGACCTGGGCGTCGACTTTCTGCCGGTGGACCGGGTCCTGCAGATCGGGTCCGCCAAGGGCGTCGCGCGCCTGCTGCAACGTGCCGGCCGATCCGGCCACGCGCCGGGCCGGCCCTCGCGCGTCACCCTGGTGCCGACGCACAGCATCGAAGTGATCGAAGGCGCCGCGGCGCGCGAGGCCGTGCGCGAAGGGCATGTCGAAGCCCGCACGGCGCCGGATCAGCCGCTGGATGTGCTGGTTCAGCATCTGGTCACGGTCGCGCTGGGCGGCGGGTTCACGCCCGACAACCTGTACGACGAAGTGCGTAGCGCCTGGTCCTACCGGTCCTTGTCGCGCGAATCCTGGCAGTGGTGCCTGGATTTCGTCCGACAGGGTGGCGAGTCCCTGGCCGCCTATCCCGACTACCGCCGCGTGGTGCCCGACGATGCGGGCGTGTGGCGCGTGCCCGATGCACGCCTGGCGCGCCGGCACCGCATGAGCGTCGGCACCATCGTCAGCGACGCGAGCATGCAGGTGCGGTACTGGACCGGCAAGGGGGGCGGCGGACGTCTGGGCACCATCGAAGAAAGCTTCATTGCCCGGCTCAAGCCCGGTGAAGGATTCCTGTTCGCGGGCAAGGTGCTGGAACTGGTGCGCGTGCACGAAATGACCGCGTTCGTGAAGCGCGCGTCGGCCCGCAAGCCTGCGGTGCCGCGCTGGAATGGCGGCAAGATGCCCATGTCGTCCACCCTGGCGGACGCGGTCGTGGATCAGCTGGAAGCCGCGTCCAAGGGCCATTACGACAGCCCGGAATTGCGCCTGGCCAAGCCGCTGCTCGACATTCAGCAGCGGTGGTCGGCGCTGCCGACAGCGCACAGCCTGCTGGCCGAAACGCTCAAGTCGCGCGAAGGCTGGCACCTGTTCCTGTATCCGTTCGCGGGCCGGCATGTGCACCTGGGCATCGCCAGCCTGCTCGCCTGGCGCGCGGCGCAAATCCAGCCCGCCACGTTTTCGATGGCGGTCAACGACTACGGCCTGGAGCTGCTGTCGTCGACGCCAGTCGACTGGGTCAATGCCCTGCCGCGCATTCTGGAAACGCGCTTGCCGGCCGGTGTGGCGCCGCCCGACCTGCCCGACGACCTGCTCAAGGAGATCCTGGACAGCATGAATGCCGGCGAACTGGCGCAGCGCCGCTTTCGGGAGATCGCGCGTGTGTCGGGGCTGATCTTCCAGGGCTTTCCGGGCGCGGCCAAAAGCATGCGGCAGGTGCAGGCATCGTCCGGACTGTTCTACGACGTGTTCCGCAAATATGACCCGGGCAACCTGCTGTTGACCCAGGCCGAACGCGAGGTGCTCAGCCAGGAACTCGACATTGCCCGCCTCCAGCACACGCTGGCGCGGCTGCGGGAACGCGAACTGGACCTGCGCGTGCTGGAACGGCCGACGCCCTTCGGCTTTCCGCTGCTGGTGGAACGTTTCCGCGAGAAGTTGTCGAACGAATCACTGGCCGATCGCGTAGCCCGCATGGTCCAGAATCTCGAACAGGTCGCCGACGCGCCCATCAAGACGCGCCGCGCGGCCTCCTAGTATTGGAATTGCCCGCTTTGAATCTTCCTGTTCATGTCGAGATCGACTGCCACGGCGAACGCCTGTGGCTGCTGGCCGATCACGCCATCTGGTGGCCCGCGCAGCGCACCTTGCTGATTGCCGATGCCCACTTCGGCAAGGCCGCCACGTACCGCGTGCTGGGCCAGCCCGTGCCGCACGGCACGACCCAACATAACGTCGAACGCATCGATGCCTTGCTGGACCTTTACCCGGCCAGGCACATCGTTTTCCTGGGCGACTTTCTGCATGGTCCCCAGGTGCACCGTTCCACCGGCCCGACCTTCGACACGCTGCTGGCATGGCGCGCCCGCCATCCGGACCTGCTGTGCACGCTGGTGCGCGGCAATCACGATGCCCGTGCCGGCGACCCGCCCAAGGCGCTGCAGTTCGAGGTCGTGAACGAGCCGTTCCTGATGGGATCGCTGGCGCTGTGTCACCATCCCCAGCGCCACCCGACGCACTACGTGCTGGCCGGGCACGAGCACCCCGTGTTCGTGCTGCGCGGGCGCGGGCGGGACAGCCTGCGGCTGCCCGGTTTCGTGTTCGATGACGGCGCCGCGGTGCTGCCGGCGTTTGGCGACTTTACGGGGGGCTACGCCGTGCAGCACGCCCCTGGCCGGCGGATCTATGTAGCGGGTGGCGGTGGCGTGTGGCAAGTGCAAGGACATGTGCAGGTGTGATGGGTGATACGCGGCAACGCGCCGCGGCCGGCATGCTGTCTGCCACCCCGGTGCCCGGGGGTGACGGACGCAGCATCCCTGGCCGTCACTCCACCGCCTTCACCATGTCTTCAACGACCTTCTTTGCATCGCCAAACACCATCATGGTCTTGTCGAGATAGAAGAGCTCGTTGTCCAGCCCCGCATATCCGGCAGCCATCGACCGCTTGTTCACGATCACGGTCCGCGCCTTGTAGGCCTCCAGGATCGGCATGCCGGCAATGGCCGATTTGGGATCCGTCTTGGCCGCCGGGTTGACCACGTCGTTCGCGCCCAGCACCAGCACCACGTCAACCTGCCCGAACTCGCTGTTGATGTCGTCCATCTCGAACACCTGTTCGTAGGGCACTTCGGCCTCGGCCAGCAGCACGTTCATGTGCCCCGGCATGCGGCCCGCTACGGGGTGGATCGCATACTTCACGTCCACGCCGCGCGCCACCAGCTTGCTGGTCAGCTCTTTCAGCGCATGCTGCGCGCGGGCCACGGCCAACCCATACCCCGGCACGATCACCACCGTTTCGGCATTGGTCAGCATGAAGGCCGCATCGTCGGGGCTGCCCGACTTGACCGGCCGCTGCACCTGCTCGCCCGCCGCCGCGCCACCGCCGGCTTCGCCACCAAAGCCGCCCAGGATCACGTTGAAGAACGACCGGTTCATGGCCTTGCACATGATGTACGACAGGATGGCCCCTGACGATCCCACCAGCGATCCCGCAATGATCAGCATGGGGTTGTTGAGCGAGAACCCGATGCCAGCCGCCGCCCAGCCCGAGTAGCTGTTCAGCATCGACACCACCACCGGCATGTCGGCCCCGCCGATCGGGATGATGATCAGCACGCCCAGCACGAAGGCGATCGCCAGCATCAGCACGAACGGCGTCCAGCTTTGCGTGAGCACGAACCAGGCGCCGCAGCCCAGCATCGCGATGCCCAGCGCCAGGTTGAGCAGGTGCTGCCCGGGAAACTGCACCGGCGCACCGCGGAACACCCGCAGCTTGTACTTGCCGGACAGCTTGCCAAACGCAATGACGGATCCCGAAAACGTGATGGCGCCCACGAAGCTGCCGATGAACAGTTCAATCCGGTTGCCGAACGGGATGGGCGTGCCGACCGCGGCAATGCCGAAGGCATGCGGTTCGGCCACCGCGGCAATCGCGATGAAGACCGCCGCCAAGCCGATCATGCTGTGCATGAAGGCGACCAGTTCGGGCATCTTGGTCATCTCGACGCGCTTGGCCATGATCGTGCCGGCCGTGCCGCCGATCAGCAGACCCACCAGTACCCATGCCAGCCCGATCGCAGGCGCCTGGCTGAGCCGCGCGATCAGTGCGCCAGTCGTCAACACCGCGATGGTCATGCCGATCATGCCAAAGGCATTGCCGCGCCGCGACGTTGTCGGATGCGACAGCCCCTTCAGCGCCTGGATGAAGCACACCGACGCAACCAGATAGAGCAGGGTGACCACATTGAGCGAGAGCATCAGTGTGTCTCCTTCGCTGCGGAAGGAGTGGCCTTGGCATCGGCCTTGCCGGCGTCACCGCCCGCGGCGCGCGGCGCCTTGTCCTTCTTGCGGAACATTTCCAGCATGCGGCGCGTGACCAGAAAGCCGCCAAACACATTGACCGCCGCCAGCGCCACGGCCAGCACGCCCATGGTCTTGCCCAGCGTGGTGTCGGTCAGCGCCGCCGCCAGCATCGCGCCCACGATGATGATGGCCGAGATGGCATTGGTCACCGCCATCAGTGGCGTATGCAAGGCAGGCGTGACGTTCCAGACCACGTGATACCCGACGTAGATCGCCAGCACGAAAATGATCAGGTTGATGACGGTGTGATCGATCAGGTCCATCAGGCGCTCCTTGTCACGCGGTTGGCGTCGGCCACCATGCAGGCCGCCACGATCTCGTCTTCGCGCTGGATGGCCAGCGCGCCTTCCTTGTCCAGGATCAGCTTCAGGAAATCCAGCACGTTGCGGGCATACAGCGCGGACGCATCCGTGCCCACCATGGCCGGCAGGTTCGTGTAGCCGATCAGGGTGACGCCGTGCGCGACCACGACCTCGTCGGGCCGCGACAAGGGGCAGTTGCCGCCACGTTCCACCGCCAGGTCGACAATGACCGACCCCGGCTTCATGGCCTTGACCGTGTCTTCGGACACCAGTACGGGGGCAGGGCGGCCCGGGATCAAGGCGGTGGTGATGACGATGTCCGCCTGCTTGCATCGTTCGGCCACCAGGCCCGCCTGGCGCGCCATCCACGCCGCGGGCATCGGCCGCGCGTAGCCGCCGGTGCCTTGGGCGATCTCCCGTTCTTCGTCGGTCTCGAAGGGCACGTCGATGAACTTGGCGCCCAGCGATTCGATCTGTTCCTTGGCGGCCGGCCGCACGTCGGACGCTTCGACCACCGCGCCCAGCCGTTTGGCCGTGGCGATTGCCTGCAGGCCCGCCACGCCCGCGCCCAGCACCACCACGCGCGCAGCCTTGACCGTGCCCGCCGCCGTCATCAGCATGGGCATGAAACGGCCATAGGCATTGGCCGCCAGCAGCACCGCCTTGTAGCCGGCAATATTGGCCTGTGACGAGAGCACGTCCAGGCTTTGCGCCCGGGTGATCCGTGGCGCGGCTTCCAGCGCAAACGCCGTGACGCCCGTGGCGGCCAGGGCAGACAGGCCCTCGGCGTCGAACGGGTTCAGCATGCCGACCAGTACCTGGCCCGGGCGCAGATGCGCGCGTTCATCGGAAGCGGGCGCCTGCACTTTCAGCATCACATCGGCCTGGGCGTACAGGTCTGCCGCGTTGGGAACAACCTGCGCGCCGGCCGCCACGTACGCGTCGTCAAGATATTGCGAGGCCTGCCCGGCGCCGGCCTGAATCAGGACCTGCGCGCCCGAGGCACACAGCTTCTTGACCGTTTCGGGGGTGGCGGCGACGCGCGTCTCTCCTGACCGGGTTTCGGTCGGGATACCGATCTTCATGGTGCGGACTCCTCGAGTGGACGACGCATCGCGGATGACACGCCGGTCATGCTTGTCGATCGTTCCTAACGCTGATTCTTCTTGTTGTGCCAGGGCATCCTAGCATGCAGAACACGTTTGCTTACATGCGTTCTTTCCCGCGGCAGGACAGGAACATCCAGGTGTCCCGTCACCCCTGCAGTTGACTGGTTGTATGATGACCGGGTAAGGTACCGCCTACCTGACGTGTCCCGCCCGGCGCCCCGTCCGGCGCCCGCACCTGACCCCTGCATCACCCGTACATGACCATTTCCGCGCTTCGCAGCAACAACCTTGTCGAACAATTGAGCCAGGCGCTTACCGCCCAAATCGTGTCGGGCGAACGCGTGGCAGGCAGCCGGTTGCCGACGGAAGAAAAGCTGGCCACCGATTACGGTGTCAGCCGCACCGTGGTGCGCGAAGCCATTTCGCGCCTGAAGTCGGACGGCCTGGTCATCACGAAACAGGGACTGGGCGCTTTCGTGGCCAGCTCCTTGCGGAACACGCCGTTCCGGATCGACGGCGACCGCAAGGACAGCCACAAGCTGGTGCAGGAAGTGTTCGAGCTGCGCATTGGCGTCGAAACCGAAGCGGCGGCCTTGGCTGCGGAGCGCGGGACGGCGCCGCAGATCAAGGCGATCCGCACCGCGTTGAACACGCTTAACCGCGCCAGCGAGATCGGGTCGAACGGCGTCGAGGAAGACTTGCGTTTCCATCGCGCGATTGCTCGCGCGGCGAACAACGCGCTGTACGACGGGTTTGTCGAATTCCTGGAGCGCCACACGCGCGAGCAGCTGTCGATCAGCCGCGTGAACTGTGAGATCGCCGGCTGGCTGCGCGACATCCAGCTGGAACACCAGGCGATCTTTGATGCGATCGCCGCGCATGACCCGGCAGCGGCGCGTATCGCGGCCCATGCCCACCTACGCAACGGCATGACCCGCCTGCGCCGCATTGAGACCCACTGATTTTTTTCGTTCTTTTGTATCGAACCCAGTCAACTCTGATCCGCTTTGCGTGATCGCTTTTTTCGGATGAATCATGTCGACGTCTACCCGCCTGGAAGGTGTTCTCGCACCGGTTGTCACGCCCTTCAAACCTGATTACGCGCCGGATGCCTCGCGGTTCGTGAAGCACTGCCAGTGGCTGCTGGACAGCGGTTGCGCGGGGTTGGCGGTGTTTGGCACGAACAGTGAAGCCAACTCGTTGTCGGTCAACGAAAAGACGGCGCTGCTGGACGCCTTGGTCGGCTCGGGCGTGCCCGCGCAGACGCTGATGCCTGGTACCGGCGCGTCCAGCCTGACGGACGCCATCACCATGACCGCCCACGCCGCCAAGCTGGGTTGCGGTGGCGTGCTGATGCTGCCGCCGTTCTTCTACAAAGGCGTGTCCGACGAAGGTCTGTTCCGCTACTACAGCACCGTGATCGAGACGGTGGCGAGCGATGCGCTGCAGGTCTACCTGTATCACATCCCCCCGGTCTCGCAGGTCGGCATTTCGCTCAAGCTGGTGGAGCGTCTGCTGAAGGCGTACCCGAAGAATATCGCCGGCCTGAAGGACTCGTCGGGCGACTGGAGCAACACCAAGGCGCTGCTGGACGAATTTTCCAAGTCGGGCTTTGACGTGTTTGCCGGCAGCGAAGTGTTCCTGCTCGAAAACATGCGTCATGGCGGCAAGGGTTGCATCACCGCCACCGGCAACGTCAACCCGGGTGCGATCGCCAACGTGTATCGCAACTGGCAGACGGCCGAAGCCGACGCGCTTCAGCAAGGCATTACGTCTACCCGCGAACTGGTCCAGAAGTACTCGATGATCCCGGCGCTCAAGGCCATCATCGCCGACTTTTCGGGCGACTCGGCATGGCGCACCGTGCGTCCGCCGCTGGTCGAACTGCCTGGTGACCAGGAAGCCGACATGCTGGCCAAGCTCAAGGCTACCGGCTTTACGATGCCTGGCCTGCGCGGCTAAGGGCGCTGCCCCTGCGCGCCCCCGGGGCTACGGTCCACAGGGGTTGCGCGGCTGTCGCCCATCGACGGCGTACCCGGCTTCTGCTGCCGCGGTACGCCGTCTGCGCTTGGGCTGAAGTAAAATCGCCAGATGAACTTGAACGACACCCACGTCTGGACGCCCCGCGCCACCGTTGCTGCCGTGATCGAGCGTGACGGCAAATTCCTGATGGTCGAAGAAGACACCGCGGACGGTGTCCGGCTGAACCAGCCCGCCGGCCATCTCGAACCCGGCGAGTCCCTGGCCGCGGCAGCCATCCGCGAAACCCTCGAAGAAACTGCCCACGTGCTGCAGCCGGTCGGCCTGCTCGGCACTTATTTATGGCGCACGGGGGGTGACAATGCACGAACCGGCACCACCTATCTCAGGTTCGCTTTCGTTGGCACGGTCGGCGAGCCCGATCGTACCCGCGAGCTGGACGTCGGCATCCGCCGCGCCCTCTGGATGACCGCCGACGCATTGCGGGCCTGTCCGGCCAGACACCGCAGTCCCCTGGTCATGCAATGCGTGGACCACTACCTGGCCGGTCGCGCCAGTGGCCGGGGCTGGATCCCGCTGACCGCGCTTCATACGGATTCGTCGGTTTCAGATTCCCCCCTTTCAGACAACTGATTTTCACTCGCAGCATTGGCAATTCATCATGGCAAACAAGGGTCGTATCGTCGTAGGCATGTCCGGGGGAGTCGACTCCTCGGTCAGCGCGTGGCTGCTCAAGCAGCAGGGCTACGAGGTGGTCGGCCTGTTCATGAAGAATTGGGAAGATGACGACGATTCCGAATACTGCTCGACCCGCCAGGATTGGCTGGATGCGGTCAGCGTGGCCGACATGATCGGTGTCGACATCGAAGCCGTGAATTTTGCGGCGGAATACAAGGATCGCGTGTTCGCCGAATTCCTGACGGAATATTCCGCCGGACGCACGCCCAATCCCGACGTGCTGTGCAATGCCGAAATCAAGTTCAAGGCCTTCCTGGATCACGCCATGGCGCTGGGCGCCGAACAGATTGCCACGGGTCACTATGCCCGGGTACGGCAGGCGACGGACGGTCCTGATGCCGGCCGCTTCCAGTTGCTGAAGGCGCTGGATGCCAGCAAGGACCAGAGCTATTTCCTGCACCGTCTGAACCAGCAGCAGCTATCGCGCACCGTGTTTCCGCTAGGCGAGATCCCGAAGACCGAAGTGCGGCGCATTGCCCATGAACTGGGCCTGTCGAACGCCGCCAAGAAGGATTCGACCGGCATCTGCTTTATTGGCGAACGGCCCTTCCGCGATTTCCTGAATCGTTACCTGCCCACCAAGCCGGGCCCGATCAAGACGCCCGAAGGCGATCTGATCGGGGAACACGTCGGCCTGTCGTTCTACACGCTGGGCCAGCGCAAGGGGCTGGGCATTGGTGGCGTGAAAGGCAAGCAGCACGACGATGGCACCAGCGACGCCTGGTACGTGGCGCGCAAGGACATCCCGAGCAACACGCTGTACGTGGTGCAGGGGCATGACCATCCGTGGTTGTTGAGCCGGTCCTTGCAGGCGCAGAACGCGTCGTGGGTGGCGGGCGACGCGCCGGTGCTGGCCAGCGAATACGGGTCCAAGACCCGCTACCGCCAGAGCGATTCACCGGCCGTGCTGAATGCCGCCAGCGGCGCCGAATTCGCGCTGGATTTCTCCGCCGCGCAATGGGCCGTCACGCCCGGTCAGTCGGCGGTGCTGTATGACGGCGACATCTGCCTGGGCGGCGGCATCATCGCGTCCTGAGCCCTCAAGCGCTCATCTTCTCGACTACGGCTTCGCTCACCGTCTGCTTCGGCGCACCGGGGTTCGTCCCGGTGGCCGTCTCCGGCTTGACCGGCTCGAACGAATTCGCCTGCGCCATCGGCCAGAACGTCCGGTAGACCGCGTACTCGACCTCGCCGTCCAGCAATTCACCGGGCTTCAGGAACGGGAAAAGTCCGGCCAGCAGCTTCACCTCATTGCCCGACAACCGCCGAACGATGTGCTCCGGCCCCAGCTTGTTCGGGTGCGGCAGTCCGGCGGCTGAGACCAATTCCGACAGCGCCCGCAGCGTGTTGCGGTGGAAGTTGTAGACCCGTTCCCCCTTGTCGGGAACGACGATGGCGCGCTGGCGCACCGGGTCTTGCGTGGTGACGCCGGTGGGGCAGGTGCCCGTGTGGCAGGTCTGCGCCTGGATGCAGCCCACCGCGAACATGAAGCCGCGCGCGCTGTTGCACCAGTCGGCGCCCATCGCCATGGTCCGCGCAATGTCGAACGCCGTGATGATCTTGCCCGAGGCCCCCAGCTTGATGCGATCGCGCAGCCGGGTCCCGACCAGGGTGTTGTGCACCAGCAGCAGGGCGTCCTGCAGCGGCACCCCCACGTGGTCGGTAAATTCCACGGGCGCCGCGCCCGTGCCGCCTTCGGCTCCGTCCACCACGATAAAGTCCGGCGTGATGCCGGTTTCCAGCATGGCCTTGACGATGGCAAACCATTCCCACGGGTGCCCCAGGCACAGCTTGAAGCCGACCGGCTTGCCGCCCGACAGGGTGCGCAGGCGTTTGACGAACTGCATCAGCCCGATCGGTGTGCTGAATTCCCCATGCGCCGACGGTGAATTGCAATCGACGCCAACCAGCACGCCGCGCGCCTCGGCAATTTCGGCCGTGACCTTGCTGCCCGGCAGAATGCCACCGTGGCCGGGCTTGGCGCCCTGCGACAGCTTGATCTCGATCATGCGCACATTGGGCTGCGTGGCGTTGCGCACAAAGGCTTCTTCGTTGAAGCGGCCCTCGGCATCGCGGCAGCCGAAGTAACCCGATCCGATATTCCAGATCAGGTCGCCGCCCGGCTTGCGGTGGTAGCTGCTGATGCCGCCTTCACCGGTGTCGTGCGCAAAATTGCCTTTCTTGGCGCCGGTGTTCAGCGCCAGCACGGCGTTGGCCGACAGCGACCCGAAACTCATGGCCGAAATATTGAAGATCGACGCGTTATAGGGCTGCGTACAGTCCGGCCCGCCCACGGTGACGCGAAAGTCGTAGTTGTCGATGTGGATCGGCGCCATGGAATGGTTGATCCATTCATAACGCGTGTTGTAGACGTCTTCTTGTGTGCCGAACGGGCGCTTGTCCAGTTCCTGCTTGGCGCGCTGATACACGATCGACCGCTGGTTGCGCGAGAACGGCTGCGCGTTGGTGTCGTCTTCCAGGAAGTACTGACGCACTTCGGGGCGCACCAGTTCGAACAGGAAACGCAGGTTGCCAATGATGGGGTAGTTGCGCAGGATCGCGTGCTGCGTCTGCCGCAGGTCGTAGATGCCGACGGCAACGAGCAGGGCGCAGATCAGCGCGGCAATCGCCCAGCCCGGCCGTTCAAATGCGACGGCGCCGAAAACGATCGTGCCGAGAACGGACAGCCAGAGTGTGGCGTAACGGGGAGCAAACCAGGCCATGCGCACTTCCTTGGGTCAGCCAGATAGCCGACTAGGATAGCAGCGCAGGGTCACGGGAAGATGAATGCCCGGACGAATCGGGCCAGGTGGGGAATTACGTAGGAAGGCGACGGCATGTGCCGCCGGCCGTCACGCAGCAGGCGGGCAAGCAGCAACCATTACGCCGCAGGCGGGCCAGCAGCAACCATTACGCCGCAGGCGGTCGCGTATCCATGAACGACGGACGCTGGCTGAGCTTGTCCAGCAGACGCGCCAGGTTCAGATGGCGGCTGCGCCAGTCCAGGTCGGGAAAGCGGAAGTCCAGGTATCCCAATGCGCACCCGGTCGCCACGTCGGCCAGCGTGTAGCTGTTGCCGACACAGAACGGCTTTTCGGCCAAGCCATTGGCCATTGCGTCCAGCGATGCGCGGATCTTGCCGTGCTGGCGGGCAATCCAGGCGTCGCTGCGCAAGGACGGATCGCGCTGCGTATGTTCGGCGCGGATCAGGATGGCGGCGTCCAGCAGGCCGTCGGCCAGCGCTTCCCAGCATTTGACTTCGGCGCGCTCGCGGCCCGATTGCGGCAGCAGGCGGCAGACCGGGCTCATGGTGTCCAGGTACTCGGCGATCACGCGCGAGTCGAACACGGCGCCGGCGTCTTCCATCACCAGGCAGGGCACCTTGCCGAGCGGGTTGGAATCCTGGATACGCGTATCGGGGGCCCACACATCTTCCAGCTCGAACTGGTAGTCGAGTTTTTTCTCGGCCATCACGATCCGCACTTTGCGAACGAAGGGGCTGGCCAGGGAACCGATCAGTTTCATAGTGCAGCGGATCAGAAAAAAGATGATAAAAGGGACGACTGATGACGTGTCTGTACGCGTATTCGCACGAACCTTGAACGCAGCCCGAACGGGCGCCGAGTATACCACCCGGGATGTATCCCCTGATGCGCCGGTGCTACAATTTCTTTTTACTATCAAGCGCTTATGAAAACTTCCGACCAGCTCAGCCCACTCAATGCATTGTCGCCGCTGGACGGTCGCTATGCCAGCCGGGGCGCCGTTTTGCGCCCGCTCCTTTCCGAAGCCGGCTTCATGCTGCATCGGGTCCAGGTCGAAGTCACCTGGCTTGAAGCACTGTCCGACGCAGGCCTGCCCGAACTGCCCGCGTTCTCGGCCGACGCCCGCGCGCGCCTGAAGGCGCTGGTCGCTGACTTTACCGAAGCCGACGCGCAGCGCATCAAGGACATCGAACGCGTCACCAACCACGACGTGAAAGCAGTCGAATACTGGCTGAAGGAAAAGGTCGCCGATCACGCCGAATTGTCGGGCGCGGCCGAATTCATCCACTTTGCCTGCACGTCCGAAGACATCAACAACACGTCGCACGCGCTGATGCTGAACGCGGCGCGCAAGGAAGGCCTGCTGCCCGCATTGCAGGGCCTGCACGACAAGCTGGTGGCGCTGGCCAACGACCATGCCGACCAGCCGCTGCTGTCGCGCACCCACGGCCAGCCGGCCAGCCCGACCACCATGGGCAAGGAATTCGCAAACATGGCCGCCCGACTGAGCCGCGCGATTGCCGAAATCGCCCGCGTCGAACCGCTGGCCAAAATGAACGGCGCCGTCGGCAACTACAACGCCCACCTGTCGGCCTATCCGGAAATCGATTGGGAAGGCTTCAGCGCCAAGGTGCTGACCTCGATGGGCCTGACGCAAAACCGTCACACCATCCAGATCGAACCGCACGACTGGATGTCGCAGCTGTTCGACGCCGTGTCGCGCGCCAACGTGATCCTGCTGGATGTGAACCGCGACATCTGGGGCTACATCTCGCTGGGCTACTTCAAGCAGCGCCTGAAAGAAGGCGAGATCGGTTCGTCGACCATGCCGCACAAGGTCAACCCGATCGACTTCGAAAATTCCGAAGGCAATCTGGGCCTGGCCAACGCCACTCTGCGTCACATGGCCGACAAGCTGCCCGTGTCGCGCTGGCAGCGTGATCTGACCGACTCCACGGTGCTGCGCAACCTGGGCGTGGGCTTCGGCTACGCGCTGGTGGCGTACGACGCCTGCCTGCGCGGTCTGAACAAGCTCGAAATCAACAGCGCCGCCATCGACGCCGATATCGACGCCTGCTGGGAAGTGCTGGCCGAACCCGTCCAGACGGTCATGCGCCGCTATGGCCTGCCACAGCCGTATGAACAACTCAAGGCGCTCACGCGCGGCAAGGGCATCACCGAAGAAGCGTTGCGCGAATTCGTCAGTGGATTGGAATTGCCGGAAGAACCCAAGGCACGCTTGATGGCCATGACGCCTCGCAGCTACATTGGCCTTGCGGCTGAGCTGGCGCGCAAGCTGTAACGGGCTTTCGGCAGGTAGCTCACGGCCTCCTTTCACGGTAGGCTTGAGCCAGGCTGTGGGCAATCACTCCGCAGCCTGTCGCAGGCTTTGTTCAGCTGCTGCGACCCGTTCACGCCATCTCTTTCGCATTCCCGCAAGCTTTCTCTGGAGTTTCCCGCATGAAGAAACTGTCTCGTGTGCTGCTGGTGGCCTGTACGGTCGCCGCGCCGATGCTCTATTCCGCAACGGCTGCCGCCCAATTCGCCAAGCCCGAAGATGCCATTCACTATCGCCAATCGGCGTTGACCGTCATGGCCACGCACTTTGGCCGTATCGGCGCCATCGTTAAGGGCGAACGTCCTTTCGACGCTGCCACCGTCCAGGCGGATGCTGCCCTGGTCGCGTCCATGTCCAAGCTGCCTTGGGCAGCCTTTGGTCCGGGCACGCAAGGCGGCAAGGCGCGCCCTGAAGTCTGGAGCGACAACGCCAAGTTCGTGCAAGCATCGCAGCGTCTGGAAGGCGACGTCGCCAAGCTGCAGACCGCCGCGCAATCGGGCGACATCGCCCAGATTCGCACGGCCTTTGGCGCAGTGGGCGCCAGCTGCAAGAACTGCCACGACAGCTTCCGCGCACGCTGATTCCGGGCGGCCGGACGGCGGGTGCTGCGATGCGGCAAAACCCGCGTGGTTGCTGGGTTAATCGCAGGTTTGCGGGTAGTTTGATCGCCTGTAATCGATCGCAATATCTTTGAGGCGCTTTTCGGCGCCTGTTGCAAAAAAAGCCGGATGATTTCTGGCTTTTTTTGCGTCCCGGCGGTCGAATGGGGTATCTGTTCAAGGAGGAGCCATCATGGTCTCCGTCTCCCGAATCGCCGTCTGCGTCGCCGCCGCGTTGTCGACGCTTGCCGTGCCCCTGCAAGGCATCGCGCAGGAAACCGTCTTCCCGACGTTGCCCGATTCCAATATCCGTTCCACATCCACATCCAATTCCAGCTACGCGGAGCCCGGCCAACTCGAACAGTTGGTCGCGCCGATCGCGCTGTATCCCGATTCGCTGCTGTCGCAGGTGCTGATGGCGTCCACCTATCCGCTGGAAGTGGTGGAAGCGGCGCGCTGGCGCCAGGCGCATCCTGGCCTGACGGGTGCGGCGCTGGAAGACGCCGTGCAGCAGGAAGACTGGGATCCCAGCGTCAAGTCGCTGGTCGCCTTTCCGACCGTGCTGGACATGATGAACGACCACCTGCGCTGGACGTCCGACCTGGGCGACGCGTTCCTGTCGCAGCAGACCGCCGTCATGGACAAGGTGCAAGAGATGCGCTATCGGGCGCAGACGGCCGGCAATCTGCAGTCGACGCCCCAGCAGAACGTGATCGTGGCCGAGACCGCGCCACGCACCATCATCCGTATCGAACCGGCCCAGCCCGACGTGATCTACGTGCCGACCTACAACCCGCAGGTGGTGTACGGCGCCTGGGCGTACCCGGCGTACACGCCGTTCTACTGGTCGCCGCCGGGATATGTCGCTGCCGGGGCGATCTTTGGTTTTGCGTCGGGCATTTTTGTCGGCCACGCGCTGTGGGGCGGATATGACTGGCGCCGGCACAGCGTGAACGTGGTCAACGTGACCAACTACAACCGCTTCAGCCGCACATCGTGGGGCGGCGGGCCCTGGCGCCATGATCCGGGGCATCGCGGGCCGGTGGGGTATGGCCCGGGCGGCGGGTATCGGGATGGCGGGTATCGCGACGGCGGGCCGGGCAACCGTTTCGGATCGCGCGAACAGTTCCGGCCCCGTGCGGATGCCGGGCGGGGTGACCTGGGACGCGTGGATCGCGGGGCGTATGGCGGTGACCGCGGCGGGGATCGCTTCGGGGACCGTGGCGGTGATCGTGGCAACGGCGGCGGTCGCGGGCCCGGTGGCCCTGGCGGCGGCCAGCAATTCAGTGGCGGCGGCGTGCCGGGTGGCGCGCAGGGCTTCTACGGCGGTGGAGGCGGCCGCGGCCCGGGCGGGCAAGGCGGGGCGCCCGGTGGGTCGGCAGGCGGAGCTCCTGGCGGTGGTCAGGGGGCAGGCGGTCACGGCGGCGGGGGTCAAGGCGGCGGACGCCACATGTCTGGCGAAGCGCCCGCTCCAGGTATCGTGAACACAGCAGGCCCGGGCGGCCAGCCCGGGGGCTTCGGCGACCGCGGCAACGGCAGTTTTGGCGGGCGGGGTAACGATGGCTTTGGTGGCCGAGGCAACCCCAACGGCATGCAGGGCGGCAATGGCGGGGGCTTTCCGCGGTCCGACTTTGGCGGCAGCCGCGGTGGCTTCCCGCAGACCGGGTCCCTGAACCCGCAAACCGGGCCGCTCAACACGCAGACCGCGCCGGGCAACCCGCAAACGGCACCTGGCGGTTTCCAGACCGCGCCCGGCAACCCACGCACGGGTCCAGGCAACCCGCAGACCACCGGCGGCTCGCGCATGTCGTCGTTCGGCGAGGCCGCCAGCCGTCCTGACGGCGGCTTTCCGCGGTCCGGGCAGGGCGACGACGGCCGGTCCCTGCGCGCCGGGTCTCCCCAATTCATCGGGGGCTCCGGCCGCAACGACGGCAGCGCCCCGCAAATCAGCGGCGGACCGCGTTTCAGCGGCGGTGGTGCCGCACCCCAGATCAGCGGCGGTTCACGCTACGGTGATGGCGCCGCGCCCCAGATTAACGGCGGCCAGCGCTTCAACGGCGGCGCGTCGGAACGCAGCATCAGCGCAGGCGGCGGCTACTCGCGCGGCCCCGCGCCGCAAGTGGGCGGCGGTGGCGCGCCCCAAATGAGCGGCGGCTTTCAACGTAGCGGCGGCGCAGGCGGCCCGTCCATGAACGGCGGCGGCTTTCAGCGCGGTGGCGGTGGCGGCGCGCCCGGCATGGGCGGCGGTGGTGGCGGAGGACGTGGCGGTGGGGGAGGCGGCTTTGGCGGCGGCGGTGGCCATGGCGGAGGGGGAGGCGGCCACGGCGGCGGCGGTGGTCATGGCGGTGGCCGTTCCTGAGCACATTGACGGCGGCAGTCGCTAACCGTCGCAGGCAACCGCAACGTCTGCCTTGAGCGAGGTGGCTGGCCGTAGCCATGGCTACAGTTACAGCTACATCACCACCCGAAGCAACCGCACCACCCGAAGCAACGGCACCGCCCAAGGCAACCGCACCACCCAAGGCAACCGCACCACCGGAAGCAACCGCATCACCCAAAGCAACCGCACCACCCAAAGCAACCGCACCACCCAAAGCAACCGCACCACCCGAAACAACAACGGGGACCAACCAGGGACGATGTCCCCCGGCTTGCCCCCGTTGTCGTCCGGAACGCTTCAACCGTCCGGCCGCCCTCAAACCTGGCTCAATACCCCGACGACACCCTCAACGTCGTAATCCAGTACACCACGCCCGCCGCAACCACCGCGATCACCAGCGCCGTCCCGCGCACCTTCCACGTATCCCGCGTCGGCTCCGCCGCCGAATGGAACTCATCGGCCGGTGCATCCCCCGTGATCATCGCGGCCGCCAGCTTCTGCTTCTTGGCAATGCGGTAGTAGATGATCGCCAGCACATGCAGCGCCACCAGGATCAGGATCGGCCACTCATCCAGCTTGTGCAGACCGGTCAGCGTGCTCGCCAGATCACTGTCCACCCGGGCCGACAACGGACCCGAACTCAAGATGTCATCCGTCGCAAACAGCCCCGTCACCGCCTGATAGCCCAGCAGCGCCAGCATGGCCACCACCGACACCGCGCCCAGCGGGTTATGCCCCGTATCCCGCACCCGCGTGCCCTTCAGGTACGCCATGACCGCTGCAGGGCCGCGCACAAAGTGCCGGAAACGCACGGGCTCCGGTCCCACGAATCCCCACACGATGCGGAACAGGATCAACCCGAGCGTCGTATACCCAAACAGCAAGTGGTAATCCAGCCAGAGCCCGCCCACCTTGATGGTCACGTAGCTGCCGACAATACAGGCCACGAGCAGCCAGTGGAACAGTCGTGTAGGAAGATCCCAGACGCGGATTTTTTTAGGGCTGGCCATGGTGGGGTAGCTGAGGAGGGATGACGCCGTCATTTTGCCACTGCATGGGTCGCAGCCCCCAGTGTTCTGTGAGAACCGTCTGATTCCCGGTACCCCTAGGTAGACAGCGTCCAGGCCTCATCCAGACACTCCAGAAAGAAGTTGGCAAGCCGCGTTGCGGGAAACTGGGGCGCACGCACCACATAGCTGCGGAATTCAACCGCGGGATCAAAGGGAATGGCGCGTATGCCCGGCAGCTTCAAACTACGCGTCACGATCGGGTTGACGATGCCGACGCCCAAGTCCATGTTGACCATCGTGCAGATCGTTGCGGCGAAAGGCGTCTCGACAGTCAGCAAGCGACGGTCTGGGTCGAAGGCCGCGTCGGTCGCAAGTCGGGTGGCGCTGCCGTAGGGCAGCGAGATAAACCGTTCGCCGTCCAGATCGCTGGCGCGAATGCGTCGCCGCCGGGCCAGACGGTGCGTCCCTGGCACCACGCAGACACCGTTTTCCTGCCGCAACAAGGTGATGTCGACGCCAGGAATATCCGATGTGTACGACACCAGCCCGATATCGCAAAAATGGGTCGCAGTCCATTTCGCTACTGTGGCGGACGATCCGGTGTGTACGACGATCGGGACGTCGGGGTACACAGCGCCGAAAGCGCGAATTGCCAATGGAACGACGCTCATTGCTATGGAACCCGCCGCGCCAATGCGCAACGTTCCGGTCCCCAACCGGCGAATCGAACGTGCAGAGTCCCGCAGATTGTCCAGCCCGATAAAGGCGCGTTCGACATCCCTGAACAGTGCTTCGGCTTCTTCGGTGGGCGCCAGGCGACCCGCGACACGTTCAAACAACGGAAAGCCAACCTCCTTTTCAAGTTGGGCAATCACCCGACTGACGTTCGGTTGTGAGGTATGCAATTGCGTCGCGGCTACCGTCATGGAACGGGTAAGCATGACCGACCGGAAGGTCTCGATCTGTTTGAAGTTCATCGTCAACAAAGCGCCAAAACGAGATTGAAGCGTATATCAAATCTGCATGGACTTGGCCAATCTTCGTATTTGACGTTACGTGCTCCGATTTTCATACTGTTTTCACACCTGAAGCGGAGAACATCTTGGAATCGAAAGTCAGTCGTCGCCTTAAAGAGGCCATCGCGCCAGAAGTCCTGGAGTACATGTTTCTTCCGAGGTTGAACCGGGAGTTCACGAATAACTTCGGCCACCTGACGGACATCAACCAAGCGCATTTGTTGATGCTGCACTCCGTCGGCCTGATGCCGACGAACACCTCTGCGGCGCTTGCTTCCGCGCTGGTCCAGATGGAAGAGGAAGGCATGGGGGCGGTGCCGCTTGACGCTCGGCGTGAAGAGGCCTACTTCAACTATGAAGCTCGTCTGATGGACATCGCTGGACGCGACGCTGGCGGTCGGTTGCACATGGCCCGCAGCCGGAATGACATCGGTGCGACGGTCGACCGTATGCGCTCACGTGCGCTGGCGCTGGACGTACTGGACGCCATGGGAGCAGCAGCGAAAGCCGCGCTTGATCGAGCAGAGCTGTTTGCGGATGTGGTCATGCCTGGCTACACGCACATGCAAGCCGCACAGCCCATTACCTATGGCTTCTATCTGTCCGCCGTGGCCGACGCGCTTGGCCGTGACATGGCTCGCCTGCAGCAAGGACTTGCTGGCTTGGACGCCTGCCCCTTGGGCGCCGGAGCGTTGGCCGGCACGGCATTTCCTATCCGTCGGGAAGCGGTTGCGAACTGGCTGGGCTTTTCGGGTGTTGTCCAGAATGCGTTGGACGCCGTGGCGTCGCGCGATTTCGCGTGGGAGCTCATGTCGGCACTCACGATCAATGCCGTTACGTGGAGCCGGGTGGCGCAAGACTTCTATATCTGGTCAACACCCGAGTTCGGTCTGCTTGAATTTCCTGACCGCGTCGCAAGTACGTCGAGCATCATGCCGCAAAAGAAGAACCCTGCAGTCCTGGAGCATCTCAAAGGGAAAGCCAGCCATTTGATCGGCCTGTTGACGGCATCGCTGGCTACAGTGAAAGGCTGCAACTTCACCCACACCGGCGATGGCAGCCGCGAAAGCATGCGCAGTTTCTACGAAGCCGCGGAAGAGAGCCGGCGATGCCTCGCACTGTTCCGCCTCGTACTGGAAAGTGTCGAGCCCAAGCCTGACGCGATGGCCCGTCACGCAAGACGCAACTTTTCAACCGCGACGGATTTGGCCGATGCGCTGGTGCGAGAAGCCGATCTGTCCTTCCGCGATGCGCACCACGTCGTCGGCGCGGTGGTCAGGGATGCGCTGGATCACCACGTTCCTGCGGATGAGATCACCAGCGCCATGATCGACCACGCCTCATTGGATCAGCTTGGCCGGGCGATGCACCTCAGCGAAGCAACGGTCCGAAATTGCCTCGATCCGGTACGCAACGTCGCAGCCCGAATGGCTACGGGCGGACCCGCGCCGTCGGTGGTCCGTGGACGTATCGAGGTTCAGCGACAGAGCCTTCAGACCTTGCTGTCTGACGGAGAATCGCGCCGCCATCGACTCACTGCTGCACGAGACACCCTCAAGCGCGACATCCGCGCACTGGCTGCCAAGCAAGCCTGAGCTGCCCGGCGACCTCGCCACTGCCTGCCGAAGTTCCCACCCGTTTCTTTGAAGAGCCGCCCATGAAACCGTTTGCACTTCTCATTGCTTCCGCGTTATGCGCAGTGTTCCTGCAGGCCGCGCATGCGGCACCCTTTCCCGAGAAGCCGATACGGCTCATCGTGCCTTTCCCGCCAGGCGGCAGTGTCAATCTGATGGGACGCATCCTGGCCGATCGGCTTTCGAGCAGCCTGGGACAGCAGGTCGTCGTGGAAAACCGCGCGGGTGCAGCAGGCACCATGGGAGCGGACGTCGTCGCGAAGGCTGCGCCTGACGGATACACGCTCCTGCTTGCCACGATGGGTGCGCAATCCATTCAGCCGGCGGTGTCGAAGAGTCTGCCGTTTGATCCCAGGAGCGACTTCTCGCCCATCGCCTTGTTCGCCAGCGTACCGAATGTATTGGTCGTTTCGCCACAGACGCCAGCCACCACGGCGGCGGAGTTGGTCAGCTATGCAAAGCGTTATCCCAACCAGCTGAATATGGGTTCCGCAGGGGCCGGCTCGGCGAATCATCTGGTTGGCGAATTGTTCATGCTCAGGACGGGTGCTGAGTTCACGCACGTACCGTACAAAGGCGCGGGGCCAGCCATGGTTGATCTGCTCGGCAATCGCGTGCAGCTGACCTTCGTCAACTTGCCGAACGTGTTGGCACATGTGCGGGCCGGAAAACTGCGCGCCCTGGTGCTGGCCAGCGCCTCACGTTCGCCTGCGTTGCCCGATGTTCCTACCATGCAAGAAGCCGGCATCGCCGACGCGGCGGTCGATTCCTGGTTTGGCCTGATGGGGCCCAAAGGGCTTCCGGCGGACGTTGTGAACAAACTGGCGGAGGCGGTCATCGCTTTGGCGAAAGACCCCTCAACGGTGCAGCTTCTGGCAGAGCAGGGCGCGCAGCCGATGCCTGCAACGCCATCCCAGTTTGCCACGTTGATCCGAAATGAAGCCGAGCGTTGGGATGATGTTGTGAAGAAGGGCAAGGTCACCCTGGAATAGACGGCGGCGAGACAGGGGTCAACCATGCAGGGTGACAGGTTCGGCATCGTTGGACGAAACCACGTGTTGCCGTATTCGGAGCTTGTGGCGGGGCTGCGCGACGCGAGGGCCGCCTGGCTTGGGGCCAGGCATGAGAACCCGGATGCCGTTGTGCCTGATGGCACGACCGCGCAGGGCAGCGTCGAGCCGCTCGACGTCTTCGACGCCTGCCGCCGTCTGGTCGAACAGGGGGCCCAAGTCGTCCTGCTCCCAGCTCCGGGTCATCAGCACCTACTTCCGTTGCTGGTCGATGAGGTTGGTGTGCCCGTTATCGGACTGCCACCACCCTTGCCCGACGCATCGACCGGCACGCCACGTGTCGCTGGCGACGACGGCTTTCAGGATGACCACATTGACCGTCTTCTGGCCGACCGCGCAGCGAGCCTGGCGCGCCGTGGTCCTCGTAAAGTCTTCCGGCTGGGTGTCGTAGGCGGAGTAGGCCCCGCCGCAACGGTGGATTTTCTGAACAAGGTCGTCCGCGGCACAGACGCCGCTCGCGATCAGGACCATCTCAAGATCCTGCTGGAACAAAACCCGCAGATACCGGATCGCACCGCGTTTCTGCTGGATCGCGGTGCAGACCCCGCGGTGGCGCTGTATGCCACCTGTAAACGGCTCGAGCGGCAGGGCGCAAGTGCCATTGCAATCCCCTGCAATACCGCACATGTCTTCCTTCCGCGCATTGCGCATCGGCTGCATGTGCCCATCGTCGACATGATTGCCGAAACCCTCGACTGCATAGTCAGACAGCATGGTAGCGACGTGCACATCGGCCTCCTTGCAACCAGTGGCACGGTGAACAGTGGCGTCTACGCTGCTGCAGCGAAGCAACGCGGCCTGACACTGCTCGTGCCCTCCAACGCTGCCCAATTGAAGGTCATGAACGCCATCTATGGCCCGCTTGGAATTAAGGCAGGGTACACACAAGGCGGGTGTGAAACCGATCTGCAGTCGGCCATCAATGAACTGGCAAGAATAGGCGCGCGTGCGCTCATACTGGGCTGCACCGAGTTGCCGATGGTCGTGCAAGGACACACGCGAGATGCACAAGGCATTCGCATGGCCCTCGTCGATCCTACCGAGGTCCTTGCCCGAAGGTGCATTGCGTTGTCTCTCGGCACACCGTAGCCGGTTGATCAAGTCGGCTCGTTGCTTCGGGCGTCCGGATACAAAACAAAAAGCCCGGCACATGGCCGGGCTCTTCGACTGCATCACCAGGAAGTCAGCGGATCAGCCGCCCACCACCTCGGTGTCCTTCTTGATCGGCTTGACCATGTCTTCGCGTTTCACGCCCAGCCACATCGCCAGGGCGGCGGCAACGAACACCGACGAATAGATACCGAACCAGATGCCGATCGTCAGCGCCAGCGCAAAATAATGGAGGCTGGGGCCGCCGAAGAACAGCATGGCCAGCACCATCATCTGCGTTGATGCGTGCGTGATGATCGTGCGGGACATCGTCGCCGTAATGGCGCTGTCGATCACTTCGCGGACCGTGGCCTTGCGCTGCTTGCGGAAGTTTTCGCGGATCCGGTCCATGATCACGACCGACTCGTTGACCGAGTAGCCCAGCACGGCCAGCACCGCCGCCAGCACGGGCAGCGAGAACTCCCAGCCAAAGAAGGCGAAGAAGCCCAGGATGATCACCACGTCGTGCAGGTTGGCGATCACGCCGGCCACGGCAAACTTCCATTCGAAGCGGAAGGCCAGGTAGATCATGATGCCGATCACCACGAACAGCATGGCAAGCAGGCCATCGTGCGCCAGTTCTTCGCCGACCTGCGGACCGACGTATTCCACGCGGCGCAATTCGACGGCGGAGTCTGCCGTCTTCAGCGCCTGCATGACTTCAGCGCTTTGCACCGTCGACGTCTTGCCTTCAATGACAGGCAGGCGAATCATCACGTCGCGCGAGGTGCCGAAGTTCTGCACCTGGAAGTCGGTGTAGCCCTTGGCGGCCACGGTTTCCCGGACCTTTTCCAGTTCGACTGCCTGGGGGTAGGCCACTTCCATGACCGTGCCGCCCGTGAACTCGATCGACAGGTGAAAGCCCTTGTGCGCGATGAAGAACACCGCGAGCAGGAAGGTCACCAGGCTGATCACGTTCAGGATCACGGCGTGACGCATGAACGGGATAGTTTTGTGGATGCGGAAAAATTCCATCTCTTAGACCTCTTTGGGTTTCCAGACCTGACCGATGGATATCTTCTGCAGCTTCTTGCGGCGGCCGTACCAAAGATTGGCAAGGGCACGCGCGCCGACAACGGCGGAGAACATCGAGGTCAGAATGCCCAGACCATGGACGATGGCGAACGCACGGACCGGACCCGAGCCAAAGGCCAGAAGGGCGACCGCGGCGATCAGGGTGGTGGCGTTGGAGTCCAGAATCGTGCCCCACGCCCGTTCAAAGCCCAGGTTGATCGCCTGTTGGGGCGACGCACCGGCACGCAGTTCTTCCCGAATGCGCTCATTGATGAGCACGTTCGAATCGATGGCCATGCCCAGCGCCAGCGCGATGGCAGCGATACCGGGCAGGGTCAGCGTGGCTTGCAGCATGGACAGCAAGGCGATCAGCAGCAACAGGTTGACCGACAGCGCGATCGCCGAGAACACGCCGAACAGGCCGTAGTACAGGATCATGAAGACGGCAATGGCAGCAAAACCATAGGCCACCGACTTGAAGCCCTTCTCGATGTTGTCCGCGCCCAGGCTCGGGCCGATCGTACGTTCCTCAATGATTTCCATCGGGGCGGCCAGCGAACCGGCGCGCAGCAGCAGGGCGGTGTCAGCCGCTTCGGCCGACGTCATGCTGCCCGAGATCTGCACGCGTCCACCGCTGATTTCGGACTGGATCACCGGCGCGGTCACGACCTCGCCCTTGCCCTTCTCGAACAGCAGGATGGCCATGCGCTTCTTCAGGTTGTCGCGGGTCACGTCGCGGAAAATGCGCGAACCTTTGGCATCCAGCGTCAGGTGCACGGCCGGCTGCTGGCTCTGGCCATCAAAGCCTGCCTGCGCATCCGTCAGGTTTTCACCCGTCAGCACGACCTGGCGGCGGACCAGCACGGGGCGGCCGTCACGATCGTTGAAGCGTTCCAGGCCGAACGGCACCGTGCCGCTGGCGAACGACGCCTGCGCTTCGGGGGAGTCATCGACCAGGCGCACTTCCAGGGTCGCGGTGCGGCCCAGAATGTCCTTGGCCTTGGCCACATCCTGCACGCCCGGCAACTGCACCACGATGCGGTCGGCGCCTTGCTGCTGGATGATCGGTTCGGCCACGCCCAGTTCGTTGATCCGGTTGTGCAGCGTGCTGATGTTCTGGCCCAGCGCATTGTCCTGCGCCGTCTTGATCGCGGCCGGCTTGAGCGCGCCGATCAGCTTGAAGTCGCTGCCCGCCACTTGTTCAGTGAACTGAAGATCAGGCATGCCATCGGTCAGCGCGCCACGGGCGGCTTCGCGCGAGGCTTCGTCGCGGAACTTCACTTCGATCGTGTCGCCCACGCGGTCGATGCCGTTGTGGCGCACGTTCTTGTCGCGCAGCAGGCTGCGGACGTCACCGGTCAGCGAGTCATACCGCTTGGTCAGGGCCGCGCGCATGTCCACCTGGAGCAGGAAGTGCACGCCGCCGCGCAGGTCCAGGCCCAGGTACATGGGCAGGGCATGCAGCGACGTCAGCCAGGCCGGCGAGGCCGACAGCAGGTTCAGCGCGACCGTGTAGCTCGGGTCGGTCGAATCCGGATTCAGTTCCTTTTCGAGCAGGTCCCGTGCACGCAGCTGCTGGTCGGTCGACGTGAGGCGAGCTCGCACCGTGCCGACCGGGCCGTTCTGGTCGAAGTACAGCCCGGTATTGGGAATATTGGCCGCTTGCAGCGACTGTTCGACCCTGCCCATCATCGACGCGTCGACCTTCACGGTCGCCTTGGCGCTGGACACCTGCACCGCCGGGGATTCGCCGAAAAAGTTCGGCAGGGTATAGACGAAGCCGATCACGATCGCGACAACGACCATGATGTACTTCCAGAGAGGATAACGATTCATGAGTAATCTGACCTCGGAAGGCCGTGCCACGAAAGGTGGCGGCGGCCAGTGTTGCTACTGCAGGGCGGCCTGAAGCCGGCAAGACACGAAAAGGGGCGGGCGCCATGCGCCAGCCCCGGAAAGTCGTCTTGCCAGGCCGCACCCGCCGCCCGATATGGGGGCGCGGCCTGTGCCCTTGTTACAGGGCCTTGATCGTGCCCTTGGGCAGGACGGTTGCGACGGCAGCCTTCTGCGCCAGCACTTCCACCGACTTTTCGCCTTCGCGGTTCAGTTCCAGCGTGACGTACGTTTCGTTGACCTTGACGACACGGCCCAGCAAGCCGCCCGATGTCACGACTTCGTCACCCTTGGCCAGCGCGGCAACCATGTTCTTGTGTTCTTTCTGGCGCCGCATCTGCGGACGGATCATCAGGAAATACAGGATCACGAACATCAAGGCGATCGGCAGCATGCCCATCAGGGGGCTTTCGCCAGCGCCGCCGCCGAGATTGAACTGGGCCAGCGGTGTGACCAACTCGTTGAGTGTCAGCATTTCTTCTCCAAAATCAATGACTTGCGTCGAAATTAACGCGAAATTGTAGCCCACCGCTGCCCCCGCAGGCCACGGCAGGACTAGGGATAACCTTGGTCAGACGCCGCGCGCCCGGTCGGCGTGGAACTTCACACGCCAAGCCGAGAACGTGCCGGACGCAATGGCGTCACGCATTTCCTGCATCAGGTTCAGGTAGTAATGCAGGTTGTGGATCGTATTCAGCCGCGCGCCCAGGATCTCGTTCGAGCGGAAAAGATGGTGCAGATACGACCGCGAAAAGTTCTGACACGTGTAGCAGCCACAGGTTTCATCCAGCGGCGTCGTATCGGCGCGATAGCGTGCGTTGCGGATCTTGATGTCGCCAAATCGCGTGAACAGCCAGCCGTTGCGCGCATTGCGGGTCGGCATCACGCAATCGAACATGTCGATCCCGTGCGCCACGCCATCCACCAGGTCTTCCGGCGTGCCCACGCCCATCAGGTAGCGTGGCGCATTCTGCGGCAGGCGCGGACCCACGTGGTTCAGGATCCGCAGCATGTCTTCTTTGGGCTCGCCCACCGACAGCCCGCCAATGGCGTACCCGTGAAAGCCGATATCCGTCAGCCCCGCCAGCGACTCGTCGCGCAGGTGCTCGTACATCCCGCCTTGCACGATGCCGAACAGCGCATTCGGATTTTCCAGCCCGTTGAACGCATCCAGCGACCGCTTGGCCCAGCGCAGCGACATCCGCATCGACGTGGCCGCTTCTTCGGCCGTGGCCGGACGATCGCCCATCATGTACGGCGTGCACTCGTCGAACACCATCGCGATATCGGAATTGAGCGAACGCTGGATCCGCATCGACTCTTCCGGCGTCAGCATCAGCCGCGCGCCATCGATGGGGGACGCGAACCGCACGCCTTCTTCGGTGATCTTGCGCAAGCCTTCCAGGCTGAACACCTGAAAGCCACCCGAATCCGTCAGGAGTGGCTTGTCCCACTGCATGAAGCCATGCAGGCCGCCGTGGGCCTCCATGATCTCGGTGCCCGGGCGCAGCCACAGGTGGAAGGTATTGCCCAGCACGATCTGCGCGCCGATTTCCTTCAGCTCGTACGGCGCCATCGCCTTGACCGTGCCGTAGGTGCCCACCGGCATGAAGATCGGCGTTTCCACCACGCCGTGGTTCAACGTCACCCGGCCGCGTCGGGCCTGGCCATCCGTTGCCAGCAGCTCAAAATTGAGTCCGTTCATGGTTTCTCGATAAACATCGCATCGCCATAGCTGAAAAAGCGATAGCGCTGCGCCACGGCATGCGCATAGGCCGCCTTGATCGGGGCCATCCCCGCCAGGGCAGAGATCAGCATCATCAACGTGGACTTGGGTAAATGAAAATTGGTGACCATCGCGTCGATCACCTTGTACTCGTAGCCCGGCGTAATGAAGAGCTTGGTATCGCCCTCAGTCGCCTGCAGGGGCCAGTGGGCTTTCGCGGCGGACTCCAGCGCGCGAACACTGGTCGTGCCGACTGCGATGACCCGGCCACCTTGGGCTCTGGTTGCTTCGATCGCCTTTATTGTGGCTTCCGGAAGCGTGTACCACTCGCTATGCATCACGTGCTCGGATAGCTTTTCGGTGCGCACCGGCAGGAAGGTGCCCGCGCCCACGTGCAGCGTCACGAACGCCGTGTTCACACCCTTGGCTTTCAGTTGTGAGAGCGTCGGCTCATCGAAATGCAGCCCCGCCGTCGGCGCTGCTACCGCGCCCGGCTCCCGTGCGTACACCGTCTGGTAGCGCGCATCGTCACCCGCGTCGGGCGTGTGCGTAATGTACGGCGGCAAAGGCGTCGCGCCGTGCGCTTCCAGCAGGTCCAGCACCGGCCCCGGGAACTGCAAGTCGAACAGATCGTCTTCCCGCCCCAGCATCGTCACGTCAAACGCGTCTTCCAGCCGGATAACGGCGCCTGCCTTGGGCGACTTGCTGGCCCGCATGTGCACCAGCGCGCGATCCGGCGCCGTGATCCGTTCGACCAGCACCTCGACCTTGCCGCCGCTCGACTTCTCGCCAAACAGCCGCGCCTTGATCACGCGCGTGTCGTTGAACACCAAGAGATCGTTGGGGCGGAGCAGGCCGATCAAGTCAGTGAACTGACGATCATGCAGCCCGCCCTGCGCATCAAGATGCAGCAGACGGCTGGCAGTGCGATCGGCGGCCGGGGACTGGGCGATCAGCTCGGGAGGAAGGACGTAATCGAAGTCGTCCAGGGTCAGGTCAGACACGGGGGATGAGGCGTAATGCTTGCGGAAAACCAGCGATGATAACCGGTTGGGCAGGTGGGCTGCGCTTTTTGCAAAAGTTATGCTTATAATGCACGACTTCTCTCCGAGCGCATGCAGTTGCCGCGCTCGCGTCACGAGACGCCCGGGTGGTGAAATTGGTAGACGCAGGGGACTCAAAATCCCCCGCCGCGAGGCGTGCCGGTTCGATTCCGGCCCCGGGCACCACCGCTAACAGTGGCCTTCAGCAGAAGTGCCCACTAACAAATTCCGAAGTGTCCAGCATCCGTCCAGCAACTTTCAGGCCGGCAGACGCCAACGGTTTCGAGCTCTCCGGACCCGGTCCGGTTCCGGGAAAGCCGTTCAGGGTCAGAGGCCGCAAGGTATCAGAATTGGATTTTTGAGGTCATCTGCGACTGCGGCGGAGTTCACGTCGACCCCAGCCCTACGCTGGGGTTTTGTTTGTAGGCATGACATAAAGCCACTGATCCGGATGCGTTTCGGCGATTACCGGACTGTCGGACGATGATTTATCGAAACGATGGGGTGGCACTACTTCACCACGCAGTCTGGCGCAGCGCCTTACTGGCGGACTCTCACCAGCTGTTCCCTTCGGCGGTCTTTCATTTGGATCCCTGTGGCTGATATCCCAAGGTGGCCGGCGCTGCTGCCTCGGGCGATTGCAAGGGGCAATGGCTATCAGCCGATGTTGTCGTTCATGCGCGCGGACTTGGGCGACGCCAGTGTCCGGCACCGGCGCCGCTCTAGAACGGCGCCAACCAACGTAAAGTTGACTTGAGTTTTCACACAAAGGCAGTTCGATCTGTTCGAGGCGTTGGTGGATCACGACGTCGAGGACGCCGCAGCATGGTTCGAGGTGGAGCTGGCCCATTGCCTAGCATGACACCGGTGTACCCGGTTCCTCCAGAACCCGCCCTAAGACGAGTCATTGCACGCCAGCGGCTTCCGATTGGGAAACGTGGCTGCTGAGGTCGGAGTACGTCGGATACCGCCGCCGTCGCTAACGCTCACCTTGTAGGAGCTATGGGCAGGCAAGGCGGTGCTGGTCAACATAATCAACCCACGCGGCGACTCCCGGACGATCCGCGTGTGAACTGGTGGTGTCATGCGGCGCGAGTTCATCACGACCAACTTCTTGATCGAGTGGACGTGTGACGATGCGGTGCAAGCAGTGCAGTCAGCCCCGCGGTGACGTTCACCGTACTAAAGGTGACCGTAGCCGGCCGTCTGCCGAGGCATCAATCACCGTCGCCAGCAGCGCGCCGGCGGCACCAGGCGGCACGGTCGGCCAGACGCAGTCCTGTCTGGCACTGCGCCTGGTCTGGTCCACGGCCGGCGCCGCGGCGCGGCACTATATCACCGCGCCATCCGTGGGCGACTACCCAGGCTTCAGCTGGAGCGGTCTGCCCAATCGCGAACCATATGTAGACGTTTCGTTGCTACTGGGTACGAATGGCGACGTCGTCTTTTCGCTGCGCTGCGTAGACCTTTGGGGCAACTCGTCGCCAACGAACACGGTGCAGCACGAGCCACCGCCAGATACCGGCGGTGGCGATTGACCAACAGCAGCACCCAAGCCCACCGCGCGCGGGCTTTTTCTTGTCGGCAGGGATCAATGACGGAATTCAACATTGACGACTTGGCAGTCAAGCTAGCGGGCGTGGCTGGTGCTTTGGTCAACATGCGCTATCTCCAGGGTTCGCCAATGGCCCGCATCAGCAAGGCGGCCAGCGGCTCGCTGGTGAGCTATTACGCCGCACCTCACGTGGCGCACCTCACAGCATGCCCGAGGGCCTGACCGGGTTCCTGCTTGGCGTCTTCGGCATGGCCATCGTCAGCCGTGGCTGGGAAGCCCTTCAGACGGTGCCCGTGGCGGCCATCTGGCAGGCCGTGATTGACCGCATCAGCGGCCGCAAGGGAGGTGCCTGACATGGACGCGACGTTTTAAATCACCGGCAAGGCGGTAATCGCCTTCCTTTGCTGGCTCACTGTGGCTGCCGGCGCAACGCTGGCCGTCTTCGCCCCGACGATCAACGACACGTTGCTCGAGCGCGTTGCCCTGAGCGCGATCGCCATTACTGCAGTGGGCGCCGCTGTGCGCATCCTTGCATCCGGCTGGGTGACCAACGGCGGCACAGCGTTGGCCGTGTCCCTTGCGATGTACGTGGTCGTGGTCGTGCTCAAACACACGCGGAGGTACGAATCATGATCTTGACCGTACAGCAGCTGGCGCGCGCCACCGATTCTCCGATCGGCCGCGCTGCGCCCTGGCTGTCGCCATTGAAGGCGGCGATGCAGGCGTTCCAGATCAACACGCCGCGCCGTGGTGCCGCCTTCCTGGCCCAGCTGACGCACGAGTCCGGGCGGCTGGTGTATGTACGTGAGTTGTGGGGGCCGACGGTGGCACAGAGCCGCTACGAGGGCCGTGCAGACCTGGGCAACACTCAACCAGGTGACGGCAGCCGGTACCGTGGCCGTGCCCTGATCCAGACGACCGGCCGGGCCAACTACGCGGCCACCCGCGACGGTTTGCGGAAGGCCGGCCCCGCCACGCCCGACTTCGTTGCCGAGCCGGCGCGCCTTGAAGAACGCGAGTGGGCTGCGCTGTCAGCGGCATGGTTCTGGACCGATTACAAGCGACTCAACCCGCTGGCGGACACCGGCACGATGGCCGACTTCGTGACCATCACGCGCCGGATCAACGGCGGCATCAATGGCCTGTCCGACCGTCAGAACCTATGGAAGGGCGCGAAGGCTGCGCTGCAGGTGCCGGCATGAGCCCGCTCGGCGCCCTGGGCATCGGTGCCGTGATCGGCCTGCTGGTGGGCGCCGGGGCTGGCTGGACGGCGCAGGGCTGGCGCGGCACCGCCCAAACACAGACGCAAGTCGCCGTGGTGGCCACCGCGCGCAAAGACGCAGCGACGGCCGCCCGCAACGCCGAGCCGGATCAGCGCCTGATCGAATTCAACAGGATGGAAGCCAATGCGCAAGTCACCTACAACGACAAGTCACGCCGCGATGAGAATGCGCAGGCTTCTCGCATAATGCCGCTGCTCTTGTCGGCCTGCGGAACGCCCTTACCGCCGCCGAAGTCCGCGCCGCCAGTGGTCAGGCCGGCGGCGATCCCGGAACCCGCACCGGCGCTGATGACCCCCGTACCCTACGAATCGTGGCGGGAGAGTGCACGGCAGAATACGGAAAGATGGCAGACGCTGCTGTCGGCGCCGGCATTACCCTGACTGGGCTTCAGGAATATTTTTTAGCACTCGGCACTCGTGCAAAGTCGCCTCAGAAGCCGGCCTTTACCGGTCCACCACGTGTCGGCCGACGAACCAGAAGCAGCACCACTCGCTCCTTGCAAGCGACGAGCTCTCTAGTCGAAATGTGCAGCCATTGCTGCCATGTTGTTTGGCAAACAGTACCGATCAACCATCACGGCCGGAATCTTGTACTGCTCAGCAATTGAGTCGGTACTCCGTCCTGCTGCAAGGCACGCCTTCCTCTCAGAAAAAGGAAGAAGGAACTCAATAGCTGCAATCTCCGCCAAGTACTCAGCGTCAACAGACAAAATCGCATCCACTGCCGCTGGGTCTGCTGCAAACACCGGGTAAATACCTGCGGCCTGCACCTTCAAATCCATGTTCCTGTATTCATCGCAGTCAATGAAGGCGTGAAAAAGCTCTTTGCATAGTACAAATCGCTCCCAGCAGTCGTTGAGATCCTCCAGGATGACAATCTCAAGGTAGTCTTCTCGCGCTAAGTAAAAACCCTTGATAATCTGGGTTTTTTCACTCACGTGCACCGTTGTGTATTGGATCGGCTTCTTGGTGAGATCTTCGGCGAGGTCCTGCAGATAGCCGATCGACTTCACTGTCGACGTACGGTCGGGCACCCGCTGGCCGTATAGTTCCGAAACGTGGCTAGCCAGCGATAGACAGTGCGCAATATGGTCGTCTTTGAGATTAATTGCCATTCTGGTGCGACAAAAAAAATTGGGGCCCCCAATTGGAGCCCCACAATACAAACAGCGAAAATTTAAGCGTGGGCGAGATGCTTATCGTTGCATCGAGCACGTGGCGACACTGACCCGTTGCAATAAGCTTGGAGGACATCAGCCATGCTCTGTTCCACGTGACTTAAGGCATGAGCGTCTGCTTCAAGCTTGAAAAAAAACTTTACGTCAAGAACGCCCCGTTGGACGAGCGTACCCTGTACGGCGTTCAAGCTGTCGGTTGCGTTGGACATAGCTCTCTCCGGTTCGATTAGGTGTCCTGGGGACACATAGCGCCCACTCGATGTCGAGCAAGCGATAAAATTTTGTGAAGTCAACTAGTACACCAGAGTTGACGAAGTCAGTCAACCCATCTAGTCAATTCATGCAACAGCGCATCGGTGTAGCCAACATATCAGACTTTAATTCGCATAGGAATATAAGTTTGATATCGGCACGAAGTCACAAAACTCAAGCTTAGAACAGCAAATTGCGTACCCATCAATCGACGAATCGAAGCATGCAAGCCCGGATCGGCGTGGTGTGCAGCTTGAGTAGATTCATCATAAATCTCAACCCATTGGCTGAGCAATTAGGCGATCGGCTGGGTAGGTCTGCATGAAATCCATCGATTCGCTAGCCGACGAGGTAAGCCAAGGCCCATGAGCGCCAGCAGGCAGAACCACGACCATCCGTTTTTCGTCTGTTGGGCGGTGGTAATCCCGCAACAACTCGTGCCGGTCTGCGTTGATCGTCAGCATGGTAAAGCTCTCAATGAGCTCGCCAGATGGCGACCGCCACCGATCCCATAGCCCGGCGATGCTCAAGGGCTCGCCGTCTGCCGCCGTGAAGCGGGTCGGCACTGCCTTGTCGGATCGCCAGTCAGGCTCGAAAAACGCCTCGGCGGGGATGACGAAGTGCTGGGCCTTGCGCCAGGCATTGCCAAACGTGAACGCCTTCGCCGCAGTCTCGGACCGGGCATTGAAGGTCGACAGCTTCAGTGCCTTGTCAGCGCCCTCTGCCTTGGTCAGCGCGGACACCAATCCCCACCGGCCCCTAAGGCCTTCACGGTCTGGGACCGCCTCGTCGCCAGCGTCGTGCTCTAGCGGGCGGCGAATAACAGCCCGGCGTACTTCGGCCACATGTCAGTCTTGCCGAGGTCTCCGGTCGGCCATGAGACCCCGGGGAACCTCTTTTCGAGCAACGCGACCGCCTCGGCCGCTTGATAGTGGCTGCACAAATTTTCCTCTCGATTGACTGCTGCGCAATCGTAACTGACCAAGTTGGCCAAACCCTATGAGGGCTCGTCCAATTCGATGGGCAGATAGCCGTCGTCATCGTCGTCGATGTCAAGCTTGGAGGGGCGGGGTGCAACGCCACGGCCGCTTCGCCGTGCCTTTTGTTCCATAACGGCTGGTTCCTGCTCAAGCAAGAGGTTTGGTTGGTGCAATGCGGACAAAGTGCCGCCACGCTCTTGTAGCCATACAGAGGCGACAGTGGCGCTCAGCTGGTCCACCTGTCGCAGTACCCCATGCAGACGCGCAATCTCGTTCAGCAGCATGCGAGGCATTTCGTCAGTGTGGTCGACCCAAATGGCTCGCAGCTTCGCAAGCATCATTGGTTCCATGGGCGTGGTGAGGCGCGGGCGTTTCATTGTCGACATTAACTGTATATATATACAGTATTGGCCACCTTGAAACGTGTCCAGCACTTCGGAACGCTCCCTGCCATCGAAAGCACGCAATTTGCTGGACAGATCGGCCGGAGACCCGCACCAACGCTCGCTTGTGTAGTGGACTCAAAATCCCCCGCCGCGAGGCGTGCTGGTTCGATTCCGGCCCCGGGAACCACCATCAAATCTTCGGCTAATCCAAGCTATTAGAAGATTTCACAGCACAAGCCCCGCACCGGGGATTTCCTAAAGTTGTTCGGTTTCGGTACAGTGATGCGGCGCTAGCCCCACACGGAGTACTGATGGCTACGATCGTTAGGACTTCCTCGAGCACTTGGACAGCCCTCATTCGCAAGACCGGCTGGCCGGCCATGGTTAAGCCATTCCACACCAAGCGAGACGCCGAAGCCTGGGCGCGCCGTACCGAAGACGAAAGGGTACGCAACGTATACATCCAGCGGGGGCCGGCCGAGCGCATGACCGTCGAAGCGGCGCTGACCCGCTACCTCAAGTAGGGCACGCCCACGGAGCGGGCCTCGACCCAAGCCGTTTCCTCACCTAAAAATGGCCGGCGACCCGGACAAGCATCGCGAGCTACAGCCTCCCAGTACCAAGGCAGTGCACTTGGAACTGGCGCTGCTGGACCACCTGTTCACCTTCGCGATCAAGGAACGAGGCATTGGCCTGCCCTTCAATCCAGCATCCAACGTCCGCCGCCCGACCTCGGCTGGGGCCGCAACCGGCGATTGACGCCTGCAGAACAGTACCGCCTGCTACAGGCCGTACATAAGCACTCGACCCGATGTACGTGTGGATCGGCCGCATTGCCGTGTTTAACGGCATGCGGCTGTCTGAGGTTGCGACGCTACGTATCCGGCAAGTGGACATCGAGCGGCGCGTCGTTCGGCTGGAGTGGACCAAGAACTTTTCGGCTCGTACCGTCCCGCTGACTGCTGAGGCAAGGTGCGTCTTCAGCGAGGCACTTGCCAACCCAGTGCGTCCTGCTGAGTCCGAATTTTGGTTCTTCGGCGAGGGGCAGGGATGGCATCCGCCCGCCCTACCTATTTGATGAAACATGAGCCGACGCCAAACGAGCAGCAGGCCTTAAGACTTCCGCTTTCATGACCTGCGGCACGAGGCTGTCAGCCGGTCTGTGGAAGCCGGCCTGAGCTATCAAGAGGTGCCGGCCATCAGCGGCCATAAGTCGATGCAGATGCTCAAGCGTTACAAGCGTCTTCAAGCGGAAGACTTTATGCAGAAGCTGGAAAGCCAGCTACCGGATACCAAGCTACTGACACCGGCAAGAAAGCCCATGTCGAAAAACGGTTCCGGTACGTTAGCTAGACAAGAAGCCTTGTGCACCAGCAACTACACCTTCGTGGAAGGGGGCAGCTCACTGAACTCAGTGACGTGATGGGCGTAAAGCAGTCCCAGCTGAATTACCGTAACCACATATGTGGTGCCGATGGCTGGGCAAAATCGGACAGCATGCGTGCTAGTTACAAAAAAATTCCGGATCAGGCTCATGGAGATATGCAGGGTAAGGCGGCTGTCATCCTGACCAACGATTGATGGATGCCCGAGCGCTTGTTCAAGCGCAGATAATAACCCTGAGCCACTTCTAAAATGAAAGGCCTTTCACCGATGAGTTAAGAGCCTTTTCTTTGGTTCTACGCCGATCTGTGGGTTGGCGAGAGTCGCAGAACTACCCCGAGCCCCCATCGGACAAAAGGGCCAAACCTAACGTTCAGCAATGGCCGCAACTTCAACGCAAAGGACCTCAATAGGCACAGGATTCTCCGGTAGTGACCTCCAACCCGCGGGTGTTGAAGAACACCGTCCTTGATGCTTGGTTGCGTCGCAGCTGCAACCCGCCGCTAATTGGTCGCCGTAGCCAGAAAGCTCCCGATTCCTGCTTGCTTATATTTCGCGGGGCGCCGCAAACCGTGCCGTCTCGCAAATAGGTGCGCCCATTGCACGTATGCCTGTTCCGGGCGTAGGATATTGTGTTTGTAACTAATTCACTCATAGACTGATTCAGCAAGATCAGAGTGGCTCCTTAGAGCCAGCAGCATACCTTGTAAGTTATTCATTGGGGCAAATGTGGCCGCACCCTCCAACAATCATTCGACAAGCTCTAACTATGAAATGCTGGTTGTCGCCCTCCTGAATCAAGAGATCGGTGGAATCTCCGGAATAAACATAGTCGAAATGAACCGCGACGTCAGCATTACAGGACTTTCTGGCTATACACACCAGATCGACGTCGTGTACAGGATGAAAATCTGGCTCACTGAGATTCTAGTTCTAGTGGAATGCAAGCAGTATAAAAAGCGCGTTGGGATCGATGATTTACTCGAATTCAAGTCCAGGCTTGACGACCTTCGCGCACATAAGGGCGTCTTTGTCACCTCTTCGGGCTATCAAAGTGGAGCAATTGAGTTTGCTCGCGCAAATCGAATCGCGCTTCTGGTTGTCCATGCAACTAAGAAACTGTCGGTTCTTTATTCGCTCAGCCAAACGAGCGAAAGAGAACGCGCGCTTGAGCAACTGGACGACCTTGAGAAGAACTATCAAACCATAAAGTCCGGACACGCGAAGCGAATCACTACTGACAGAAATTTTAAGCATGTCATTGTTCAGCATGACGGAGTGACATTGGAGCTACGCCCGTGGGAGCTTCATCAATCGATGCTTTATAAGCAGTCGTGCGCTCTGTCAGACACTGAGCGGAATGGTATCTATTTTTCCCGAGATAAGTTTGATTACTTGCCCGTCAACAAAGTCTTGAAGTCAATTGTTCTAGATATTCTCTTGGTACCAACCGACGGTTAACAAGGACGTCCAACGGGCGGGGCCTGGCGGCCTCTCATGTCGACATTAGGCAATGCAAATGCAACGATTCCGCCTCGCCATAGGTTTTCTCATTCTACTTATCCTTGTGGTAAGCGTGGGGTGGCTCGCCCTTATAGGAGTCAGGGGCTTCACGGGCTATATAAGCACGATTCCCAAAGAACTTGGTGCTCCTATCATTGCAGCCGCCGCAACTGTGTTTGTGGCAACGCTGACGGTTGTTCTTGGGAAGTACTTTGAGCGGAAGAAAGAGCTCGACGCGTTATACAGAGACAAAAAAACGGAGGTTTACGATGAGTTCTTGAAAAAGTTTTTTGAGGTCTACTTTTCGAGTGGCGAGAATGTCGGCGAGCACGATCTGATCTTGTTTTTCCAAGACTTTTCTCGCAAGCTCGTGCTTTGGGGCGGTCCGGACGTCATTGAGGCATTTGTTGCGTGGAAAGATCACCTCGCAAAAGGTCTTCCCGACGCAAAATCAATCTTCCTCACAGAAGACTTTCTACTCGCAGTCCGAAAGGACCTTCGACACACAAACAAGGGGATTCGACGAGGCTTGTTTGCCCGAATGTTTATACAGAACAGCGCTCTGTTTCTCGCCATGTCAGCCAAAAATCCTAACCTAAAGTTAGAGGATATGGCTGCCATCGAAAAGTTGCTTGCCTCTGCTGAAACGACAAAGGAGGCTCCGCCGTCAACCTGAAGTTCAACGATTACATAGATCTTCGAGCAGCACTGCCATTGCTTAATTGGGCCCTCTCTTTATAATTTAGGCGGCCGCTGGTGATCTCAGCCACTGGGTTCCCCGGGCCGAACTCGGCTGTTGCCGGGTGGGGTATGACCGACTCTCCCCTTGAGGATCGAACAATAAAGATAGTTCGTCCTGAAAACAAAACTTGCATTCCGAGAAAAACAGAAATTGTTTTCTAGGAAGTTTTTTCAGCCTTTCATTGCTAGTCGTGCCGTTAAGTAGCACCAGTAATTAAGCGGACACTCATGAAGTATGCACTTCCGGTTGATCACGGCATGTCCGTCCTTCTTGCACAGAATTGGCTGTTCAGTGACAGTGATGGACAACTTGCGTTAAACGATGTTCAGTATGAAGCCCTATCTGCTGGTGTGGCACGCGGACATCGCACCGGTCAACGCCACGTGGTTTTCATGCGAATGGATAGATGGTGCTGCCCTTTGGAAGTTGGAGGGAACACTCGAGAACTTAAGAGCCGGCATGTTGCGAGAGCTATTTCGCGATCTCGGATGGTGTTGCAAGGGATGGCCGAAATAGGTTCAGCCGCTTGTGACGCACGCATCCCAAAATCGAATCGCCCAGCCGCGCTTCGCCTGGAGGACAGCACACTCAAGCTTTCAGCTCGATTGCCGCGTGCGATAAAACGCCTTTTCTATCGCTTGACCGAGGGCCTTCCTGACAATGTCCTATGGATGGTAGGCCTATGTACGCCTGGTTCTCCGTATTTGCTTAGAAGGGAAGAGATATTAGCCCTTAATGCAGCAGGACTTACGTCACCGGAAGCGTTAATGCAGGGGTCGGCCGATGCTGATGCTGCTAGGACAACAGCGCTTATTGGGGTGAAAGCCGGCCTCCAGGCCAAGGCAAACTGGCTTCGCGACGCATGCCGAATTTGGAAGGCGAACCAGAGCAGCCCAAATGCAAAAAAACGTGCCAAAAAAATGTCTAAAAGAGCACCTGATAGATTTCTTTTATCTAGCTACTGGAAATGACTTCGAGCGAGCGTTCGAGGAAGTGTTAGGTTTCTTGAAAATAGAAAACAAACGGCTGGATGACAACAGTAAGAAGGGAGCGCTCGACTATTTCGTCCAACTGCCCAGTTTTCCGCCCCTGATCCTGGAACTTAAGTCACGCGAAACAGGTAAGTTAGTTGATCCTAACCGAGCCGTTGAAGTGTTAGCCGCCTCAGAGGTTCATGGGTACAAGGACGCTTTTGGTGTGACTCTATGCCAAACGAGTGTCGACCCTAGCGTTCCCAGCGTAATAGCGTCATGTAGCCGTTTAGCCGTGATCGAAGCGGTCGATCTAGGAGAAGCGCTTCTGCGATACTGCGAAGGCACTCTCTCTGGAGAACAGCTATACCGTTGGCTCGTCACTCCAGGGCAAGCAGTTGCCGCCGATCTTCCCTATGGAGACTATGCATAAGAGAGCGCCGGGTCTAAGGTCCTTGCAAGACGTCAACGGAATCGTTTGTTAACCGTTGCCGCAAAGTATTCACGTTAACCAATTCACTGAGGCGGCCAAAATGGCAGGAACAGCAGATTTTATAAGAGCAGACTTTTCAGGAACACTTTTTCCCATGAAGACCAATCTGATTGTTCTAGAGCATTATGAGAAAGAGTTGGCAGCGTACATATCTAGCCGGGTCCTTTCAGAGGATCACCCCGCTGATAGTTTTCTGCCACAGCAGACAGTTCACGCCACAAAGCCTCGCGGGCACCTCCGCCGCACTGTCAAATTGGACCCTGTAGCGGAATACTTCCTCTATGACGTTGTGTACCGAAACAAAGCCCTATTTCGACGACAAGTCAGTAACGAGCGACGGAGTTTTGGTTATCGGTTCAAGGACGGAGAACCTATCTCAGTCCATACAGCCTACCTTGACTACAAGGCCAGCATTGAAGAGCTCGCAACCTCCTTCAGCCATCGCCTGCAGTTCGATATTGCCTGTTACTTCAATTCCCTATATCACCATGACATTGCCCACTGGTTTGCGGGCAATGATGGTGTATCTGAAGCCGACGCTGATGCCGTTGGCAAGTTTTTTCGAGAAATTAACGCAGGCAGAAGCGTCGACTTCTTACCTCACGGTATCTATCCAGCAAAGATGGTTGGCAATGAATTCTTAAAATTTGTCGATCTTTCGGGCATGCTGAAATCAACAGTAATCTCGAGGTTTATGGATGACTTTAATCTCTTCGACAACGACGAGGCTGTCCTTCGCCAAGATTTCTATCGCATACAGCAACTGCTAGGACAGTTTGGCTTAAATGTAAACCCCAGCAAGACGCATTTTGACAACAATTCTGGACGAGTTGAAGATACCCTTTCCGCACTTCATGACTCGCTGAGTCATATAGTTCAGGGTATTGCGCAACTTGAAGGAGCATCCGGGGTTGATTTTGTGGAGGTAGAAGAAGAAGTTGTGCTAGGCCTCTCGAATGAGCAGGTCACGTCACTACTTACGCTACTCCGAGACGAATCACTTGAAGAGGCAGACGCTGATCTCATTCTTGGCTTCTTGCGATCACATAGCGACGACATCCTCGAACACCTTCCCACTCTGCTTAGACGATTCCCTAATCTGATTAAGCATCTATATTCGCTCTGCGCAACGATCACGGATAAGCCAGCACTTTCTTCTATTCTGCTGGACTATCTTAAAAGCGAGTCATATTTCGTTGAGTACCAATTGTTCTGGATTGCTTGTCTGGTAGAGGACCACTTGATGGGCGCAGGCTGCTATGGTGAAGTTCTAGTGAGGCTGTACGAGTTGTCTCGAGATTTCCGCATTGCACAAGCTAAGGTGCTTGAAATACCGGAACAAGGCTATGGCATGAAGGAACTTCGAAGCGAAATCCTAAAGACTGGTCAATCTGACTGGCTATCGTGGGCTTCGGCGTCAGGAACCCGTACACTAAAAAAGGCCGAACGTAACTACACGCTCGACTATTTCTCGAAGTGTTCGCCGCTCAACTTCGTCATTTCTGAAAGCATAAAAAGGGTGTGACCGAGTAACGCTTCATTTTCCTCATAACCACGGATTGCCTACGCACTTTCAAAGCGTCCCTGTGAACGATAGCCGACAACAGAAACGTTTGTGGCAGACACTGCGTGTCCTATTTTCTGCGACGCAAGCAGCAATTAGCAGATGGCAAATGTCTTCTCATACCACTGCACCAAAATTTCGGTACCGTCGAGGCATAGCGAGCATTTCTTATCACTTCACCTAAAATTCGGCAATCTACTGATCTAAAGAAACCTTTACTTGTTTCAACCTGCGCACGAATTTGACCCGTCCCTGCAGAAACGCTGCGAATCACCAATTCAAAATCCCCCGCCGCGAGGCGTGCCGGTTCGATTCCGGCCCCGGGCACCAGACATGAAAAGCCGTTGACTGCGATCAGTCAGCGGCTTTTTTTCGTCCTTTTGTTTGGCCCTGCTGTTTAGTCCATCAGGGAGCCGGTTGCGATCAAGCGGTCCGCACACCCCCACCCCCAGCCTCCCCCAGCAGCCAATCCCGAAACAACATCACAAACGGATCCCCAATCAACCGATTCGGATAGATCAAATAAAACGCATCCCCCGAATCCGTCCGCTGCCTAAACGGCGCGACCAGCCGCCCCGTCCGCAAATCCTCTTCAACCAGCGCCAACTGCCCTAAAGCCACCCCCGCCCCATTCATCGCCATCTGATACGCCAGGCTGACGCTTTCAAAAGTAATACCTCGATCAGGATCGATGTCAGACGCACCAGCAGCCTCCAGCCACTGCCGCCAATAACCGGGCCGGGCGGCGGACTGCAGCAGCGTCGCGCGGGTAAGGTCGCCGGGCCGGGTCATCGGCCCCAGACGTTCCAACAGCGCCGGACTGCAGACCGGCGTGAGTTCGATATCCACGAGCCGGTGGCTGGCGCATCCGGGCCAGGTGCCTTGGCCGATGCGGATTGCGACGTCGGTGGTGCGCGCGCTGAAGTCGATCGGGCCGAGTGACGTGGTGAACACGACGTCGCGGTCGGGCTGGGCGGCGCGGAAGGCCGGCAGGCGGGGCACGAGCCAGCGCAGGCCGAACGTCATGGGGCACCAGATGTGCAGGGGGTCGCGGCCTTTGGTTGATTTAATTTCATCGGTGGCATCGCTCAGGCGCTGCAAGGCGTCGCTCACGCTTTGCAGATAGAGCGTGCCGCTGTGGGTGAGGGTGACCTGCCGGTGGGACCGTTTGAACAGGCTAATGCCCAGGTGTTCTTCCAGCAGACCTATCTGGCGGCTGATGGCGCCGGGCGTCACCGACAGTTCTTCGGCAGCGTGTTTGACGCTGCCACGGCGCCCCACGGCTTCGAAAGCGCGAACAGCATTCAGCGGGGGGAGGCTCATGACGCATCTCGATTCTGAAAAACTCAACTGAACCGCAGTTTAAATCGCTTGAGCGGGCCTTGCCCATGCACAAGAATTCGGTCCATCCAACGCAATCAATAAGGGGAGACATTCCATGCAACAGGAAAAGCGACTGACCGGAAAGATAGCTGCCGACCGCATTCGCCAGATGGCCGTGCCTCGTGCCGATCCGGCCTTGCTGGCTGCCTACCGCGCGCTGGGCGACGCAAGCGGTGTGCTGTCTGATGTGATGGACCGGTTGGGGATTCCGGGCGTGGTGGGAGCGTCCACGCTGGCGCCGACGCTGCCCGGCAAGGTGATGGTCGGCACGGCGCTGACGGTTCGTAATGTCATGCAGCGGGGTCATGAGTACGAGGCGGCGCGGGCGGTGGTGAACAAGATGGCGGAGTTCGAGGCGCATAACCTTGCTCAGCCTGACGACGTGCTGGTGATCCAGGGCGTGCCAGGGATTTCCAATATGGGCGGCATTTCGGCGCAGTTGGGCAAGCGGCACGGGGAGGTGGGCGCGATCGTGATGGGCGGCGTGCGGGATGTGGCGCATTCGCGCTCGGTCGGGTTCCCGGTGTGGGCATCGGAGATCACGCCGCGCACGGGCAAGTGGCGGGTCGAGACGGTGGAGATCAATGGCGACGTCGAGATCGACGGCGTGCGGGTGTGTTGCGGAGACATCGTGTTCGCGGACGATACGGGGGTGTGCTTCATCCCGATCGCGCGCGCGCAAGAAGTCCTGGTCATGGCGCAAAAGACCGTCAAGGACGAGGAAATCAAGTGCGCTGCGATCGATGCGGGCACGCACATCGCCGATCTGCCAAAAAGCGATTGAGTTGAACCCCGCGGTATGGACAGTCTTGTGTCTGCGCCGCTGTGTACGTGCGCGCGGGTAGGGGCCGGCCACGATCACGCGCGACGGTCATCAGTCGCTGCGTGAGGGTGCTGCCTGCGTACCCGTGTGCGTGTGCTCGTCATGGTGCTGTCGCCGCGCAGGTTGCGCTTTCACCCCCTTCTTAGCAGGATCGCGAGTCAATGTCAGACCAAACAAGCAACCGTCAGTCGTCTTCAACGAAGGCACACGACGTTACGTTGAAAATCCAGGCCGTCTGGAGCGAGGACTCGGTGCTGCACGAGTTCGCCATGGACTACGTCGATATCGTCAATACGATCGGAGCAGGGCGGGTGCGCCTGGAGATGCTGCCGCGCGGGGCGGTGGTGAGTCGCGGTGGCGATCTGTATGGCGCGGTGGCGTCGGGCGCGCTGGATGCGGCCCATGGCGTGGCGTCGAACCAGTATGGCAAGGACAAGGCGTATGCCCTGTTCACCACGCCGCCCTCATTCGGCTGGAATTCCACGCAAATGCTGGGCTGGATGCGTCACGGCGGCGGCCAGGCGCTGTATGACGAACTGGTTCAGAAAATCCACGGCCACAATATTTCCGGGTATCTGGTGGGGCCAATGCCGACGCAGCCGTTGGGCTGGTTCAAGAAACCCATTCATTCTCCGGAGGACCTGAAAGGCCTCAGGTTCCGGACCGGTGGACTGTCGGCAGACGTATGCCGCGTGATGGGCATGGAGCCCGTGCTGATTCCCGGAAACGAAACGGCAGAAGCCTTGGCGAGCGGTCGTGTCGATGCCGCGGAATATCTGAATCCGACCATTGACCGTCAGGTCGGCCTGGCCAAGGCTGCGCCCCTGTACATCGTTCAGGGCTACCACCAGGTGTGTGAGTGCTTTGAGATCATCTTCAACAAATCAAGACTGGATGCGCTTGGCGATGAAGTGAAGCGCATTCTGGAGATCGCCGGGGACGCTGCGTCATCGTCGATGGCATACAAACAAATGGTCTATTACCCACGCGATCTGGAACAGCTGAAGGTGGTCGACAACATCACCGTCGTTCAAGCGCCGGAAAGCATTCTGGATGCGCAATTGTCGGCGTGGGCCACCGTCATCGAAGACCTGTCTGCCGACCCTTTCTTCAAGAAAGTCATCGACAGCCAACGTGCCTGGACAAAAACGGTGGTGGGGTTCGATCTGGTGTGGGACGCGCCGCGCGAGCGTGCCTTCGACTTCTTCAACCCTTCATAAGACCCCCAGCCTGGATAGTCCTTTGCGGTCCTGAAATTTCAAAAAGAAAAAACTAGGAGACGAATATGTTGTTGAGGACACTGCTGTTGAATCTGGTTGCCGTTACTGTCTTGAGCCCCGGCATGGTCAGCGCGCAGGCGCGCTCGGAACCGATACGGCTGGTTGTGGGGTTTGCGCCGGGCGGCCCGACGGATGCGGTGGCTCGCATCGCGGCGGAAGTCCTGACCGCCAGGCTGGGCGCGTCGGTATTGGTGGAAAACCGGCCCGGCGCCAGTGGCGCCATCGCGGCGACTGCCGTGGCCAACGCCAAGCCCGATGGCAACACGCTGCTGGTCAACGTCGTGGCGGACATCGTCAACCCGGTGATCGCGCGGGAAAAAGACAACGTCATCACCAAACGATTCATGCCCGTGGTGCTGCTGGCCGAGTCCCCCAACGTGCTGGTCGTGCATCCTTCGGTCAAGGGCAATACCGCGAAGGAATTCATCGACATCGGACGGACCAGCGGCAAGGACACGTTCAGCTATGGGTCGGCGGGTCTGGGCACCGTCAGTCACCTGTCGGGTGTGCTGTTCGCCGATGCCACCGGTATACCCATGCTGCATGTTCCGTACAAGGGGACGGGCCCCGCGCAGGTGGACCTGCTTGCCGGCCGCATTCCGCTCATGTTCGACAACCTGATCAACGGGCTTGCGAATGCCAAGGCGGGTAGCGTCAGGGCGCTGGCTGTCACCTCGACAAAACGCTGGCCCGGCGCGCCCGAGTTGCCCACGCTGGCAGAAGTCGGTCTGCCTGATACTGACCTGGTATCGGTGTTCGGACTGGTTGCTCCCTTGGGTACGCCCAAGGCGGCAGTCGACCGCATCGCGTCCGCATTGCTGGAGGGCATGGCCACGCCTGCCATCCGCAACCGGCTCAATCAGATCGGCGCCGAGCCTGGTACCCTGAATGCGCAGGCCTATGGGACCTACCTGGATACGCAAACGCAGCGTTGGGAAAAGCTGGTCGCGGCCGGCAAGTTCGATTTGAAATGACCTAACTGTCGGGAGACACGCGTGAAGATTGCCGTTCTGGATGACTACCATGGTGTCGCCGGCACCTATGCCGACTGGAAAACGCTGGGCGACGACGCACAGGTAACGACCTTCCCGGACTATCTGCCGGAAGGCCCGGAACGCGACGCGGCCTTGAAGCCTTTCGACGTCATCATTGCCATGCGTGAGCGCACGCCGTTTCCGGCATCCCAGCTCGCCGCGCTTCCCAACCTGAAGCTGCTGGTGACGACGGGGATGAAAAACAATTCCATCGACGTGCCGGCATGCGTGGCGCAAGGCGTTGTGGTGTGCGGCGCGCCTGGCAGCGCCGACGCCAACTTTGCCACGTCGGAACTGGCGTGGACCCTGCTGCTGGCATTGTTCAAGAACCTGCCGCATGAAAATGCATCCATGCGGCAGGGGCAATGGCAGACGCGCATGCCCTTGCCCATCGCTGGGAAGCGGCTTGGCGTGGTGGGCCTGGGCAGGCTCGGCGCCGCCATGGCAAAAGTGGGCCTGGCATTCGGCATGGACGTGGTGGCGTGGAGCCCCAACCTGACTGACGACAAGGCGGCTGAAGTGGGTGTCAAACGGGTCGACAAGCACGAACTGTTCGCCACGTCCGACGCGATCAGTCTGCATGTGGTCTTGAGCGCACGGTCTCGTCACGTGGTGGATGCGGCGGCGATCGACGCCATGAAGCCGGGTGCCTTCCTGGTCAACACGTCCCGCGCGGGACTGGTCGACAACGACGCATTGATGCGCGCATTGAAAGCCCGCAGGATCGGCGGAGCCGGGCTCGACGTGTTCGATCTGGAACCCCTGCCTGCGGATGACCCCATCCGCACGCTCGACAACGTCGTGCTGACCCCGCACCTGGGTTACGTCAGCGAAGACAATTTCCGCGCGTTCTATACCAACGCACTGGCTGCCGTGCAGGCCTGGAAAGCAGGTAAGCCGATCAATGTGTTGAGTAAATAAGCGGAAGCCATGCCACGCCGCGAGCCTGCCTGACGCACGCTCCGGCACCTTCAAACGCATGCCCCGACGGCGTTTGCGGCATGCACCGTGGCCCTTGGCGGCGGACCGGTACGTAACTTGCTGATACGGCTGCGACAGATAGCATCCCAGCTAGACATCGCTACCAAGGAGGCAGTCAGTGGCCCACGTCATCGACCATCGCTACAGCGTCACGTTGTACCCGTTGCACGCCGTATTTCTGGCAGGCACCGTTCCCCTGTTCCTGGGCGCCATGCTCAGCGACATGGCTTACGCCAAGACCTTCCACATCCAGTGGAGCAACTTCGCATCCTGGCTGATTGCAGGCGCACTGGTGCTTGCGGGCATCGCGCTTGTGTTTGCGCTGGTGGATCTGTTCCGGCCGTACCAGCGCGCGCGGGGCAGTGTCCTGTACTTCATCGTGCTGCTGGCGACGTGGATCCTCGGGTTCATCAATGCGCTTTGGCACGCTCGTGATGCGTGGGCGGTCATGCCGATGGGACTGGTCCTGTCGGTCGTCGTCTTCCTGCTCGCCTGCCTGGCCACCTGGCTGGGTTTCCGTACTCCACGCGTCCTGGGGCCACTATGACCATGAAATACGCCAGCTCGCTTGCCATCGTTACCCTGTCCGCCCTGCTGGGCGCTTGCGGAGATAAACCCGCGCCTGTGCAGGTGGGTGCCGATCCCCAGTTGCCGGAGCCGCAGCGAGGGCTTCTGCCCAACATGGTCATTGCCAAGCCCGCACCGTGGGGGGACAAGGTGCCCGTGGTGCCGACGGGGTATACCGTGACGGCGATCGCCACGGATTTGAAAATCCCGCGCCAGACATTGGTCTTGCCGAATGGCGACATCCTGGTGGCGGAAGGAAAGGGCGGCAACGCGCCCAACCTGAAGCCCAAGGACTTGATTGCTTCCATTATCAAGGCCAAGGGCACCAGTTCCGTCAAGGGCGGCAACCGGCTGACTCTGTTGCGGGATGCGGACGGAGACGGCAAGTATGAAACGGCGACCGTGTTTGCCGAGAACCTGAACGCGCCGTATGGCCTGGCCTTGGTAAACGGCACGCTCTATGTCGCCAACCAGGACGCCCTGGTGAAGTTTGCCTACAAGGATGGCCAGACTCAGGCCAGCGGCGCGCCGGAGGTGGTCACCTTGTTGCCGTCCGAGATCAATCACCACTGGACGAAGTCGCTCGCAGCAAGTGCCGACGGGCAGTACCTGTATGTCGGTATCGGGTCCAACAGCAACATTACCGAGCGAGGAATGACGGCGGAAGTCGATCGCGCCATGGTGTGGCAGATCAATGCGCGCACGGGTGAACACAAGCCTTATGCCACCGGCATACGCAATCCAACTGCGTTGACCATCCAGCCCGAAACCGGGCAGTTGTGGGCCGTCGTGAATGAGCGCGATGAGTTGGGCCCCGACCTGGTGCCGGATTACCTGACGTCCGTGCGTGAAGGCGCTTTCTACGGCTGGCCGTACAGCTACTGGGGCCAGAACGCGGATGACCGCGTCCGGCCGCAGAATCCCGATAAGGTCGCGGCAGCTGTCAAACCCGACTACGCGTTGGGCTCGCACGTGGCTGCCCTGGGGGTGCACTTTTCGACCGGAACCATGGGAACGCAGTTTGCCAACGGCGCATTTGTTGGCCAGCACGGCAGCTGGAACCGCAAGGATCCGGTGGGCTACAAGGTGGTGTTCGTGCCCTTCAGCCAAGGCCGGCCGTCGGGTCAGCCCGTGGACTTTGTGACCGGTTTCCGGGACGACGACGGCACGACGCGGGGCCGCCCGGTGGGCGTGACCGTGGATCCGCGCGGTGCGCTGATCGTGGCCGATGACCTGGCCAATACGATCTGGCGCGTGGCGCCAACGCAGGCCGTGTCCGCGCCGCCAGCCGCAGCGCCGGTCACGCCCCCGGCTACCCCGCCGATGACGCCACCGGTCACCCCGGCGGATCCCGCCACCGGCGCACAAACCCCGCCCGCCGACCCCGCACCGATGGCCCCGCCTGCGTCACCGGCACCCACCGACCCCGCCCCGGCAACGCCAACGCCCGCGCCGTCCTCAACCTGATAGCCGACAGCAAGCGCAAAAAAGCCGCTGCCCTCCAAGAGCCAGCGGCTTTTTTGACGCCAGAGACGCCGCGAACCAGGGCGCCGTGGATCTGGCTCCGCCAGTCCACCAGCGCCGCCCCTGGGGGAGGCGCGAAGCGCCGAGGGGGGGCCACATCCCCAGGGCACAGCGGATCTGGCTTTGCCAGTCCGCCAGTGCCGCCCCTGGGGGAGGCGCAAAGCGCCGAGGGGGGTCCTATATCGGCGCGGGTTTGTGCAACGCGAAGCCCTGTGCGTAATCAATATTCAAAGACTTCAGCAGCGGAATCAACGCTTCCGACTCCACCGATTCCGCAATCGTCCGCATATTCATCGTTTGCGCCACCTTGATCACCGCTTCGACGATGATCGCGCTGGCGGGTTGATCCAGTATCGCCTTCACGAATTCGCCGTCGATCTTCACATAATGCACAGGCAAGTGCCGCAAATACGTGAACGACGCCATGCCACTCCCGAAGTCGTCCAGTGCAAACTGGAAGCCCATCGCGATCAGCCGGCGCATGGCGTCGGCCGTGCGCTTCACGTTCGATAGCGCCGCGGTCTCCGTCACTTCAAAACAGATGCGGCTGGATCGGACCAGCGGATACGCTTCCAACGACGCTTCGACAAACGCCAGAAAGCCCGGCGCGCTCAGCGTGATGCCCGACAGGTTGATGAAGTAGCAGGGTGTCTCGCCAGGCTGCGTGGACTGCGCCTGGATGTGCGCGAAGGTCTTGCGGACAATGTGGCGATCCAGTTCCTCGATCAGGCCGAACCGTTCCGCGGCAGGAATGAATGCGCCTGGCAACACCACCGTCCCGTCCAGATCCTGGATACGGGCCAGCACTTCGCAGAACACCTCCTGGTGATCCGCACCCGCGTGGAAGGGCACGATCCGCTGCGCATACAGCAGCACGCGGTCTTCCCGCATCGCGTCTTTCAGGCGCGTCACGCTGTCCATGTCCTGCTGTTGCTGCCGGATCTCTTCATCGCTGGGCAGGCTGACCTGCACCCGGTTCCGGCCCTTTTCCTTGGCCAGGAAGCAGGCGGCGTCGGCTTGCGCCAGGGCGGACTCGAACGACAGACCCTCGGGGTCGCCCGCAAAGGCCACGCCGACGCTGACCGTGACGCCGTAGCGCCGGTCCTGCCACATGAAGTCGATGTTCTCGATCGCGGCGCACAGGCGGTTCGCCCATTCCAGCGCATCGTCAGGTCCACAATCGGGCCGGACCAGCACGAATTCATCGCCGCCGAATCGGGCAAGCAGATCGTCGCTCGCGCAGGTTGACGTCAGCAGATTGGCCACCTGGATCAACAGACCGTTCCCGGCCGCATGCCCCCGGCGGTCATTGATGATCTTGAAGTGGTCGATGTCCATGTACAGCAGCGCATGGGGGCCGGGGCCGGCAATGTGCTCGGTCCGCGCCGTGAACTCACGCCGGTTGATCAGACCGGTCAGCGCGTCGTGGGCGGCCTGATAGGCGATTTCCTGGCCCAGCTCATAGGCTTCGGTCACGTCATTGCCCTGCAGGAAGATGCCGCTGACAGCACGGTTGGCGTCAAAGATGGGCTGGTAGATCAGGTCGATGAAACGCTGTTCAAGCTCGCTGCCCGCTTCGCGCTGCAGTTTGATCGGCATGGCGCGGCCCACAAAGGGCGTGCCCGTGGCGTATACGCTGTCCAGCTTGGCCAGGAAGCCCTGTTCGATGACTTCCGGCATGACCTTGGAAAACGGGTGCCCGATGATGGTCCGGTGACCGGCCAGCTGATAGTAGGCGTCGTTGGCCAGCTCGAAGACATGGTTCGGGCCTTGCAGCACGCAGATGAAGCCGGGCGCCTGCTTGAACAATTGCTGCAGGCGCTGGATTTCGCTTTGAAGAATGTTCTGGATATTCCGGGTCCAGCGCTGTGTGGTCGCCTGCTGGCCGGCCATCAGGGCAACATCCAGCGAGCCCGGATCCTGATGATCCTGCTGGACCAGTTCGGTCACGTCCGCGGCGCAATGCAGAATCCCGCGCAGCACGTCGTCGCTGTCGAACAAAGGCGTGTTCGACACCGTCCAGTAGCGGTCTTCGTGCGTGCCCTGCGCGGCGACGGAATACTGGATCTGCGAGATGTGATGCGGCCTGCGGCTGTCCATGACCCGCTGGTACGAATCGCGCATGATCTCGGACTGCTGATCGTCCGATCCCGGAAAAATGTCGAAGATCGGCCGGCCAAGCATGACGGCGCGATCCTTTTGCACGGCGTTTTCATACGCACTGTTGCAGGCCAGCACCGTCAGGTTGCAATCGAGCAGCAGCGCCGGGCAGGGCGCCTCCTCGAACGCAATCTTGAAACCTTCCTGAGTGATCGCCGTAAGCAATGTGTCCCCTCCTGTCTGGCAGCGAATAGTGGTTGCAACCGCCAAACGCGTTGCATTGGTACAGGCAGGAGTTTAGGTGTTGCCGGCGTTTTGCGATGTGGACAGGGCACGACGGCCTTTCTGGCGTCCTGGGGGCCGAAAGCGCGAATGCCCCCGACAGGCCAGTGAAATGGGCCTCGCGGCGCGCCGCCGGTTTGACCTTGTCAGTGACGCGCACTTACACTCTCGCCATGATCGGCCTTCCCAGACACGCCTGCATTGCCCGCGCTGCCTCGTCATCGAGTCTGCTGCGGATGGCGGTGCGCGCCGATATCCCCGTCTATTCTGCACGCATCCGGGTCCGTTACGCGGGCGCAGTTTCCTGAGCCCGGCGATACCTCCCCCCCTTTTCTGATTTGCGCATTGTTTTCATCGCCGGGCCAAACGCTCAGCGCGACTGACGCCGCTCGTTTCGTTCGAGCGCGTTGTTCATGGAAACACCGATGTCGTCACCTTTTTCGTACGGGCCTGCGCCACGTCCGCAGGCTGCGTTCGCCAGCCCAGTCTTACCCGTCTTCCTGATGCGTCCTGCGCCGTTGCAGAAGGACGCGTCATGACCGACCTTGCGCTTGCGGACATCACACGCAACTTCATCAAGACCAAGGCACCGTGCGCTGCCGGCTACCGGTGGTTCCTTCGGCGGCAGGAATTCGGCAGCAGCTACCAGGCCTTGCTGGATGACCTAGTCCGGGACGGCCGGGTGGACGACGCGTGCTGGCTGCTGGATCAGCTCGGTCCGACCAGCGATGTGCTGCAGCTGGCCGGAATGGATGCCGAGGCCCTGGTGTTTGCGGGCCAGGTGGAGTGCACCGGCAGCGTCGACGTCGGTTCCGTGCTGCGGACCGGGCGCGGCCTGACGGCACGCGGCGGTGTCTTTGTCGGTGACCGCCTGCAGGTGGGGGACAGCCTGCTGGTCGATGGCGCCGTCCAGTGCGGCGGCGCGATCCAGGCAGGCGCGGACGTACGCGTCGAATGGGGCCTGGACGCGGCGGGCGCCGTTGTCTGCGAAGGCAATGTGCGGGCCGGGTGGGGATTCACGTCCGGCGCCGAGGCCCGGGTCGGCGGCGAAGCGCTGATCGGCCAGGACATGCAGGTGGCTGGTGATCTTGTCTGCGGGCAAGGGGTCAAGGTGGGGGGCGACCTGCTCGCGCAAGGGCAGGTCCACGTCAGCCGGGGCATTCACGCCGGTGGGTCGGTCAGCGCAACGCGGCACGTGCGTGTCGGCTGGGGCATCCGCGCCGGCGGCGACATTCTGTCTGGCGGCGCGATCCGCGCGGGGGAAAGCCTGCTGGCCACAGGCGTGATCGAGGCGGGCGAAGGCTACGGCGTGTTTGCGGGCGTGGATGTCTGCATGGAAACCTGGGAAGACAGCGCCCGCGTCACGGCTCGGAGCAGGCCCGCGCGCCTGCTGAGCGGCTGGTGGCATGCGCCATGAACGGGTGATCTGTTGCTACGTGAGTTTGCGTAAGCCTCTTCCGCTTACACCGCGTGCAAAGGCAGTGCTTGTCTCGGAACCGTTAGTCGACGTGTTCCCGGGATTTGCGGCCTGTCCACAGGCCGTCCGCTATGTGGTCGGCCTCAGGGGGGCCCGACACCGACCACGGCGGCCACGGTGGCCAGGCTTGCGTCAGCCCGCCGCCGGCGGAAAGTTTGACGGGAACAGCGACCGGCGCGTTTCTTCGTCATTCACCTTCTTGAACTCGATGTCCTTGCCGACCGCACGCGCGCGTGTCGCGGCTTCGCGGGCGTTGACGGTGTCGAACAGGCGCTTGATGTTCGGGTAGGCCGACAGAGGATCGTCGACGCCCTTGAACACGCGCGGCGCACGGTCCACCCAGCCCCAGGCCGACATGTCGGCAATGGTGTATTCATTGCCGACGATGTACTCACGGCCTTCCAGGTGGTCGTTCAGGACCTGGTAGTGGCGCTCGGTCTCGCGGCGATAGCGATTGGTGGCGTACGGGCTTTCGTTTTCGGCGGCGTACTGGAAGTGCACGGCCTGGCCGGAAAACGGGCCCAATCCCGACGAGATGAAAAACAGCCACGACAGCAGTTCCGGCTTGTCGGCCGGCGAACCCAGGAAGCGGCCCGTCTTTTCCGCCAGGTACAACAGGATGGCGCTGGAATCGAACACCCGCGTGTCCGAACCGGCCGGGCCTTCCGTGTCCACAATCGCTGGCACCTTGCCGTTCGGGTTGATGGCGCGGAATTCAGGCGCGTGCTGCTGGCCCTTGCTGGTGTCGACCGGAACAACCTCGTACGGCAGGCCGGCTTCTTCCAGAAAGAGGGCGACTTTGGCGGGATTGGGCGTAGGGTGGAAGTAGAAACGGATCACGGGGCGTCCTTGGTGGCTGGGCGGTAGCGGGGGGAAGACAGTCAGACCGCTAACGTAGGCGACTAAGGGGTGGGAGCACTACAGGGTTTACGCGAGGTACCCTGGCAGATCTCGACACTACGCCAGTGCCGCCCCCCCTCAATCCAGCCGGATCCCCGTCTCCTTCACCACCCGGCTCCACTTCGCCAGTTCCACCTTCTGGAACGCGGCGAACTCCGCCGTGTCGGCGCGGGACGTCTCGAAGCCCATCGCGGCCATCTTTTCCTTGATGTCGGGCAGGGCCGACGCGGCAATCACGTCCGCCGAAATCTTCTTGACGACGTCGGCGGGAGTCGATGCCGGCACCCACAGCGCGACCCAGGTCGAATCCTGAAAGCCGGGGTAGCCGGCCTCGGCCAGGGTCGGCACGTCGGGCAGCATGGCCGACCGGGCAGCGCTGGTCACGGCCAGGGCCTTAACCTTGCCGGTCTTGATCAGCTGCAGGGTGGCGGGCATGGCCAGGCTGGCCATTTCCACCTGGTTGCCGGCCACGGCGGACGCGGCCGGGGGCGCGCCGCTGAAGGGCACGTGCGTGACCGGCACGCGCGCAATGTGTTTGAACAGGTATTCGGCTGTCAATTGCGGGGTGGTGCCCAGGCCGGGGGACCCATAATTCACGCGGCCGGTACGGGCCTGCTCGACGGCTTCTTTGAGCGTGGTCGCCGGGAAAGCGGAACTGGCGATGATGACGTTGGGGGCGGTCGCGACCATGACGACCGGGATGAAGTCACGTTCGGCGTCATAGCCGGGCTTGGTCATCACGGCGGGCGTCAACGCAAACGCGCTGGAACTGAGCAGCACGGTATAGCCATCGGGCGCGGCCTTGGCCACGGTAGCGATCGACAGCAGGCTGCCGGCGCCAGGGCGGTTTTCGACGATGACCGGCTGGCCCCATTTTTCGCTCAGCTTCTGGCCAATGATGCGGCCCATCACATCTTGCGGGCTGCCGACCGAGGCGGTCACGAACTTGACGGGTTTGGCAGGCCACGCGTGCGTGTCGGCCAGGGCCATCGACACGGGCGCTGCGATCGTCGTCGCGACAAGGGCTTTGACGACAACGGTGTGGGCGGCAAGCCGGAAAGTGTTCAACATGGGGCGGTCTCCTTGCCCGTTCGATAAGGCGGGGCATGCACGCCGTGGCGTGTCGATGGTTGTTGGTCTGAACGAATCATAGAGATCGGTGCATCGGGGGACTTGCCTGCCCATGCCACCGGTATTGTCTGCCCGCGCACCGGGTGGCGTCGGCGCCCCGCACCGTGCCCCATCAAGGGTTTGTCCTAGCCGCCCAGGCTGCGCCCGCACGCGCTTTTTCCCGTAGATTCTCGACAGGTCAGCGATCACTATGCATCGGATAGCCGTTGCTGCCCGCCCAGCCATCACGCCAAAAGAAGTGCGGAGACACCATGTTTTCCTATCGATCGTTCACGCGCGAAGACGCTGCGTCGGCCCCGCAGCGGCCCGATTTTTCGTCGCAACTCGATTCGCTGTTCTCGGTCGCGCTGGCCTTGCGGCCGTCGGGAACGCAGCCGCTGCGCACTGAAATGACGGCGTATCGCGGGCGGTCGCTGCACTTCGCGCAACTGGTCTTTTCACCGCATACGACAACGTCCGCCGGCGGCAAACGCACGGACCGCCTGCTGCTCAGCCTGCAGAAGGAAGGCGAGGTGGAAGTCACGCAGGACGGGCGTCGCAGCGTGGTGCAGCCGGGGGAATTCTTTGTACTGGCGCCCGGACGCCGCTTCCAGATCACCACCGGCACGATGCGCGCGCATTCGATCTACATCCCGATGGATCGCATGCGCACGCTGATGCCGAATGTGGAAGACGTGACGGCGCTGGCGGTGTCGGGCGATACGGGAATCGGTGCGGTCTTTCGCGCGGCGCTGGACGAGATCTTCCAGCTTGCGCCGCACCTGAAAGAAAGCGAGGCCGACCAATTCGCTGACGCCGTCCCGCATCTGCTGACCGCCGCGCTGTCGTCGTTGCGGGCCGATCACGACGTGGCGCCAGCGCACATCAAGCAATTGCACTGCGACCGCATCCGCCGCTTCGTGCTGGAAAACCTGAGCGATTCGGACCTGTCCGCCAGCCGGGTGGCTGAAGCCGTGGGCGTGTCGGAACGCTACGTGTACAAGCTTTTTGCGGACGGCGACCTGGCGCTGATGAAATGGATCTGGCGCGAGCGACTGGAACGGTGCCGCAGCGAACTGGCCGATGCCGGACGGCAGGACCGCCGCATCGGCGAAATCGCCTATGGCTGGGGCTTCAACGACCTGGCGCACTTCAGCCGGTCGTTCAAGGAACGGTACGGCTGTTCGCCCCGCGACTTTCGCAAGCAGGCGCTCGATCACACAGAAAAGCCAGCACGGCTTCGGTAAAGGCGTGCGGCGTTTCGATGGCGGCCAGGTGTGGCGCGCCGTCGAGCACGTGCAGGGCGCTGCCGGGCACGCACGCAGCAAGTGCCTTGGCGGCGTCAACCGGCGTGGCGGCGTCCGCCGATCCTGCAATGCACAGCGTGGGCACACGAACCTGCGACAGCGCCTCGACATGATCCAGCTGCTGGATCGCGCGGATCGACGCGCGATAGGCGTCAGGCGGCGTCTGCGTGATCATGTCCGACACCCACGCCATCACCTGCGGTGACGCTTCCTGGAACGCGGGTGTGAACCATCGCGCCAGCGTGGCATCGACCTGGCCCGGCATGCCCGTGACCTCGGCCGCTGCCCAACGTTCATCCCACAGTGTGCTGACGATCGGGGTCGTGCGCGCTCCGCAGTGCGCAAGGACCAGCGCCCGGACACGCGGCGAATGATCGATGGCCATGCGCTGCGCAATCATGCCGCCGAAGGACACGCCGACAATCATCGCGCTCCGGATATCGAGCGCATCGAGCGTAGCCACCACGGTATCGGCATACCCGGCCAGGCCGTCTGTCCGACCGTCCAGGCCGGCCGACGCGCCATACCCCGGCAGGTCGATCGCGTGCACACGAAAGCGCCGGCTCAGTATCGGCACCTGCATGGCCCACATGGCGGACGATGTGGCGATGGCATGGAGCAGCACCACGTCGGGTGCGCCGACAGGCCCCGTGCTGTGAACCGCAAGCCGCTGCGTCATTGGCCGATATCCCATGCACCAATGCCGATGCCCGTGTACCAGTTGCCGACTGCCTTGTAGTACTGCGTGGCGAACTGCGCACCGCGCGCCGCGCCATGCGCGAGCAGCCAGGTCCGGATTTCTTCGGCGCCATTGCCGGCTTCGTGCACGTGATCGGTCGCGTAGCGGACCAGGGCATCGTCATCGCCCGAGGCCAGCAGGTCAAGAAAGCGGCGGTCGAAATCTTCGTTGACGAGGCCCATGCGCGGCGTGGCGATGTCATGGCTGAGACCCCCGGTGGCAAGCACCGCAATACGTGCGTTGCCCGGATACCTGGCGATCGCCTCACCCAGAAACCGGCCCCACTGCAGGCAGCGCCGCATCGACGGGAAGGGCGGTTGCACGCAGTTGATCATGATCGGCACCACGTGAACTTCAGACGTGATGCCGGCCAGTTCCAGCGGCGTCAGCACGCCGTGGTCCAGCGTCAGGTCCATGGAAAATGCCGGGTCGAAATCGGCGGCCAGGGCTTCCTGCAACAGGTAGGCGCCCAGCGCAGTGTCGCCAGGCAGCACGCTTTTCGGCGCCTTCAGCCAGTGTTCGATCGGCGTTGCATACTGCGGGGCGGCGCCGATGCAGAAGGCCGGAAAGTTATCCAGAAAGAAGTTGTGCAGATGGTCGTCCGAGATCACCACGACCACATCCGGACGGCAGCCGCGCAGCGCGGCGCCCAGCGACTGGAAGGCATCGAACACGGCTGCGCGTTCCTGGTCGGGAATGGCGTCCGGAAAATTCAGCATGACGGGCGTGTGGCTCGCCGCAAAAACCCCGACCAGCTCAGCCATGATCGGGCTCCTTGGCAACGGCGCGCAACGAGCGCAGGAAATCGGCTTCGGGCATGCGCAGGCCCAGGCAATGGGCGCGCAGCAGATAGGGGTTGGCGCCGGCCAGATACAGGTCGCCGATCTCGTTGTCGCGGATCGCGGCCTTGAGCGTGTCGGGCAGCGGAATGTCTTTCAGGTACGCGTCCGCGCTCTTCAGATAGCGCGCCAGATCGTCGGGCTGATGGTGCACGTCGTACAGCACGCGGTCGATCCAGTAGGCATCGGGGGTGGGCATGCCATGTTGCCAATTGCCGCTCATGCTGCCTCCTGCCCGGATGCGCGGTCGTTGAGACGCGCAACGATCCATTCGACGATGGTGGGCAGCGTGCGCGGCGTGTGGCCCATGTGCCCGCCGGGAAACAGGCGCACGCTTTTCGGGCTGCCGTGCTCGGTCAGCAGATGCACGTCGGCAATCGGACACTGCTTGTCGAACTTGCCGTTGACCAGCAGCAGCGGCGCGCACGGTTGGTCGAGCAGGCCCTGATCCAGCAAGGACAGCCGTTCAAAAAAAGCCAGGTAATCCGCATCGGTGTCGGCGCCGAGCATACGTTTGCGGGTCTCAACCAATTCCATCAGGTAGCTGTCGGGGTAGCGGGATGCCTCGATCCAGTCCGCCTGGAACATGAAGTGCGCGCCGCCGCCCCAGTTCACCGCGCCGGCCAGGCGGGCCGGGTACAGGTGCGCCAGCTTGGTCGCCCAGTAGCCGCCAAACGAGCGCCCCAGGCAGGCCGGATGCGCGCCGTCCAGATCGTCTTGCGCCGCGGCCCAGTCCAGCACCGGCAGGAACTGCCGTTCGGCATCAACCACGCCCTTTACCGGCGATTCCCCGGTGCCGGCGTTGTCCATGGCAATGGTTGCCACGCCAGCGGCCAGGAACGCATCGCAGGCTTCCGTCATCTGTTCCTTCCAGGCGTCGACGCCGCCCCACATCACAACGACGGGCGGGCGCTTGATGCCGGGCGGGCGACGGTACAGAAACACCACCTCGGACCCTTCACCGGCGCGGCCCGCAAACGGCACCGACACGCGTTGCACCGGGGCATCCCAGAAGGCGCCCGCCGCCACATAGGCATCGCGTTCGCGTTCGGCATTGCGCAGCTTGTCGGGGTGGTTGGGGCAGGGGAAGCGGCCCAGGAAATACAGGCCATGGGCTTTCATGTACAGCGATTCGGCATCCGCGGCATCTTGTGCTGCGGCGGCGTCGGCCTGCGCGCGGACCTCGTCGCCGGCCCCGCCCCATACCCGCGCCCACGATGCGCCATCCAGGCCATCCAGGGATGCGATCAGCGCCTGGCCTTCCACGGGGTCGATCAGATTCATCGGATGCTGGCGCGCGGCCAGCTTGTCGTTGAGCCACACCTTGGCTTCGGCCAGGGTGCGGGGGCGGCCGGTGGGCAGGCTGGATGCAGAAGTCAAAGGGGTCTCCTCAAGGTGCGTACGATCGTCGCCGCGTCCAGCGAATTTGACCGCGGCGCAGCCCCGCGGCCTTGGCTGCGCGTGCACGGTCTCTTGACTGGGAGCGCCACGCCATGCCGGCCGCCGCAGTCAACGCGCGGTGCGGGCTGGGTCAAGTGCGCGCAGGGCATCTGCCCTAAGCTCGTCGCCGACAGTGCTGCATACGGAGACAGGCATGGCAGGCGTGAACAAGGTATTGGTGGTGGGGGGCGGAATCGCAGGCATGTCGGCGGCAATCTCGCTGCGCAAGGTCGGGGTCGAGGTGGACCTGATCGACGCCGATCCGCAGTGGCGGGTCTACGGCGCGGGCATCACCATCACCGGCCCCACCTTGCGCGCCTTCCAGCACCTGGGGGTGCTCGACGACGTGCTCGACGTCGGCGCGACAGCCGATGGATTGAAGGTGTGTTCGGTCAGCGGCCAGATGCTGTCCGAGATCGTCACGCCCCGCCTGGGGCCCGGCATCCCCGGCGCAGGCGGCATCCTTCGCCCGGCCTTGCACCGCATCCTGTCATCGCGCACACAGGACAGTGGCGTGTCCGTCCGATTGGGTGTGTCCGTCAACCATCTGCTTGACGGTGTCAACGATATTGCCGTGCGATTCACCGACGGCAGTTCCGATCGCTACGATGCCGTGATCGGCGCCGACGGCGTCTTTTCCACGGTGCGCGCGCAGGTCTTTCCCGACGCACCCAAGCCCGCCTTCACGGGCCAGGCCTGCTGGCGGCTGATGATGCCGCGCCTGCCCTCGGTCGACAAACGCCATTTCTTTCTGGGCGGCTCGGTCAAGATCGGCCTGAATCCGGTGTCGCCGACCGAGATGTACATGTTCCTGCTGCAAGGCATGACCGAGCGCCAGCGCTTCCCGGACGACATGCTGCACGTCGAGCTGGCGCGCCTCATGGCCGGTTACGGCGGCATCCTGGCCGACGTTCGCGACCAGCTGTCGCCCGACTCGCGCATCGTCTACCGGCCGCTCGAAGCCGTGTTGCTGAAAGACCCCTGGTATCGCGGACGCACCCTGCTGATCGGCGACGCCGCGCACGCCACCACGCCGCAGCTGGCGTCGGGCGCGGGCCTGGCGGTCGAAGACGGCCTGGTCATCGCCGAAGAACTGGGACGCGGCCCGACGGTGCAGGCAGCGTTTGAACGTTTCATGCACCGGCGATATGAACGCTGCCGCATGGTGGTCGAAAATTCCTTGCGGCTGGGCGCGCTGGAAGTCGAAGGCGCCAGTGTCGATGCGCAGCGCGGCCTGCTGGAAGAGTCGCTGGAAACGTTGGCTGAGGCGATCTGACGAGGGCGAGGTGATCGGCGCATGCTACGGTGGAGCCCCGGCCCACCCCACATCGCCCCGCACGCCATCGTGAAACACCTTGCCTCTGTCCTCGGCTTCTGCCGGAAGATCAATCAGCACGACTTGTTCAACGGCGCCGCCGTGCTTGGGTTCTACCTGACCCTGGCGATCTTCCCGGCCATCATCCTGATCATGGCCTTGCTGCCCTACCTGCCCGTGCACAACGTGGACCGGGCCATCATGGACCTGCTGGGCCAGGCCCTGCCGCCTGAATCCGCCACCATGTTCCAGGACGTGGTCAAGGACGTGACCGAGCAGCCCCGGGGCGGCCTGCTGTCGTTCGGGATCGGCGCCAGCCTGTGGGCCACGTCCACCGGCATGTACGCCATCATGCAGCAGCTCAACACCATCTACGGCGTGCCTGAAGGGCGGGGCGTGTTCCGCGGCCGGTGGGTCGCGATCTGCCTGAGCCTGCTGTTCGTCGTGCTGGTGATCCTGGCGTTTTCGCTGGTGGTGCTGGGCGGGCTGCTGCAGGAATGGCTGGGTGACCAGCTCGGCATGTCGGGCCTGTGGATGGTGATCTTCGGGACGTTGCGCTGGGTCATCATCCTGTCGGGCCTGATCCTAGGCTTTGCGCTGATCTACTACCTGGCCCCCAACCGCAAGCAGCAATTCGTGCTGATCACGTCCGGCAATCTGGCCGCCGCCGGCCTGCTGGTGGTCTCGTCGCTGCTGTTCGCCCGCTATGTGCAGACCTTCTGGGACTACAGCGCCACGTACGGCAGCATCGGCGCGGTGATTGTGCTGATGCTGTGGTTGTACATGGCGGGGTTTTCGATGCTGATCGGGGCGGAACTGAATGCGTGGCGGCACGCGGGGACGTCGGCCTGACCGTCCCGGCGCCCTCCATTACATCTGGCTGACGAACTTGGTGGTCAGGTAGCTTTCCAGGGACTCACTGCCGCCTTCCGATCCGTAGCCCGAGTCCTTGACGCCGCCAAACGGGGTTTCTTCCACCGAGATGTTGTAGGTGTTGATGCCCACCATACCCGATTCCAGTTGCTCGCCCAGTGCGATCGCGCGGCCGTTGTCTGCTGTGAAGGCATAGGCGGCCAGGCCCACCGGCAGGCGGTTGGCTTCGGCAATCGCGTCGGCCTGATCGTCGAACGCATTGGCAATGATGACCGGACCAAAGGGCTCTTCGTTCATGATGCGCGCTGATAGCGGCACGTCGGCCAGGATCGTGGGCTGCCAATAGAAGCCGGGCGACGGGCCGCGGCGCCCTCCGGTCACGAGCCGGGCGCCCTGTGCGACGGCATCATTGATCAGCGCTTCCATGGTGGCCACTCTGCGCGGGTTGGCCATCGGCCCCATGCCCGTGTCCGCATCCAGACCGTTGCCCAGCTTCAGCCGTTCCACCGATGCCGCCAGGGTGGAGATGAATGCGGAATGCAACGATCGATGAATATGGAAGCGCGTGGGTGAAATGCACGACTGTCCGCTGTTGCCGAACTTGCGCATGGACTGGGCGGCCACCGACTTGATATCGGCATCTTCAAAGACCAGCACGGGAGCATGTCCGCCCAGTTCCATGGACGTCGGCTTGGGCCCCATAGCGGCCAATGCCGCGATCTGCCGGCCCACCGCCGTTGATCCGGTAAAGGACACTTTTCGAATTATGGGGGATCGGATCAACTGCTCGGACACCTCGGCCGGCACGCCAAAGACGATGTTCAGGACTCCCGGTGGAAGGCCCGCGTCGACCAGACACCGCAGGATTTCAAGCGCGCTTCCCGGCGTTTCTTCTGCCGGTTTCAGTACGCACGAACACCCGGCCGCTAGCGCACCCCCGATCTTGCGAACCGGCGTCAGCACCGGAAAATTCCAAGGCGTAAAGGCGGCCACGGGGCCCACGGGCTCGCGAACCACGATCTGGCGGTGACCGGCCATCCGCGACGGAATGACCCGGCCGTAGGCGCGACGGCCTTCTTCTGCATACCAGTCCAGGGTATCCGCGGAAAACAGCACCTCGCGTCTGGATTCCATGAGCGGCTTGCCTTCCTCGCGCGTCATGACGTAAGCCATGAAGTCTGCGCGTTCGCGCATCAGCGCGGCGGCCTTGTGAAGGATGGCGGCGCGATCCGGCGCCGGGGTCCGGCTCCAGATGTGGAAGGCGTCGCGGGCGGCGTCGAGCGCGCCGTCCAGATCGGCGGGGCTGGCGAGGGGAAGGGCAGCCAGCGGTGCTTCGGTGGCCGGATCGATCACCTGGAACACCTGGCGGTTATCGCCCGTCAGCCACTCGCCGCCAATATGCAGCGCCAGGTCAGGATAGGAATGCGTCATATCGGAATCCTTGGTCAGGCAAGCGCGGTCAATGCAGGACGATGCCGCCATCGACCGTCAAGGTCTGGCCGCTGATGAAATCGCTGTCGGACGACGCCAGGAAGAGCAGCGCGCCGACCAGGTCTTCGGGGGTCTGGTCGCGTTGCACACAGCGCGCCCGGTGCTGCGCGGCGATCGTTGCCGACAGGACGGCGCGGTTCGCCTCGACGTTTTCGCTCATCGTCAGCCCGGGGGCGATGGCATTGACGTTGATGCCGGTGCCGGCAAGTTCGCGGGCAAGGCATCGCGTAAAGGCTTCGACGGCGCCCTTGGAGGCCACATAGTGGGTCAGGTCGGGCACCCCGGTGGCCACGGTGGTCGATGAGATCGTGATGATCTTGCCGCTGCCGGCGGCCATCATTTCCTTGACGGCGGCCTTGGCGCAGAAAAACACGCCGCGTGCGTTCACGGTCATGACCCGGTCCCAGTCTTCCTGTTCCAGGTCAAGGATGCGGGCGCGCTTGAGCTGGCTGTAGATGCCGGCGTTGGCCACCATGATGTCGATCCGGCCGAAGTCGCCAATGGCCTGTTGCACCATGGCCTGGCACGCCTCCCAACTGGATACGTCGCTGCGGATACCCGACGCCTGGCCACCGGCTGCGCGGATCTGCGCCACGACGGTACCCGGATCGGCAATGTCGGACACCACGACGCTTGCCCCTTCTGCTGCCAAGGCGCGTGCGTAGTACGCGCCGATGCCCACCGCGGCGCCCGTGACCACCGCGACCTTACCGTTCAACCTGCCCATGCGTGCCTCTCTGCGTTTTGAATGTAGGGGCGCGGCGCGTTTAGTGCACGCCGACGCCAAGGTAGCGATCCACGAGTGACGGATCCTCGCGCATCGCGCTGGCCTGACCGCTCCAGGCGATATGACCATGTTCAATAATGAGCACCACGTCTGCATAGTCCAGGGCGCGATCGATCTGCTGTTCGACCAGGATCGTCGTCATGGACCGGTCCTGGGTCAGCGCGATTAGCGACGCCATCAGTTCGTCACAGATGACGGGTGCCAACCCTTCCAGCGGCTCGTCGAGCAGAAGGATTGATGGCTGGCCCAGCAGAGTGCGCGCGGTCGACAGCATCTGCTGCTCTCCCCCCGACAGCTGGGTACCGAGATTCTTCTTGCGATCGGCCAGCCTCGGAAACATGGCGTAGGCCTCGCCGACGGCAGACCGCGGCCGGCCCTTCAGGCCCGCCACCAGGTTCTCTTCCACCGTCAGGGATGCAAAGATGTCGCGCGTCTGTGGAACGTATCCCAGCCCCGCTGCGGCGCGGGCCGTGGTCGACAGGCCGCTGATATCGCGCGCGTCCAGCAGCACTTCGCCATGAAACCGGCGCGTCAATCCCATGAGGCTGGCCAGCAGGGTGGTCTTGCCCATGCCATTGCGTCCCAGCAGCGCCACCCGGCTTCCCGCCGGAACGTCCAGCGTCAGGTCGTCGATGACACGGATCGCGCCATAGCCGGCCGCCAGATGGCGGATGGACAGGGTTGGGGGTGACGTCATGCGGCTCCCTTGCCGACGCGGTCGGCATAGCGTCCCAGGTAGGCGGATCGGACCTGCGCATCGGCCATCACCTCACGCGGCGTGCCTTCGAAGATCACCGCACCTTCGGCCAGCACGACCACGTGCGAGGCAAAGCGGAACGCAAAATCCAGGTCGTGTTCGATCATCAGCACGGCCATGTCGGCAGGCAAGCTCTGGATCGCCTGCAGCATGCGTGGCACGTCGGCGCGCGACACGCCGGCTGCGGGTTCGTCCAGCAGCAGCACCTTTGCTTTCATGGCGAGCGCCAGCGCAATTTCCAGCAACCGGTGCTGGCCATACGCCGCGTTGCGGACCTTCAGGTCGGCCAGTTCGGACAGCGCCAGCCGGGCCAGTACGGCGCGCACTTCATCTTCGCGCGCCGGATCACGCCGTGTACTGCAGAACATGCGTTGTGACTGTCCGTCGCGCTGGAGCAGTGCCAGCCGGACATGATCCGCAAACGACAGGTCGAGAAACAGCCGGCTGATCTGGAACGAGCGCACCAGGCCAAGGCACGTGCGGGCAATCGGTTCCAGGCGCGACACGTCTTCGCCATCCAGAAGGATGTGTCCGGCATCCGGCCGCAAACGTCCGGCAAGCAGGTTCACGAAGGTGGTCTTGCCCGCGCCGTTCGGACCAATCAGCGCAACCCGCCCACCGCGTGGGAGGGTCATCGAGATATTGCGGCTGACCTGGATGCCGCCAAAGGACTTGTTCAGTCCCTGCACTTGCAGCAACGGCGTCATGGATTCACCTCGATGGCGCGGGGCGTTGCGCGGGGCCGGCGACGCGCACGCAGCGTCAGCAAGCCTTGCAGACCAGAGGGCAGGAAGAACATGACAACGATCAGGATCAATCCGATGGCGATCAGCCAGTGCGATGGATCCGCAGCGGCGATCGCGTGTTCGGTTGTCAGGTAGACGACCACGCCGCCAAGGGCGCCGAACAGGGTTCCCGCACCCCCCAGGATCAGCATCACGAAAGCTTCGGCGGACCGCTCGAACGTCAGGCTGTCGAGACCGACTACCCCTGTCGTGATGGCAGCCAGGGCGCCGCCGAGACCGGCCACCATGCCCGAGACGCCGAACATGCGCACCAGGGTGCTGTTTACCTTCGCCCCCATGGCTTCGACACGCACCGGATCGCCCTTGATCCCGCGGCACAGCAGGCCGAACGGTGAATGCACGATCAGTGTGAGCGTGCTCAGCACGCAGACAAGTACGCCAAGGCCAAGCAGATAACCGGTTACGCCTTCGAAGTCGAACGCAAAGATGCCGAACAGCGGGGACGGCGCGATATCGGACAGCCCGTCACTGCCACCGGTCAGCCACGACAGCTTGTTGCCCAGCGCCAGCGTCAGTTGCAGGATCGCCACGGTCAGCACCAGCTGCGCAAGACCTTTGGCCCGCACGATCAAGGCGCCTGACACCAGGCCTGCAAGACCGCCCGCGACCATGCCGACGCCCAGCATCGCCACCGGATCGGTAATGCCGGCTCGCAATGCAGCGATGCCGGCGGCATAGGCGCCAATGCCATACAGCGCAGCCTGCCCGAGCGTCGCCACACCGCAGTAACCAACGATCAGGTCGAGCGACAGGACCAGCAACGCCATCGACACCATGCGGGACAGATAGCCCGCGTAGTCGGGGAAGATCAGGTAGGCCGCCATCCCTGCCACCGCGATGCCGGCGATGCAGACCAGAGCGACGCGACGATCCGGCCCGTCAACCGGGGTAGGCGTTGCCGCGGACGCATGCGCCGCAGCCCGGCGGCCAAGCAGCCCGTCAGGAAACGCCAAAACGACCCCGATCACGGCAACGTAGAACAGGGCGTCGCCATAGCCGGGCGCAAGGTACTTGCCGACTGTATCGATCAGCCCCAGCAACAGGGCCGCCGTCAGCGCGCCGCCAATGGACCCCGCCCCACCGATCGATACGACCACCAGGATGGTGACCATATAGCGCAGCGCGTAGTAGGGATCGATGGGCAGCAGTTCGGCGCCGATCACGCCTCCCATGGCACCCAGGGCGACGGACAGCGCAAAGGTCAGCGAATAGATGCGTTGTGTGCGAATGCCGAGCGATGCGGCCATGCCTGCGTTGTCGACCGCAGCCCGCAGCTTGGTTCCAAAAGACGTCTTTTCGATCAGCAGCCACAAGCCCAGCGCCACGGCAAGTCCTACCGCGATTACGAACAGGCGGTGGGCCGGGATGAAGCGGAATCCCAGGTCAACGGGGCCCGTCAGGAAGCCGGGTAACGGGATCGTACGCATCGCGGGACCGAAAAAATAGTTGGTCAGCCCGATCATGCAGAAGGCAATCCCAATCGTGATGAGCACCTGGACCAGGTAGTCATTCTTTCCGTACAACGGCCGGAACAGCGCGACTTCAAGCGGCACGGCAAGGATGACGACGCAGGCCATGGCCAGGGGCAGGGCTGCCAGATAAGGCAGGCCAAGCGCCAGCATCGCATGCGATGCGAAGTAGCCGCCAAGCATCGCAAACCCGCCGTGGGCCAGGTTCACGACCTTCATCAATCCAAGCGTGATCGACAGGCCGATCGAGATGGTGAACAGCACCATGCCATAGGCCAGCGTATCGATCAGGATACTGACGAGTGTCGCCATTCGAGCGTCTCCTTACCGCGGCAGATCAAGGTTTGGCAGTGGGTGGAAATACCTTGATTTCCTTGTTGTACAGACGGCCATCAGTGCCTTTCTGTACCGAGCGGATATAGACGTTCTGCACAAGTTCCCGGCTTGCCGCGTCGATCTTGACCGGACCACGCGGGCTTTCCCAGGCCAGCCCTTTTGCCGCTTTCATGGCGCCGTCCGCATCCTTCTTGCCTTTCGTGGCTTCGATCATGGTCCGCAAGACGTGCGTGCCGTCATACGCCATGACGGTGGCCGGATTGACCGTGCCGTTGGGATACAGCTTGCGGTAGGCCGCCTGGAAATCGGCGTTTACTTTCGACTCGTGCGCCGCCGAATAGATGTAGCTGGTTTCGAGACCGATCGCGGCGTCGCCCAGTTGCTGCAGGTCGGACTCCTGGGTTTCCGACAAGCCGAAAAAGCGGATGCCTTCGGCCTTCATGCCGTTTTCCTGATAAGCCTTGACGAAGCCGAAGGTGGCCGGACCGGCTGGCAGGAAGACGAACAGCGCGTCAGGTTTCAGCAGGCGGATCTTCTGCAGGAACGGGCCGAAATCGGTGGTCGACAGCGGCATGCGGATGGATTCGATGACCTGGCCGCTGTTGCCGTAGGCGTCCTTGAACGCTGCCTCGGCATCAGCGCCGGGACTGTAATCGGCCACCGCAGTCACGACGCGTTTAAGCCCGTTCTCGGCCATGTACCGGGCGACCGGTACGGTAATCTCGGGCAGCGTGTTCGACGTACGAAGAAAGTAGTCTGACTTGCCGACGATGGTCGGGCCCGCCGCATTGAAAATGACCGATGGAATCTTGGCCGACTGGATCACGCTTGCCACGGCCAGCGCGTCCGGGGTGGACACGAAGCCGGCAAGGTACTGCACCTTGTCGCGGACGATCAGTTCCTGGGCCAGTGCCCGGGCACGTTGCGGATCGACGGTGGGCAGGTCGCGATAGATGTATTCGATCTTGATGTCGCCGGACAGCGGGCCTTTCTGGGCCGTGTAGGTCTCCATCCCCTGACGGAACGGCGTTCCCCATGACCCTGACAACTGGCCCGAAAACGGGCCGATCACGCCGACCTTGACGGTCTCGGCTGCCGGAGCGGCGCTGGAAAACAGTAAGGCAGCGCTTGCCGCCGCCACCAACCAAGCTGGTCGTTTCATGGAGTCTCCTGTCCTGGCATGCGCGTCATCGCTTTCCGCTTCAGTGGAAAGACGTGCAGCGTCTCTGCAAACGGTGTGTTAATCATGTGATTAACTGCGCCGATTACAGCATGACGATGTGCGCTCTCGCGAACTGATTTTTTCGATGGCTTGAAAACAAAAAGTGATGAGTGCGCGGGGGTGCGCTGTGGGTACACTGCGCGATGCGCCGTGGCACGGCCGACACCAGGATCCCCATGCCCGCTATCTCGAAGCCCACCCTGACACGACCGGCACGCGCGGTGCGCAAGCCGTCGCTTGCCCTCGCCGACGACACGCCGGCGCATGACGAAAGCGCGCGCGACCGGCTGGTTGCAGCGGCCATGGAGCTGTTCGCCCGCCGGGGCTATAACCATGTATCGATTCGGGATATTGCAACGCGCGCGGGCGTGAACTCGGCATTGATCGCCTACTACTTCGGCAACAAGGAAACTCTGTTCCGGCACGTGTACTTCGAGGCGGCACGTCCCATCAATGAAGAGCGCATCGTGTTGTTCGACGCGCTGGAACGCGCCTCGAAGCGGCCCACGATCGAAGCGGTCATCGCGGCTTGGCTCACGCCCATGTTCCACATGAAGTCGCTGGCCAACGGATCACCGATTTCGGAAATGTCCTTGAGCCTGACCGCAGACCATGCCGAGCTGTCGGACCAGATGAATACCGAGATTTACAGCGAGGTGAACGAGCGCTTGCTGGTTCTGCTGGAGTCGCGCTTGCCCGGCGCATCCCGGCGATCATTGGCGTGGCGCCTGTATTTCCTGATCGGCGCCGTCGTCACGATCACCCGGCCGCATGCGGAGGGCATGCGCCGGTTCTCGCACGGCGACTGCGCCGGGGAAGACACCGAAGAGATGATGCGCGAGTTGATCAGTTATGCGGCTGCGGGTTTTCGCGCCGTGCCGCGGTCGCAGCAAACGGCCGCGTAGCGGACACCGGTTCGACAGAGCCGCCCGTCACTTCTTCGCCTTCCGCGCAATTTCATCCCCCGCATCCGCCGGCAGCGGGCGCACGTCGTACAGCGCCACCAGCGACAGCAGGGCGATCAGCACGAAGGCGAGCCGGAAGTCCACGGCGGGGACGTCGGCCACGCCCAGGCCATCCTTGGCCCACGTGCCGACACGCAGCGCCAGGGCGCCCACGGCCACGCCGACGCCCAGCGACAGCTGGAACGCCGTGCTGAACAGGGTGTTGGCGGCGCGCAGCTTGGCGGGGGGCACGTCGGCAAAGGCCAGGGTGTTCAAGCCCGTGAAGTGCAGGGACCGCGCCAGGCCGCCGACGAACAGCACGCCGAGGATCCAGCCCAGCGGCGTGTTGGGCGAGAGCATGGCGTAGCAGAGCAGGAAGACGACATTGGCCAGGCCGTTCCAGCCGAGCACGCGTTTGAAGCCGTGACGGCGGATGATGCCGGTGGTGGCGGGCTTCATGGCCAGGTTGCCAGTAAAGATGGCGACCATCAGCAAGCCGGCGTGGAAGGGGTTCAAGCCGAAGCCGACCTGGAACATCAGCGGCAGCAGCAGGGCGGTGGCGCCGGTGGCCATGCGGAACAGCGATCCGCCGCTGACGGTGGCGGCAAAGGTCTGGATCTTCAGCACACTGAGGTCAATCATGGGGTGGCTGGCGCGGTGCATGTGCCGCACGCATCCGGCCAGCAGCAGAACGCCGGCGATCAGAAAGCCGACGGCCTGGGCCCAGGGGGTGTGGTCGCCGCTGACCAGTTCAACGGCCCAGAGGGTGCAGAACAGGCCGCCGCCGCCCAGCAAAAAGCCTTTGGTGTCGAAGGGCTGCGGTGTCGGGTTCTTGTCGTTGGGGATCAGCTTCAGTGCAAAAAAGAAGGCGATGATGCCGAGCGGCAGGTTCAGGTAGAAGATCCAGCGCCACGATGCATAGGTGGTGATGAAGCCGCCGATGGGCGGGCCCAGGATGGGCGCGACGAGCGCTGGCCAGGTCAGGGTCGCGATGGCGCTGACCAGCTTTTCCTTGGGGGTGGTCTTGAGCACGGCGAGCCGGCCGACGGGCACCATCATGGCGCCGCCCATGCCTTGCAGCACGCGCAGGAAGACGAATTCCCAGAGGCCGGTGGCGAAGCCGCACAGCAAGGAGGACACGGTAAAGAGGGCGACGGCGGATGCGAATACGGTGCGGGCGCCGTAGCGTTCGGCGACCCAACCGCTGGCCGGAATAAAGACGCCGAGCGCCAGCATGTAGGCGCTGACGCCGATGCTGAGGTCGACCGCCTGCACGCCGAAGGACTCGGCCATCTGCGGAACGGCGGTCACGATGATGGTGGCGTCGAGGTTCTCCATGAAGAAGGAGGCCGCGACCAGTAATGCGATCCAGGTGCTGGCCCGGCTGTCGTAGGCCGGCACCTGTGTTGTGTTGGACATCGGAAATGTCTTAGTGGGGGACAGCCACCGATCTTACTTGAGCATGCTCAACTTTGTAAGGCGGCGTCCCCCATGGTCAGTCCGCGCCCAACTGCAGCTTGCTGGGCTGGCGTTTTTCGATCGACCACTTGAGCAGCGCGGCGCTGCGGTAGATGCCGTGCGCGAACTTGCCGTAGGGCAGGGTCAGGAACAGCGCCATCACCACGCCCAGGTGCACGGCCAGCAGCAGGCCCATCCAGCTGGTGTCGCGCAGTCCGAGCAACAGCAGGCCCGTCACACTGATGAGCAGCAGCAGCACGATAAAGCCGCGGTCCATGGGCCGCTGCGCCACGTCGCCTTGCGCAGGGTCACGCCTCAGGTTCAGCCACAGCAGGCCGACCGGGCCGATGATCAGTCCGATGCCGCCTGCCGTTCCGAGCAACACCGGAAGGCTGAAGAACGGGTAGGGCGCGTGCAGGTCCAGGAAGTAGTGGTACAGCGTCGCGACCGACGTGGCGGCAAAGCACAGCATGAAGCCGTAGAACGTGAAGTGATGGAAGCGTCGGCGGCGCAGCGTGAACTTGTCGCTTTCGTCGTTGCAGCCCTTGCCGTGGCCGCCGTCCAGGTACTTGAGCTTGAGCGCGTTGCCGGCGGCTTCGGCAATGGCTTCACCGCTGGCCTCGCCCGGGCTGACGTTGCGCCAGAAGCGCGTCACGCCTATCCCCAGCGCAAGGATGGCCAGTATGAACACGCTGCCGAACATCAGGGCCAGGGTGTTGTGCGGAAAGATCGCGTAGAAGTTGCCCTGCAGCGGTTCGTGGAACAGCCCGCCGTTGATCCCGGCGGCCAGCACCAGGAACAGCGCCAGGCATGCGGCGGCAGCCATTGCGACGGTCAGGCCGTTGCGCTCGTACAGCTTGCCGAGCGGGGCGGGCCACGCAAAGTCCGAATAGGTCTGCACACGCACCTTGGCCATGGCCTGCGGCACGTTCACGCCAAATTCGTGGGGTGGCGCGTATTGACAGGCGTGCAGGCAGGCGCCGCAGTTGTGGCACAGGTTGGCCAGGTAATGGATGTCGGCCTTGCCGAACTCCAGCCGCCGGCTCATGGCCGGGAACACCGCACAGAAGCCTTCGCAATACCGGCAGGCATTGCAGATTTCCATCATGCGGCCGACTTCGTTTTCGTTGTGGCTCAGCGCCTTGCTGTCCTTGCCCGCCCAACGGACCGGATGTTCCTTCATGGTCACGCCCGGCGTGCCAAGTGCAACGGCTTCGCGCGTCAGGATTTCAAGCTGCTTCACGGCGTGCTCCTTCATTCTTGTTCAGGGCGGCAGCGGCCGCGCTGGTGCCGGCAATGCGGCCAAAGGCCGTGCCGATGGTCATGCCGACGCCGGCGGTATAGCCCTTGCCCAACACGTTGCCGGCCATCATTTCGCCGGCCGCGAACAGGTTGGGACTGGGCTGGCCGCCAAAGTGCACCGTGGCGTCCTCGTCCACTTTCAGGCCCAGGTAGGTGAATGTGATGCCGGGGCGGACCGGGTAGGCGTAGAACGGCGCAGTGTCGATGGGCCGCGCCCAATGGGTCTTGGCGGGCGTCACGCCTTCGGTATGGCAGTCGTCCAGCACCGTATGGTCGAAGGTGCCGATGCGGCAGGCGGCGTTGTATTGCTTGATGGTGTCAACGAATGCGGCCTCGTCCAGTCCGACCGCGCGCGCCAGTTCTTCCAGCGTGTTGGCCTTGGTGCCAGGGAACACGGGCGGCATGAAACGGCCCACGGCCTTGGCGTCGATGATCGAGTAGGCGATCTGCCCGGGCTGCATGGCGGTCAGGCGGCCCCAGATCGCGTAGCGCTTGGGCCAGAAGTCTTCGCCTTCGTCATAGAAGCGTTGCGCGTCGCGATTCACCACCACGCCCAGCGACACACAGTCGATGCGGGTGCAGATGCCGCCGTCGTACAGCGGCGCGCGGGCATCGATGGCCACGCAATGCGATTGCGAGGGGTCACCGATAATGTCGGCGCCGGCATCGATCATGTAGCGCAGCAGCACGCCCATGTTGTAGCGGGTGCCGCGGATCAGGAAGTTGTCGGCGGGCCATTCGCCGCGTTCATTCTGGCCCCAGGCCTCGCGCAGCCACGCCAGGTTGGATTCGAAGCCGCCCGATGCCAGCACACAGGTGCGCGCTTCGATGCGGGTGTCGCCGATGCGAGCCGCAACAAAGCGGCCGCCATCCAGTTCCAGCGCATCGACCGTGCAGTCGTAGCGGATGTCTACGCCCAGGGCTTCGGCGCTGCGGTAGTACGCGTTGATCAGAGCCTTGCCGCCCCCCATGAAAAACGCGTTGGTGCGCGCCAGGTGCAGGGTGCCCGACAGCGGCGGCTGGAAGTTGACGCCATGCTTGCGCATCCAGTCGCGGCAGGTGGCCGAATGGCGGATCGCCACGCGCGCCAGGTGTTCATTGGTGATGCCGCCGGTCACCTTCAGCAGGTCTTGCCAGAATTCTTCTTCGGGGTAGGCCTCGAGCAGCACGTCTTGCGGCGCATCATGCATGCAGCGCAGGTTGCGGGTGTGCTGCGAGTTGCCGCCCCGCCATTCACGCGGCGCGGACTCCAGCACCATCACGCTCGCGCCGGCCTCGCGCGCCATCAGCGCGGCGCACAGCGCGGCATTGCCGCCGCCAATTACCAGTACGTCGATCATCGGAATATCCGGGGGGATTGTCAGGCCGCTACTGTAGGGCGAGCCCCCGCAAGCCGCCATCCCCGGGCGCACAAGCCCTCTTCACGAATCGTGAAGAGCCGCCGCCCGCCGATCAGGCCATATGTTGCAGCAAAAGAACGGTCCATGACTGCACCGGACGCTTACAAATCGCCCAAAACCCGCGTGCTAAATTTTTGCCTCATCCACCGGGAACAGCATGAGCGATACCCCCAAGCCCTTCCGTCTGCCGAACGCGACGCAGACCATCGACCGCCGTTCGCACGAGATCTTTGCGGCGGCGGTGTCGACGACGCGCATGCCCATGATCGTCACGGATCCCAGGCAGCACGACAATCCGATCGTGTTCGCGAACAATGCCTTCCTGACGATGACGGGCTATACCGAAGACGAGATCCTGGGCACCAACTGCCGCTTCCTGCAAGGGCCGGATACCGATGAATCCACGGTGGATGAAGTGCGTAACGCCGTGCTGGCCAATCAGGAAATCGCGACCGAGATCCTGAATTACCGCAAGGATGGATCGACCTTCTGGAACGCGCTGTTCATCTCGCCCATCGTTAACGAGGATGGAGAAGTCATCTACTTCTTTGCATCCCAGCTGGACGTCAGCCGCCGCCGTGATGCGGAAGATGCCTTGCGCCAGGCCCAGAAGATGGAATCTCTTGGACAACTCACTGGCGGCATCGCACACGACTTCAATAATTTGTTGCAGGTCATGTCTGGCTACGTCGAGTTGTCACGTGTTGGCCTGGAAGTCGGCGCCGGCGTGGCGCGCGTTGGCGCGAACCTTGACAAGGTCAAGGATGCGATCGACAAGGCGTCGCGGCTGACGCAGCAATTGCTGGCCTTTGCCCGCAAACAGAGCCTGAGCGGCCGGGTGCTGAGCCTGAACGGCCTGGTCGAAGACATTGTGAGCCTGAGCGATCGGACCCTGGGCGAGCATGTGCGCATCCGCAATGAGTACGCGCCGAACCTGCCGAACGTGCGGGTGGATTCGACTCAGATGGAAGTTGCGATGCTCAACCTGTTGGTCAATTCGCGTGATGCGCTGGCCGACACGCAAGACGCCACGATCACGGTGCGAACCGAACTCGTCACGATCGAACATCACCAGCTGGTCGGTTTTGCGGAGCTGAACGAAGGCCAATACGTGACCGTCAAGGTGGCCGACAACGGCAGCGGCATTCCGCCCGGCGTGGTCGACCGGGTGGTGGACCCGTTCTTCACGACCAAGGAATTGGGCAAGGGCACCGGCCTGGGCCTGTCCATGGTGTATGGCTTCGTCAAGCAATCGGGCGGCGCCATGAACATCGAATCTGAAGAAGGCGTCGGTACGACGGTGACGCTGTATTTCCCTGCGCTGGACGCCGAAGAAAATCCCTTGCCGACGCCGGTCAAGATCATCGAGCCCATCGGCAAGGAACGCATTCTGGTGGTGGACGACCGGCCGGAAGTGGCCGATGTGAGCAAGGCGCTGCTCGATCAGCTGGGCTACGACGCGATCGTGGCGTACACGCCCGACGACGCGCTGGCCGTGCTGGCCGGTGACACGGCCGTCGACATGCTGCTGACCGACGTGATCATGCCCGGCAAGATGAATGGGGTGATGCTGGCGCGGGAAGCCCGCCTGCTGCGTCCCAAGATCCGGATCCTGCTGACGACGGGCTATGCCGATACGGAACTCAATCGCAAGGGCGAACGGGCGTCCGAATTCGACATCCTGTACAAGCCCTACAGCCGCGGCGATCTGTCCAAGAAAGTGAAGATCGTCATGAAAGGACCGACCGGGGTCGGCTGATCAGATGGCTTCGCCCACGCGCAGCTTGACCCCAAACCGATACAGCCGGTGGCCGGACATGCCCGTGCGTTCGCGCGCTTCCAGGAAGGTGTCCCACAGCGCGGGGTCGGCGCCCGCCTTGCTGGCCTTGATATAGGCATCGACCATGTCGCGCGAAGCGTGCGCAAAATCGGTCAATGCATCCAGTTCTGACTGTTTCATGGGCGAGCCCTCGGTATCGATGGCACATGCTATCGCCGTGGCCCAAGGGCTGAACATAGGTGACACGGACTACACCGGCCGGACGGGATGAGGCGATAATGCATGTTGCAACGCAACCCAACCGGAGAACTCCCTTGTTGCCTCACACAATCGGCGAAATCGATCCCCCTCAACGTCTGCTGATGGGACCTGGCCCGGTCAATGCCCATCCGCGCGTGCTGCGCGCCATGGCGGCGGACCTGCTGGGGCAATTCGATCCGGAAATGACGTCGTACATGAACGAGGTCATGGCGCTGTATCGCCCCGTGTTCGGCACCGGCAACCGGTGGACCTTCCTGGTCGACGGCACCGCGCGCGCGGGCATCGAAGCGTCGCTAGTGTCGATGGTGGCGCCGGGCGACCGTGTCCTGGTGCTGAACTTCGGCCGCTTCGGCCTGTTGCTGACCGAGATCCTGGCGCGTATCGGCGCGGTGGTCGAGACGGTTGACGCCCCCTGGGGCGAAGTCGTCCCCATGGACGCGGTGGCGGCGGCGATCGAACGCTTCCAGCCCAAAGTCGTGGCCACGGTGCACGGCGATACGTCCACCACGATGGCGCAGCCGCTCGACGGCCTGGGCGACCTGTGCCGCGCGGCGGGCGCGCTGTCGTACGTCGATGCCACCGCCACCATTGGCGGGATGGAAATCGCCGCGGACCGCTGGGGCGTGGACGTGGTGACCGGTGGCCTGCAAAAATGCCTGGGCGGGCCCTCGGGCTCGTCGCCGATCACCATTTCGGACCGCGCGGCCGACGCCATCTTTGCGCGCCGCCATGTCGAAGAAGGCATTCGCCGCGACGACATCACCGACGGCACCGGCATCCGCATCGGCTCCAATTATTTCGACCTGGCCATGATCATGGACTACTGGTCGGAAAAGCGCCTGAACCACCACACCGAAGCCACCACCATGCTGTACGGCGCGCGGGAATGCGCCCGGGTCGCATTGGGAGAAGGGCTGGCACCGCGTTACGCACGGCATGGCGCCGCAAGCCAGGCCATGATGGCGGGCATCCGGGCAATGGGGCTGACGGTGTTTGGCGATGAACGCTACAAGATGACCAACGTGACGGGCATCTACATTCCCGACGGCGTGGATGGCGAAGCGGTGCGCCGCCGCATGCGCGAAGATTTCGAGATCGAGATCGGGTCGGCCTTCGGCCCGCTGCAGGGCAAGATCTGGCGGATCGGCGCCATGGGCTACAACGCCATGAAGCACAAGATCCTGATCACCCTTGGCGCGCTGGAATCGGTGCTGCGCGCCGAAGGGTATGCCTGCCCGCCGGGCGCCGCGGTCGATGCGGCGCTGGCGGCCTGGAACAAGGCGTCGATTACTTGATGACGCCGCACGCCTGACGCGCGCCCCCGCCGCCCAGCGGCGCGGGGTGATCGCTGTGGTTGTCGCCACCGGCGTGCACCATCAGGGCCTTGCCGCTGACAGCGGCCAGCTTCAGGCGCGGGGCCAGCACCGGCTGCATGGCGTTGCCCTGCGCGTCCACGATCAGGGGGGGCAGGTCGCCCAGGTGGGCGCCGTCATCCCAGGGCATGCCGTGCTTCTTGGTGTTCTGCGGATCCAGATGGCCGCCGGCAGCGCCTGCCGGCACCATCTTGCCGCCATCTTCCTTGGCATCGCAGCTGCCCATCGCGTGCACGTGGAAACCGTGGACGCCGGCCGGCAGACTCGTCAGCTTGGGGGTAAAGACCAGACCGTATTTGCTGTCCGACAGGGTCACTTCGCCAATGGCCTGACCCTGACCCTTTTCCGTCGCCATGTACATCGGGACGGTCGTGTCGGCGTGGACGGCGGTGGCGCCGAGCAGGCCGGCAAGCAGGGCGGGAATGAGAATGCGCATGGTGGTGCTCCAGGACGTGATCGAAGAGCAGACAATCTAGCCGCTGGCGGGCGATCGCGCCACTGCGGTTGTCACGCGATGTGACGGGGCGATATGGCGCCCGATGTCGCGGTCAACCGTATCAAGGACGTGGAAGCCGCTCGCCCAGGGCCGCAAGAAACGCGGCGGCCTGTTCCGCCATGGGTTGTCTCATGGCGATCATCGCGGGTTGGTCGTCCTGCGCGCTCAGCACACGCTCCATCCGCAACCGAAACAACTCGGCGGATTCGCGTTGCGCGCGCTGTGACAAGGTGCCCAGCAACGTCTCGAGCGCTTCGGCCATCACAATCTGGCGCGCTTCGAGATCCCGCATAGCCTCGGCCATTTCGATAAGGAGTTCCCTGTGTTGCATCGTGGCGTCTCTCTGTGCAGAGCTGTCATCGAGCTTAGGATTCTAGGACACCCTTTTTGAAATAGCTTCCTGCTGAGCACGTCGAAACGAGGTTTCTTTGCAGGCGGGTGATTCGATGATGGCTTCACCCGCCTGATCCGAACACGTGCTCGTCAGTAGCCCGGGCGGTCCGTCATCACCTTGTCCGGCGTCATGGGCGTGCTGCGCACCCGCTTGCCAGTCGCATGGAAGATCGCGTTGCAGATGGCCGCCGACACGCCCACCAGGCCGATTTCGCCAACGCCCTTCGCACCCAGCCGGCTCACGATGCGGTCGTCTTCATCCACGAAGATCACCTCGATGTCATGGATGTCGGCATTCACCGGCACATGGTATTCGGACAGGTTGTGGTTCATGAAGCGGCCCAGGCGGTGATCCGCATGCGTCTCTTCATGCAGGGCTTCGCTGATGCCCCACACCACGCCGCCGGTGATCTGGCTGTGCGCGGTCTTCAGGCTCATGATGCGGCCGGCGGCAATCGCGCTAACCACCCGAGTCACGCGGACCGTGCCAAACTCCTCGTCCACCTTGACCTCCGCGAACACCGCGGAATGGGTCGACCGGGTGTACTTCTTTTGCTTCAGGACATTGGGCAGCAGCAGGTACTTTTCTTCGACACGTGTCTCTTTGCCAGCGGCCAGCAGCTCGGGCAGCGTGACCGAGACGGTCGGGTCCAGCTTCAGCCGCATGTGGCCTTCGACGAATTCGACGTCGTTGAAGTTGGAGTGCTCGAAGGGCTGGCCTTCCAGCGACCGGGCCAACTTGTAGAGGCGCTTCTGCAGCTTTTCGCAGGCGCCTTCGACCGCGGACCCGACCGTAGCCACGTGCGACGATCCGCCTTCGATCGGCGCCACGGGCAGGGTCGAATCGCCCAGCTGGAAGGTGACCTTTTCCAGCGGCAGGCCCATCGATGCCGCCGCGATCATCGCCATGACGGTGTAGGTGCCCGTGCCGATGTCGGTCGCGGCGCTGCTGACGACCAGGCGGCCATCGGCATGCAGCACGGCGCTGGCGCGCGCAAACATCTGCATCGCATCCCATTGCCCGGTGGCCATGCCCCAACCCACCAGCTCGGTGCCGTCACGCATGGACCGCGGCGCCAGCGGCCGGCTCGACCAGCCAAAGCGCTCGGCCGCCTGTTCATAGCAGGCCCGCAATTCCTTGGTCGAAAAGGGCAGGTCGTTCATCTGGTCGCGCTCGGTGTAGTTCTTCAGGCGCAAGGCCAGCGGGTCCATGTGCAGTTCATAGGCCAGCTCATCCATGGCGACTTCAAGCGCATGCACGCCGTGAGCCGCGCCCGGCGCGCGCATGTCGATCGGCGTGTATTGGTCCAGGTCGACCAGCTGATACCCCAGGCGCACGTTGTCGCACGCGTAGAGCTGGCCCGACCAGTTCACCACCACTTCCACGTAGTCTTCGATGCGCGACGTTTCGGCGATCGCTTCGTGCATGATCGAGCGCAGGGTGCCGTCGCGTTCGGCGGCGAGCTTCACATGCTGCAGCGTTTCGGGCCGATGGCCGAACGTGAACATCTGCTGGCGGGTCAGCACGACGCGCACCGACCGTTCCAGCTTGAGCGACGCCATTACGGCCAGGGTCAGCTGGTACTGCGGGCGCAGGCCCGACCCGAACGCGCCACCCACATACGGATTGCGCACGGTGACCTTGTCTTTGGACAGGCCGAATACATGCGACACGTACCAGCGGCTGTTCTGCGAGCTTTGCGTCTTGTCGTAGATGGTCAGATGCCCATCGGCATCGCGAATCACCGTTGAAGCAAACAATTCCAGCGGGTTGTGGTGCTCCACGCCGTTGTAATAGGTGGCCGCGATCTTGACCGGGGCCGCATCGAACGCAGCCTGCGCATCGCCGCGTTCATCGGGCGGTGGCGAATACCCGGCCTTCAGGCGGCTCGGCTTGTGCCCCCGATGCAGGTTGTCCATCAGATTGGTTTCGTGCGGTTCGATCGCGTACTCCACATTCACGAGCGATGCAGCGTGGCGCGCGGCTTCGAAGGTCTCGGCCACGACCAGGGCAATCGGCTGGCCGCTGTACAGCACCTTCTCGTCATACAGCGGTCGGAAGGGCGAGCCCCCCGGCGCGGTCATGTCCTTGTACGACAGGTCGAACGACCGCATCTTGGGCCGGTTCTGATAGGTGATGATGTCAATCACCCCGGGAACGGCCAGCGCCGCTTCCAGATGGAACACGGTCACGCGGCCTTTCGGGATGCTGCTGTTGACCACGACACCATGCGCCAGGTCGGCGGCAAAATGTTCGGCGGCATATTGCGCGGTGCCGGTGACCTTGGCCCGGCCATCCACCCGCGACACCGACATGCCCTTGGTCACGTAGCCCGTGCCTTCCGGGGCAACAGGCGCTTTCAGCGATTCGATCAGGTCGGTCATACGGTCACCTCGGAAATGTACGGTTCACCGGTGTTGGTCACGGTGCCTTCGGCGGCCATCGTCAGCGCGCGGACGATGGCGCGATGGGCCATCGGAATCTTGTAGTCATTGGCGCCCTGGCCCTTGGCGTTGCTCAACAGGGCTTCGGCCGCCTGCGTGAATACCGCGGCATCCGGACGGACGCCGACCAGGCCGGCTTCGATCTGCAGATCGCGCCAGGGCTTGTGCGCGACGCTGCCCAAGGCCAGCCGCGCTTCGCGAATCGTGCCGTCTTCGGCCAGGTCCAGCGCCGCCGCGACCGATACCAGGGCGAATGCATACGATGCGCGCTCGCGCAGCTTCAGGTAGACCGAATGGCCGGCAAAGGCTTGCGCTTCGGGCAGTTCCAGGTGGGTGATCAGCTCATCGTAGGCAAGGTTGGTGTCCTTGTCCGGGCGATCGCCCGGCAGGCGATGGAAATCGCCAAACGGGATCTGGCGTTTGCCGGACGGCGACTGCACATGCACGATCGCGCCCAGGGCGGCCAACGCCACGCACATGTCCGACGGGTGGGTGGCAATGCAATGTTCGCTGGCGCCCAGAATGGCATGCTGGCGGCTCAGGCCGCCGATGGCCGAACAGCCGGTGCCCGGATCCCGCTTGTTGCAGGGTACCTGCGAGTCATAAAAGTAATAGCAGCGCGTGCGTTGCAGCAGGTTGCCGCCGTTGGTCGCCATATTGCGCAACTGCGGAGACGCGCCGGCCAGGATGGCCGCGG